>NZ_JBYOJS010000001.1:0-571367 GCF_057798895.1 Cupriavidus sp. 22TCCZM04-2
CCGAAGCCCAAGAAGTCCGTTGCCCTGTCGGGCGTGACCGCCGGTAACACCGCCCTGTGCACCGTTGGCCGTACCGGCAACGACCTGCACTACCGCGGCTATGACATCCTGGACGTGGCCGATGCCTGCGAGTTCGAGGAAATCGCCCACCTGCTGGTCCACGGCAAGCTGCCGAACAAGGCCGAACTGGCCGCGTACAAGACCAAGCTGAAGTCGCTGCGCGGCCTGCCCGCCAACGTCAAGGCCGCGCTGGAATGCGTGCCGGCCTCGGCCCACCCGATGGACGTGATGCGCACCGGCGTGTCGGTGCTGGGCACCGTGCTGCCGGAGAAGGACGACCACAACACCCCGGGCGCGCGCGACATCGCCGACCAGCTGATGGCCAGCCTGGGCTCGATGCTGCTGTACTGGTACCACTTCAGCCACAACGGCCGCCGCATCGAAGTCGAAACCGACGATGACTCCATCGGCGCCCACTTCCTGCACCTGCTGCACGGCAAGAAGCCGTCGGCCCAGTGGGAACGCGCGATGCACACCTCGATGATCCTGTACGCGGAGCACGAGTTCAACGCATCGACCTTCACCGGCCGCGTCATCGCCGGCACGGGCTCGGACATGCACTCGGCCATCTGCGGCGCGATCGGCGCGCTGCGCGGCCCCAAGCACGGCGGCGCCAATGAAGTGGCCTTCGAGATCCAGAAACGCTACGACAACGCCGACGAAGCCGAGGCGGATATCCGCCGCCGCGTGGAGAACAAGGAAGTCGTGATCGGCTTCGGCCATCCGGTGTACACCATTGCCGACCCGCGCAACCAGGTCATCAAGGCCACCGCGCGCGAACTGTCGAAGGAAGCCGGCTCGATGAAGATGTTCGACATCGCCGAGCGCCTGGAAACGGTGATGTGGGATATCAAGAAGATGTTCCCGAACCTGGACTGGTTCAGCGCCGTGAGCTATCACATGATGGGCGTGCCGACCGCGATGTTCACGCCGCTGTTCGTGATCGCGCGTACGTCGGGCTGGGCTGCGCACATCATCGAGCAGCGCATCGACAACAAGATCATCCGCCCGAGCGCCAACTACACTGGCCCCGAAAATCTGAAGTTCGTCCCGATCGCGAAACGGAAGTAAAGCGCGGAAGTAAAGCGCATGTGAGGCTCGCGTCCGCCACATTCCCCCGACTTGCGCCCGATTATGTAACGAAAGGGCAGGCTACTTGCCCTGTTCCGCAAATCGTAGAGAATATCGGCGGAATCTTGCCCACGCCCGGGAATCCTCCCAGGCGTGCCAGACCATAAAGACACAGACCCCGAAAGGTTATTTCTATGAAAAAGCTCGTCCTCGCAGCGTGCCTCGGCGCGTTCACCCTCGGCACCGCCGGCACCGTGATGGCCCAGGAACCGGCCCACAAGACCACCAAGAAGGCGCCGGCCAAGAAGAGCAGCAAGGCCGCCCCGGCTGCAGCGGCCGCCGTGACGCCGACCGGCGAAAAATGGCAGTGCGAACTGGGCAACGCCTTGTACATCTCGGGCAACATGCTGCGCGATGAAGTCCTGACCGTGAACTGGCAGGGCCGCGAATACAAGCTGCCGCGCCAGTCCACCGTGACCGGTGCCGACCGCTACTTCGACGCCCGTAGCGGCCTGGACCTGGTGGTGATCCCGAGCAAGGCCATGCTGTTCAACAAGAACCTCGGCCAGCGCCTGGCCGATGAATGCCAGAACGCCGAGATGCAGGCCGGCGGTGCCGCGCCGACCCAGGCTGGTGGCCTGCGCGCGCCGGTGACCTCGCCGCTGCTGGCCGCGCCGCCGCAGCAACAACAACAGCAACTGCCCGACGCGACCCAGCAGTCGGCTGTGCCGAAGCAGTAAATCCGGCGGTTCCCGGGCCGGCCCTCTCAGGGCCGGGCCATCGGGCGCCATGCCGGCTCGGGATGGTTGCCGGCATGGCAGTCATTGCGCGAACGCAGCGTTCGCCGGCACGCGCTGGCGGGCGGCGTGCGCGGCGGTTAGAGTATCAGTCGCAACGACATCGGACCGCGGTGAACGCCATGACAGCGCCGCCGGGGTCAGGTCCGACTCAACGCCACCGCAACATTCCTCGACTGGAGTATGGCAATGCCCCACAACCTCAATAAGACGCAGACCCTACAAGAATTCAAGATCGGCTCTTCAGGCAAGGGCCAGTTTTATTCCCTGCCCCGGCTGGGCGAGGAACTGAACGTGGCGATCGAACGCCTGCCCGTGTCGATTCGCGTGGTGCTCGAGTCCGTGCTGCGCAACTGCGACGGCAAGAAGGTGACCGAGGAACATGTCCGCCAGCTTGCCGGCTGGCAGCCGAACGCGGACCGTGTCGACGAGATTCCGTTTGTGGTGGCCCGCGTCGTCCTGCAGGATTTCACCGGCGTGCCGTTGCTGGCCGACCTGGCCGCCATGCGCAACGTGGCCGAGAAAATGGGCCGGAATCCCAAGCAGATCGAACCGCTGGTTCCCGTGGACCTGGTGGTCGACCACTCGGTGCAGGTCGACCATTTCCGCGAGAAAAAGGCGCTGGACCTGAACATGCAACTGGAATTCCAGCGCAACAACGAGCGCTACCAGTTCATGAAGTGGGGCATGCAGGCCTTTGACACCTTTGGCGTGGTGCAGCCGGGCTTCGGCATCGTGCACCAGGTCAACCTGGAATACCTGGCACGCGGCGTCCACAAGAAGGACGGCGTGTATTACCCCGACACCCTGGTCGGCACCGACAGCCACACCACCATGATCAACGGCATCGGCGTGGTGGGCTGGGGCGTGGGCGGCATCGAGGCGGAAGCCGGCATGCTCGGCCAGCCGGTGTACTTCCTTACGCCGGATGTGGTGGGCGTGGAGCTGACTGGCCGCCTGCGTGAAGGCGTGACCGCGACCGACCTGGTGCTGACCATCACCGAGATGCTGCGCAAGGAAAAGGTGGTCGGCAAGTTCGTCGAATTCTTCGGCGAAGGCACCGCCAGCCTGGCGCTGCCGGACCGCGCCACCATCGGCAACATGGCGCCCGAGTATGGCGCCACCATGGGCTTCTTCCCGGTGGACGAGAAGACCATTGACTACTTCCAGGGCACGGGCCGCTCGGACGAGGAAATCGCCGCCTTCGAGGGCTATTTCCGTGCGCAGCAGATGTTCGGCATCCCCAAGGCTGGCGATATTGACTACAGCAAGGTGGTCTCGCTGGACCTTGGCACCGTGGCCCCGTCGCTGGCGGGCCCCAAGCGTCCGCAGGACCGCATCGAGATCGGCAACGTCAAGAGCACCTTCAGCTCGCTGTTCAGCAAGCCCGTGGCCGAAAACGGCTTCAACAAGGAGCCGGCCGAGCTGGACCGCACTTACCAGACCGCCGATGGCATCGACGTGAAGAACGGCGACGTGCTGATCGCGGCCATCACCTCCTGCACCAATACTTCGAACCCCAGCGTACTGCTCGGCGCCGGCCTGCTGGCGAAGAAAGCCGTGGAAGCGGGGCTGACGGTGGCGCCGCACATCAAGACCTCGCTGGCCCCCGGAAGCCGCGTGGTCACCGAGTACCTGAAGGCCGCCGGCCTGCTGCCCTACCTGGAAAAACTCGGTTTCGGCGTGACCGCCTACGGCTGCACCACGTGCATCGGCAACGCCGGGGACCTGACGCCCGAACTGAACGAGGCCATCGTCAGCAACGACCTGGTCGCAGCCGCCGTGCTGTCGGGCAACCGCAATTTCGAAGCCCGCATCCACCCGAATATCCGCGCCAACTTCCTGGCGTCGCCGCCGCTGGTGGTGGCCTATGCCATCGCCGGCAACGTGACGCGCGACCTGATGACCGAGCCGGTCGGCAAGGGCAAGGGCGGCAAGGACATCTGGCTCGGCGACATCTGGCCGAGCTCGGACGAAATCCATGCGCTGATGAAGTTTGCGATGGATGCCAAGACCTTCAAGGGCAACTACGAGCAGGTCAAGAAGCCGAGCAAGCTGTGGGGCGCGATCAAGGGCACCAAGGGCCAGGTCTACGACTGGCCGGAGTCGACGTATATCGCCGAACCGCCCTTCTTCGATGACTTCACGCTGGAGCCGTCCGGCGTCAGCCCCAGCGTGCGCGGCGCCCGGGCACTGGGCGTCTTTGGCGATTCCGTGACGACCGACCACATCTCCCCGGCCGGCTCGATCAAGGACACCTCGCCCGCCGGCAAGTACCTGCTGTCGCATGGCGTGCTGAAGGCGGACTTCAACAGCTACGGTTCGCGCCGCGGCAACCATGAGGTGATGATGCGCGGCACCTTCGCCAACGTGCGCATCAAGAACCTGATGATCCCGCCGAAGGCCGACGGTTCGCGCGTGGAAGGCGGCCTGACCATCCACCATCCGACCGGCGACGAGATGTCGATCTACGACGCCGCGATGAAGTACATCGCCGAAGGCACCCCCACGGTGGTATTCGGCGGCGAGGAATACGGCACCGGCTCATCGCGCGACTGGGCGGCCAAGGGCACGCAGCTGCTTGGCGTGAAGGCGGTGATCGCCCGCAGCTTCGAGCGCATCCACCGCTCCAACCTGGTCGGCATGGGCGTGCTGCCGCTGCAGTTCAAGGGCAGCGACAGCGCGCAGACGCTGGGCATCACGGGCAACGAGACCTTCGACATCGAAGGCATCGAGGGCGAACTCAAGCCACAGCAGGACGTGGTGCTCGTGATCAAGCGCGCCAACGGCGACGTGCAGCGCGTACCGGTGCTGCTGCGCATCGACACGCCGATCGAAGTCGACTACTACAACCACGGCGGCATCCTGCCGTTCGTGCTGCGCCAGTTGCTGGCCGCCTGAGCGGCTCGCGTACTGACGACCGCCGCCCGCCCTGCCCGGCCTTGTGCCTGGCGGGGCGGGCTGTTTTCATTGGGGCGCAGGAAATTCGTTCATCACTTTTCGGGCTAGCCGCGTGTAAGTTCCACGCAAGCCAGCGCTGCCACACTGTGCCTCACAAGAATGGCGTTCAACGCCCGGAGGCCAGCCAGCCACAGTCCTCCGATCCACGAATCCAGGAGACACCATGGTCAAGATCATCATTGCGTTCGTCGTCGTCGCCGGCGCCGCCTTCTACCTGCTCAGCAAGGGCGGCGGCGATGTGTCGATGGGCGGTGAGCAGCACGGCACCGAAACCCACGCACCGGCTGCCGCCGAGCAAAAGTAGGACAGACACCCGGACATGGCGCCAGTCCGCTCGGACAGGCGTCATTCCTGTCAGCGCAGCGAGTAGAATACCGTTTTACGAAAAAACGGACGGTTTCTCTATATGGCAGGTTTTCGCCCCAAGGCTTCCCCGCGTCTTTCGCCCGATGCCGAGCGACTGGTGGCCGATGCGCTCGCCCTCGATGCATCGGGCAGCCGCATGGAGGACGCTTACTGGGAACGGCGGCTCTCGCAACGCCTGGGCCGGCTGCTGAAGAATGGCAGCCAGACCGCGCTCGACGCGGCGCTCGAACACCTGTTCAAGCACAACGCGGACGCCTCCGACGTGCTGGCCGAGCAGGCCGAGACGCTGGCCGAATCGGCCACGGTGGAAGCCGATGGCGTGCGCTATGATGCGCTGCTGGTCGCCGCGCCCATCCTGGCCCATACCCGCTACGCCATTCCGTCCGGCTCGCTGAAGCCCGACCTGGCGCAGACGCTGGCCGTGCACCTGCAGGCACACGTGCTAGCCACCGGCACCAAAGTGGCGCTGTCGCCGTACCTGTACAGCATCGACCAGCTGCCGCGCACCCATAGCGACACCTTCGCGCTGACCCACAAGCTGGCCGCCGCCGCACTGAGCGGTACGGTGCCCAAGGTGGACCTGCGCGACCTGCCCGAAACCGCGCCGATCCTGGCCGATCCGCGCTACCTGCTGGCCGTGGTGGTGGCACCGCACGAACAAGGGCTGTTCCGCTGGCAGGAAGATGCCAAGGAACACCACGCCGAGCGCTCGACCTGTCTCGAACAGTGGCGCAGCCAGGTGCAGGCCACCGTGGCCCTGCTGCTGCCGGGCTGCGAGTTCGAACTGCTGCTGCCGGACGCCTTCTTCCTGTCCTGCCGCGAATCCGACAAGAGCATCCGCCCGCTGACCGTGCGCGCGGCCGTGAACTACCTGAGCGGCACGCTGGACGTACCGGCCGGCCAGCTCGCGGCGGTGGTGGCGGCGTTCGGCGAGGAAGTGGTGGAAGAGTACCGCGTCGGCTTCACCATGCGTGGCGAAAAGGACGTGATCTACGGCATCGTCTGGCCAGTCTATGGCCGCGAAGCCGGCGAAGTGGATGCCGACGAGAAGGGCAACCCGCTCGAGCAGATCTGCGAAGAGCTGCGCAATGCCGGCGTCGAGGACATCTTCCGCCACGCCGCGTTGTTCGATCCGGAATACTGCGAAGACTGCGGCACGCCGCTCTATGCGGACCGCAATGGCGAGATCGTTCACGCCGAGTTGCCCGAAGACGCGCCGACGCAGCAGCCCCTGTTCCACTGAAGCTGGGATTTCTCCCGCTTCCACGCAACGGCCCGCACTGCGGGCCGTTGTGCTTTGCGGCTAGCGCTGCGTCACGCAGCGCCACAGGCCATGCCCTGATGCCGCGTACTTGCGCTCGAACGGCGTCATCGCAGGCTCCGGCTGCCAGGCCTCGGTGGCGGACGAGCGGCCGAGCATGCCCAGCGCCGCCGCGAACTCGTCGATGTAGATCTTCCAGTTGCTGCGGCATTCCAGGTAATCGCCACAGGCTGCCAGCGCGGGAAACACGGCGTGCCCCTGCCAGCGCCGTCCGAGATGCCCGATCTTCGGCCATGGATTCGGATAGAGCACATAGTGCCGCGCCACCGGCACGCGGGCTTCCTGCAACATGCGCCACACATCGACGAGGTCGGCGCGCGCCCAGCAGAAATTGCCGGGCATGGGCGCGTCGCCCCACCAGTCCTTGCCGGCACCGAGGCGCTTCTCCGACTGATCCACGCCGATCACGAAATGGTCCGGGAATGCCGTGGCCAGGCGCAGCGTGCTTTCGCCCACGCCGCAGCCCGCGTCGAGGATCAGCGGTACGTCGCCGGCCTGCCGCCACTGCGCCAACGCCTGGTCGAGCGCGCGTCGGCTGACATCGCCGATCGGCTTGCGAAACGGCTCGGCAAGATGGCGTGTCACGCGTGCCGCGAGGTGTTCGTGTATGTCGGACTGTGCCGAGACAATGTTGGGAGAATTGGCAAACATGGCCGCCATTTTAACGGCGCCGGGCACCCGCGCCTGACTGGAAAGCCTGCATGGATGTCGTTTTGCCGGCACAATGCGGGCAAATTGCCCGACAACCGCCCATGGCCGCGCGCCCGCCTCGCCCGCGGCCGACCGGGCCAGCATGAGGAGCCTAGCGCCATGCCTTTCCGCCGCCCTTCCAACCCCTCCCGCGCCATTCGCGCCGCGTTGCTCTGTGGCGCCGTCTTCACGCTTTCGGCCATTGGCGGCGCACGCGCCGAAGACCTGCGCATTGGCCTGGCCGCCGATGTCACGTCGATGGACCCGCAATGGAACAACGCCGGCCCGAACAACGCCATCGCGCTGCATATGTTCGAGTCGCTGGTGTTCATGGACAAGAACGCGCGCTACATCCCGGGGCTCGCGCTGTCCTGGAAGCCGCTTAACCCGACCACGTGGGAAATCAAGCTGCGCCCCAACGTGAAATGGCACGACGGTTCGCCGTTCACGAGTGCGGACGTCAAGGCTTCGCTGGAGCGGCCCGAGAAGCTGGTCAACAGCCCCGGCTCGTTCACCAGCTACACCAAGCCGATCGCGCGCATCGACACGCCCGACGCCCTGACGGTGCGCCTGACCATGAACGTGCCGAACTACGCCAACCTGGCCAATGACCTGAACAGCGTGCCGATCCTGCCAAAGAAGGTGGCCGCCACGCTCACGCAGGCCGACTTCGACTCGGGCAAGGCCATGATCGGCACCGGCCCGTTCAAGTTCGTGCGCTTCGCGCGCGGCCAGGAGATCGTAATGGCGCGCAATCCCGACTACTGGGGTCCGAAGCCCGAATGGGACCGCGCGATCTTCCGCATCATCACCGACAACGGCGCCCGCTCCGCCGCGTTGCTCGCGGGCGATGTCGATGTCATCGAAAGCGTGCCGGCGGCCGACGTGGCCAAGCTCAAGCAAAACCCGAAGTTCCGCATCGAGCAGACGGTGTCATGGCGCACGATCTTCTGGCAGATGGACCAGTCGCGCGACAACCCGCCGTACGTCACCGACAAGGCGGGCAAGCCGCTGGGCAAGAACCCGTTCAAGGATGCGCGCGTGCGCGCCGCGATCTCCAAGGCCATCAACCGCGACGCCATCGTCAGCCGCATCATGGAGGGCCTGGCGGTGCCGGCATCGTCGCTGGTGTCGCCGCAGATCTTCGGGCACCCGGGGACCAAGCCCGAGGCCTACGACGCGGAAGGCGCGAAGAAGCTGCTGGCCGCCGCCGGCTATCCGAACGGCTTCGGGCTGACGCTGCACGCGACCAACAACCGCTACCTGAACGATGCCGCCGTGGCGCAGGCCACCGCGAGCATGCTGACGCGAGTGGGCATCCAGACCAAGGTTGAAACCATGCCGGTGGCGGTGTACTTCACGCGCGCGCGCCAGGGCGATTTCTCGTTCGAGATGCTGGGCTGGGGCTCCGCCGCGGCCGACGTGGCGCTGCGCTCGATCGTCGGCACACCCGATCCCAAGACCGGCTACGGTACATGGAACTGGGGCAAGTACAGCAATCCGCAACTGGACAAGCTGATCGAAAAATCGCTCACCACAGTCAGCAGCGACAAGGCGCGCGAAGAGAACGCGAAGGCCGCCGCGAAATTCGCGCTGGATGACCACGCCATCATTCCGTCGCACAGCCAGCTCGCGATGTGGGCGATGAAGAAGGGCCTGAAGTACGAAGCGCGTACCGACGAGTGGTCGCTCGCGCAGTTCTTCCACAAGGAGTGACGGCCCGCTGATGCCGGGGCGGGCCCCGCGCATCAGCTATCCATCAGATCACCAGCTTCTCTTCCTGGCGCGCATTGGCCCCGCGCAGCTTCTTCACCCAGTCGCGCGCCGGCAGCCCGGTGGTCGTTTCCACCACGTCGGCACGCGCTTCCAGCGTTTCCCACGACACGTCGATGGCCGGCCCGTTGAACGCCAGGGCGATGACGTTGCCGTCGTGGACTTCCGGGAACACCAGCACGCGGTTGTCGAAGGCATCGCAGATGCGCTCGATGTTCTTCGGGAAGCTGTCGTGGTCGCCGAACAGGTTGATGGTCATCACGCCCGGCGACTTCAGCGTACGGCGGCAGGCGCGGTAGAAGGCGGTGGTGTCGAGCACCGGGCCGCGCGCCGTGGCATCGTACAGGTCCACCTGCAGCGCATCGACCGACTCCGTGCTGGCGGCGTCCATCACATAATCCCAGGCATCCTGCTCGCGCACGCTCAGGCGCGCGTCGTCCTCGCGCAGGCCGAACATGCTGCGGCCGGCGATGATCACCGCCGGGTTCAGCTCCACCGCGGTCACGCGGGCCCGCGCGAAATGCCGGTGGCTGAACTTGGTCAGCGCCGCCGCGCCCAGACCGAGCTGCACCACGTGGAAGTCCGGCGCTGAGGGCGACAGGAACAGCAGCCACGCCATCATCTGCTGGGCGTATTCGAGTTCGATAGCATCGGGCTTGCGCAGGCGCATCGCGCCTTGTACCCACTCGGTGCCGAAGTGCAGGTAACGCACGCCGTCCATTTCGGAGAACGTCACCGGGGCAAAGCGCGGCGTCATGCGCTTTTCTTCCTTGGCCGGGCGTTCGCCGCGCGTACGGGTGCCGCGCGCGGGGCGGCGCGAGGCCACGGCCTCGATCGATTTGCGTTTCAGTAGGGTCATGTCTTGCTTGTTCGGGCAGGCCAGCAGCCAGCGCAGGAAAGCCGCGATTGTGACAGAAACGCGCGCGGTCATTCCGCGGCGCCGCCGGGAAACCCGTCACCCGCGGCCGCCAGGCCGTCCACTGCCAGCGGCGTCAGCACCGGTTCACCTTTCACGGCACGGCCGATCAGTGCGTCCGCCGCGTCCACCTGGATGCGCTGTTCCTGGTACCAGTCGTCGTCGTAATAGGTTGTGGCATAGCGTTCGCCGCTGTCGCACAGCAGCGTGACGATCGCGCCGCCCTGCCCGGCCGCGCGCATGCGCTGCGCGAGGTACAGCACGCCGACAAAGTTGGTGCCGGTCGATCCGCCCACGCGGCGCCCGAACCGTTGCGCCAGGTAGCGCATCGCGGCGAACGACATGGCGTCGGGCACCTTGAGCATGGCGTCGATGCAGGTCGGGAGAAAAGACCGCTCCACGCGCGGACGGCCGATGCCTTCGATGCGCGAGCCCGTATCAAGCGTCAGTGCCGGATCGGGTTGCCCCGCCAGGCAGCCACGGAAATGATCGAAGAACACGGAGTTCTCCGGATCCGCGCAAAGGATGCGCGTCTGGTGCCGCCGGTAGGCCACGTAGCGCCCCAGCGTGGCCACCGTGCCGCCCGTGCCGCCGCTGGCCACGATCCACGCCGGTACCGGATGCAGTTCCTGCGCCATCTGCTTGAAGATGGACTCGGCGATATTGTTGTTGGCTCGCCAGTCCGTCGCGCGTTCGGCGTAGGTGAACTGGTCCATGAAATGCCCGCCCGATTCGCGCGCGATGCGGTGCGACTCGACGTAGATCTCGGACGGGTTGTCGACGAGATGGCAGCGCCCGCCATAGAACTCGATGGCCTCCACCTTGGCACGCGAGGTGCCGGCCGGGATCACCGCCACGAACGGCAGCCCCAGCAGGCGCGCGAAATAGGCTTCCGAGATCGCGGTCGAGCCGCTCGATGCCTCCACTACCGTGCTGTCCTCATGCAGCCATCCATTGCACAGCGCATACAGGAACAGCGACCGCGCGAGCCGGTGCTTGAGACTGCCGGTCGGGTGGCTGGATTCGTCCTTGAAGTAGAAGCGGATGTCCGGATAGCCCGGCAGGTCCAGAGGAATCAGGTGGGTATCGGAGGACCGGTTGAAATCGGCCTCGATGCGGTGGATCGCTTCGTGGGTCCAGGCTGAATGCGGCATGGCACTTCCCCGGCAATACTGCGAGTGACAGGCCCGGTCTGCGGAGGGACCGGGGCGGTGGGGCGTGCCGCCATCGTACAGGAAGAGCCGATGCCACCGTATCGGCGGGCATGGAGCAAACGGCAGATGTAACAGCCCTTGATCTTCATTTAACCAACACGTTAAATGAAGACATGCCAAACACCAGCGACCCGCTCTCCACCATCTTCGCCGCCCTGGCCGACCCGACGCGCCGCGCGATCCTGGCGCGGCTGTCCGAGGGCGATGCCCCGGTCAGCGAACTGGCGCGCCCGTTCGATATCTCTGGCCCGGCCATCTCCCGGCACCTGCGTGTGCTGGCCGATGCGGGCCTGATCGAGCGCGAAATCAGCGCCCGCTGGCGCATCTGCCATTTGCGCCCCGGGGCCATGCGCGATGCGCACGGCTGGCTGGAGACCTATCGCCGGCTTTGGGAAGGCAATCTCGACAGGCTGGTGGCTTTTGTCGAGCAGACGCAAACCGAGACTGCTGTCACCGATCGAAAGAAGGGGATCAAGTCATGACTGAAGCTGCAACGTTTCACCTGGAGATGACCCGCCAGATCCGCGCGCCGCGCGAGCGGGTCTTTGATGCATTCACGGACCAGAGCGCTCTGGCTGCCTGGCATTGCCCGCGTGGCATGCAGGTGCGGGAAGCCAGCGCCGATGCGCGAGTGGGCGGCCGTTACCGGCTGGTGATGGGAGCGAAGGACGGCGAGCAACACATCGTCGGTGGCGAGTACCAGACGATCGATCGCGCCAACTTCCTGGCCTATACGTGGCAATGGGAAGGCAGCGAACTACCGGCCGGCGTGCGCACGCTGATCGAGATCACGCTGACCGACAAGGATGGCGGCACGCACTTGCACATGCGCCATAGCGGCTTCCCCGACGCCGCCACGCGCGATTCGCACAACATGGGCTGGCAATCGGTCTTCAACAACCTCAGCGACTATGTGGATGCCGAAGGCAGCGCCGGCACGCTGACTGTCTACGGCGATGCGCGCAGCACCTACGTGCGCACGGTGCGGCTGGCGCTCGCGGAGAAAGGCGTGCGCTACACGTTCAAGCCCGTGGCGCCGCACGTCGACGAACTGCTGACTCATAACCCGTTCGGCCGCATCCCGGCATTCACCGATGGTCCGATCGACTTCTACGAGACGCGCGCCATCCTCGGCTATATCAACGAAGTCTTTGGCGGCCCGAACCTGATTCCGCAAACCGGACCCACTGCCCGCGCGCGCTGCGAGCAGTGGATCAGCCTGATCAACTGCCACGGCTACGATGCGATGGTGCGGCGCTACGTGCTGCACTACGTGTTTCCGAAGGGCCCGGACGGCAAGCCTGATCGCGCAATCATCGAGGCGGCTCTACCCGATATCGAGCGGCAGCTGGATGCATTGGAGCAGGCCTATGGCGGCCGAGATTTCCTGGTCGGGAATGCGTTGTCGATGGCCGACCTGTTCTTCGCGCCGATCGTCGAGTACCTGGGGCGATTCCCCGAGAGCGCGGCGATGCTGGAGACGCGGCCGAATATCCGGCGGGGTCATGCGGTCATGCGCGCGCGGCCGAGCTATGCGGCTACGCAGCCGGATCTTGGCTGACCGGTCGAAATATCAGCGTCGTTCCCGCGCCCTGGCAGGCAGCCATGCCTGCAATGCCTGCCAGGCGTGCAGCTTCTGTGCATACGCCAGCGTGTAGGCCGGGCTGCTGGAGGGAAGCATCACAAGCTGGTGCCGATCCGCGTGATGCGCCAGCGCTTTCGCGCCAATGCGCGCCGCCGTGCCGCCATTGAACGCAATCGCCACGAGGCTGGGCAAGGACTCGACCAGGCCGGTCAGGTCGTTGCCCGCATGGTCTCGGATACTGCTATCGAGGCTGCCTTCGCGCCGCGCCTCGGCCACCACGTCCCACAGGCCGATACAGCGCGCGAGCAACGCCTGCAGCCGCGCGTCGTACTCCATAGAACGCAGGTCCACGCCGATCGTATCGCCAACCAGCCGCCAGAACTGATTCTGCTTGTGCGCGTAGTACTGGCCCTGCGCCAAAGACGCCTCGCCGGGCAGGCTGCCGAGGATCAATACGCGGGTCTCGGCATCCACGACAGGGGGAAAACAGCGCTTCAGCGTCATGCGTCGTTATCGCTTACGTCCGCAGGCAAGAAGGGCCGGTCGCCCGGCCCTTTTCCTTACGCCCGTGTTCAGGCAAGCAACTTGTTCACACGCTGCACATAGGCCGTCGGGTCATCCAGCATGCCCCCTTCAGCCAGCAGCGCCTGATCGAAGAGGACGAGCAGACGGTCATTGAAGCCATCGCCTTCCGGCAGGTCACGCAGCTTCTTCACCAGCGCGTGCTCGGGATTGAGTTCCAGGATCGGCTGGGCATCCGGCGCTTTCTGGCCGGCCTGCTTCAGCAGGCGCTGCAGGTAGCCGCTCATGTCGCCTTCGTCCGAAACCAGGCACGATGCCGACTCGGTCAGCCGCAGCGTCACGCGCACATCCTTGGCCTTGCCTTCGAGCACGGTCTTGGCGCGAGCGACAACATCCTTCCATTCAGTCTCGGCCTTCTCCTGCTCGGCCTTTTCGGCCTCGTCGGCAAGCGTGCCCAGGTCGAGGTCGCCGCGGGCGACCGACACCAGCTCCTTGCCATCGAATTCGCGCAGGAACGACAGCATCCACTCGTCGACGCGGTCGGTCAGCAGCAGCACTTCGATGCCCTTCTTGCGGAAGACCTCGAGGTGCGGACTGTTCTTCGCGGCGGCCCACGTATCGGCCGTCACGTAGTAGACCTTGTCCTGCCCTTCCTTCATGCGGCCGACATAGGCGGCCAGCGACACGGTCTGGTCGGCGTTGTCGGTGTGCGTCGAGCTGAAGCGCAGCAGCTTCGCGATGCGCTCCTGGTTGGCCTGGTCCTCGCCCATGCCCTCCTTCAGCGCCTGGCCGAACTGCTGCCAGAAGGTCGCGTACTTGGTACGCTCGGCTTCGTCTTCGCTGTCGGCCAGCGATTCCAGCATCGACAGCACGCGCTTGGTGCTGCCTTCGCGGATCGCCTTGACGTCGCGGCTTTCCTGCAGCAGTTCGCGCGAGACGTTCAGCGGCAGGTCGGCTGAATCGATCACGCCCTTGACCCAGCGCAGGTACGACGGCAGCAGCTGCTCGGCGTCGTCCATGATGAAGACGCGCTTCACGTAGAGCTTGAGGCCGTGCTTGTGGTTGCGGTCCCACATGTCGAACGGCGCGCGCGCCGGGATGTACAGCAGCTGCGTGTATTCGCTGCGCCCTTCCACGCGGTTGTGGGTCCAGGCCAGCGGCGCTTCGTTGTCGTGCCCGATGTGCTGGTAGAACGCGGTGTACTGCTCGTCGGTAATGTCCGACTTCGGACGCGTCCACAGCGCGCTGGCCTGGTTGACGCTCTCCCACTCGTCGGTGCGCTTGTAGGTGCTGGCCTCGGCATCCCACACTTCCTTGGGCATGCGGATCGGCAGCGAGATATGGTCCGAGTACTTCTGGATGATGCTCTTCAGGCGCCAGGCCGAGAGGAAATCGTCCTCGCCTTCGCGCAGGTGCAGCGTGATGGTGCTGCCGCGTTCGGCGCGCGTGATGGCGTCGACGCTGAACTCGCCGTCGCCCGCGCTTTCCCAGCGCACGGCTTCGTCGGCGGCCAGGCCCGCGCGGCGGGTTTCGACCGTGACTTTGTCGGCGACGATAAAGGCCGAGTAGAAGCCCACGCCGAACTGGCCGATCAGCGCGGCATCCTTTTGCTGGTCGCCGGACAGTTGCTGGAAGAATTCCTTGGTGCCCGAGCGCGCGATGGTGCCCAGGTTGCGGATGGCCTCGTCGCGGCTCATGCCGATGCCGTTGTCGGTGATCTTCAGCGTGCGGGCGGTGGCGTCAGCTTCGATGCGGATGGCCAGGTCGGCGTCGTTTTCGAGCAGCGAGGGGTTCGCGATCGCCTCGAAGCGCAGCTTGTCGGTGGCGTCGGAAGCATTCGAGACCAGCTCGCGGAGGAAAATCTCCTTGTTGCTGTACAGCGAGTGGATCATCAGGTGCAGCAGTTGCTTCACTTCCGCCTGGAAGCTCATCGTTTCGTGCGGTGCGGACATGGTTCTCCTTTTCGAATCCGGAAAATCAGGGTGTGAGGGTGGCGCAAGGCCAGTGCTCACGGAAATAGGGCCGGCTCCGGCCAATTTCAAGACCGGCCGGCGGCTTCAGCGCCGGTCCAGCTGCCGGGACAGGAAGTCGAGCATGTCCGGGTCGCCGCTGCTGGCGACGTTGAAGCGCATCCAGCCGGACGGCATCTGCGACGGCGAAAACAGGCTTCCCGGCGCGAACAGGTAGCCCTTGTCATGCCCAGCCGTGGCGATGGCATTGGTATCGCGGCCGGTATCGGCCCACAGGTACATGCCCGCATGCTGGCCCGGGAAAAGCCGCAGGCCGCGGCGCTCCAGCTCGCGCCGGGTGTCGTCGCGGGCCCGGTCCAGCCGGCCGCGCACCCGCTCCACATGCTTGCGGTAGTGGCCCTCGGTCAGCACCTTGTACAGCACGCGCTCGTTGATTTCCGGCGTGGCCAGGCCTGCCAGCAGCTTGCTATCGGTCAGCGTCGCGGCCCGGTCCGGGTGCGCGGCGATGAAGCCCACGCGCAGGTTCGCCGCCAGCGTCTTGGAGAAGCTGCCCAGGTAGATCACGCGGCGCAGCTGGTCCAGGCTGGCCAGCCGCGTGGCGGCATGGCCGGGCGGGCACAGGTCGCAGTAGATGTCGTCCTCGACGATCAGGAAATCGTACTGCTCGGCCATCTGCAGCAGCCGGAACGCCTTGGCGGCGGACAGCGAGGTGCCGGTCGGGTTGTGCAGCACCGAGTTGATGACGAACAGCCGCGGCCGGTGCGCCTGCACGATGCGCTCCAGCGCCTCCAGGTCCGGCCCTTCGGCCGTGTAGGGCACGCCGATCACCTGCGCGCCCTGCGCGGCAAAACGGCCGAACATCACGAACCAGGCCGGGTCTCCGACCAGCACGGTGTCGCCGGGGCACAGGTAAAGCCGCGCGATCAGGTCGAGCGCCTGCGTGATGCCCGACGTCAGCACGATCTGCTCTGCCGTGGCGCCGATCTCCAGCTCCTCCAGCCGCGTGCGCAGCTGCTGGCGCAGCGGCAGGAAGCCCTGCGGCGTGCCGCTGGCCAGGAAATGGTTGCCCGGCTGGCGGCCCAGTCCGCGCAGCGCGCTGGCGATCAGTTCGCCATCGAGCCACTCGTTGGGCAGAAAGCCGAGACCGGGCGCCTTGCGGGTCTCGGCGGTATGGAACATGCTGCGCAGCAGCCAGGTCACGTCGATATTGCGCGCGGCCACCGCCACGGGCGCCACCGGCGCGGCCGAGGCCTGCGCCACGCGTTCGCGCACGTAGAAGCCCGAGCCGCGGCGCGATTCGAGGTAGCCCAGCGCCACCAGCCGCTCGTACGCCTCCACCACGGTAAAGCGCGAAATGCCCTTTTCCTGCGCCAGCTGGCGGATCGACGGCATGCGCATGCCGGCGCGGAACACGCGTTCGTCGATGCGCATGCGGGCCCATTCTGTGAGCTGCTCGACCAGCGTCATCTGCGCCGACGGCACCGGGTCGGGCATGCGTTCCGTACTGCCTGCCGCGCCGGGTGGCACGACCAGCCGCAACGCGCGCCCTGATGTGTCCTGCGCGCCGCTTCCGCTATCCTTGCGATCGGGCGCGGCGGAGGAATCCTGCTGCTGGCTGCCGTCCATGTGGTGCTCCTGCAACTGTACTGAATACGATCCGCATAACTGTACCGGTACTGTACCGACTACCTTGTCTACCATCAAGCCAACATGAAGCTCGCCCTCGATCACCTCGTCATTGCTGCATCGACCCTCGACACCGGCACGGCATACGTCGCCGACGCGCTTGGCATCGCTCCGCACGGAGGCGGCGCCCATGCGGCCATGGGCACGCACAACCGCGTGCTCGGCTTGTTTGGCGGGATGTATCTGGAGGTAATCGCGGTCGATCCGGACGCGCCTGCGCCGCAGCGCCCGCGCTGGTTCGGGCTCGACAGCGACCGCGTGCGCGCGCGGCTGCAGGCCGGCCCCTTCCTGCTGCACTGGGCCGCGCGCGTGGAGCGCCCCGCCGACCTGACGCGCTGGCAGGCGCAATATCCCGACCGGATCGCGCCGGTCATTCCGATGCAGCGTGGGGACCTGCGCTGGCGCATCACGGTGCCGGAAGACGGCAGCCTGCCCGCCTGGCACGGTGAAGCCGCCAGCGCCGGCGACGGCCTGCTGCCGAGCCTGATCCAGTGGGACGTTTCCCCGCATCCTGGCGCCAGCCTGCCGCGGCAGGACCTGGCGCTGCGCCGTCTCACCGGCCAGCATCCGCATGCCGAACTGCTGCGCCAGGGCCTGGCATGGCTGGGCGGCGAGACGCTGATATCGCTGGAACAGTGCGATGGTCCGCCGCGGTTGATCGCTGAAATCGAAACCCCGCAGGGCATCCGCACCCTGCGCTAGCCGAACGCCAACAAGAACAAGACCACGGAGATTCACCGATGACCGTCACCCGCAAACGCTTCGACGACGATCCTTGCCACGGCACCGACCGGCGCGTGGTCGTCAACTTCGCCTGGGCGCCATGACCGGAAATTTCCTGACCGGCCTCTCGGCAGCGCAATTCCTGGCGCTCATCACGCTGCTTGCAGTGGGTTCCTTCACACCAGGACCCAACACCACCATCGCCGCCGTGACGGGAGCCAATTTCGGCCTGCGCGCCACGCTGCCCCATTGCGTGGGCGTGGCCTTCGGCTTTGCCAGCATCCTGGCGCTGTGCGCGGTCGGCGTCGGCGCGCTGATCCTGCGCAGTCCGGCACTGGCCACCATCGTGCATATGGCCGGCGTGGGCTACTTGCTGTGGCTGGCCGCCAGGATCGCGCGCAGCACCGTGCTGGCGGAGAAGCAGGTCTTGCGCCCGCTCAATGTGTGGCAGTCCGCCGTGCTGCAGTACGCCAACATCAAGGCGTGGATGATGGCGCTGGCCACCGCCGCGTCGTACATGGCCGGCGCGCCCTCGCCCGCGCAGCGCGTGCTGCTGGTTTGCACCACGTTCGGCATGTTCGGTTTCGTCAGCAACAGCCTGTACGGCGTGCTGGGCGCCTCGCTGCGGCAATGGCTGATGCAAGGCAACCGCGTGCGCTGGTTCAACCGCACCATGGGTCTGGCGCTGGCCCTTACCGCCGTGTGGATCGCCGTCAGCGTGCGCCCCGCGGCGCCCTGATCCACCAGCATCAACATGACTGATCCGCAGGCAAGTTCCTCCCCCTCGCACCCGCCGCATTCCGGCGGCATGCTGCTGGGCTTTACCGGCGTGGCGATCTTCAGCCAGACGCTGCCGTTCACGCGCATGGCCGTGACGGAACTGGACGCGAACTTCGTCGCACTCGCCCGCGCCGTGATCGCGGCCGTGCTGGCACTGGCGCTGCTGGCCATGCGCGGCGCGCTCGATGCGCAGCGACGCCCGCGTGGCGGCCAATGGGCCAGGCTGGCCGTGACCGCGCTTGGCGTGGTGGTGGGCTTTCCGCTGTTCTCCTCGCAGGCCATGCGCGAAGTGCCGGCCAGCCATGGCGCCATCGTGATCGGCCTGCTGCCGCTCGCCACCGCGGTGTTCGCCGCCTGGTTCGGGCGTGAACGGCCTTCGCCCGCATTCTGGCTGTCGGCCGTGGCCGGCAGCGCGCTTGTGACCGGCTTTGCCGTATGGCAGGGTGCCGGGGCGCTGCAGCATGCGGACTGGTACCTGTTCGCCGCCGTGGTGCTCGGCGCGCTTGGCTATGCCGAAGGCGGCAAGCTGTCGCGCGAGCTGGGCGGGCTGGAGACCATCAGCTGGGCGCTCGTGGTGTCTCTGCCGGTGCTGCTGCCCGTGGTGGGCTGGCTCGGCTGGCGCGACAGCGCCGTGATCGCCGCCGCATCGCCGCGTGCCTGGATCGGTATGGCCTATGTGTCCGTGTTCTCGATGTTCATCGGGTTCCTGTTCTGGTACGCCGGGCTGGCAAAAGGCGGCGTGGCGCGTGTCGGGCAGATACAATTGCTGCAGCCGTTCCTGACGCTGGCAGGCGGCGCGCTGCTGCTGGCCGAGCCGCTGGATCCGGCCACCATCGCCTTCGCCGTGGCGGTGATCGCCGTGGTGGCGCTGGGCCGGCGCGCCGCCGTGCAGCAGGCCGCGCCCACGGTCGCCGGCACCGCCGCCGAAACGCCCCCTATCCTTCCGAAACGCACTCACTGACAGGAGATCACATGTCCGTCTACGACACCCTTGCACGCCTGGGCATCGAACTACCCACCGCCGGCGCCCCGGCCGCCGCCTATGTCATGGCCGCGCAGACCGGCAATACCGTGTTCCTGTCGGGCCATATCGCCCGCAAGGACGGCAAGGTATGGGCCGGCAAGCTCGGCAAGGACATCGACACCGAAGCCGGCAAGGCCGCCGCGCGGTCGATCGCGATCGACCTTCTGGCCACGCTGCACGGCCACGTGGGCGACCTGAACCGCGTCACGCGCATCGTCAAGGTGATGAGCCTGGTGAATTCCACCGAAGACTTCACCGAGCAGCACCTGGTGACCAATGGTGCCTCGGAACTGCTGGCCGAAATCTTCGGCGACAAGGGCAAGCACGCGCGCAGCGCGTTCGGCGTGGCGCAGATTCCGCTGGGCGCCTGCGTCGAGATCGAAATGATCGTCGAAGTGAACTGAACCATCGGCCGCTGCCGCGATGCGCATCGACAACCTGCCCTTCGGCACCACCGACTGGTCCGCGGTCGAACCCACGCGCCACCCCGGCGAACGGGGCGAGGCGCTTTGGCGCACGCGCCAGTTTGGGGAGATCCGGGTGCGCATGGTCGAGTACTCGGCCGGCTACCTGGCGGACCACTGGTGCTCGAAGGGCCATATCCTGTTCGTGCTGGACGGCGAACTGCATACCGAACTGGAAGACGGCCGCCAGTTCGTGCTCCGCGCGGGCACGAGCTACCAGGTTGCCGACCAGGCGGAACCGCACCGATCGTCGACGCCGACCGGGGCCAGACTATTCATCGTTGACTGAGCCGCCCGCCAGGCGGTTCTCCCCAGAGAAAAGAGAAACATCATGCAATGGGCCATCTCCCGCCGGGCGCAGCAACTGACCAGCTCGGCCATCCGCGAAATCCTGAAGGTGACCGAGCGTCCGGAAGTCATTTCCTTCGCCGGCGGACTGCCCTCGCCGGCCTCCTTCCCGGTAGCGGCCATGGAGGCGGCGACGGCCCGTGTATTCGCCGACAACCCGGCCGCGGCCTTGCAGTACGCGGCCACCGAAGGCTACCTGCCGCTGCGCGAGTTCATCGCCAGGCGCCACAACGTGGACGTGGAGCGCGTGCTGATCACCACGGGCTCGCAGCAGGCGCTGGACCTGATCGCCAAGGTGCTGATCGACCCGGGCAGCAAGGTGCTGGTGGAAACGCCGAGCTATCTCGGCGCGCTCCAGGCGTTTTCGCTGTTCGAGCCGGAATTCACCTCCATTCCCACCGACGACAAGGGCTTGCAGCCTGAAGCGCTGACCGCCGAACTGACCGCCGGCGCGCGCTTCCTGTACGCCCTGCCCAACTTCCAGAACCCGACCGGCCGCCGCCTGCCGCTGGAACGCCGCCAGGCCCTGGTGGCGCGCGCGAAGGAATTCGGCGTGCTGCTGGTCGAAGACGACCCGTACGGCGAACTGAGCTACACCGGCGACCAGCTGCCGACGCTGCTGTCGATGAACCCCGACGGAGTGATCTACATGGGCTCGTTCTCGAAGGTGCTGGCGCCGGGCCTGCGCCTGGGCTTCGTGATCGCCCCGCCTGAGCTCCACTTCAAGCTGTGCCAGGCCAAGCAGGCATCGGACCTGCATACGCCGACGTTCACCCAGCGCGTGGCCTACGAGACTATCCGCGACGGGTTGCTTGACCGCCACATCCCGACCATCCGTGAACTGTACGGAAAGCAATGCCAGGTCATGCTCGGCGCACTGGCGCGCCACATGCCCGAAGGCGTAAGCTGGAACGAGCCGGAGGGCGGGATGTTCATCTGGGTACAGCTGCCTGAAGGGCTGGGCCTGGACAGCATGGCGATCCTGGAAGAAGCCGTGAAGCGCAATGTCGCCTATGTGCCGGGCGCGCCCTTCTACGCCAGCAACCCGCAGCGCAACACGCTGCGCCTGGCGTTCGTGACGGTGCCGCCCGAGCGCATCGAGCAGGGCGTGGCGATCCTGGGCGAAGTGTTCCGCAAAGCCATCGCGTCGGCATCGCAGGCCCGCGCGGCCTGAAAAACACCGCAAATGATCAGGGGAGAATCTTCATGCTGCGGATCTGGGGTCGACTGTCGTCGATCAATGTACAGAAGGTGGTCTGGTGCGCGCGCGAGCTGCACCTGGACCATGAGCGCGTCGACATCGGCGTCAGCCAGGGCGACCTGGACACCGAGGCCTATGTCCGCCTCAATCCCAACCGCCAGATTCCCGTGATCGAGGACTTCCGCGGCACGGATGTCGGCGGCGAGCCCTTCGTGCTGTGGGAGTCCAATGCCATCGTGCGCTACCTGTGCGCGCAGTATGGCGAGGGCACGCTGTGGCCGGAAGACGTCAAGGCACGCGCCTCGGCCGATCGCTGGATGGACTGGCAGACCACCACCTTCAGCCCGGCCATGGTCACCGCCTTCCTCAATATGGTGCGCATTGCGCCCGAGAAGCGCGACGATGCCGCCGTGGCCGCGTCATGCGCGCGCACGAAACCGCTGGCTGCGATGCTCGACAAGGCCCTGACCGGGCGCGAGTTCATCGGCGGCGATCGCTTCACCATGGCCGATATCTCGCTGGCCTGCGCCGCCCATCGCTGGATGGGCACGCCGGTCGAGCACGAGCCGCGGCCGGAACTCGAGCGCTGGCTCGCCGCCATGCGCGCACGCCCGGCCGCCGAGGGCATCCTGGAACTGCCGCTGCGCTAAGCGCGCTGCGGCGGCCCCGCCCTTACTTGCCGGCGCGCGAACCCGACGCCGCCGTGAACACCCCGAGTCCGATAAAGGCCGCTGCCGTCAGGTAGCGGCCGGCCGCCCGTGCCCGCCCGGCACGGCGCAGCGCCGGCATCACGGCCGCCGCTGCCGTCACGTAGCAGACGTCCGTCGTGGCCGCGATCAGCACGAAACCCACGCCCAGCGCCAGACTCTGCGTCAGTGCTGAAGCCGCCGGATTCATGAACTGCGGCAGGAAGGCGGCAAAGAAGATAGCGGTCTTGGGATTGAGCAGCGCCACCACGAAGCCATCGCGCAATACCTGGCGCAGCGGACGCGCCGGAGGCGGCGTATCCGCATCCACCGCGGGCGCGGTGCGCAAGGTGCGGATGCCGAGCCAGATCAGATAGGCCGCCCCGGCGTACTTCACGACCGTGAAGGCCAGCGCCGAAATCGAGAACAGCACCGCCAGCCCGAGCGCGGCGCCCGCAGCATTGCCGAGGTTGCCCAGGGCCACGGCGCCGACCGACGCCAGCCCGGCGCGCCGGCCCTGCGCCAGCGTGCGCGTCACGATATAGACCACGGCCGGCCCGGGGGTCACGGCCAACGCCAGGCTCGCCAGCACGAATGCGCCAAGCAGCGGCCATGGGGGGAGGAACTCAGGCATGGTGTCTCCTTGATCGGATCCGGGATCCCGGATCTCTACGGCATCCGCCAGACAGGCTACGCACGCCGCGCGCCATTGCCAAGCCGACATTATGGTGATTTCCTGGCTGGCATACATTTCTAAGAGGCGCCGTTTAGAGTACTCTGGGCTTCAGGCAGCACGTGCGCCATGCTGCCCCCTGGCAAACCCTGATCCCTGAAACCGGTTCATGTATGTCATGACCGGATTTAAGGCGGCGAACCAGGAACCCATCCTTACAATCCTTGTTCGACTCGCGTGTGCGGCTGACGCCGCACGTCGGTACGCGTGTACAGCGGCAGCCAAGGGCACGGAGATCGCCCGGGCCGCCCGAGCCAAACCAGAGGAGGATTTCAATCGTGTGGAGTCAAGTCTATGACCCGCTAGGCAATATGGCGCTGTCCACCATTGCCGCGGGCGTCCCGGTCGCCGTGCTGCTTGCAGCGCTGGCCTTCTTTCATATGCAGGCGCACCTGGCCGCCGGCCTGGCGCTGGTCGTTGGCGTCGTCGTAGCTGCCGCGGTCTTCGGCATGCCTGCGGCCATGGCGGGCAAGGCCGCCGGGCTGGGCATTGTCTCCGGGCTGTTCCCGATCGGGTGGATCGTCCTCAACATCATCTTCCTGCACCGGCTGACCACACTGAACGGGTCGTTCAAGGTCTTGCAGAACTCCATTTCGGGCGTGACCGAAGACCGCCGCCTGCAGTTGCTGCTGGTGGCCTTCAGCTTCGGCGCCTTCTTTGAAGGCGCGGCCGGCTTCGGCACGCCGGTGGCCGTGACCGGTGCCATCCTGATCGGCCTGGGCTTTTCGCCGCTGGCCGCCTCGGGCCTGGCGCTGATCGCCAACACCGCGCCGGTGGCCTTCGGCGCGCTCGGTGCGCCGATCATCGGCTTGTCGTCGGTAACGGGCATCGACCAGGTCACGCTGTCGGCCATGATCGGCCGGCAGCTGCCCTTCTTTTCGGTGCTGGTGCCGTTCTGGCTGATCTGGGCCTTCGCCGGGTTCCGCGGCATGATCGCGATCTGGCCGGCCATTCTCGTTGCGGGCGTGACCTTCGCGGTGCCGCAGTTCCTGGTCTCGAACTTCCACGGCCCATGGCTGGTGGACGTGATCTCCTCGCTGATCTCGATGGGCTGCCTGACGCTCTTCCTGAAGATCTGGCACCCCAAGGAGATCTGGACCTCGACCAAGATCCTCGGCCGCCACGACGACTCCAAGGTCGACCACCCCGAAGCCGTGGCCGCCGAAGCCGCCGCCAGCGCCGCTTCGGCCGGCATCTCGGTCGCCAAGGCCTGGCTGCCGTGGATCATCCTGACCGTCTTCGTGTTCGTCTGGGGCATCCCCGAGTTCAAGAAGTTCATGGACGCGCTGTGGCAATGGAAATTCCCGATCCCGGGCCTCGACAAGGCGATCATCAAGCATCCGCCCGTCACGCCCAAGGAAATCGCCGAGCCGGCCGTCTTTGCCTTCAACGTGCTGTCGATGGCCGGCACCGGCATCCTGGTGTCCGCCGTCATTGGCGGCCTGCTGATGGGCTACTCGATCCCGCGCCTGGCCAGGGAATACTGGGAAACCATCAAGCTGACCAAGTTCTCGCTGCTGACCATCAGCGCGATGTTCGGCATCGGCTACCTGACCCGCTACTCGGGCCTCGATGCGACGCTGGGCCTGGCGTTCGCGCAGACCGGCGTGCTCTACCCTTTGTTCGGCACCATGCTAGGCTGGCTCGGCGTGGCGCTGACGGGATCGGACACCGCGTCCAACGTGCTGTTCGGCGGTTTGCAGAAGACCACGGCGGAGCAGCTTGGCCTGTCGCCGGTGCTGATGTCCGCGGCCAACAGCTCGGGTGGCGTGATGGGCAAGATGATCGACGCGCAGTCCATCGTGGTGGCCTCCACCGCTACCAAGTGGTACGGGCATGAAGGCGACATCCTGCGCTATGTGTTCTTCCACTCGATTGCGCTGGCGATCCTGGTGGGTATCTTCGTCACGCTGCAGGCCTACGTGCATCCGTTCACGCAGATGGTCATCCACTGACGTGGCCTGACCGTTTCACCGCCCCATGAAGCCCCGCTCCGGCGGGGCTTCTTATTGGATGCGTCAGAGCACGCCGAGCAGGCCGGCCACTCCCCCGATGACTACCAGCAACAACGGGTGCGCGCGGGTCTTCAGCATCAGCAGGACCGTCACCACGGTGATAGCCGCTGCGCCCCAGCCGTGGTCGACGCTGCGCGCCAGCACCCAGCCCGATGAGAACAGCAGGCCGATCGTCAGCGCCGCCAGCCCGCGCCGGATCAGGCCGGGCCAGGTCGCATGCGGCGAACGCCCGGAGAAATACTCGAACGCGAGCGCGATCAGGCTGGACGGGCCGCACATGCCGAACATTGCCGCAAGCGATCCGGCAAAGCCCGCCACCTGCCACCCGAACAGCGACACGAACAGCACATTGGGACCCGGCGCCGCCTGCGAGATTGCGTACATCGCCGAAAACTGCGCATCGGTCAGCCAGCCATTGGCCTCGACCAGGTAGCGATGCATGTCCGGCAAGGTGGAACTCGCCCCGCCGATAGCCAGCAGCGACAGCGCGCTGAAATGGGCGAACAGGCTGGCCAGCAGCCCGGCTGAGCTCATGGCTGCCCTCCGCGGTTTGCGCGCCACTCGAGCCACAGCGCGAGCGGCACGAGCACAACCATGACCGGCACCAGCGGCCAGCTCAGAAGACCGATCAGCAGAAAGGCTGCGCCGCCGATCAGCACGGCTCGCAGCGTCAGCGACAGGCTGTGAGCCAGCTTGATGGCCGTGGCCAGCATCAGGCCGGCCGATACCGCCGTCATGCCCGCCAGCATGCGCTGCACGGCGGGGACTTCCTGATAGTGCTGGTATAGCAGCAGCAAACCGAGCACGAGTCCCATCGGCACCATGACCAGGCCGCTGAACGCGGCCAGCGCGCCGCGCCAGCCGGCAAAGCGCAGGCCCAGCATCAAGGCCAGGTTGATGACATTGGGCCCGGGGAGGACCTGGCCCAGGCTCAGCAGTTCGACAAAATCGCGATCATCCATCCAGCGGTTGCGCTCCACCACGGCGCGGCGCACGAAGGGCAGGACACCGCCGAAGCCGGACAGGCCCATGCGGGCGAATTCGAGGAACAGGGCGCGGGGCGTGGGGGGTGGGGCCAGGGGGGACATGGGAAGAATTACAGGCAAGGGCCGGCGACGGAGATAGCGTGAAACCTGCCACGGCGGTACTCCCCTCTCCCGCTTGCGGGAGAGGGGAAAAAATCCGCTGCGGCGTTAGTTGCCAGCAGGCGGTACGATCTTCACCGGATCGATCCGCACGCCCTTCAGCTTGCTCTCCAGCGCCTTGCCCTTGCGCGCCCGCTTGCCGACATACGGCATCAGGTTCGCCCCCGCCAGCTTCTGCGAGTCAGGCTTGCCGCCACGCGGCGTCGTACCAGAAACCAGCAATCCCGGCGCACCCACACCAACCGCCTGCAGCAGCGTCTCCTTCGGCTCCAGCTCCATCAGGATCACGCCGCGGCCGCCGGCCGACAGCACCTTGACCTCTTCCAGCGCCACCAGCAGCAGGCGTCCGTTGCCGGACAGGCAGGCCACGTGCGTGGCCTCGTCGCCGATCGGCGCAGGCGTGAGCGGTGCGTCGCCGTCGTCCAGCGTCAGGAACGACTTGCCGCCCTTCTGGCGGCCGGTCATGTCGCCCACCTTGGTCAGGAAGCCATTGCCGCCCTGCGTGGCGATCAGCATGCGCTGCTCGGCGTTGCCGGCGAAGGTATGGGCAATCTGGCTGCCCGGCTGCAGCTCGATCAGCGTGGTCAGCGGCACGCCGTCGCCGCGCCCGCCCGGCAGGCCGGCCACCGGCACCGAGTACACGCGGCCATTGGTGCCGAACGCCAGCAGCACGTCAACCGTGCGGCACTCGAAGGTGTCATACAGCGCATCGCCCGCCTTGAAGGTGAACTGCTGCGCATCGTGGCCGTGGCCCTGGCGCGCGCGCACCCAGCCCTTCTGCGACACCACCACCGTGACCGGTTCGTCCACCACGCGCACCTCGGCGCTGGCGCGGCGTTCTTCCTGGATCAGCGTGCGGCGCGGGTCCTTGTCTTCCGGGCTGTATTGCTTGGCGTCGGTCTCGATCTCCTTGATGATGCGACGGCGCATCATGGTGTCGGACTTCAGCAGCACGTCCAGGTCGGCCTGCTCTTCGCGCAAGTCCTTCAGTTCCTTCTCGATCCGGATCGCTTCCAGCCTGGCCAGCTGGCGCAGGCGGATTTCCAGGATGTCCTCGGCCTGGCGGTCGCTCAGGCCAAACCGTTCGATCAGCGCGGCCTTGGGCTCGTCGCTCTCGCGGATGATGCGGATCACCTCGTCGATGTTCAGCAGCACCAGCATCCGGCCTTCGAGGATATGGATGCGGTCTTCCACCTTGGCCAGGCGATGGCGCGTGCGCCGCGTGACGGTGGCGAAGCGGAAGTCGATCCACTCGCGCAGGATGTCGCGCAGGCCCTTCTGGCGCGGACGGCCATCCGTGCCGATCATCACGAGGTTGATCGGCGCGCCCGATTCCAGGCTGGTATGCGCCAGCAGCGTCTGGATGAATTCCTGCTGCCCGATATTCTTGCTCTTGGGCTCGAACACCAGCCGCACCGGCGCATCCTTGCCCGATTCATCGCGCACGGCATCCAGCACGGCCAGCACCGTGGCCTTGAGCTGCTGCTGTTCCGGGGTCAGGGCCTTCTTGCCGGTCTTGATCTTCGGGTTGGTCAGCTCCTCGATCTCTTCAAGGACCTTCTGCGCCGACGTAGACGGAGGGAGTTCATTCACAACCAGCTGCCACTGGCCGCGCGCCATTTCCTCGATAGTCCAGCGCGCGCGCACCTTCAGGCTGCCGCGGCCCGATTCATAGATCTGGGCGATATCCGCGGCGGGCGAGATGATCTGGCCGCCGCCCGGATAGTCGGGGCCGGGCATCAGCGCCAGCAGTTCGGCCAGCGTGATGTTCGGGTTGCGGATCATCGCCACGGTGGCGCCGGCCACTTCGCGCAAGTTGTGCGGCGGCACTTCGGTGGCCATGCCCACGGCAATGCCCGAGGCGCCGTTGAGCAGCACGAACGGCATGCGCGCGGGCAGCAGGCGGGGCTCTTCCATCGAGCCATCGTAGTTGGCGATGAAGTCGACCGTGCCCTCGTCGATCTCGTCGAGCAGCAGGCGCGCGATCGGCGTCAGGCGCGCTTCGGTGTATCGCATCGCCGCGGCGCCGTCGCCATCGCGCGAGCCGAAGTTGCCCTGGCCGTCGATCAGCGGATAGCGCAGCGAGAAGTCCTGCGCCAGGCGCACCAGCGCGTCATAGGCCGACTGGTCGCCGTGCGGATGGAACTTGCCCAGCACGTCGCCCACCACGCGTGCGGACTTGACCGGCTTGGAGTCGGCGCGCAGGCCCATCTCGTGCATGGCGAACAGGATGCGCCGCTGCACGGGCTTCTGGCCATCCGCGACCTCGGGCAGCGCGCGGCCCTTGACCACGCTGACGGCATAGTCGAGGTAGGCCCGCTCGGCGTAGCGCGCCAGCGTCAGCGAATCCGCCGGCTCTTCGGGTTGAAACGTGATGTCTTGTTGTTCCATGGATTGGCAAGAAGACGGCGCGCCATACTGTGATGCCGGCGCGCCGGGTGGCTTGTTGTTTGGGGAATCCGGTCAGGGCATGTTGCGCCGTCCGCCGATCACCATCTTCACGCGCGACGGCCCGCCGGCTGCCGCGCTGGTCCGCATCACGGCCGGACCGCCGCCAGGCTGGTAGAGCCGGTAGAACTGCAGCACGGTGCTCACGTACTGCTGCGTTTCCGGGTACGGCGGAACGCGGTTGTTGTAGCGCTGCACCGCGCCCTCGCCCGCGTTGTACGCGGCCAGCACCAGTTCCAGGTTGTCGGGAAACAGCTCCATCAGCCAGCGCAGGTAACGCACACCGGCCGCGATATTGATGCGCGGATCGGCCAGCTTCTGCTCGACACTGCGGCGCGCGTCGGCGCTCACGCCAAAGCGCGCGCCGGTGTCGGGAATCACCTGCATCAGCCCGATGGCGCCCTTGGGCGACACGGCCGACGGGTTGAAGCCGGACTCCACCGCCATCACCGCCTTGACCAGCGCCGGGTCGACGTCCTGCTTGTCCGCGATCTGGCGGATCATCGGCTCGACCTTGGCGATGTTCGGATGGTTGACGATGTAGCGGTACAGCTTGTGCTGCTCGAGATCGATCGCGCCAGCGCCTGCGTCGCCCGAGCCGCGCGCACCGCGCGAGCTATCGAAGCTGCCGCCGTTGCGCATGAACAGCTTGTAGCGCTCGTCGAGCTTGCGGTCGGCAAAGTGGGCGATGCCATCCGCGTCGATGAAGCCGTAGAGCTCGGCATGTGCCGCCGGCGCGCAGACGAGACCGGCCACCATCAGCACGGCCGCGGCTGCGTGATGCCATGGTTTGCGTGTCGGTGTCGGTCTCGTTCTCATCATGCGGTCCGGCTTGCGTGCGGGGAAGCCAAAGGGGGCATTATGCCCCTTTGTCTGTCCGCGCACAGACAGCCCGTCAGATATCGGCCTCGACTTCGTTGCCCTTCTCTTCCAGCCAGCTGCGGCGTTGCGCGGCCTCGCCCTTGCCCATGAGCATGTTCATCATCTCGACGGTCTGCGGCAGGTCGAACTCGCCCAGCGCCACGGGCAGCAGGCGCCGCGTATCCGGGTTCATGGTGGTCTCCCAGAGCTGTTCGGCGCTCATTTCGCCCAGGCCCTTGAAGCGCGAGATCTGCCAGCTGCCGTCCTTGACGCCGTCCTTGAGCAGCTTGTCCTGGATGGCTTCGAGCTCACCTTCATCGAGCGCGTATAGCTTCTGCGCGGGCTTCTTGCCCCGCGCAGGCGCGTCGACGCGGAACAGCGGCGGGCGTGCCACGCAGACGTTGCCCGCGTCGATCAGCTTCGGGAAGTGGCGGAAGAACAGCGTCAGCAGCAGCACCTGGATGTGCGCGCCGTCGACGTCCGCGTCGGACAGGATGCAGATCTTGCCGTAGCGCAGGTTGGACAGGTCGGGTTCGTCGTTCGGGCCGTGCGGGTCCACGCCGATCGCCACCGCGATGTCATGCACCTCGTTGTTGGCGAACAGGCGGTCGCGCTCGGTCTCCCAGGTGTTGAGCACCTTGCCGCGCAACGGCAGGATGGCCTGGTATTCCTTGTCGCGGCCCATCTTGGCCGAGCCGCCGGCGGAGTCGCCCTCGACCAGGAAGATCTCGTTGCGCGTGACGTCGGTCGATTCGCAGTCGGTCAGCTTGCCGGGCAGCACGGCCACGCCCGAGCCCTTTTTCTTTTCCACCTTCTGCGCGGCGCGCGTGCGCGCCTGGGCCTGGCGGATCACCAGTTCGGCGAGCTTCTTGCCGTACTCGACGTGGTGGTTCAGCCACAGCTCCAGCGCCGGACGGCTGAAGGTCGATACCAGCCGCACGGCGTCGCGGCTGTTCAGGCGTTCCTTGATCTGGCCCTGGAACTGCGGGTCCAGCACCTTGGCCGAGAGCACGAACGAGGCGCGCGCGAACACGTCCTCGCTCATCAGCTTGACGCCCTTGGGCTGCAGCGCGTGCATCTCGATAAAGCTCTTGACCGCCTGGAACAGGCCTTCGCGCAGCCCGGACTCGTGCGTGCCGCCGGCCGGCGTGGGAATCAGGTTGACGTAGGACTCGCGCACCGGCGAGCCCTCTTCGGTCCAGGCCACGACCCATGAGGCGCCTTCGCCGTGGGCAAAGCCTTCTTCGCCGGGGTTGGCGTCCGGGTCGGCGAAATGCTCGCCCTCGAACATCGGGATCACGAGTTCGGCACCGCTGCCCTGCGCCAGCGCTTCGACCAGGTAGCCCTTCAAGCCCTGGTCGTACTGCCAGGTCTGGGACTCGCCGGTCTTTTCAGTGACCAGCGTGACTTTCACACCGGGCAACAGCACGGCCTTGCTGCGCAGCAGGCGCTGCAGCTCGGCCTGCGGAATCGTGGCCGAGTCGAAATACTTCGCATCCGGCCACACCTGCACGCGCGTACCGTTCTTCTTCTCGCCGCGCTCGAGCTTGCGCGATGCGAGCGGCACGGTCACATCGCCGCCGGAGAACGTGAGCGTCGAGGCCATGCCGTCGCGCCAGACCGAGACGTCGAGCTGCGTCGACAGCGCGTTGGTCACCGACACGCCCACGCCGTGCAGACCGCCGGAGAACGCGTAGGCGCCGCCCTTGCCCTTGTCGAACTTGCCGCCCGCGTGCAGCCGCGTGAAGACGATCTCGACCACCGGCACGCCTTCTTCCGGATGGATGCCGACCGGGATGCCGCGGCCGTCGTCCTCCACGCTGACGCTGCCGTCGCGGTGCAGCGTGACCAGGATCTCGGAACCGAAGCCGCCCAGCGCCTCGTCGGACGCGTTGTCGATCACCTCCTGCACGATATGCAGGGGGTTGTCGGTGCGGGTGTACATGCCGGGGCGCTGCTTGACCGGCTCCAGGCCCTTCAGGACCCGGATGGAGGATTCGCTGTACTGACTGGTTTTGCTCGCCATGGAGTCGCTACGAAAGTGGAGATCCCGGCCATTTCGGCCATTTCGGCCATTTTTGGCGCGCATATGTGGCGCCGCCGGGTGCCGGGCACTGCATTGTAATGGAAGCCCGCACCGTCAATCGTGGCAAAAGGACGGCGGCGCCAGCCGGCTTTGTCGCCGGCCGTCCGGATTACCATGCCGCCCGTCCGGACTTGCGCACCGTGCCCGGCGCGCTCCGGCGAGCCGGGGTAAACTCGCGCAACTGGATCGGGCACCCCCAACGCCGCGCCGGCCAGCACGACAAAAACCACAACAACCGAGGCACCCCGCGGCCCGAAGCGAGCCCGATATGCAGACCCAGAACCGACAACTCTCCCTGACCACCGTCCTGCTATGCGGCGGCCTGCTCGTCACCCTTTCCATGGGCATCCGGCACGGCTTCGGCCTGTTCAACCTGCCGATCACGCAGACTCATGGCTGGAACCGCGAGACCTTCGCCTTCGCGCTGGCGCTGCAGAACCTGATGTGGGGCGCCAGCCAGCCGTTCGCCGGCGCGCTCGCCGACAAGTTCGGCGCACTGCGCATCATGCTGATCGGCGTGGCGCTATACGTCGGCGGGCTGGTGGTGATGGCGCTGTCGACCAGCGGCACGGCCTTCGCGACCGGTGCTGGCGTCATGATCGGCATCGCGCAGTCCGGCACGACCTACAGCATCGTGTACGGCGTGATCGGCCGCGTGGCCAGTGCCGAGAAGCGCGTCTGGGCCATGGGCATTGCCGCCGCGGCGGGCTCGTTCGGGCAGTTCCTGATGATTCCGGTCGAGCAATCGCTGATTTCGGGGGTGGGCTGGCAGAACGCGCTGTTCGTGATGGCGCTGATGGCTTGCGTGATGCTCCCGCTGGCGTTCACGCTGCGCGAGCCCAACATGGCTTCGCATCATGGCGGGCATCACCAGACCATCGGACAGGCCGTCCGCGAGGCCTTCGGCAACCGCAATTTCCAGCTGCTGACGCTGGGCTACTTCGTGTGCGGCTTCCAGGTGGTGTTCATCGGCGTGCATCTGGCGCCGTACCTGAAGGACAAAGGCCTGACCGATCCGAAGATCGCCACGGTAGCGCTCGCGCTGATCGGACTGTTCAATGTGTTCGGCACCTACTCCGCCGGCGCCCTGGGCCAGCGCATGCCCAAGCGCTATCTGCTGTCGGCCATCTACCTGACGCGCTCGGTGGTGATCGCAGGCTACCTGCTGCTGCCCCTGACGGCCGCCAGCACGTGGCTGTTCGCCGCGATGATGGGTTTCCTGTGGCTATCGACGGTTCCCCTGACCAACGGCATCATCGCCCAGGTGTTCGGCGTGAAGTACCTGTCGATGCTGTCCGGCGTGGTGTTCTTCTCGCACCAGATCGGCAGCTTCCTGGGCGCATGGCTGGGCGGCTACCTGTATGACCGGACCGGCGGCTACAACACGGTGTGGATGATCGCGATCGCGCTGGGCGTCGTGGCGGCGCTGGTCAACCTGCCGGTCCGCGAGCACGCGCTGGCGCGCCCGCAGCCCGCCGCGGCATGACCTCCGTCATCCGCCAGCACGTGCTGCGCGCCGCCGGCCTGCTGGCGCTGGCGGCGGCGCTGGTGCTCGGGTTTATCGGGTACCTGCGGCCGTCGTTTATGGTGGATCTGACGAATATGGTGCTGGCGTGGTGTGGTTAGCCCGCCTCGCCCTTCGACTTCGCCTCCAGCACTTCCCACCGCTCCAGCGCTTCCAGCAGTTCCATCTCGATCTCGTCGTGACGGGTGGCCAGCGTGGCAGCCTTGGCCGCGTCGCTGACATAGAGCGAGCCGTCCTCAAGCTGCGCGGCGAGGGTCTTCTGCTCGCCTTCCAGCGAAGCAATCCGCTCCGGCAACCCATCAAGCTCGCGCTGCTCCTTGTAAGACAGCTTGACCGTGCGATTGGCGCCGCGCGCATCGCGCGAATCCTTCGCCTTGGCCGGTTCTGCGGCTTTCTGCTCGGGCTTGCGCGCCGCCTGCAGCGCGGCGCTGCGCTCGGACTGCGCGACCCAGTCGGAATACCCGCCAACCGATTCGCGCCACTGGCCGTCGCCCTCCGCGGCAATCGTGGAAGTCACCACGTTGTCCAGGAACGCGCGATCGTGCGAGACCAGGAACACCGTGCCGCTGTAGTCCTGCAGCAGTTCTTCCAGCAGCTCCAGCGTGTCGATGTCGAGATCGTTGGTCGGCTCGTCGAGCACCAGCACATTGGCCGGCCGCGCGAACAGGCGCGCCAGCAGCAGGCGGTTGCGTTCGCCGCCGGACAGCGACTTGACCGGTGAACGCGCACGTTCCGGCGCGAACAGGAAGTCGCCGAGATAGCTCATCACATGCTTGCGCTGGCCGTTGACTTCGACCCAGTCGCTGCCCGGGCTGATGGTGTCGGCCAGGGACTTTTCCAGGTCCAGCTGCGTGCGCATCTGGTCGAAGTACGCCACCTGCAGGTTGCTGCCGTTGCGCACGGTGCCGCTGTCGGGCGGCAATTCGCCCAGGATCAGGCGCAGCAGCGTAGTCTTGCCGGCCCCATTGGGGCCGATCAGGCCGACCTTGTCGCCGCGCATGATGGTGGCGGTGAAATCGCGCACCACCACCTTGTCGCCATAGCCCTTGCTCACGCCGGTCAGCTCGGCCACGATCTTGCCGGAGCGATCGGCCTGCGAGACCTCCAGCTTGACGTTGCCCTGTGCCTCGCGCCGCACCGCGCGCTCGTTGCGCATGGCGACCAGCCGCTGGATGCGCGCCACGCTGCGCGTGCGGCGCGCCTCCACGCCCTTGCGGATCCACACCTCCTCCTGCGCCAGCAGCTTGTCGAACTTGGCCTGCTCGACCTGCTCGGCCGCCAGCAGTTCTTCCTTGCGCGCCTGATAGGCGCCAAAGTTGCCTGGGAAGGACAGCAGGCGGCCCCGATCCAGTTCGACGATGCGCGTCGCCACGCGGTCCAGGAATGCGCGGTCGTGGGTGATCAGCAGCACGCTGCCGCGGAACACCAGCAGCAGGTCTTCGAGCCAGCGGATGGCCTCCACGTCGAGGTGGTTGGTCGGCTCGTCCAGCAGCAGGATGTCGGGTTCCGCAACCAGTCCCTGCGCCAGCGCCACGCGCTTCTGCAGGCCGCCGGAGAGCGCATCGACGCGCGTATGCGGATCGAGGCCCAGCCGGGCCAGCGTGCTTTCCACGCGCGTGCGCAGATGCCAGGCACCGGCGGCATCCAGCTCCGACTGCAGGCGGTGCAGTTCCGCCAGCGCGGCCTCGTCATGGCTGTCGGCCAGTCGCTCGGCCGCGGCTTCATAGCGCACCAGCAGGTCATGTGCCTGGCCCATGCCCTGCGACACCGCGTCGAACACCGTGATGCCGGGCTCGAATTGCGGCTCCTGCGGCACGTAGGCCGACGTCACGCCGGACTGGCGTGCAATCAGGCCGTCATCCGGCGCGGCCAGCCCCGCCACGATCTTCAGCAGCGAGGACTTGCCCGAGCCGTTGCGGCCGATCAGGCCGACGCGCTCGCCAGCTTCAAGCGAAAAATCGGTGTGGTCGAGCAAGGCCACGTGCCCGAAAGCAAGCTGGGCATCGGTAATGGAAAACAGGGCCATGGGAGGAAATCAGGCGGGAGATTCAGAAGTTACGCCGGCAGCAAGCGGCATCGGCGCGGAGCAGGCCGCATTGTAGACCACCGGCAGGCGCCGGCTTATGGCGGGTCTTGCGCCAGGCAGCCGGCGCAAAAAGAAAGGGCCCGCAACGCGGGCCCAAGAGTCTCTCCTCGGTGCCCTGCTCGCAGGACACGGAACCAAGCATATCAATCGCCGGCACAACGCTCCAGTTCGGAGATATCCGTAAGGGAAAGCCCCGTCAACTGGGACGGCGGCTTGCCGTTGCTAGCGTCGCACGGCTGTGTTTGCGCATGTTGTCCGCCATGGGGCCCACATGGAACAATAGCCCGCGCAGCGCTCGCGCTCCCGGGCAGCTTACCGGCACGAGCGCCCGTCCGGGGTTACAGCACGACAACGACACTTCAGAGCCGCACGGGACCAGACGGAACCGACCTAACGGCCGCCACTTGTTTTCGTTATCTTTTGACGAGGGTTTCCATGATCGATCCGGGTCAGTCGCGCCGGGCTTCGCGCCCCGATGTCGCCTTTGTCTTGTCTTCCCTCGCCTGTGCCGGCTTGCTGGCCGCCGGGCCAGCGCAAGCCGCCCCGCCGCCGGTCCTGCAGCACATCCAGCAAACCGGCGTGATCCGCATTGCCCACCGCGAAAGCTCGGTGCCGTTCTCGTTCGTGGCCAACGGCAAGCCGGTCGGCTATGCGGTGGACCTGTGCCTGAAGATCGCCGATGCCGTGCGCAGTTCGCTGCATATGCCCGGGCTGCGCGTCGAATGGGTGCCGGTCACGCCGGCCAACCGGATTGCCGCGATCGCCGGGGGCAAGGCCGACCTGGAATGCGGCTCCACCACCAACAACCGCGAGCGGCGCGAACAGGTCGCCTTCACCATCCCGCACTACATCGCCGGCAGCCGCATGATCGTGAAGAGCGATTCGGGCATCGCCAGGTGGGCCGACCTGCGCGGCAAGACCGTGGTTTCCACCTCGGGCACCACGCCGCTGGCCATGCTGCGCAAGATGGACGAAGGCGGCGTGATGCAGTGGCACCTGATCGAGGCCAAGGACCATGCCCAGGCCTTTGCCATGGTGGAAGCCGGCAAGGCCGACGCCTTCGTGATGGACGACGTGCTGCTGTACGGCCTGCGCGCCAACGCCAGCCGCCCCACCGATTTCCGGGTCACGGGCGAGATGCTGACCATCGAGCCCTACGCCATCATGCTTCCCAAAGGCGACGCCGAATTCAAGAAGCTGGTGGACAAGACGCTGGTCGCCGCGGTCTACGACCAGGAGACGCCAAAGCTGTACCGCAAGTGGTTCCAGGCCCCGATTCCCCCGCATGGCATCACGCTCGACATCCCCATGAGCTACCTGCTGCGCGATTCGTTCAAGTTCCCGAGCGACAAGGTCGCGGACTGAGTCACGGCAAGGCCTGCAGGCATGGCAGCGCGGCCGGCAGTCATGCGAAGATGGGGGGCGTGCCGCTTACGTCTCCCTGTCTCCCTGCCGCCCCATGCCTGCCACCTCCGTCAAGCTCTCCGATCTTTCCCTTTCCGCATTCGTCGCCGGCCTGATTGCCACGCTGACCGGCTATACCAGCTCGCTGGTGCTGATGATCCAGGCCGGCCAGGCCGCTCACCTGAGCAGCGCGCAGATTTCGTCATGGCTGTGGGCGCTGTCCATCGGCATGGGCGTGACCACCATCAGCCTGTCCCTGGCCATGCGCGTGCCCGTCGTGGTGGCGTGGTCGACGCCGGGCGCGGCGCTGCTGATCGCCAGCCTGCCCGGCGTGCCCTACCCCGAGGCGATCGGCGCTTTCCTGATGGCCGCATTGATGATGACGGCCGCCGGGCTCACCGGCTGGTTCGACAAGCTGATGCGCGCGCTGCCGGCAAGCATCGCGTCGGCCCTGCTGGCGGGCATCCTGTTCCGGATCAGCGTGGATGTGTTCGTGCAGGCCCAGGACCAGACCGTGCTGATGCTGGCGATGTTCGCGGCCTACCTGGCCGGCCGCCGCTGGTGGCCGCGCTACGCGGTACCGGGCGTGCTGCTGGTCGGGGTGGCGCTGGCCGGCGCGCTGGGCCAGTTGCACTTCGAGGGGTTGCGGCTGGCGGTGGCGGTGCCGGTCTGGACCACGCCGGCGTTCTCGCTCCAGGCCTTTGTCAGCATCGCCATCCCGCTGTTCATCGTGGCGCTGGCCTCGCAGAATATCCCGGGGCTGGCGGTGCTGCGCGCCGACGGCTACCACGTGCCGGCATCCCCGCTGATCACGGTGACGGGCTTCGCCTCGGCCGTGCTGGCGCCGTTCGGCTCGCACGGCATCAACCTGGCGGCGATCACGGCCGCCATCTGCACCGGTCCGCAGGCCGACGCCGACCCGGCCCGTCGCTACACTGCGGCCGTGGTCTGCGGTGTGGGCTACCTGGTGGCTGGCGTCCTGGCCGCCAGCATTGCGGCACTCTTCGCCGCCTTCCCGAAGGCCGTGGTGGTGGCGCTGGCCGCCTTTGCGCTGCTCGGATCGATCGCCAATGGCCTGACCGTGGCCATGCAGACGCCGGACGAACGCGAAGCCGCCCTGCTCACCTTCATGATCACGGCATCCGGCATGACGCTGGCCGGCGTGGGCTCGGCCTTCTGGGGCGTGGCGGGCGGCATGATGGCGCTGCTGGTGCTGCGCCACAAGGCAGCCTGAGCCCGCCCCGGAAAACCTAGAGCAGCAGGAAGGCGATATCGCGGAACCGGATGTCTTCGAGTGCGACGCCCTTGCGCCGCTGGAACAGCACGTGCTGGAGCACGCGGTCGCGATGCTCGCAGAAGGCGGCGGTGTCGAAGCGCAGCGCCGCCAGGCCGTAGTGCTCGGACAGCAGCTTGTAGACGCGGTGGCGCACCAGCAGCATCTCGTTCTCGGACTGCAGGCGGCCGACCTCGGCGGCCTGCTCCTCCTCGAGCTGGCGCATGCTGACCACCACGCGCGCATGCATGCCGCGGTAGCGGTCGGCCTCCGCATGCGCCTTGCGCAGTTCCTCGCGCAGCGCCCGGACTTCCTGCATCAGCTTGAGATTGCTCTGCACCCCGCGCTGGATGCGGGTTGCCTCCTCCAGCGCGTAGTCCGCCGCCGCGATGGTGTTCTGCCAGACGCCCGATTCATCCGCGTCGGCCGCGGCCATACGCGTGGCGGGCCAGACGGTTTCTCCGTCAATGCCTTGATGTGTCATACCGCTCCCCCCAGGAAACCAAAAACCCGCCGCCGTACGATTTTTTTTGAAGGTCGGCCGGGAACCGCTGCGATGCGTGACAGCCGGTCATGCCGCGCAGGCTGCACACTATCATTCAAAACTGCAATACTGCGTCGCACAACCACCGCAACGTGGGGATCCGTCCTTGTCTGCTGTGCCTGTACAACACCTGGCTGGTCGGGCGCACTTTGCGACCCTGCCTGCCCGCATCCCCTCGTTTCCATGATGAACGGATATTTGCTCCTGGCGCTGGCCATTGTTGCCGAGGTCATCGCGACCAGCAGCCTAAAGGCTGCCGAGAATTTCACCCGGCTGGTGCCCAGCCTCCTGGTCGTGGCCGGCTACGCCTGCGCTTTCTACTTGCTTATGCTGGTCATGAAGACCGTGCCGGTCGGGGTCGCCTATGCCATCTGGAGCGGTGCCGGCATCGTGCTGGTTACGCTGGTCGCCATGGCGCTGTACCGCCAGGTGCCGGACCTGGCGGCCTGCGTCGGGATCGGCCTGATCATCGCCGGCGTGGCGGTGATCCAGCTTTTCTCCAAAACCAGCGGCCACTAGCCGCCGCGGCTGCCTAGAATAAAGTCGGTTCCTGCCACGGGAGACCGCCATGCTTACCGCCATGCTTACCGCCCTGCTAGTCGCCGCAGTCATCGTCGCCCTGTACATCTTTGCCGTGCGGGCCGAGTTCTTCCATAAGTCGCCGATCTATCCGGAGCATGAACATCCGGTGCAGTATTGGTGGGACCGGTTGGTGCATCACAAGAAGTAATTGCCAGATACCGCGCGGTGGCAGCCAAGAGAAGCCGCAGCGCAGCGGTTCCATGCGAATCCGTGCTGGCAACTGCGAACTTGTGAACTTCGGCGGATTGCGTGTCCCCAGGGTCGGCAATGGCCGGCGCCCGGTGGTGGTGTTCTGCCTTACTAGCCATTGGAACACGCTCCAGGCGAGAGGTTTTTGATATACTCCGCCCCGTCTTCAGGATCACCGCAAACCTGCGGAACCGCGGTCCTGACAGCTCTGTCCCTCGCCGTAGTTCAATGGATAGAACGAGCGCCTCCTAAGCGCTAGATACAGGTTCGATTCCTGTCGGCGGGACCAAGCCCTCGCTTTATCCCCAACAGATCTCCCCAAGCATCCACAGTCACCGCCGCCGGCATTCGCCTGCGATCTGCGGCCGTCCCTGCGAAGCCAGCCGCGCGCGGCGCGGCGCGTGGCGGCCAAACCGGCTGCCGGCATGCCGGCCTCCGGCCGCGGCGGCAGGCTGGCCTGTGCGGTGGCTCTGGCGACCGCGATACACGGCGCAATCTGCTCTGACGATCAGTCCGGACATGGCTGGCTCCTTCGTGTTCTGTACAGGAAACGTTTCAGGCCCCCCGCCGGCTGACCTGGGCCATGCTTGTACTGGCTGGCCCGCCTAGGGTGTCTGGTCGCGGCACTCATTGCCGCGTCGTGCCAGATTTCAGCAGGAAATGTGCCAGTGCCCCCGGCTGGCGCCGCCTGGGCAATAGCGGGGAATGTGCCCCCCCGGCGCCTCGGCGCCTGTCGGGACGCCGCCAACGCCATCGACGGCCCAGTTGTTGGCCTGGCGCCACCACTACGCTGGTGGACGGCATAGGCAAGGACGGGCGCCCAGGCTCACCAATCGGCCGGGACCACGTTGATCAACTTTTGCGAGACCAGCAACAACTTCTATGCTGGTCAGATAAACAACCGGTCCTTGACCCTTGGAGGGCATCTTGACTGGCGTGACGCAATTCCGCTGGGCATCGGCGGCCTGCACCGACGTGGGCCGCGTGCGCGAGCGCAATGAAGACGCGTGCCTCGATCTGCCGGATCAGGGCCTGTGGGTCGTGGCTGACGGCATGGGCGGCCATGCCGTTGGCGACTTCGCCAGCCAGGCCGTCACGCAGGCGCTGGCGTCGCTGCCGGCACGGCCGTCGCTGGAAGAACGGCTGGCCGACGTAGGCGCCGCGCTGCAGGACGTCAATCGCACGCTGATCGCCGAAGCCTCGCGCCTGCAGGTGCGCTGCGTAGGCACCACTGTCGTGGTGCTGGCAACCGGTGACCGGCGTTGCGGATTTCTTTGGGCCGGCGACAGCCGGCTCTACCGGCTACGCGGCGGGCGGCTGCAGCGCCTTACGCGCGATCACAGCCAGGTGGAGCGTTTGCTCGCACGCGGGCTCATCACGGCAGAGGAAGCGCGGCACCATCCCGCGCACAACACCATAACGCGCGCCGTGGGCGCAGCCGACACGCTGTTGCCTGAACAGCTGTTCGTCGATGTCGCCGATGGCGACGTGTTCCTGCTTTGCAGCGATGGATTAAGCAATGAAGTCGAGGATGATGCGATTGCAACCGCACTGGCCAGCGGTAGCGACCTTGATGCAACCGCCCAGACGCTCGTAAAAATGGCGCTGGATCATGGGGGCCACGACAATGTCACCGTGGTGGTAGTACGTGCTGAGGATCCTTATGCGGACAGGACCCTGGTAAATCCGGAGGTAGAGGCATAGGCTCTACGTTTCGCAGCCCACCGCGTATGCGATAGCAGCGGCGACTGCCAAGCCCCCTTATCCCCCTCCGCCCTTGGCCCCTCGGAAATCCTTCGAATGAATCCCATGCTTCTTGAGCAGCATCTGCAAGTGCGACCGGTTCATATCGCAGCGCCGCGCCAGTTCTGCCACCGTCCCCCCGACCTCTTGCAGGCCGCGTTCAAGAAACGCCCGTTCCGCCTCATCGCTGGCGGCCCGCTTGGCCTCGCCCAGGGACGTGGGCAGCGCTGAAAGCGCGCCGACAGGACCGATCGGCACCACGGCCAGCGCGGCGGGCTTCGGCCGTATATCGACCGGCAGGTGGACCAGGTCCGCCGTATCTCCAGCCAGGCAAGACACCCGGTACAACAGGTTCCGTAGCTCGCGGATATTCCCCGGATATTCGTAGTGCATCAGGAAATCCCGCAACCGAGGCGTAAGCCTGACCGGCCGGCGCTTGAGCAGCCCGGCGGCCTCGTCGCTGAAGTAGGCCACCAGCAACGGGATTTCATCGCGCCGCTCGCGCAATGCCGGCAGCGACACGTGGATCACGCTGAGCCGGTAGAACAGGTCTTCGCGGAAGGTCCCCTCCTGGCTCATGCGCCGCAGGTCCTTGTTGGTCGCGGCGACGATGCGCGTATCGACGGCAATCACTTCGTCCGACCCCACGCGCTGGATCTCGTGCGCCTCCAGCACGCGCAGCAGCTTGACTTGCCCCGTCAGCGGCAGCTCGCCGATCTCGTCGAGGAAGATGGTCCCCGTATGCGCGCTTTCGAACTTGCCGCGCCTGTCATTGCTCGCGCCCGTAAACGCGCCCTTCTTGTGCCCGAACAACTCCGACTCCAGCAGGCTGTCCGGGATCGCCCCGCAGTTGACCGAGATAAATGGCCGCTCCTGGCGCGAGCCGTTGGCGTGGATCACCTTCGCCATCAGCTCCTTGCCGGTGCCGCTCTCGCCGTCGATCAGCACCGGCAGGTCGGTGGGCGCCGCCTTCTCCGCGATCTCAAGCGATTCGAGCAGCTTCGGATTGTCGCCAAAGGTGCCTTCAAAAATAAAGCTGCGTTCAAGCAGCGCCTGGCGCCGCTCGCGCGGCATGCGTTCGACTTCCTCGGGCACCGGCGCCTCGCCGCCGGCCGCGGCCTGCACGAAGCGCTCCTTGTGCGACAGCCCCATGACTTCGTCGCGCAGCGTGGTGGCCTGCTTGAGCAGCTTCTCGATATCGACCCGCTCCAGCCGCGACGACCAGCGCAGCGTGGAGCGCAAAATCTCGATCTTCTCCATCAGCCCCGCGAACGAGACGGCGGAGGTGCTGGCGGCATCGGCGGCGGGCGGCCGGGCGCCCTGGTTGTAGAGCTTCATGCTGAACTCAGTTGCTTGTGCACCAGCTGGTAGTACATGCCCTTGCGATCGAGCAGTTCCTCGTGACGGCCCTGTTCGACGATGGCGCCTTCGTACAGCACCAGGATCTTGTCGGCCTGCATGATCGTGCTGAGGCGGTGCGCAATGATCACCGCCGTGCGCCCGCGCAGGATCTCCTGCATATTGGCCAGGATGTTGCTCTCGGACTGGGTGTCGAGCGCGGAAGTGGCTTCGTCGAACACCAGCAGGCGCGGGTCGTGGTACAGCGCCCGCGCAATGCACAGCCGCTGGATCTGCCCGCCCGACAGCCCCATGCCGCGCTCGCCGACGATCTGCTCGTAGCCAAGCGGCAGCTTGGTGATGAACGGGTGCGCGTCGGCCATGCGGGCCACTTCCTCGATACGGCGGCGGTCCGGGCTTTCGTCGCCACAGGCGATGTTCTCGGCGATAGTGCCCGAGAACAGCAGGTTGGTCTGCATCACATAGCCCACCTGCGCGCGGTAGAACTCGGTATCGATCACGCCGATGTCATAGCCGTCCACCTTCATCGAGCCTTCCGTCGGCCGATAGAACCCCACCAGCAGCTTGGCCAGCGTGGTCTTGCCCGAACCGCTGCGCCCGACAATTGCTACCATCTCCCCGGGCTTGATATGCAGGCTGATGTTCTCGAGCACATAGGCCGTGTCCTCGCCGCCATAGCGGAAGTAAAGCCCGTCGAGCTCGATCTCGCCCTGCAAGTCCGGCAGCATCACGCGCGACATCACGTCCTGCGGCTTCTGCTCGGGCTCCAGGTCGAGCACGTCGCCGAGACGCTCCATCGCCACGCCGGCGTCGTTTAGTTGCCCCCACAGCGCCACGAGGCCCATCAGCGGCGCCAGCACGCTGCCCATGAAGGCGTTGAACGCGATGAGCTGGCCAATGGTCAGTTCGCGCTGCAGCACCAGCGTGGCGCCCACCCACAGCACCGCGATGGTCGTGGCCGCGTTGAGCAGCTGACTGATCATGCCGACGAGGATATGGAAGGCCTGCGCCTGGTATTGCTTTTCCAGCGACTTGGCGTACTTGGCTTCCCAGCGCAGGCGCACGGGCCGTTCAATGCCCATGCCCTTGACGGTCTCGGCGCCGCCCAGGGTCTCCATGAGATAGGCCTTGGCGTCCGTCGACGTCGCGAACACTTCGCGCGCATAAGCCTTCACCCTGGGTGTCACCACCACCGTCAGCGCCGCGATCGGAATCACGAACGCGATCAGCAGCAGCGTGAGCTTGACGTTGTAGAGAAACATGATGGTGAAGTAGATGAACACCATCAGCAGGTTCAGCGCCGTCGTCACCGTGGATTCGGTCAGGAAGGCGCGGATGGTCTGGTTCTCCTGGAAGCGCGCGAAGATGTCGCCGGTCTTGCGCTTGGCGAAGAACGACAGCGGCAACGACAGCGTGTGCTTGAAGAAGTGCGACATCATGGCGAAGTCCATGTTGCGCACCATGAAGTTGGCCAGGTAGGCGCGGATGGTCGCCATCAGCTGCGAGAACACGTTGGCAATGATCAGCCCGACGATCAGCAGGTGCAGCAGGCCGATGTTCTGGTGCACCACCACGCCGTCCAGGATGTTCTGGATGATCAGCGGCGGCACCACGCCAAGCATCTGGATCACGAACGTGGCCAGGAACAGGTGCGCCAGGATCTTCTTGTACGGCGCCAGGTAGCTGATGAAACGCAGCCACGGCGAGCGCTGCACCGACAGCTGCGTCATGCTCTCGCCGGGGCTGAACAGCAGGCAGGTGCCGCTCCAGCCGCGCTCGAACTCTTCCGTGCTCATCTTGCGGAAGCCGATGCCCGGGTCCGCCACCCACACCCAGCGCCCCGACACGCCGTACACGATCACGTAGTGGTAGCCCTCCCAGTGCACGATGAACGGCAGCTCGAAGCCCATTAGCGAGTCCCGCGTGCACTGCACGCCGCGCGTGGTGAAGCCCAGCGACTCACCGGCGCGCGCCAGGCTTTCCAGCGTGGCGCCCTGTGTGGTCACGTTGGCCAGTTCGCGCAGCTTGCCCAGCGACATCGGGATGCCGTAGTGCCGGCAGATCATGGCCAGGCACGCGGCACCGCAATCCATCTCCTCGGCCTGCTCGACCAGCGCGAAACGGCGGATCAGGCGTTCACCAAGCTCGGGCTTCGAATGAAGGTCCAGCAGCACCGGCCGCTTGCGGCGCTCGGCCAGCTTCTTCTGCCGGTGCAGTTCGCGGTCGACCACGCGGATGCGTTCCTCGAGCACCTCGCGCAGGCGCGGGTTGCGCTCCAGGAGGATCTGCACCGTCTTCTCGGGAATCACCAGCAGGCGCACCTCGGTCTCGGCGATGGCCGAGGCGATCTGCTCCTGGCGCATCACGCAGGCGCGTTCGCCGAAGATATCGCCCTGGCCCAGCGTCGCCAGCGAAAACTCGTCGCCGTCCTCGGTGCGCGCCATGCGCACGGTGCCTTGGCGCACCACGTAGAGCCGCCGGTCTTCGCGCCCGTCCTGCTTCAGGATCTCCTTGCCCGCGGCCACGCGCTTCACGCCCACGCTGCGCACCGCGTCTTCCAGTTCGCGCCGGTCCAGCTTGCCACGCAGGTCGAACAACCGCGCCACGAAGCCGCCCGCGGAGCTGATGGCGACATAGCTCGTGATGAACGCCAGCGCCGCGGTGTTGCCCGCCACCACCTTCTCGCCAACGCTGCGCGGAATCATCAGCAGCTCGGTCTTGCCCGACGCGCGCACCGACGACTCATGGTGGTACTCGCGCAACAGCGCAATGTCGGCGAACACCTCGCCGGTCTTGCGCACGCCCATGCTGATTTCCTTGCCGTGTTCCTCGTTGAAGACGCGCACCGAGCCCGCCTTCACGATGTACAGGCCCGGGGCTGGCTCGCCGGCATTGCACACGGTGTCGCCAAAGCCGAACGTCTGGGTCTGCGCCGCGGCGGCGAGCTGCTCCAGTTCCTCGCGCGTCAGGGCCGAGAGGATCTCCACAGTCGCCAGGAAATCGGCAAGCGACGTGGACACCGGCGCAGGGGACGTAGCCGACGGCGGCGGCACCTCTGCCGCCGCCCCGCCTTCGCTAGCGGGCTTCGATGACATGTTCCTGCGCCCTCGCCATCAGCCACTCTTCACGCAGGAGCCGGCGCACCTCCACCGCGACGTCGCTGTCCAGCGTCGCGGGGTGCTTGGCGCGCACCAGGAAGACCTCGAAGAACGAGCGGTCCGGCGAGGCGAACGGCCCGAGCAGGTCGCCGGCCTCGGCGTTGAAGACCTTGGCCTCGATATCGGTCTTGAGCGAGCCGCGCAGCACCTTGCCGATGTCGCCGCCACGCTCGCGCGTGTCGGCAATCGAATGCTCGCGCGCCATCTCGGCGAAGCTCTCCGGATCATCCTGCAGGTACGAGATCAGCTCCTTGGCCTTGCCCTCGCTGTCCACCACGATATGGCTGACCTCGATGCTGTCGAAGCGCGGCGAATTGAGCTGGAAATATTCGTGCACCGCGGCTTCGCTGCAGACCTGCTCCATCATCCGCTCCTGGTAGAGGCTGTCGGTGATGAAGACCTCGAACTCGTCCAGGCTCACGCCCAGTGCGTCGAGATAGTGGTTCATGTCCGCTGCGCGGTGCAGGCCCTGCACGCGCCGGAACTGGTCGGCGCGCTCCTGGATATCTTCCTGCGCCAGCGCCAGGCCCGCCCGTTTCGCCGCGTGCACCGTCAGCTTGTCGCGCACCATCTGCTCGACCAGGCCTTCGAACTGCCCCGTGAACTTGAGCAGGCGGATGAATTCCTCGACGCCCAGTACCTCGTCGTCGATACGCACGATGCCAGTCATGGCCCTACCTCCTTGATCGGCCGCGCCGCGCGGTCGCGATCCTTGTTCGTGTGAGCGCCCGCTACCCCGCCACCTGACGGAACGGATCCAGGCCCAGGTCGATCAGCCGGCGCTCGCGCACCACGATCTCGGCCGTGGCAGTCATGCCATAGCGCAACGGATAACGGCTGTCTCCCACGGCGTAGTAGTCGCGCGACAGGCGGATGCGGCCTTCATAGACCGGCTGCTTGTCCGCCCCGGGCTTGGTGGCCGGCGAGATGTATTCGAGCGTGCCTTCGATCAGCCCGTAGCGCTGGTACGGGAACGCGTTGAACTTGAGCTTGACCGGCAGGCCTTCCTTCAGGAACGCGCGGTCGCGCTCGGCAATGGCGATCTTGAGCACGGGGCGCGCGTCATTGGGCGCGATGCCGCCGATCGGCGTATTGGCCTGGATCTTGTCGCCCCGCTGGGTAGAGGTAACGTCGGTGATGACGCCCGACACCGGCGCGAGGATCAGCAGGAAATTGTCCTTGTCGATATTCTCGAAGCGGATGCGTGCGGCCGCCTCGGCCACCAGGCGCGCGGTCTGCACCTGCAGGCGCAGCTTGTCCTCGGTGCTGGCGATGTCGCGCATGGCCGCGTCGTACTGCACGCGCAGCCCGGCCAGTTCCTGTCCGCTGCTTTCGAGCTGAACGTTCGCCTGCGTCAGTTCCTGGCCTTGCCGCGCTTCCAGTTCGGCCAGTCGGGATTGCGCCACGCGCAGGGTGTTGTCCGCCTCCTGCGTGGCCGCGCGCTTGGCTTCGACCTGCGACTGCGACACGCCGCCGCCCCCCGGCAGCGCGAACAGGCGCGCATACCGGTCCTGCTCCTGGCGCGCGAAGTCGCGTGCGCGCCGCGAGTTCTCGACGTTGCTGCGCGCCTCCTGCACCTGCGCGCGCTGCTGTTCGGTGAGCTTGGTAGTGCCTTCGGCGATGCGCGTTTCATGCTGGCGCGTGGCCACGTCGATCTGCTGCTTGAGGGCGGCAGCGCGGCGTTCCATCAGTGCCTTCTTTTCCGGGAACTGCTTCCACTCGCGCTCCGAGTCCTCCAGCTTCAGTTGTGCTTCCAACGCGTTGGCCGCCGCTTCGATCGCGCCGCGCGCGTTCAGGCGCGCCAGCACGTCGTCCTTGGATACGGGCTGCCCTTCGGCGACGTACAGGTCGGCCAGTTCGCCGTCGACGGGCGCATAGAAGCGCCTGACCTCCGACTCCGGCGCCAGCGTGCCTTCGGCCGTGACGATGACATCGGCGTGGCCGAAGAACGACCAGATCAGCGCGACCACCACCAACGCAAACGTGGTCACGACCGTCAGCAGGCTCAGCCGCCATGGTTCGGCGGTGAGGATGGCGAGACCCTCGCCGCCGTGGTCTTCAAGCGCTTCGGACAGAGGCCTGAGACGGTTGCCGCCCTGTGCGTCGTTCATGGCCGCCCCTCTTTCGCCTTGTCCGGCGCCGCGGCGGCTGGTGCTGCGGCACCCGGTCCTTCACCACCGAGCAATTCCAGCTTCGCCTTGAGCACGGCCGGATCGAGCACCATGCGCAGTTCCTGCAGGGCGCGGCGCTGCTGGTCCACTTCGGCGCGGATCTCTTCCTCGCCCTTGTTCCATTGCGCGAGGTCGGCGCTCTCGCCCGCCTTGAGCTGGCCGACGATGCGCAGCGCCTGCCGTGCGTCTTCCTGAGCCTGCGCCAGGCGCCGAGCCTGGTCGCGGAACTTCGGTGAGATGCCGGGCTCCAGCCGTTGCTCGGCGCCAATCTGTCCGTTGGCGCGGTATTGCTTCCAGCCGGCGATGGCGCGGCTCATCTGCTCGCGCGCACGCCGCAGCGCACTGTCGCGGATCGCCGTGACGTCTGCATCCACGGCCCTCGCGTAGTACTTATCCTCGTCGGGATCGAGCATGGCGTAGAAGCCGAGCAGCTTGTCTTCCTGGCCACTGGCGCCGCGCGTGCCTTGCAGTGCCGCGTATTGCGCGGCGACCTGCTGCTTGTGCGCGGCATCTTTCGCCACATCGTCGGCCCATGGTCCCGCAGTAATGCGGCGCAGCCCCGCAATGGCCGCGGCGCTGTCGCCGCGCAGCCAGGCCTGAGCCGCCACAGCGTACTGGCGTGCCATATCCGCGTCAGGCAGGCGCTGCGCCAGTCGTACGTACTGCGCCTGGAACGGCGGCGTGGCGAATTTCGCGTCGGCCATGCGCGCCACCAGCGGCCCCGGGCTGCGCGAACGCAGCGGCTGCATCAGCGCGGTGTAGCGGCGCAGGTCGTCCTGCAGCTTGTCCAGGCCGGACAGGCGCGGGTACTTCTCCTTGTAGTCGGCCAGCACCGGCTGCAACGCTTCCGGCTGGTCGCGCGCAAGCTCGGTGGCAATGGTTGCGTTGAGCCGATCGATCGCGGCCAGGTAGACCGACTCGTCCGTCTGCAGCTTGCGCACATCGCTCAGTGCGTTGGCATAGACATCGCGGAATGCCGGCTCGTATCCCGCGATGCGGCCCAGCGCGCGCTGGTGCGCAGCGGTGTCCTGGTTCCAGTGCGTCAGCAGGCTGCGTATCACCGCTTCGTCCATGTAGAGGCGGATTGGCGCGTCAGCGCCGCCGCGCTGCGCGAAATAGCGTTCGAGGTTGCCGATCCATTCCAGCTCGCCCACCAGGGGGCGCGCGTCCGCGTTGTGCTGGCTGGCGGAGATCATCGCGGCCAGCACCGTGGCGGCGCCGCTGAAATCGTGCGCCCCGAGCTTGCCGGCCCATTGCGGCACGTAGGCGCGCAGCAGCGCCTCCGTCCCCATCGCCTGGAACGGCGCATCGTCGGGATGCCGCGCGAGATAGGCGTCCGCAGCTTTCGCTGCTTTCGCATACTGGCCATCGGCAAGCAGCGACTTCACGTCGCGCTCGGGCATGCCGCGCAGGTAGAGCGCGACCAGCCCCACCGCGGCCAGCGCCGCGACTGCAGCGCCCCAGCGCCCTGCCCGCTTCATGCGTGCCGGGTCGTTCAGGCCGAAGCGCCCGGCAATCTCCGCCGCCAGCATCGCCATGCGGCTGCGCGGGCGGCCTCCTTTGCGTGCGGACGTATCGGTGGCTGCCGCGGCTTGCGCCTCGGCTTCGGCGTTGACCTCGTCTTCCTGCCGCGCCGCATAGTCGACACAGAAGATATCGAGGAACGAATCGGCTGCACCGACAAAGGTGGTCTTGTCGGCGTCATCGGGAACCGGTGCCGCGGCATGCCCGGCGACGGGCTCCACATCGGGCGCCACCTGTTCGCCCGCGAACACGGTGCGCGTCGCGGTGGCTTCGGCATCGCCTTCACGCAGCACCGCGACCTTGTAGACAAAGTGGCTGCCGCCGAACGCGATCAGGTCGCCGTCATTGAGCGGCACGCCGTGGTCGGTGAGCCGGTGGCCGTTGACGAACGTCCCGTTGGTGCTGCCCAGGTCTTCCAGGAACGGGACGCCGCACTTCAGGTAGATATGCGCGTGGCGCCGCGACAGGTAGTTGACCTGCTGCGGATGGCTGTCGCGGTAGCGCGCGAAGGTGTCGTCGGCCTTGCTGATCAGGTACGGGAAGCTGCTCAGCTCGACCGGCTGCAGGCCCAGTTCGTTGCGCTCCGGCAGCAGCGTGATCGCGACGCGAGGCGGCTCCGCCGCCGGCACGCGCGGCGAAAGCCTGACATGGAACGAGAGCGCCGAACCGAACGACAACTCGTCGCCATCGCTCAACCGCAGCGGATGTCCGGCAACGTCGGCACCATTGATGCGCGTGCCGTTCTTGCTGCCGAGATCCGCCACATAGACCGCGCCATGCTCCGCGAAGATGCGCGCATGCCGGCGCGACAGCGCGGCCGTCAGTTCTTCGGGGTAGGAAATGAAGGGAGCCTCGGTCCGTCCGACGGCGAACAGGTCGTCGCCGATGCGGATCTCGCCCAACTCCGGCCGGGAGACCGGCGTCAGCAGAATGTCGAACTCCTGACCCATCCTCACCGGCATTTCCATGATCAGTGCATCGTCGGGAGCCATGTTTCCAGGAAACCAACAGCGCAGCCTCGACCGCTGCCGCACCGCGAGGATGAATCGACAATGAACATAGTAGGCGACGCCTCTCGCTAGTCAATTGGCTGGGTGCCGGCCGTTGCGCGCAGGGTGTCGCCCATGCGGCGCAAACCGTCGGGGTGTGCTGTATTGCCAGGGAACGATGTATCGCGAACGCTGCGTGGCGCGCAGTCGTCAGGGCGTGCGGTTCGACGCGGCGTTGCGCACCTGCACGTCGGACCAGCCGCCGCCGAGCGCCTTGTACAGCGTGACAGTATCGGCAAGGATCTGTTGGTGGACGGCCAACAAGGACAGTTGCGCGGTCAGCAGCGAGCGCTCGGTCTCGAAGACTTCGAGCTGCGACACCACGCCTTCCCTCAGCTGTGCCTCGATCTGCGCCGACACCACGCGCAGCTGGTCAACCTGTTGCTGCAACTCGATGCGCTGTTTCTTGTGCGCGTCGACATTGACCAGCGCGGATTCCACCTCTTCGAACGCGTTCATCACGGTGCGGCCGTATTCGTTCTCCACAACCTTGACTTGCGCCTCCGTGGTCTTGACGCGGGCGCGAACGTTCGGGTCCAGCATTGGCAGGCTGATCGCCGGCGCGATGCCGAAGGTAAAGGTCTTCAGCAGGCTGCTGAGCGCGAAACTGGCCGCGCCGCCATTTGCGGTCAGGCTGATGCTCGGCAGCTGCGCGAGCCGGGCCTGGCCGACGATGTCGTACGCCGCGAGTACGCGATACTCCGCGGCCACGATGTCGGGCCGGCGCGCGAGCAACTGCGACGGCAATCCCGCCGGCACCGGCGGCGGCTGCACGCGGTCCTGCAGCCTGCCCGGCGGTACCTTGAGATTGCCTGCGGGCACACCGACCAGCGTGGCGAGCGCGTTCTCGGTCACGTCACGCGAACGGCGCAGTTCGATCAGGTCCTTCGTGAGCCGGTTGATTTCGGCCTGTTGCTGCATCACCCGGATCTTCGGCACCAGCCCGTTCTGGAACATGGCCTGGTAGGTGCCGAGGATCTGGCCGTTCTTCTGCACTGTGCGCGCCTGCTGGTCGATCTGTTCGTCGAACTGCAGGATCTGGAAGTAAGTCGTCGAAACATCGGCAGCCAGCGTCAGGTAGCCGGCGCGCCAGTCCGCCTCGGTGGCATGGAACTCGGCGGTCTGCGCCTGCACGCCTTTTTCGACCTTGCCCCAGATATCGATGTCCCAGCTCAACTGGGCGCCCGCGTTGAAGCTGCGCACGGTCGTCTGCCCGGTCGTCTTGGTGACGCTGCCGCCGGCGTTGAGATCGACCACCGGCAACTGGCCGGCCTTGGCTTCGCCGATCTGCGCCTGCGCGACGCGGATGCGCGCGGCCAGCACTTTGATGTCGTAATTGCCGGATAGCGCCTGCGTGATCAGCTTGTCGAGATACGGATCGCGGAAGCCTTGCCACCAGTTGGGCTGCACGGTCTCCGTCGGCGATACGGTGATCGACCCCTGTCGCGTCCACTCCGTCTTGGCCGGCGTTTGCGGACGTTCGTACACCGGTGGCCGGAAGTCCGCGCAGCCGGCAAGCGCGCCCGCGCAGGCTGCAGCGGCGATCCATGCGGTGGCACGGCACGGCCGCGAAACAGTCAGTGGCAAATCGGCAGAGGCGTTGATCACGATGTCTTCCTGCAACCACGCGCGCAGCCCGCCCACCGCGGTGAACGGACTTGCATTTGCGTGTCTGTATTGTGGTTCGCGCCGGCGCGCGCACCAACCCTGAAATGGCAGCGGCGACAACGGCTCTTCGTTACGACGGCAGTGCTGGTGTTGCTTTCCGGAGCACTGACGCACAGGCTGTGCCAGCTTCGCGATGCGCGCGCGCGTTCGGCCGCAGGGCCCTGAAAACAAGCCGGTTTCAGCGGCATTACGAAGGAAGACATGCGTGCGGGTACCGCGACACCTCGCCCCGTATGGCGGGTTGCGACCAACAGTTGCGCGTAATCTGTCGGCTACAGGGTGACAGCCCGGCCTGCGGTACGCGGCTGCATGGACGCCGCCGCGCGGAAGTGGATCACTTCACGTAGATGGTGATCTTCTTCGAATACACCGGTGGATTGGTCGGGATGTGCTTGTCATCGCCCATCAGCAACTGCAGGGTGTGCTTGCCGGGCGGCAACTCGACCATGGTCTCGGTTTCGCCGGCACCGAAATGCAGGTGGTTGCGATCGTTCGGGATTTCCTTGTCCATGGGCGGCAGATCCACGTCGATCAGCAGGTGGTGGTGGCCGGTCTTCGGAAACTTGACGTCCTTCGGCGCCACGCCCATGTTGCGCAGGCCAAACCATACGCGGAACGGCTTGCCCGCGGGCAGCACCTGTCCGTTGTTCGGGAAGCCGATGTACAGGTAGGCGTCGGGCGGCGCCGGCGTCTCCCCAGCCATGGCCGCGGCCGGCAGCAAGAGACTCGCGCCGAGCAAGGCGGCGGCTAGCAGCTTGAGCATGGTGGATCCCCTCGCGCTATTTCACCGTGACAGTGATTTTCTTGGAGTACAGCGGCGGGTCGAACGGCACGTGCTTCGCATCGCCGAGCAGCAGCTGCAGCGTGTGCTTGCCCGGCGGCAGTTCGATGCGCGCATCGGTTTCCCCCGCGCCGAAGTGCAGGTGGTTCTTGTCGGAGGGGATTTCCTTGTCCAGCGGCGGCAGGTCAGTGTCGATCAACAGGTGATGATGGCCGCACTTGGTCGACTCGATCCCCTTGGGGCACACGCCCATGTTGCGCAAGCCCATGCGGATCCAGAACTTGCCGCCGGAGATGACGGCACCATCGGGCGGCCAGATGATATAGACCTCGGCATTCTGCGGCGCCGCAGTCGGCATCGAGATGGACGGCACCACAGCAACTGCCATGGCCGCCAGCAGGCGGAACAGGAATCGTCTGGACATACGCGGCGCCTCCCCGGAGAGTGTCCGAAACCCGATCACGTGGTTCCGCAAGCCCATGTTCTTCTGGTTGCTTTTGGCCAGCGCTCGGCGATTCGGTATTAGGTTAGAACGGAACCCCGCAAAAAGCGAACTCGCCATGACATCGGCGCACGGCTTGCCGCAACACCGATGCGCTGCGCGCCACCGCGCCGCATGCAAGCACCTCCGGATTCACAAACGCTGTGCTATCTTGAAGCAAGCCGACGTCACCGCAACACCACAATGCGCCCAGGCGCCGCCCAAGCGCGCGCATCGGGCTGGCCGCAGTTCCAACAGGGTCCGAAAATGTGGCGCACATCTCCTGTATTTCTCGTCGCATTGGTGCTGGCCGCCAGCACGGTTGCGGATGCCATGGCCAGCCCCATGTCGGCGCCGGATGCGGCGCCGATGTTCCTGGCCGGCATCCTGCCCAAGAACAGCGATGAACAATACGAACTGACGTTCTGGGAATCGATCAAGAACAGCAACTACGCCGGCGACTACGAGGCCTATCTCAAGCAGTATCCGAACGGCCGCTTTGCGTCGCTGGCCAAAGCGCGCATTGAACGTCTCGCCGCGGCCAGCGCCCCGGCCGTCAAAGGCGCGCCGCCGGAGCACGCCAAGCCGGCCCAGCCGCCCGCCGCCGCAGCGCAGCCCGCCAAGCCCGCGCCCACGCCACCGGTGCAGCAACGTCCCACGCCACCCGCCACCGCGGCAGCGCCCGCAGCGGTTGCAGCCGGCGCCGCGACATCGGCAGCGCCATCCGCACGGCAAGGCACGACAGCGTCCGGCTCGGTCAGCCTGGGCGGGGAGCGCAAGCCGGCCGAAGCCAAGGGCAGCGAGATCCGCGACTGCCCGGTCTGCCCCGTGATGGTCAGCCTGCCGGCCGGCAGCTTCACGATGGGCAGCAATGCCAGCGATCCGGCCGAAAGGCCGCCGCACCATGTCACGATCAGCCAGCCATTCGCGATCGGTCGCTATGAGGTGACCGTCGAGCAATGGAACGCCTGCGTCGACACCGGCGGGTGCGATCGCATCGCTACCGTGGCGAACAGCGCGAAGACCGCGCCGATCCGCGATGTCAGCTGGGATGATGCGCAACAGTACGTGGGCTGGCTCAGCAAGACCACCGGCAAGGCCTACCGCCTGCCGACCGAAGCCGAATGGGAATATGCGGCACGCGGCGGCACCGCCTCGGCATTCTGGTGGGGCGACCAGATGCGCAAGGGCACGGCCAACTGCAAGGACTGCGGCGAGCCGTGGAGCGCGGACGCGCCCGCCAACGTGGGCTCGTTCGCGGCTAACCCGTTCGGCCTCTACGACGTCAATGGCGGCGTATGGGAATGGGTACGGGATTGCTGGCACAGCAGCTACAAGAACGCGCCCGTCGATGGCCGCAGTTGGGAAGAAGCAAGTTGCGGCGCGCGCGTGATCCGCGGGGGCTCATGGCTTGAAGGTGCGAGCTACATGGTGTCATCGACCCGCTTCAAGTACAGCGCGAGCGTGCGCCAGTCGCAGAACGGCTTCCGCGTCGCGCGCGACATGAAGTAGCGCCGTCGACGCGGCCGGCTTCGCCGATGACTATTTTGCCGATGCCTATTTCGCGCGCGTGGAGATCTCCACGAGGTCCGCGCTGATGCGGTCCTGCCCATACTTGCGGGCCATCTGCCCGAGCGGCTTTTCAAGCGCCTTGAGGTAGTCCTGCCACGACTCCACGTCGGAACGCCGCACGTCGAACAACGGTGCCGGCGTCGTCAGCAGCACCACCAGTTCCGTGCCGAACGGACGCGAGATCACCCAGTCGCCGCCATCGCCAATGGTGGCGCTATAGCTGGCGGGCGCCTGGTGGTTCGGCACGCGCGCACTCGGGACGAGATGGGCGACATTGCCATCCGCCGCGAAGTAGTCGACGTACACGTAGGAATCCTGCGCAGGCGTACGCAGTTCGAGCACCAGCGGCGTGCCTTCGGTGAGCTGCAGCTTTTCGCCGCGCGTGCGCAGCGACGATGCGACCGCCCCTTCGCGGCGGCCCGACCAGTACGGCGCGATCATGCGCGCGACATCGCACTTGTCGGCGCTGAGCGGCTGCGTATCGACATCGAGCGACTTCACGCCGGGCAGCGCGTTGAGCTGCTCGCGCAGGCGCGACACGCCCACGCTTTCGGCCAGGTAGCCACGCACGCGCACCCTGCCGTTCTCTGGCGAAGTCGCGGCCAGCAGCGAGCATGGCACCGCGGCCGTCACGCGCAGCACGGCAGGCATCGAGAAGGGCTCGGACGGTGGTCGTGCAGCAGGTGCAGGAGGAACGGCCGGCGCGGAGGGCGTGGAGGGCGAACCGTCGGCCTGCGCCACCGCCGGCGGCGTCTGCACCGGCCGGCTGGTGCGCCATGCAAAGTAGCCCACCGCCGTGACGCCTGCCAGGGCCGCCACGGCGGCGCCCGCCAGCAGCGCGGAGCGCTGCCGCGCCGACACGCCGGGCGCCGTGCTCATGCCCGCCAGGAAGCGATCGACCGTGGGCGTGCGCGTCTCGCGGTCCAGCGACAAGGCCTCGCGCAGCGTCTTCCATTGCGTGCGCGACAGCTCGCGCGGCTGCACCGGCTTCAGCCCAGCCGCACGCGCCTGGTTCGCCGACATGCGTTCATAGGGATGCCTGCCGGTCAGCAATTCGTAGGTCACGCAGGCCAGCGCATAGATGTCGTCGCGCGGATCGGGCTCGCGGTGCTCGAACATCTCGGGGCTTGCGTAGGCCGGCGTCATGCCGCCGAGCGAGCCTGGATCGAAAACGGTCTTGTCCGATTCATCGGCCGGCGGCAGGAAGCCGCGCGCGATACCGAAGTCGATCACCTTCACTTCGCTGTTGTCGGACAGGAACACGTTGGCGGGCTTGAAGTCGCAATGCACGAAGCCGCGCTCGTGCGCATAGGCCAGCGCGTGGCCCATGCCGGCGATGATGGGCATGGCCTTGGCCACGGGCATGCCGGTGAAACCGGGCGCCTTGAGAACCTGGCTCAGCGGCCTGCCCGGCAGGTATTCCATCGTCAGGAAGACCACCGGGCCATCGCGGTCGAAATCGTAAACGGTGACGATATTCCGGTGCGCAAGCGTCTGCGCCTTGCGCGCTTCGCGCTGCAGCGCGATCAGCGATTTCGGGTGGCCGCTGAACTGCAGGTTGAGTACCTTGATCGCGATATACGGCTTGCGGTCCGATGCCTCCAGCTTGCGCAGGTCAAGGGCCTTGTACACCGTTCCCATACCGCCGACGCCAAGGCACTCTTCCAGCACGAAGCGACCGTTCAGGGTATCGCCCACGCCCTTGGGCCGCGACGCGGGCGGCACCGTGCCGACCGCCGGCGCGGTGGCATAGAGGGAGCCCGTCACGGGCCCTTCCATGTGAGTGGAATCGCCTGCCGGATCGAACTGCGTGGTGCCGCTGCGCTCGATGCGCCGCATGACTTCGGCGTACACGCCGGGCGGAAACGGGAAGCGGGTATTCTCTTCGATGATGACGCGCGCCAGCTGGCTCGGCGTGGTGCGCTCCTGTGCGAGCGCCATGTCGAAGGACGCAACGAATTCGTCGTCGGACAACCCGCCGTTCTGGAACTTCTGAATCAGGTCTCTGACACTGGCCACCGGCGTTGCCCCGATATCGATGCAAGCGGAACGCACTCATGCAAACGCCCCATCCACGATGGATACTAGTGCGCACTCTTGGCATCCGCAAACCGCGCGTGCCGACGCCGCAGCGCGATCGCCACGTTGCGCGCGAGCAGGTCACATCGACTGCAAGCCCATGTCGGCGGGGAGCCAACAGGACCATCGAACTGTTGGCAATGCCCCGACAGATCGCTGCGCATCTCGCGCGGGGTGCGATGTCCTTTCAATCTGCAAACCCGCGCGGGGCTTGCCATGGGCGCATTCCAACGCAAATGGCTAGCAGGCTGGCACGACTCCTGCGTTTTTGCTCTTCGGGGAAGATGAATACCGATGGGTGCAGCGGCGTGCCTGCGCATCAAAACGCAAGCCTATACTGAACCGGCGCCGCCCCCGCGCGGACGCGGCGCCGCACGACCGGAGAAAGCCATGGCAGTGATCGTGATCAAGGACCTGACCGAGAACGTCGACCTCGACCGGGAGGCAATGAGCGCCATTCTCGGCGGCAGCCGCAGCGGTGGCGCGGGCGGACGCGGGTGGCACGGACTGCGGCAACGGGGGCCATCGCGCCTGGCTTCGTATCCGCAGGGCTGGCCGGCGAATCCTCATGTCCGTCCGCTGGAGCGCATCGAGGGCAAGCTGCCCCGAAAGTGACGCGTGGCTGGATCGCAGCCCGGATAAAGAAAGCCCGCCATGGCCTGGCGGGCTGGTTGCGGACGGCCCCGGACTTCCTGGGTCAACGCCATCAGCAGTTCGGTCATTTCTTGTCGAGCAGGCTTCCCATGACTCCGCCCATGACGCGGACGATCCACCGGACCACCCGGAGGTTCGCAGGAATTCTGGCAGTGACGACAATGACCGCAATGCTCACAGCGAGCAGTGATTCAGTATCGCTGTAGGAGGCCAATACGGGAACTTGATTGTCCGCCCCGGTCGAGCAATCTCGTTGCTCGCGACTTGAGTATAGGCGGGCCCCTCCCGCTTTCAACCCATAACTGGCAACGCAGGTGAGTGAGTGCCAGCGCCAGGTGCGCCATGTGTCGCGCGACTGACATATCTGGTTACCTTTTCGCAGCGCAACAAATTTTCGCGGTTCTGCTATAATCCGCGCCGTGAGTTTCGCAACTGTGAGTTCCGCCACCCGCCAGGCACATCCCGCCAAGGCGCATCCGCTGCCCTCCCAAGCTCTGTTTTCCTGCTGCCGAACCTGGTTTTATACCTGGATTCAGTAGTCGACAGAACGCACCGCTCACCGACGTAGCCTCGTCTCCGATCCTGTTGAACAGCCTGTGAGCTGTTTGCCTGCCAGGGAACAGCGGCTGGCCTAGCGCCTGCCTACACCCCTGCCTGCCGCCGTACTGTCAGCTGAGTCTGTCGTAACGGCCTCACCGATTGGCGCCGAAGCCTTTTTAAAGACTTTGCACTGCGCCCACCCCTATTTCGATTTGCGTTGCAGGGGTGCCATGCATTTTTGATCATTACGACATGACCCAGCACGACATTCGTGCGGAGCAAGCTATTGCCTCCGCTACCGACGCTTCGATCACTTCCGCCGCCCAAAGCCCGCTCGACAAGCTCGACGCCATGCTCAATGGCCCGGAACAAGCGACCAGCGCCGATGCAGTGGAGAACGGTTTCGCCGCGCTTGGCCTCGATGCGGCCATCCTGCGCGCACTCTCCGAACTGAACTACAACAACCCGACGCCCGTCCAGGCGCAGGCCATTCCGGCCTTCCTGGCTGGCCGCGACCTGCTGGTATCGAGCCAGACCGGCTCGGGCAAGACGGCGGCGTTCATGCTGCCCGCCATCCAGCGCATCAGCGAAAAGCCGGCGCCGAACCGCCCGACCGAACCCGCCAAGCGCATGAAGGGCAAGCGTCCCCGTCCGTCGCCGGCACAGCCGTCGCTGCTGGTGCTGACGCCCACGCGCGAACTGGCCCTGCAGGTGACCGAAGCCGCTGCCAAGTATGGCCGCAACATGCGCCGCATCGTCTGCGCGAGCATCCTGGGCGGCATGCCCTACCCGAAGCAGCTCGCCATGCTGTCGAAGATGCCGGACATCCTGGTCGCCACGCCGGGCCGCCTGCTTGACCACATCACGGCCGGCCGCATCGACCTGTCGGCACTCGACATGCTGGTGTTCGACGAAGCCGACCGCATGCTGGACATGGGCTTCGCCGATGACATCGACGCTATCGTCGACGCCACGCCGGCCAGCCGCCAGACGCTGATGTTCTCGGCCACGCTGGACGCCCGCATCGCGCAACTCGCTTCGCGCCAGCTGAAGGATCCGCAGCGCATCGAGATCGCCGCGGTCCGCGCCGACCAGAGCAATATCGAACAGCGCCTGCACTTCACCGACGACATGTCGCACAAGGAACGCCTGCTCGACCACCTGCTGCGCGATTCGTCGCTGAAGCAGGCCATCGTCTTCACGGCCACCAAGCGTGACGCCGACTCGCTGGCCGAACGCCTGTCCGACACCGGCTTTGCCGCCGGCGCCCTGCACGGCGACATGACTCAGGGCGCGCGCAACCGCACCCTGACCGCCCTGCGCCGCGGCAACCTGCGCGTGCTGGTGGCAACCGACGTGGCCGCGCGCGGCATCGACGTGCCGGACATCACCCACGTGGTGAACTTCGACCTGCCCAAGCAGGCCGAGGATTACGTGCACCGTATCGGCCGTACCGGCCGTGCCGGCCGCTCGGGCATCGCGATCAACCTGGTCAACCATGGCGACATGTTCCAGTGGCGCCGTATCGAGCGCTTCACCAACCATCGCATCGACGCCTCGGTGATCGAAGGCCTGGAACCGCGCCGTTCGCCTAAGCCGCGTGCTGGCTTTGGCGGTGGCAAGCCGGGCGGCGGCGGCCGTGGCAACGGTGGCGGCTATCGCGGCGGCGAGCGCAGCTTCGGTGAGCGCAGCTTTGGCGAACGCAAGTTCGGCGGTGAAAACCGTGGCTTCGGCAATCGCGGCGGCCAGGAAGGCGGCGGCTATCGTGGCGGCGACGACAACCGCGGCAACCGTGAAGGCGGCTACCGTGGCGGCGAGCGCAGCTTTGGCGACCGCAATTTCGGCGATCGCAAGTTCGGCGGCGAAAATCGCGGCTTCGGCGGCGGCGAAAACCGCGGCTTCGGCGGCGGCGAAAGCCGTGGTTTCGGCAACCGCGAAGGAGGCAACGGCTACCGCGGTGGCGAGCGCACCTTCGGCGACCGCAGCTTCGGCGATCGCAAGGCCGGCGGCGACAACCGCAGCTTTGGCGACCGTGGCGCCCGTGATGGCGGCCGCAGCTTCGGCAACCGCGAAGGCGGTTTCGGTGGGCAGCGCAACAGCCGTTCGCGTTACGAGCGGTAAAACACTGGTGGCGCCACAGGCGCCGGCACAGTGATGAAGAGCACCCTGCGGGGTGCTCTTTTTTTGTCTGCCTGCGGCTCAGCCCCGGGCCGGAACCGGCTCTACATCGAACACGTCCGGAACCCTACGAAGGCGAAGTCGTCCTCCGGCAGCAGCGCCACCCGGGCCCGCACATGCCGCTGGCGCGAGGCACTGACAAAGGTCGTCCCCCGCACCGCCTGATGCGTCCCGAAGCGCGACACCATCTCGCCGTCCGACGGCGATGCCGCAAACCCCGCATACGGCTCGTACGGCGAAGCCGTCCACTCCCGCAACATTCCCCACTGCAGCCCGCGGTTCTGCAACGCCGCGAGTTCCCACTCCGCCTCCACGGGCAGGCGGCGGCCGGCCCATCCGCACCAGGCCTGCGCTTCAAACAGCGAAACGTGCCGCACGGCCTCGTCGGGATTGAGCGTTCGCAGCGTGCCGAATCGCTCCACCATCCAGTTGCGCGATTCCGGATGCCGCGACCAGTAGCGCGGTGCGGAGCGCTCCTGCGCCATCAGCCACTGCCGGCCAGCGGCCGACCACCAGGCCGGGTTCTCATAGCCCCCGTCCTCGACGAATTCCAGGAACTGCGCGTTGCTGACCAGCGCGGCGTCGATCTCGAAGGCGGGCACATAGGTGGGCTGCGGCGGCAATTCGTCGGGTTGCGCGTAGCCGTCCGGATCCGACCAGCCCTGCGTGAAGCGGCCACCGGGGAAATGCAGCGTGCCGGCATGCGCGACCGACGCGCCCGGTCCGGGCGCAACCGGCGCGGCGGGTGCCAGGCCGAGCGCCTGCAGCAACGCGGCCAGATTTTCGGCCTGCCCGTCTTCCAGGAACAGCGCGCGGCGAAAAGGATAGAGCGTGAGGTCGCCATCGTCTGGCAACAAGGCCAGGCGGCGCAGCAGGCCGTCCAGCACATCGGACGCGTACTGCTTGACCACGGCGACATCGGGCAGGACGATTTCCCAGCGCTCGTCCGGACCGATACGGTCGGGGTCGAACCATTCATCGGCCCCGCCGAGCCGCGACGGCTCCCGGGCCACGGGCACCGGCACACCGCCCCGATCAAGCTGCCGCACGCCGCGCAGGCACCACCTTTCGGCGTGCCAGGCGATAAATCCCAGGGTCCACAGCGGCGGACTGGCATCGTGCTGACGCGGCACGTCCCAGCCCTTGCGGGTCTGGCCGAAGGCGGCCAGCCAGGCCAGGGTGCGGCTGCGCGCGTCGACCAGGGCCTGGGCCAGCCCTTCGCGTGGCAGGCGCCGGGCATCGGACCAGCCAGCCGGGCCGCCACTGAAGTAGAGATCGGGAAGCATGGAGAAGCCGCTCATCGGTAGACATCCGTTCGGAAGGACGCAGACGGGCGGCCGCCCGCCATGGCAGCGGCCATTATGACACCAGGCGGGAGACCCTTCAGGCTCGCGCGTGGAACACCGCGAACCAGCCCAGCGGATCGGTCCAGTACACCGGATCGTCGAAGCCGGCGGCTTCCAGCAGCAAGGCGAAATCGCCGGGCCGGTATTTGTAGGAATCCTCGGTATGGATGCGCTCGCCTTCGCCAAACCTGCGCTCGCCGCCATGCCAGCGCACCCTGACCGGCGCGCACGCCTGCAGGTGCATCTGGATGCGTGACGCCTGGCGATCGAAACTCGCCACATGGCGCCAGTCATCGACGTTGAAATCCGTCTCGACAATGCGGTTCACGTTGCGCAGCACGTTGCGGTTGAAGGCCCCGGTGACGCCCAGCGGATCGTCATAGGCTGCGACCAGCGTGGTTTCGTCCTTCAGCAGGTCCACGCCGATCAGTACTCCATCGCCACGCCCGGCTGCGCCACGAAGGCGCTGCAGCAGCGCCAGCGCGTCAATCGGCGAAAAATTGCCGATGCTGGAGCCCGGATAGAAGAACAGCCGCCTGCCTCGCCGGACATTGCGTGGCAGGTCGAAGCTGCCGCACAGGTCGGCCCCGAGCCCGAGCATGGGAATGGCCGGATTCTGCTGCTGCAGGCACGACAACGTGCCGCGCAGGAACTCCACCGAGATATCCAGCGCCACATACTGCGCCGGCCTCAGGCTGCCGAACAGCCGCGCCGCCTTCTCGCAGTTGCCGGCACCCAGGTCGATCAGCACGCAGCCGGCGCCGGCGCGCGCGGCGATGGCGGGCGCGGCGCTGGCGAAGATCGATGCCTCGGTACGCGTCGGGTAGTACTCGGGCAGGTCGGTGATGGCCTCGAACAGCCGCGAGCCCAGCACGTCGTAGAAGAACTTGGGACCGATGCTCGCTTCGGACTGTTGCAAGCCGGCCAGTATCTGCCCGCGCAGGGCGCTGCTGTCTTCGTGGTACTGCTGGATGAACTCGGGCTGCGGCGGTGCGGTCATGGGCCCATGACCGTTGGCCGCGGTCAAGAGCGACGGATTGGCATCGTGCGTGCCGGCTGCATCACGGGCAGCTGGCGCGTCGTTGGCGTTGCGGTGGCCGAAGCCCGATGGGTTGGCGGAGCGGGAACCATTAAGCTGGGTCGGGACAGCCGGCATGACGTTTCCTTGTGTGGTCGTGGGTCCACTTCTTATTCCCCCGAGTCGTGGCGCGGCCCTCCGGCGACGCGCCGGGTCCGGGACGCGCCGCTGTGCTGTCCGGGACGCATCGGCCGAAAACCGATCTTCAAGCATAGGTGCCGCACGGCGATTGCGCTTGTTGCATCGCACAATATTCGCGCTGTCTGTGTGCGGCAGGCGGAACCTGTGACGCGCCTCCGTACTTCGTATCTTCCCCAATGCCGCTATGACGCAACAATTCGTTTATAATCGCGCCCAGCGCGGATGCACGCTGTCCGCGCCCCTTCAAAGGGGAGTAGCTCCGGGGCCATGCCCTTAGCACAATCGTCATTCCGAGACTGACGTCTCCGGTTGTGCTGACACTGGTGCGCAGACCGCGCCGGGCGTCGAGCAAGACCTTTGCAACCTGGAATCATGGTTTGCAAAGGTGACCCCGGTCCCCCCTCTTACTCCATGACTCCAGGCGAACCAAACGCGCGTTTGCGGCGATTCGTACTTGAGGAGAGTTCATGGAGTGGTTTACCGATCTGTTCACGATGCAGTTCCTGACGGCGCTGCTGTCCATCGTCGTCATTGACCTGGTGCTGGCCGGCGACAATGCCATCGTGATTGCCCTGGCGGCGCGCAACCTGCCGCCGAATCTGCAAAAGAAGGCCATTGTCTGGGGTACCGTCGGTGCCGTGGTGGTGCGTTCGGCCATGACGATCGGCGTGGTGTGGCTGCTCAAGATCCCGGGCCTGCTGCTGATCGGCGGTCTCGCACTGGTGTGGATCGCCTACAAACTGCTGTCCGACGAAGGCGATGGCGACGAGCATGGCTCAGGCGCTTCGACCCTCTGGGGCGCGATGAAGACCATCATCATCGCCGACGCCGTCATGGGCGTTGACAACGTGCTGGCCGTGGCCGGCGCCGCGCACGGCAGCTTCCTGCTGGTGGTGCTGGGCCTGCTGATCAGCATTCCCATCGTGGTGTGGGGTTCGAGCCTGGTGCTCAAGCTGATGTCGCGCTTCCCGGCCATCATCTACATCGGCGCCGGCGTGCTGGCCTTCACGGCCGTGAAGATGATCGTGCACGAGCCCATGGTCAAGGCCTTCTTCGAAGCCAACCCGGTCATCAACTGGGGCCTGTACGTGCTGATCATCGGCGGCGTGCTGGGTGCCGGCTACCTGGTGCAGAAGCGCCGCGGGCAACACGAGGCGCAGCAGCCGGCCAGCAGCCACTAAGGCTTGCGGCCAAGCCAGGGCAGGTGCCCTGGCCACCGCCGGAAGGGCCGCCCGAAGGGGTGGCCCTTCTTGCTTTAAAATGCATGGTTTGCGGGCCCGCGCCCGCGTCACTTCTCCCCGCCCCGCGCCGATGAAACAGTATCTCGACTTCATGCGCCATGTGTACGAGCATGGCACCGAAAAGGCCGACCGCACCGGCACCGGCACGCGCTCGGTGTTCGGCCACCAGATGCGCTTCGACCTGCGCGAAGGCTTCCCGGTGGTCACCACCAAGAAGCTGCACCTGAAGTCGATCATCCTGGAATTGCTGTGGTTCCTGCAGGGCTCGACCAACGTGCGCTGGCTGCAGGAGAACGGCGTTTCGATCTGGGATGAATGGGCCGACGAGAACGGCGAACTGGGCCCCGTCTACGGCTCGCAGTGGCGCTCGTGGCCCACGCCCGATGGCCGCCACATCGACCAGATCACCGACCTGCTGAACCAGATCCGCGCCAACCCGGATTCGCGCCGGCTGATCGTGTCGGCCTGGAACGTGGCCGACATCCCGCGCATGAAGCTGCCGCCGTGCCACGCGTTCTTCCAGTTCTATGTGGCCGACGGGCAACTGTCGTGCCAGCTTTACCAGCGCAGCGCCGACATCTTCCTCGGCGTGCCGTTCAATATCGCCAGCTACGCGCTGCTGACGCACATGATGGCGCAGCAGACCGGGCTGGAAGTCGGCGACTTCATCTGGACCGGCGGCGACTGCCATATCTACAGCAACCACTTCGAGCAGGTGCAGACGCAGCTTGCGCGCGAGCCGCTACCGCTGCCGACGCTGAAGATCGCGCGCAAGCCGGACAGCATCTTCGACTACCGCTATGAAGACTTCGAGCTCGTCGGCTACCAGTCGCATCCCGCCATCAAGGCACCGGTGGCCGTATGACGCTGCTGACCCTTGTCGTCGCCCGCGCCCGCAACGGCACCATCGGCCGCAACAACACGCTGCCGTGGCGCTTGCCGGAAGACCTGGCGCATTTCAAGCGCACTACCCTGGGCGCGCCGATCATCATGGGCCGCAAGACCTGGGATTCGATCGGCCGGCCGCTGCCGGGGCGCCGCAATATCGTGGTGAGCCGCAATACCGCGCTGAAACTGGAAGGCGCGGAGGTGGCGGGCTCGCTCGAAGCGGCGCAGTTGCTGTGCATCGGTGCGGAGCAAGTGTTCCTGATCGGTGGTGCGCAGCTGTATGCCGAGGCTATGCCCAGCGCGGACCGGCTCGTAGTGACCGAGATCGATGCCGATGTCGAAGGCGATGCGTTCTTTCCCGCCATCGACCGGGCGCAGTGGATCGAGACATCGCGCGAGATCCATCATTCGGAAGCGAATGACTTCGACTACGCCTTTGTGACGTACGACCGGCCGCCTTCGGGCGAAGAGTAGCCAGTCCCACAGCCAGGCAGGATGAAAGCAGGTGCGATAGGCACCTGCTTTTTTTCGTGGATACCGATGTGTTGCCCATGCGCGAACACCGACTGGGGAGATGTTGGCGAGCCACCAACTCAACCTCATGGCTGGCCGAGGCGGCAGCCAAGCCAAGAAATCCAATTTCCTCTTTCCTTTCATGGACTTGAAATAGCTGGCAACGGCATTGGCGGGCTCTGGCACACCCTGTGCGTATATATCCCCGAGCGCAGCAAACGTGCTCTACCAGCCAACCACCCAGCCATACCCAAGGAGTCCATCATGTCCCTGACCATCCAGAACCTCCCGCTCGAACAAGACCTCGACCGTGCCAGGATGGGCGCCGTCCGCGGCGGCAGCCTGTTCCTGAACAGCGGCGTCAATGCCATTACCGGCGGCGGCGTCATGTTCGCAAGCCCGAACACCATCGTGGCGCCGGTCACGCAAGTCGATGCCTCGACCCGGACTGACGTCGACATGAAGAGCGTCATGAACACGATCAACAATGTGGGGGGCGTGGTCGCGGCGCTGCAGCACTGAGCCACGCGACCGGAGCGGAGGAAAGGATCGGAGAAGCCGGCGCCAGTTCGCGCTATCCGTCCCATGCAGGGCCCGGCTGCGGTACGCCGGGTGCAAAAAAAGACCGCCCGTTCTTCGGGCGGTCTTTTTTGTTCTGGGGCTGCGTGCCGTCAGTTGCCGGCGATCGTCATCTGTTCGATCAGGATCGAACCTGTCTCCTTGGTGCCGCGCACCAGCGAATCCGAGCCGATGGCCACGATCTGGCGGAACATCTCGGCCATGTTGCCGGCGATGGTGATCTCCTCGACCGGATACTGGATCTCGCCGTTCTCGACCCAGTAGCCCGAGGCGCCGCGCGAGTAGTCGCCGGTCACGTAATTGACGCCCTGCCCCATCAGCTCCGTCACCAGCAGGCCGGTGCCGAGCTTTTTCAGCATGCCGCGGAAATCGTCGCTGGCCGTGGCAAGGCTGCTGGTGAGCGTCAGGTTATGCGAGCCGCCGGCGTTGCCGGTGGTCTGCATGCCGAGCTTGCGCGCCGAGTAGGTCGAGAGGAAATAACCCTCGACCACGCCGTCGCGCACGACATCGCGCTCGCGCGTGCGCACGCCCTCTTCGTCGAACGGCGCGCTGCCCATGGCGCCCGGCACGTGCGGCCGCTCGTGGATCTGGATATGCGGGGCGAATACCGCCTTGCCCAACGTGTCATGCAGGAAGGTCGACTTGCGATACAGCGCGCCACCCGAGACCGCCTGCACGAAGGCGCCGAGCAGGCCGGCGGCAAGCGGAGCCTCGAACAGCACGGGGCAGCGGCGCGTCGACAGCTTGCGCGCGTTGAGGCGCGCCAGCGCGCGCTCGGCGGCGTAGCGGCCGATGTCTTCCGGCGCGGCCAGCGCCAGCGGCGAACGCTTGGACGAGTACCAGTCGTCGCGCTGCATGCCGCTGCCCGAGCCGGCGATCGGCGCGCAGGAAATGAAGTGGCGCGAATACGGATAGCCGCCCGTGAAGCCGCGCGAGGTGGCCAGCACGAACTGCGAATGCTGCGCCGATACGCTCGCGCCATCGCTGTTCTTGATGCGCGGCGACACCGCCAGCGCCGCTGCCTCGGAGCGGCGCGCGATGTCGATGGCGCCTTCGGCGTCGATGGTCCAGGGGTGGAACAGGTCCAGGTCGCGCGGCTCGCGTTCGAGCAGTTCTTCCTCGGCCAGGCCGGCGCAGTCGTCTTCGGCAGTGAAGCGGGCGATGTTGTAGGCCGCCTCGGCCGTGGCGCGCAGCGCTGCCGGCGAGAAGTCCGACGTGCTGGCATTGCCCCGGCGCTTGCCGATCAGGACCGTCACGCCGACCACCTTGTCGCGATTCTGCTCGATGGTCTCCACCTGCCCCTTGCGCACCGACACCGACAGGCCGCTGCCCTCGGAGATCTCGGTCGCGGCATCGGTCGCGCCGAGCTCGCGTGCTACACGCAGCACATCAGCCGCCATCTCGCTGAGCTGGGCCTGGGTATAGGTGAAATGCGCGGTCTGTTCGGCGATGGTGTCCATGCTGGGCGGTGTCATCAAAAGTGCAAGCGGGAATCATAGCAAGATAAAATGCCGCCCATGACGCGAAATTCCCGTAACTCCCCCGGCTCCCGCTTTCCCGGCGCCTTTGCGCCGGAACCCGAGATGGACGAGCCCAAAAGCAAGTCGCAGAAGAAGCGCGACATGACCGCCTTGCAGGCCATCGGCGCCGAACTCGAAGCCCTGGCCAAGGACCGCCTGGCGCGCGTGCCGATGCCTGAAGCACTGGCCGACGCCATCCACGAAGCCCGGCGCACCACGAGCCACGAAGGCAAGCGGCGCCAGATGCAGTTCGTGGGCAAGGTCATGCGCGGGCTGGAAGACGACGAAGTGCAGGCCATCCGCGCCGCCCTCGAAGGCTTCAAGGGCACCAGCAAGGCCGAGACCGCGCGCATGCACCTGATCGAACGCTGGCGCGAACTGCTGCTGGCCGACGACGCCGCGCTCACCCGTTTCCTGGCCGAGCACCCCGGCATCGACGTGCAGACGCTGCGCAACATTATCCGCAGCGCACGCAGGGAAAAGGAACAGTCCAAGCCGCCGCGCTACTTCCGCGAGCTGTTCCAGGCCATCAAGACGGCGCTGGAGGCGAAGGACAGCGCGGCAGCGGCAAGCGAGCAACCCCCTACCCCGGAGCCCGACGCATGACGCAGACCACGCAACCGATCGCCCGCAACCATCCCGACGAACTGGTGGTGGGTTTCGTCTCGATCTCCGACCGCGCGTCGGCCGGCACCTACCAGGACGAAGGCATCCCGGCGCTGCGCGAATGGCTGGGCCGCACGCTGATTTCCCCCTGGCAAGGCGTCGAGCGGCTGATCCCCGACGAGCAGGCGCAGATCTCGCGCACGCTGATCGATCTGGTGGACGTAGCCGGTTGCGACCTGGTCCTGACCACGGGCGGCACCGGCCCGGCGCGCCGCGATGTCACGCCCGAAGCCACGCTGGCAGTTGCCACCAAGGAGATGCCCGGCTTCGGCGAACAGATGCGCCAGGTCAGCCTGCATTTCGTGCCGACCGCAATCCTGTCGCGCCAGGTGGCGGTGATCCGTGAAACGGCCAGCCGCGCGGCGTTGATCATCAACCTGCCGGGCCAGCCGCGCGCCATCCGCGAAACCCTCGAAGGCCTGCGCGACGATGCCGGCAAGCCGGTCGTCCAAGGCATCTTTGCGGCCGTGCCATATTGCATCGACCTGATCGGCGGTCCCTACATGGAAACCGACGAGAACGTGGTCAAGGCCTGGCGGCCCAAGAACGCGATCCGCAGCAAGACCGCCGCCTGAGCGGCATCGTGGCAGCCGTGCCGGGGGCTCAGCGCAGCCCCAGGTACAGCCCCACGGGCACGAACAGCACGGCGGCAATATTGCCGAGCATCACGATCGACGCGACCTGGTCCGGCTCCTGCCGGAAGTGGTCGGCGACAAGGAAATTCAGCACCGCCGGCGGCAGCGCGGCGAAGACAAAGAGCAGACCGCGCTGCAGTTCGGTCAGCGGCACCCAGTTTGTCAGCAACAGCGCCACGGCGATGCCCGTGAGCGGACAGGCCGCGGCCCCCACGATCCCCATGCCCCAGTTGCGCAGGCTCACGTCCTTCATGCGCACGCCGAGCGCGAACAGCATCAGCGGGACGGTGGCATCGCCGAGCAGCTTGATCGACTGGTAGACCGGTTCCGGCAACACGAACCACGGCTTTGCCAGCGACAGCCCCACGCCCGCCACGGTAGCCAGCACCATCGGATTGCGCGCGATCTGCGCAATCGAAGCATGACGATTCACGATCTTCATGCCGATCGTGAAATGCATCAGGTTCGATGCCGCGAACAACGCCACCGCGGGCGCCAGGCCCGCCGGGCCGAAGGCAAAGACCGACAGCGGCAGCCCCATGTTGCCGCAGTTGTTGAACATCATCGGCGGCACGAAGGTGCGCGGATCGACCCGCAGCGCGCGCGCCACGATCCACGCAAGCACGCCCGAGCCAATCACCACCGCGATCGCGCACGCCAGCAGCACGAGCTGGTCGGCCAGCACGAATTCCTTGCTGACGAAGGCCGACACCACCAGCAGCGGCGCGATTACGTCCAGCGTCGCGCGGTTGATGCCCGCCATGTCAGGGTGCGCCTTGCGTCCATACAGCCACCCCACCAGGATGATCAGGATGACCGGTGTGATGATGGAGACGATGCGGGCGAACATGGAGAACAGGCAGAGCGGATCCAAGGCTGCCTGCAGGAGCAGGCGGGCGGCGTGACCGGCGCTGGCCGGTCCGCCGATTCTTGTTTATTGCGCGGCGGTGCCGTCATCCGGCGTGGCGGGCGCTGCAGCCCCGGCAGGCGTATGGCGGATGAAGTGGGTTCGGTAATAGCGCAGCTCCTCGACGGATTCGAGGATGTCAGCCAGCGCCGTATGCAGCTGGCGCTTGATGAAGCCCTTGTGGATCGCCGGCTCCCAGCGCTTGCACAGTTCCTTGAGCGTCGACACGTCCAGGTTGCGGTAGTGGAAGAACGCCTCCAGCTTTGGCATGTAGCGCGCCATGAAGCGGCGGTCCTGGCAGATCGAGTTGCCGCACATCGGCGACTTGCTGGCCGGCACCCAGCGCTTGAGGAAGGCCAGCAGCTCGGCTTCCGCCTGCTCCTCGGTCAGGGTCGAGGCCTTGACCTTGTCGATCAGGCCCGAGCGGCCATGGGTGCCCTTGTTCCAGTTGTCCATGCCGTCGAGCACGGCGTCGGACTGGTGGATCACGAGCACCGGGCCCTCGGCAAGGATGTTGAGTTCGGAATCGGTGATCACCACCGCGACTTCGATGATGCGGTCGTTTTCCGGCGACAGGCCGGTCATTTCCATGTCCAACCAGACCAGGTTGTTTTCACTCTTGACGGATTTGGTGGCGGCTTGGCTTGTCATCTGGACTGCGGTGTCTGGCGATAGGGAAAAACGGGAAAAGCGCCGCGGAAGGCCCGCGCGCGCGAACAACTTATAATTCTCGCATATCCGTCCGCCGTGTCCGTCGCAGCGCACCTGCGGCACCCCACGCGGATAACCTGCGCAGCGTCGGCCACACATCCGGTCGCCGCTGGCTCACAAGGCTCTTGCCGATGTTCACCCTCATCTTCCTCGCCGCGCTGGTGGTCATGGTGCTGACCAAGCTATGGCTGGCGGCCCGCCAGGTGCGCCATGTTGGCCTGCACCGCAACGCCGTGCCGGCCCGCTTTGCCGACACCATCGCGCTGTCTTCGCACCAGAAGGCCGCCGACTACACCATTGCGCGCACGCGCCTGTCGATGCTTGAAGTACTCGCCGGCGCTGCCGTGCTGATCGGCTTTACCATGCTGGGCGGCCTGCAGTGGCTGAACCAGTTCTGGCTCGACATGTTTGGCCCTGGCTACGCCTACGGCATTGCGCTGGTCGCCAGCGTGGCGCTGATCGGCGGGCTCGTGGACCTGCCCTTCACGTTGTATGGCCAGTTCGGCATCGAGGAGCGCTTCGGCTTCAACAAGATGACGCTCGGCCTGTGGCTGGCGGACATGGTCAAGATGCTGCTGGTAGCCTGCACGCTGGGCCTGCCGCTGCTGCTGGCGGTGCTCTGGCTGATGGACCGCGCCGGCAGCCTGTGGTGGGTCTGGACCTGGCTGGTATGGATGGCCTTCAACCTGCTGCTGCTGGTGGTGTTCCCGACCTTCATCGCGCCGCTGTTCAACAAGTTCGAGCCGCTCAACGACGAATCGCTGCGCCAGCGCATCGAGGCGCTCATGCAGAAATGCGGCTTTGCCAGCAAGGGCCTGTTCGTGATGGACGGCAGCAAGCGTAGCGCCCATGGCAATGCCTACTTCACCGGCTTTGGCGCGGCCAAGCGCATCGTCTTCTTCGACACGCTGCTCGCGCGCCTGTCAGGCGACGAGATCGAGGCGGTGCTGGCCCATGAGCTCGGCCACTTCAAGCGCCGCCACGTGGCCAAGCGCATCGCCGTGACGTTCGCGCTGAGCCTGGTGTTCCTGGCGCTGCTGGGCTGGCTGTCGACGCGCACATGGTTCTATACCGGACTGGGCGTGGCGCCGAACTTGGGCGTTTCCAACAGTGCGCTGGCGCTGGTGCTGTTCTTCCTGACGCTGCCGGTATTCACGTTCCTGCTGGGGCCGTTGTCCAGCCAGTCGTCGCGCCGCCATGAATTCGAGGCCGATACCTTTGCCGCCGACCAGACCAACGCCAGCCACCTGGTCTCGGCACTGGTCAAGCTGTACAAGGACAATGCCTCGACGCTGACACCCGACCCGCTCTACAGCGCGTTCTACTATTCGCACCCGCCCGCCGCGCAGCGGATCGACCGGCTGCTGGCGCACGCATGAGCCGCACCAGCCGACACCGTACCGCCGGCGGTAATTCCGGCAAGGGCAACGCCGCCGAAGGCGCGCTGGTCATCGCCGCGCACGGCCGCCACTACGTCGTGGAGATGGCCGACGGCACGCACATGCATGCGTTTCCGCGCGGCAAGAAGAGCGACACCGCGGTGGGCGACCATGTCAGCGTGGAACGTACCGCGGTCGACCAGTGCGTGATCACCGCCGTCAGCCCGCGCAAGAACTTGCTGTACCGCTCCGACCAGTTCAAGTCCAAGCTTCTTGCCGCGAATATCGACCAGGTGGTGGTTGTGCTGGCGACCGAGCCCGGATTTTCAGAGGATCTGCTCGGACGCGCGCTGGTCTCGGCAGAAGCCATGGAAATCCGCCCGCTGATCCTGCTCAACAAGACCGACCTGCCCGACCGCCTCGAAGAGGCCCGCCGCAGGCTCGCGCTGTACCGGGACCTGGGCTACGACACGGTCGAGCTGTCGGTACACGGCGATCCCGAGAATGCGCTGGCCGCGCTGAAGCCACGCCTGGCGGGGCTCGCCAGCATCCTGATCGGCCAGTCGGGCATGGGCAAGTCGTCGCTGCTCAACCTGCTGATCCCGGGCGTGGAGGCGCAGACGCGCGAGATTTCGGCCAAGCTCGATTCCGGCAAGCACACCACCACCTTCACGCGGCTGTACCACCTGCCGCCGGAGTGGGGCAACGTCGATGGCCGCGACGGTTGCCTGTTCGATTCGCCGGGCTTCCAGGAATTCGGCCTGCATCACCTGAGCGAGGGCATGCTCGAGCGCGCGTTCCCGGAATTCCGGCCGCTGCTGACCGAGTGCCGCTTCTACAACTGCCACCACATCAACGAGCCGGGCTGCGGCGTGCTGGCCGCGATCGGGAACGGCGGCATTTCGGAGCGTCGTCACCAGCTCTACACGCAGCTGCTGCACGAGTCCAGCCAGCAGAAGCCCTGGTAGCCGTGGTAAGGTGGCTGCACCTGCCTTGCCGGTGCGCTGCCAATGAAACTGCTGCTGTCCGCCACCTCGATCGTGCACGCGGCGCATTGCCGCAACGTGTTGCGCGCCGCCGGCATCCGCGCCGAATTGCGCAACACGTGGCTGTCAGGCGCGATCGGCGAAATCCCATTCCGGGAAAGCGCGCCGCAGGTCTGGATTCTCGATGATCACATGGAAGCGCAAGCCTGGGCCGCGCTGAAGACGGCGGCCGAACCGCCGCCGGGGCCGCCGTGGCAGTGCGGCCACTGCCACGAATGGCATGAGCCGCAGTTCGGCGCCTGCTGGCGCTGCGGCGCGCCGCGTGATTAGGTCAGTCAGTGCGCCGGTCAGCCAACCCACAGCGCCAGGGACAGCATCGCCAACAGCAGCATCCACAGCACCACCGCGCGCCAGACCAGCCCCACAGCGGACTGCAGCGTACGGACGCCCGGCTCCGCGCCGAATTCCGGGGCCGAGGGCTCGGGGCCGTTGTCTTCTTCCATGCCGGGCGCGTAGTCGATCGCGGGGCCTGCCGCCATGCTGGTACGCAGCACCACGCTGGAGTCGTCTTCGGGCAGCGGCGTGCCCAGGCGCACGCCGAGCGCCCCGCCACCGCTCGCGAGCAGGATGCCGTTGACCGCATCGTTCCACTTGCGGGCGTGGTTGCGCCACGCGTAGACGGCATCCTCGAAGTTGCCCACGATGGCAAACCCGATCGCCGTCAGCCGCGACGGCACCCAGTCCAGCAGGTAGAACGCGCTCGCGGCAAAGCGACCGAGCGCCGGGCTGCGCTCGGTCGACGGCAGGTTCCACTGGCGGCCCAGGAATTCGGCGGCCCGGTACAGCACCACGCCGCCCGGCCCGATCGGCACCAGGAACCAGAAGAACACGCCGAACACATGGCGGTGCACCGCGACGATCGCCGCTTCAAGCGTGTGGCGCACGATCTCGGTCACCGGCATCTCGATGGTGTCGATGCCGGTCCACTCATGCAGCAACGCGCGCGCGGCGAGCAGGTCGTCGCGGTTCAGCGCCTCGTGGATATCAGTGAAGTAGTGGCTGAACTGGCGAAAGCCCAGCGTCAGGTACAACAACAGCACATTCCACGCGAGCGTGAGCGCGACGCTGATCGACGCGAGCAGGTAGTGCACCACCATCACGCCCAGCGTGAGCGGCAGCACCACGGTGAGCCAGGCCAGCGCGGCATCGCGCGGGCGGCCGGTGTCGAACGCGTGTTCGGCGCGGTCACCGAGCGCGCGCACGATCTCATGGATCGGGTTATTGCGGCCCAGGGCGCGGAACTGCTCTGCGATCAGCGCCAGGAGAACGGATACGAAGGTCATCTCGGTACCGGGTGACGGGCCGGGCGTCGGCCAGGCCGGAAACTAGGGGGTGGCAACCTGCCGGCGATGTGCGGGGCCGGTCGCAAATACATAGCAAGAAGATAGCACAGCGGTACATGCCCGACGACGATCCCGCGGTAAAAGGCAAACAGCCCGCAGGCGCGGGCCGGCGGGCTGTTAGGGATGGCGGTGCGGCGCGGCATGCGCCGCACCGGCCTGGCTCCCGGGATCAGGGCAGGTCGAAGACCAGGACTTCAGCGCCTTCGCCCTGCGTCAGCGCCAGGGCGTCCACGGACTCCAGCGTGGCCGCGTCGCCGGTTTCCAGCGCCTGGCCATTGAGCACGATCCGGCCGCGCGCCACATACACGTAAGCGCGGCGTCCGGGCCGGAGCGCCAGCGTGGCAGACTCATCGCCATCGAACAGCCCGGCGTACAGGCGCACGTCCTGATGCACGAGCACCGAACCTTCGGCGCCATCGGAACTGGCAACCAGGCGCAGCCGGCCGCGCTTGTCCGCCGCGTCGAAGCGCTTTTCCTCGTAGCCGGGCTCGATGCCGGTCTGGTTCGGCATGATCCAGATCTGCAGGAAATGCGTGGTGTCATGGGCGGCATGGTTGTACTCCGAATGCTGCACGCCGGTACCGGCGCTCATGCGTTGCACGTCGCCCGGGCGGATCACGCTGCCGTTGCCCATGCTGTCCTTGTGCGCCAGCTCGCCTTCCAGCACGTAGCTGATGATTTCCATGTCGCGGTGGCCATGGGTGCCAAAACCCATGCCCGGGGCAACGCGGTCTTCATTGATCACGCGAAGCGGCCCGAACTGGACGTGCTTCGGGTCGTAGTAGTCGGCAAAGGAGAACGAGTGATACGACTTCAGCCAGCCGTGATCGGCGTAACCGCGCTCTTCAGACCTTCTGATTTCAATCATTTTGATGGCCCTCCTTGTGGCCCTGGCTTGCCTTTCCCTTGCGGCATAGTGCCGTGGGATATGGCATTTGCTTTCGATGCTAGGAAGTTTAGGCGCTGTGGCGTATATTGAACGGCATCCACTTAGAAGTAATCATTCAGAATTTCTGAATATGCCACTTTCCCTCGAATCCCTTGAAGTCCTGGACGCCATCGAGCGCAAGGGCAGCTTCGCCGCCGCCGCCCATGAGATGGGCAAGGTGCCTTCCGCGCTGACCTATGTGGTACGCAAGCTCGAAGAAGACCTCGACGTGCTGCTGTTCGATCGCCGCCGGCACCGGGCCGAACTGACGCCCGCCGGCCGCGCCTTGCTCGATGAGGGGCGCCACCTGCTCCACGCGGCCGACGACCTGGCGCGACGGGTCAAGCGGCTGGCTACCGGCTGGGAAGCCACACTGACCATCGTGGTGGACGACCTGATCAACTTTCGCGCGCTGCTGCCCGTGATCCAGGATTTCTACAACGAGAACACCGCCACGCGGCTGCGCTTTGCCAAGGAAGTGCTCGGCGGCGCCTGGGATGCGCTGGTCAGCAACCGCGCAGACCTGGTGATCGGCGGCGCTTATGACGCCCCCAGCACGCAGGGCTTCCAGATCCGGCCGCTGGGCAGCATGCCGTTCGTTTTCGCCGTGGCCGCGCACCACCCGCTCGCGACCGAGGAAGGGCCGCTGTCGACCATCCAGATCGCCCGGCACCGGATCGTGGCCGTGGGCGACACCTCGCGCAACCTGCCTGCGCGCACGCACGGCGTGCTGGCCGGACAGGACGTGCTGGTGGTGCCAACCATGCGCGACAAGCTCGAAGCGCAGATCCGCGGCCTTGGCTGCGGCTGGCTGCCGGCGCCGATGGCGCAGCCGCATATCGAAAGCGGCGTACTGCAGGCCCGCGAGACCGTCGAGGTGCGCGCGCCCGGCAACTTCAAGGTGGCCTGGCGCACGAGCAACCGCGGCAAGGCGCTGCAATGGTGGTCAGGCAAGCTTGAAGATCCGCGGCTGGCGCAGGCACTGCTGTTGCAGCAACCCGAACTGGCAGGCTAAGGCAGGGGCACGCGCATGGCAGTACCCGCCAGCGGCTACCGCGGCCGCTTCGCCCCCTCCCCCACCGGCCCGCTGCACATGGGCTCGCTGGTGACTGCGCTGGCCACCTGGCTCGATGCGCGCGCGCACGGCGGCCAGTGGCTGGTGCGGATCGAAGACCTCGACTATCCGCGCTGCGTGCGCGGCGCAGACACGGACATCCTGCAAACGCTCGAACGGCTCGGCCTGGTGCCCGACGAGCCGCCGGTCTGGCAAAGCCGGCGCGAGGCGCTGTACGCCGACGCATTGCATCGCCTTGACGTGGCGGGACAGCTCTACCCCTGCGGCTGCTCACGCAAGGAAATCGCCGATTCGCTGCTGCATGTGCGCGAGCGGCACCAGACGCTTGGGTATCCCGGTACGTGCCGCAACGGGCTCAATGGCAAGTTGCCGCGGGCGTGGCGCGTGCGCGTGCCGGACGGCCCGGCGGCCACCCTTTGCTTCGATGATCGCTGGCAGGGCCGCCAATGCCAGGACCTTGAAACCGAGGTAGGCGACTTCGTGCTGCGCCGCGCGGATGGCCTATGGGCCTATCAGCTTGCCGTGGTGGTCGACGACGGCCTGCAGGGCATCACCCACATCGTGCGCGGCGCCGATTTGCTCGATTCCACACCGCGCCAGATCCACCTGCAGCACCTGCTCGGGCTGCCGACGCCCGCTTATCTGCACGTGCCCGTGGTGGTCAATGCGGTCGGGGAAAAGCTGAGCAAGCAGAGCGGCGCGAAGGCGATTGACACGAGCGCACCGCTCGATGCACTGCGAACGGCAGGCGAGCACCTCGGGCTAAGAAACGAAGGGAGGGATGTGCAGGATTGGCTCGAACGAGCCACCGCGGGCTGGCTGCAGCGCCTGGCGGCGCTGCCAGCCGTGGCCGGGCGCTGACAGGCAGCGCCGGCCTCGCGGCTTGTGCGCGATTTGTGCGCGATACGCGATCAGGACTTGCGCGGTGCGCCGCCCAGCAGGGCCGCGACGGGGCGCTTGGGTCCCTGGCGGCCACGCGACAGCGCCGCCGCGATCATCTCCTCGGCCGGCTTGGCGGGGGCACTGTTCGGGCTGGGCTCGTAGGGACGCGAGAAGAACGGGTCGTCCGAAGGCCGGAACGCGTTGCGGCCGCCACCGTGGTCCGGGCGGCGGCGACGGTCATCGCCCTCACCGTCACCGTTGCTGCGCGCGCGGCGCACATCGCTGCGCTGGCGACGGCGATCGGTCTCTTCCTGGCGGGCCTTCTCGCCGGTGGGATCAAAACCTTCCAGCGTGCCACGCGGGACGCTGCGCTTGATCAGCTTCTCGATATCGACCAGCAGGCGCTCATCGCCCGGCACGAAGATCGACAGCGCGTCGCCGCTGGCGCCGGCGCGGCCGGTTCGGCCAATGCGGTGCACATAGTCTTCGGCGCTGAACGGCAGGTCGAAATTGATCACGCACGGCATGTCGGCAATATCGAGGCCACGTGCCGCCACGTCAGTGGCGACCAGCGCGTCGATGGTGCCGCTCTTGAAGCCTTCAAGCGTCTGCATCCGCTCGGTCTGCGTCTTGTCGCCATGGATGGCGGCGGCGTTGATGCCCTCGCGTTCCAGATGGCGCGCCAGGCGCGAGCAGCCGATCTTGCTGTTGACGAACACGATGCATTGGCGCGACAGGCCTTGCGCCGCGCGCTGGCGCAGCAGGTGCACCACGGCAGCCTGCTTGTGGCCGTCTTCCACCTGGTACACCATCTGGCGCACGTTTTCATTGGTGGAGTTGCTGCGCGCCACTTCGATCGTGACCGGCTGCTTGAGGTAGCTCGCGGCCAGGCGCTTGATCTCGGACGAGAACGTGGCCGAGAACAGCAGCGTCTGGCGCTGCGCCGGCAGCAGGTTGATGATGCGCTGCAGGTCCGGCAGGAAGCCCATGTCGAGCATGCGGTCGGCTTCGTCCAGCACCAGCATCTGCACCTGCGACAGGTTCACCGACTTTTGCTGCACGTGGTCCAGCAGGCGGCCCGGCGTGGCCACCAGGATTTCCACGCCACGGCGCAGCGCATCGGTCTGCGGGTTCATGTCCACGCCGCCGAACACCACCGTGCTGCGCAGGTCGGTGTGCTTGGCATAGCGCGCGACGTTGTCATAGACCTGGTCGGCCAGTTCGCGCGTGGGCGTCAGCATCAGCGCGCGCACCGGGTGGCGCGCCGGCGAGGCGCTCGCATTGGCCATCGGCAGCAGGCGCTGGATGATCGGCAGGGCAAAGCCGGCGGTCTTGCCGGTGCCGGTCTGGGCAGCGCCCATCACGTCCTTGCCGAGGAGCACCACGGGGATGGCCTGCGCCTGGATCGGCGTCGGCTTGGTATAGCCTTGCTCGGACAAGGCGCGCAGGATGCGCGCGTCCAGGCCAAAGCTCTCGAACGTCTGCTCGGCGGCGTTCTGTTCAGGTAGGGTCGTAGTCGTCATGGTATCGGGGTGCGGCGGGAGGCGAACCCGGCACAAACGGATACGCGTCTGGAACTCATCTCGCCTTGCTACAGGCCGGATCCGGGGCGGATCCTGGCGCGGCAATGCCTCCAACGGCATTTGCCTAAGCGAATCAAAGACTTAGATTTTAGCACCTCTGCCACCACACTGAACAGGTGGGCAAGGCGGCACTGCGCGCACGCGCCGATCGCGCCGGTTGATCTCTCAAGCCAGTATGGGCTTTGAGGATTTCAACAACGTGTCACACAGCGCGGCGATGATGCCGCCAGTCCGTCGCCAACGACAGCTGTCGCGGCGCCGGATTGACTCCCCGACACGACAGGACACCGAACCTTTGACCTTGACCTTGAGCCTGAACATGGATCTGGACTTTCTTCGCCAGGCGCGTGACCGCTTCCTGATGACTTCCACGGTGTTCCTCGGCCTGCCAGGCGCGACGGGCCCGGCAGCGCCGTCCGCGGCGGCCGCCGGCCAGCCGCACTGCAACGGTACGCAATTGCCGACCTGGCCGTTCGCACAGCACCGTTTGCCAGCAGCCGGTTGAGCACCGGCCGCCGTTGCCTTCATTTCAGGCGGCGCCCTAGCGTTTCCGGCACCAGCGCCAGCCCGATCAGCGACACCAGACCGCAGCCGATCACATAGAGCGCCGGCGCATTGGCGTCACCCGTGATCTGGATCAGGTGCGTCGAGAAGTACTGCGCAAAGCCACCGAAGATCGCAATCGCCACGCAGTAGGCGATCGACAGGCCCGTGGCGCGCAGGCGCTGCGGCAGCACCTCGCTGACCAGCACCATCGAGGCCGGCGAGGTCATCGACATCGGCACCGACAGGCAGGCCACGACCACCAGCAGACGTGCCAGCGACGGCTCGGCGTTGATCAGCACGAACGCCGGATAGACCATTACCAGCAGCGCCACGCGCGACCACAGCACCACCGTCTTGCGGCCGACGCGGTCGGCCAGCCAGCCAGCAAATGGCGACAGCACGACCTGCACCAGCGCCGCGATGCAGCCGGCCCAGATGCTCAGCGACAGCGGCATCTTCAGCACGCTCACGGCGTAGTTGCTGAGGTAGTAGATGACGATATACGTCGACGAGGCCAGGCCGATCATCAGCAGGATGCTGGCGAGCACCTCGCGTGCATGCCGGCGCAGCAGCGGCCATTGCGCGGCGTGTTCGCCGTGATGCAGGGGCTCGGCGGTTTCCTCCAGGCGGCGGCGGATCACCAGGCCGACCGGAATCACGAGAATGCCGATCAGGAACGCAAGGCGCCAGCCCCACGCTTCGAGCTCGGCCGGCGCCAGCACGTTGCTCAGCACCAGGCCGGTGACCGCGCCCAGCAGCGCCGCCAGGCCCTGGCTGAACGGTTGCCACGCGGTATAGAAGCCTCGCGTGCGGTCATCGGCGTACTCGAGCAGCAGCGCGGTCGAAGCGCCCATTTCGCCGCCGATGGCAAAACCCTGCACCAGCCGCGCCACCACCACCATGACCGGCGCCAGGATGCCGATCTGCGCGTACGACGGCGCCACCACGAAGATCAGCGAACTCAGGCCCATGAGCCACAGCGTCAGCGCGACGGCCGGCTTGCGCCCGGCGCGGTCGGCATACATGCCGATCAGCAGGCCGCCGAGCGGGCGCATCAGGAAGCCGACGCCAAACGTGGCGAACGACATCAGCAACTGGCCCGTCGGATTTTCAACCGGGAAATACAGCCGGCCGATCAGCGTGGCGAAGAAGCTGTAGACGACGAAATCGTAGAACTCCAGGCCATTGCCGACGGTGATCGCGGCAATGGCACGTGCGCGCGACAGTTGCGGCTGTGGCGCCGCAACCGCCGCGCCGGCGGTGCTTTGGATGGACATGGGTGTCTCCGTGAACGGTATGGCAACGGCCGGCGCGCGGGCAGCCGGCCGCTTATGCTGCTCTTGTTGGCAGTCGCCTTAGTCAAGCGATCAGCCGCGCAGCATCGGCAGGTCCAGGCCCTGCTCGCGTGCGCAGTCGACGGCGATCTGGTAGCCGGCGTCGGCATGGCGCATGACGCCGGTGGCGGGGTCGTTGTTCAGCACGCGGGCAATGCGCGCGGCGGCTTCATCGGTGCCGTCGCAGACGATCACCACGCCCGAATGCTGCGAGAAGCCCATGCCGACGCCACCGCCGTGGTGCAGGCTCACCCAGGTCGCACCGCTCGCGGTGTTGAGCAGCGCGTTGAGCAGCGGCCAGTCGGAGACAGCGTCCGACCCATCCTGCATGGACTCGGTCTCGCGGTTCGGGCTGGCAACCGAGCCCGAATCCAGGTGGTCGCGGCCGATCACGACGGGAGCCGACAACTCGCCGCTGCGCACCATCTCGTTGAACGCCAGGCCCAGCTTGGCACGCAGGCCAAGGCCGACCCAGCAGATGCGCGCCGGCAGGCCCTGGAAGCTGATGCGCTCGCGCGCCATGTCGAGCCAGCGGTGCAGGTGGGCATCGTCGGGGATCAGTTCCTTGACCTTGGCATCGGTCTTGTAGATGTCCTGCGGATCGCCCGACAGCGCGGCCCAGCGGAACGGGCCAATGCCGCGGCAGAACAGCGGACGGATATAGGCCGGCACGAAGCCCGGGAAATCGAACGCATTCTCGACGCCCTCTTCCTGGGCCATCTGGCGGATGTTGTTGCCGTAGTCGAAGGTCGGCACGCCCATCTTCTGGAAGGCCAGCATGGCGCGCACATGCGCGGCCATCGAAACCTTGGCGGCCTTCACCACCACGGCCGGTTCGCGCTGGGCGCGCTCGCGGTACTCATCCCAGCTCCAGCCCGCCGGCAGGTAGCCGTTGAGCGGGTCGTGCGCGCTGGTCTGGTCGGTGACCATGTCAGGGCGCACGCCGCGGCGCACCAGTTCGGGCAGCACTTCGGCGGCGTTGGCGCACAGCGCGATCGAAATCGACTTGCCTTGCGAGGTGTAGCGGTCAATGCGGGCCAGCGCGTCGTCGAGATCGGTGGCCTGCTCGTCGACATAGCGCGTTTTCAGGCGGAAATCGATGCGGCTCTGCTGGCATTCGATGTTCAGCGAGCACGCGCCGGCCAGCGTGGCGGCCAGCGGCTGCGCGCCGCCCATTCCACCCAGGCCGGCGGTCAGCACCCAGCGGCCCTTGAGGCTGCCGCCGTAATGCTGGCGGCCCGCCTCGACAAAGGTTTCATACGTGCCCTGCACGATGCCCTGGCTGCCGATATAGATCCACGAACCGGCGGTCATCTGGCCGTACATGGCCAGGCCCCTGGCGTCGAGTTCGTTGAAGTGTTCCCAGTTGGCCCAGTGCGGCACCAGATTCGAGTTGGCGATCAGCACGCGCGGCGCGTCGCGGTGGGTGCGAAACACGCCGACCGGCTTGCCCGACTGGACCAGAAGGGTCTCGTCGTCTTCCAGACGGGTCAGCACCTCGACGATACGGTCATAGCATTCCCAGTTGCGCGCGGCACGGCCAATACCGCCGTAGACCACCAGCTCCTTCGGGTTCTCCGCGACCTCCGGGTCGAGGTTGTTCATCAGCATGCGCAACGGCGCTTCGGTCAGCCAGCTCTTGGCGGTCAGCTTGTTGCCACGCGGGGCACGGATCTCAACATCGCGGAAACGGGGGTTCACACTCACGGCAGCTCCTTGGAATCACTGGCCCGGCCACGCCGGGAATCAACATCTCTTGGGTATGTATAGTCTTGTATATACAAGTATAGAGGTATTGGGGTATTCCCGAGGCTAGGCATGATGAGGGACGGAATGTGACGACGCCCCGGCTTGCCGGGGCGTCGAGTGTTGCAGCCGCTACGTCAGATCAGGCTCATCTTGACCTGTAGCAGGCGCCTCAGGACGTGAAGCGTCCTTCGAGCCGGTGCATTGAGCCCGGATGAAGCAGCCGCACCGCCGTCACCACGCGATTGGACGACCACGTGCGGCGCCGGATCAGCAGGCATGGCTCGCCGCGATCGATCTGCAGCAGGGCGCACTCCTCGGGCGTGGCCAGCACGGCTTCAACCACATGCTCGCCCTCGGTCAGCGGTGCCACGCGCGACAGGTATTCGTACGGCGTGTGGCGGGTGAAATCCTGCGCCAGGTAGTCGGGCGCCACCGTCGCGTTGACGTAGCGGTCCTCAAGCTGGATCGGCACATCGTCCTCGTAGTGCACGATCACCGTGTGGAAGACGCGCTGGCCCTCGCCCACATCGAGTGCGGCGGCCCTGGCCGCGCCGGCCGGTTCCTCGCTGCTCTTCACCACCCTGGCATGGTGGCGGCGGCCGCGCGCGGCGATTTCCTCGGCGATATTGTTGACCGCGTAGAGCGCGGAATTGCGCTTCGGTTCGGCCACGAACGTGCCGACACCCTGCATGCGCACCAGCAATCCGTCAGCCGTCAGCTCGCGCAACGCGCGGTTCACCGTCATGCGGCTTACGCCCAGGTCCTCGACCAGTTCGGTTTCGGACGGCACGCGATGATGCGGCGGCCAGCTGCCGTCGGCGATCTTGCCGCTGATGAATTGCTTAACGCGCGCGTAGAGCGGCGCCGGTAGCGTGTCGGACAGCCCGGCGGCCGGCCGGCCCGGCTGTGCGGAGGCTTGAGACAACGGTTTTCCCCATGACGCGGACACACTCGGCACTGTGCGCGATATCCGCTGGACTTGTATAGCGTGGTATCTACATCAGCGGCGAATGTACCACGCGGCGCACACGAATCACGCCGTGGCGAGCCGCCGCAGCGCCGCTGGCTCAAGCAACTCCACTTGGCGGTAATGGCGGCGTATCCAGCCGGCGTCCTCCCATGCCTGCAGGTACTTGGCGACGGTCTGGCGCGAGCGGTTGACCATATCGCCGAGGTCCTCGGCCGAGACCCGCACCACATGGTCGGTACGGTCGGCCAGTTCAAGCAGGCGCGCCGCCATGCGCGCATCGACGGGTGCCTGCTGCGCGCGCTCGGCGTGATCGAAGGCGACGCGCAGGCGCGCGCAGATCTGCTGGACGATCAGTTGCATGCCTTCCGGATGGGCGGCCAGGATACGGTCGAAATCGCGCCGGCCCAGCACCAGCAACTCGGTGCTGCCCACGGCGAAAGCGTCATGCGTGCGCGGCTTGCCGTCGAGCAGGGAGATCTCGCCGAACCAGCGGCCGCGGCCGATCACCGAATAGACCGACTCGCGTCCGCTCGCGCTGACGCGGCTCATGCGCACGCGGCCCGCCAGCACCATGCAGAAATACGTCGGCGGATCGCCGCGCGCGAAGATCATGTCGCCGTCGCCGAACCGCTGCCGGCGTGCGGCCTTCTGCACGGCGTCGAGCACGCGCGCCGGCGCATTGCGCAGCCAGCCGCTTGCCAACACGCTGCGCGGCAGCGCCCTGCCGGAATCCACGGCTTTCACATCACCCTCCCTGCTGGCCAAAGCGAGATTGTCCAATACTTAACAGACTTGCGCGCAGGCCCGGGCGCAGAATGCCACCGCACTCACGACACAGAACACACCCCCGGAGGCTTTCACATGGCGCAAGTACAACTCGTCGATGCGGTCGATTCCGTCAGGGACCGCGTTTCCGACGCGGAATGGCAGATGCGCGTCGACCTGGCGGCGGCCTACCGCCTGGTCGCGCATTTCGGCTGGGATGACCTGATCTTCACCCATATCTCGGCACGCGTGCCCGACGCGCCCGACCAGTTCCTGATCAATCCCTACGGCATGCTGTTCGACGAGATCACGGCGTCCAGCCTGGTCAAGGTCGACCATCACGGCCACCCCGTGCTGGACACGCCGTATGACGTCAACCCCGCCGGCTTCATCATCCACAGCGCCGTGCACGAGGCGCGGCCAGAGATCGGCTGCGTCATGCACACCCACACCCCGCACGGCGTGGCGGTGTCGGCGCAGCAGGCCGGTCTGCTGCCGCTCTCGCAGCAGGCCATGTTCGCGCGCATGGGCCTGGCCTACCACGACTACGAAGGCGTGGCGCTGCGCGAGGACGAGAAAGTGAGACTGGTGGCCGACCTTGGCGGCAGCAAGCAGATGATCCTGCGCAACCACGGCCTGCTGACCTGCGGGCGCACGGTGTCCGACGCGTTCCTGACGATGTACACGCTGGAGTCCGCATGCCGCGTCCAGATACTCGCGCAGAGCGGCGGCACGCCGCTGACGCTGGTGCCGGAAGCCGTCAGCACCGACGTGGGCGCGCAGGCGCGCCAGGCTACCAAGGGAAAGGGCTCGGGCCTGGCATGGCCGGGCCTGCTGCGCCGCCTGGACCGAATCCAACCGGACTTCCGCAACTGACATGGGCATCCTCGTACATCTTCCCTCATTCATGGCGGGCCCCATCACCGCCGCGCTGCGTGAAGCCGCGCCCGACATCGCCGTCTGGAACGGCCGCGAAAACGCACCCGCGGACGAAGTCGAAGCCATCATGGCCTGGGGCCTGAAGCCGGGCGTGCTGCCCGCCTTCCCAAACCTGCGCCTGGTCTGCGCCGCCGCGGCGGGCGTCGACAAGCTGCTGGCCGCGCCCGACCTGCCGCCAAGCATGCCCGTCACCCGCGTGGTTGATCCGGGCCAGCAGACCGGCATCGCGCATTACGTGCTGGCCATGGCCCTGCGTCATGCGCGTCGCCTGGGCGACTATGCTGCGCAACAGCGCCGTGGCGAATGGAAGCGCCACCCGGCACCGGACCTCTCGCGCTGCCGCGTCGGCGTGCTGGGCATGGGCGAGATCGGCAGCGCCGTGGCGCGCACGTTCGCGGCCATCGGCTTTCCGGTGGCGGGATGGAGCCGCAGCGGCAAAGGCATTCCCGATGTGATCGACTACACCGGCGATGCCGGCTTGTCCGCGATGCTCGCGCAGACCGACATCCTGGTTTGCACGCTGCCGCTCACGCCGCAAACGCATGGCCTGCTGAACCGGCAGACACTCTCGCAATTGCCGCCCGGCGCTTTCTTCATCAACGTTGGTCGCGGCGAGCACCTGGTGGAACCCGACCTGGTCGCGCTGATCGACGAAGGCCACCTGGCCGGCGCGGCGCTCGATGTGTTTTCGAAGGAACCGCCGGAACCTGGCGATCCGGTTTGGAACCATCCGCGCATCGAAGCGACTCCGCATATTGCGTGCGATCCGTCGTATGAACTTGTGGCACGGCAGTGCGTGGAGAACGTGCGCAGGATGCGTGATGGCCGGGAACTGATGAACCTGGTCGACCGGGCGGCCGGATACTGATGTCAGGCCGCAGCCCGCGCGGGGCTGCCAGGTATCACGCCGCCGTCGCCTGCCGCACCATCCAGTTGCGGAAGGCACGCGCGGCGGCGGGCTCCATGCGATCGCGCGGCCAGATCGCGTAGTAGCCGCCACCAAGACTGGCACTCGCTTCGCAAGCACGCACCAGCAGGCCGTCGCGCAGGCAGCCGTCGATCATGTGCCGCCAGCCGAGCGCGATGCCCTGCCCTTCTATCGCCAGCTGCAGCAGGATCGGATACTGGTTCGAGGTCAGGAAGGTACGCGGATTCGCGTCAGGCACGCCCTGGTGCGCAAACCATGCCTGCCACGACATCCATTGCCGCTGGCCATCGTCGAGCATCAGCAGGGTCTCGTTGACCAGTGCCGACGGGGCTAGCGTGCGCCCGTCGAGATAGGCCGGCGCGCACACCGGGAAGACATCCTCGCCGTACAGTCGCCGCGCCGCCAGCCCGGGCGGCGGACCCTCGCGCAGGTAGTACAGGCCAATGTCGAATTCGGCGGCGGACAGCGACGCCAGGCTGTCATTCACAATGAGCCGCAACTGGATCTCGGGATGTGCCGCACGGAACGAAGCCAGCCGCGGCGTCAACCACAGCACGGCCACGCCAGTGGAGCACGCCACGGTCAGCGCCGTGTGACTGCGCACCTTCATCACGTCTTCGGTGGCCTCGGCACAGCCGACCAGCAATCGTTGCACAACCTCGGCATAGCGCTGGCCGCTGACTGTCAGGCGCAGCGCGCGCGGCTCGCGGATGAACAGCTTGCGTCCGAGAAAGCTTTCGAGCTGAGCGACTTGCCGGCTGATCGCGCTTTGCGTCAGATGCAGCTCCACGGCGGCGCGTGTGAAGCTGCCAAGCCGCATCGCGGCTTCGAAGGCGACCAGGTTGGCCAGGGGCGGTAGCGGAGAGATGCGCATGGGAGCTTCCGGTCGCGGGAGCTGCCATGATAGACCGCGAGTACGAGGGAGAGCGAGAGGAAGGCGGGAGCGAATGCACGCCAGGCCCGGCGCGGCCACCGGGCCTAGGTTTCGTGGATCAGGACGCGCGACGGTGAATGCGCCCGGCTTGCATCACCACGCTGAGGTGTTCGCCCTGACCGGCGATCAGGCCGATATCGTCGAGTGGATTGCCATCCACGAGCAGCAGGTCCGCCGTCGCCCCGGCCCGCACGGCACCGAGTTCGCCATCGCGCTGCAGGATCGCCGCGGCGATCGAGGTGGCCGAACGGATGGCCTCGAGGTTGCCGAGCAGTTCGGAGCGAATGCGGAATTCTTCGGCCTGATGGTCGTGCATTTCACCGAGCAGGTCCGAACCGTAGCCCATCTGTACGCCGGCATCGGCGTAGATGCGCAGCGAGTCGCGGCCCGCCTGGCGCACGGTCTCGATCTTGGCAACCGAGTCGGCGGGCAGGCCCAGGCGCGCGCCATCGCGTGCCAGCGCGTCATAGGTCACCAGCGTCGGCACGACAAAGGCGCCGTGCTTGCGCATTTCGTCCGCGGCGGCGCGGTCGACCAGATTGCCGTGCTCGATGGTGCGCACGCCGCAGCGCACCACGCGCGTGATGGCACGGCCGGTGTACGCGTGGGCCATCACATAGGTCTGCGCGGCCTCGGCCTCGGCCACGATGGCCCGGATCTCGTCTTCGCTGTACTGGGTATTGCCGATCGGATCGGTCGGAGACGCCACGCCGCCGGACGCCATGATCTTGATCTGCGTGGCGCCCTTCTGGATCTCTTCGCGCACCGCGAGGCGCACCGCGTCCACGCCATCGGCCACGCGCGCAATGGCGCCGGCGCGGAACGCGCACGAGCACGGCTCCAGCACGTCGGAGCGCGGTCGGAAGTCGCCATGGCCACCGGTCTGCGACAACGCCTTGCCCGACGGGAAAATGCGCGGCCCCGGCACGAGGCCGGTGGCCACCGCTTGCGACAGGCCCCAATCAGCGCCGCCAGCATCGCGCACCGTGGTGAAGCCGCGGTCAAGCATGCCCTTCATGATCGGCAACGCGCGGATGGCGACCAGTACGTTGGGCTGCACCGCGTTCAGGCCGAGGTTCGCAAGCGACGCCAGCACGTGCACATGGCAGTCGATCAAGCCGGGCATCACGGTCTTGCCGCGTGCATCGATACGCGTGGCGTTGGGTGCATCGATGGCCGGGCCGACAGCGACGATGCGCTCGCCCTCTACCAGGACATCGTGGCCGCGCAGCAGCTCGCCCATGCCGGGGTCGAGCACATCGCCGCCGCGAAAGAGGATCTGTGGAATCTGGGTCATATCAGCGTTGTTGCAGGTAAGCGGGTTCGCGGACAAAGCGCGTGCCGGCCAGGCTGATGGCGGCCGCGATCATGACGTAGATAGCCGGCGCCATGCTGCTGCCGGTGGTGGCGATCAGCCAGGTGATGATGAACGACGCAAAGCCGCCGAAGATCGTCACCGCGAAGTTGTAGGCCACAGACAGGCCGGTCGACAGCACGCGCGCGGGGAACAGCTCGGAGAACGCGGCCAGGATCGGGCCGGTATAGGCAGCGATCAGGATGCCGAACACCAGCTGGAACACCAGCAGCGACAGCAGGCCGGGCACATGGTTGATATACGCGAACATCGGCCAGGCCAGCACCAGTATCAGCAGCGCCGAGCCGCTCAGCAGCACCCGGCGGCCGATGCGGTCCGCCAGCCTGCCGACCAGCGGCGCGAACAGCATGATGGTGCAGCCGCCCACCATGCCGGCGATAAAGCCGTCCGACTGCGGCACGCTCAGCACCTTGACGGCATAGGTCGGCATGTAGAACAGCAGCACGTAGGTGCACACCGTCCACAGGATCACCATCGAGAAGCTGGCGAACGTTTCGCGCGGGTAGGCCTGGAACACTTCCTTGAGCGGCGAGTCGGCGCGTTCCGTGGTTTCGCGGAAGGCCGGGGTCTCGTCGAGATGGTGGCGGATGTAGTAGCCCACGGGCCCGATCACGATACCGAGCAGGAACGGCAGGCGCCACCCCCAGCTGCTGAGCGCTTCGGGGCTCAGCGAACGCGTGACGAAGGTTCCGACCGCTGCGCCGAGCAGCACGGCAACGCCGATACTCGCCTGGATCCAGCTCGAGTAGTAGGCGCGCTCGCGCTCGGGCGCGTATTCGGTCAGGAAGGCCGTGGCGCCACCCATCTCGCCGCCGGCGGAGAAGCCCTGCAGCAGGCGCGCCACCACGATCAGGAGCGGCGCGAAAATCCCGACTTGCTGGTAGGTCGGCGCGAGGCCGATCAGCGTGGTGCCAAGCGCCATCAGCAGGATAGTCATCGACAGTGCGGCCTTGCGGCCGACACGGTCGGCATAGATGCCGAGCACAATACCGCCGACCGGCCGCATGAAGAAGCCCACGCCGAACGTGGCCACGGCCAGCAGCAGCGAGCTGAGGTCATTGCCGGTGGGGAAGAACAGCTTCGCGATGATGATCGCGAAAAAGCTGTAGACGGTAAAGTCAAACCACTCCAGGCCATTGCCGATCACCGTCGCGATGATGGCGCGCCGCCGCTGGGCGGGCTCGATGACAGGCGCGGGCTGGGTGCGGCTCGCGGACGAATAGGTGGCGGTGGCGCTTGTGGGCGCGGCGCTGTTGTGCATGGGTCTCCTCATCGGTAACCACTGCCGCGGTTCGTGGCGGATGCACCGTTCGACTGACTAGCAGATGGTGAGCCGATGTTAGGAGAAGGGGCGCAGCGAGCGTTAGCGATATCTCTGCATGCGGGCATGCGCGCAGCGCATGGGTAGGCCAACGCCGGTGTAAATCATCCCACTGCACGGAAGCGAGACTTCGAGACCCTCGTGGCGCTAACCGCTATCGACGATCGTCGTCATCCTCGAACCCGCCGGAGTCGGCACGGCGCGATGCCGGCTCTTGCTCCATCGCCTCACGCTTGTGCTTTACGTGGTAAGGCGTCAGCAGCCCATGCGCCACCAGGTCAAGCGCGGGGCGTACCTGGCCGTTCTTGTCCGTCCAGACCTTCGGCGTCAGCGAACCAGACAGCGACACGCTGTCGCCGTCCTGCAGGGCCAGAAGCGCATCGCCTACGCTCTGCGTGAACGTGATCACGTTCACGATCACGGCTTCACCGTCGCCGGTCGCGGCGCGCACCCTTGCGGTGACGAAGCGGTGGCCGCCATTGCCGGTGCGCTCGGCCGGCTGGCCGTACAGCTTTCCGGAGATCAGGGCATCAATCATTTGGGGACTCTTTGGTGGTAGTCGTGGAGGGCGTTTCGGCTCGCGGGTGGTGAGGCGCTGATTTTGGCGAAGTGTTCCGCCGAGCCAAAAAAACAAAGGGGTTGCGGACAATTTCCGCAACCCCTCGTGGCAATTGGTGGGCCTCCCGTGAGTCGAACACGGCACCAACGGATTATGAGTCCGCTGCTCTAACCAGGCATGAGCTAGAGGCCCTTGGAAGCGTTTAACTGCCCTCCAGGAAACTCTTGAGCTTATCAGAGCGGCTCGGGTGGCGCAGCTTTCTTAGTGCCTTGGCTTCTATCTGGCGGATCCGTTCGCGCGTGACATCGAACTGCTTGCCGACTTCTTCGAGCGTGTGGTCGGTGCTCATCTCAATGCCGAAGCGCATGCGCAATACCTTGGCTTCGCGCGGCGTGAGCGAATCCAGCACGTCCTTGACGACGCCGCGCATGGAGCCGTGCAGCGCCGCTTCGGCCGGAGCCAGCGTGTTGGTGTCCTCGATGAAGTCGCCCAGATGGGAGTCGTCGTCGTCACCGATCGGCGTTTCCATGGAGATCGGCTCCTTGGCGATCTTCATGATCTTGCGGATCTTGTCTTCCGGCATCTCCATCTTCTCGGCCAGCGTTGCCGGATCCGGCTCATTGCCGGTTTCCTGCAGGATCTGGCGCGAGATGCGGTTCATCTTGTTGATCGTCTCGATCATGTGCACCGGGATGCGGATGGTGCGCGCCTGGTCGGCGATCGAGCGCGTGATGGCCTGGCGGATCCACCACGTCGCGTACGTGGAGAACTTGTAGCCGCGGCGGTATTCGAACTTGTCCACCGCCTTCATCAGGCCGATGTTGCCTTCCTGGATCAGGTCGAGGAACTGCAGGCCGCGGTTGGTGTATTTCTTGGCGATCGAGATCACCAGGCGCAGGTTGGCCTCGGTCATCTCGCGCTTGGCTTCGCGCGCGCGCTTCTCGCCCTCGGCCATCTTGCGGTTGACGCCCTTGAGTTCCTTGAGCGGCAGCACCACGCGCGCCTGCAGGTCGATCAGCTTCTGCTGCAGTTCATGCACGGCCGGCACGTTGCGCTCGACGATGGTGCTGTACGGCTTGCCGTCGGCGATCACCGTGTGGATCCACTCGAGGTTGGTCTCGTTGCCAGGGAAGCGGGCGACGAAATCCGCGCGCGGCATGCCGCACTTGTCCACCACGTTGTTCAGGATGGCGCGTTCGAGCTTGCGCACTTCGTCCACCTGGCCGCGCAGCGTGTCGCACAGCCGTTCGACGCTGCGCGCGGTGAAGCGGATGCCCATCAGCTCGGACTGGATGGCTTCCTGCGCCTTGACGTAAGGCTTGGACTTGTAGCCTTCCTTCTCGAAGGCGCGGCGCATCTTGTCGAACTGCTCGGCAATCACGCGGAATTTTTCGAGCGCGGACAACTTCAGCTCTTCGAGCTGGCGAGCCGAGGCACCGGCGCCGGCAGCGTCGTCGTCTTCGTCTTCTTCGTCGGATTCCTCTTCGTCATCCGAGTCGAGCTCTTCCTCGTCCGCCGCCGATGCGCCGGCAGCTTCTTGCGCCATGTCGTCGGCGTTCGGGTCGATCAGGCCATCGACGAATTCGTCGATCTTGATCTCGTCGCTGGCGACGCGCTCGGCATTGGCCAGGATCTCCGAGATCGTGACCGGGCAGGCCGAAATGGCCATCACCATGTCCTTCAGGCCCGCCTCGATGCGCTTGGCGATCACGATTTCGCCTTCGCGCGTCAGCAGCTCCACCGTGCCCATTTCACGCATGTACATGCGCACGGGGTCCGTGGTGCGGCCGAATTCGGAGTCCACCGTCGACAGCGCGGCTTCGGCTTCTTCCTCGGCCTCTTCCTCGCTGGTGGCCGACGGGGCGTTGTCGTTGAGCAGCAGCGTTTCGGCGTCCGGCGCCTGCTCGTACACGGCAATGCCGATGTCGTTCAGGGTGGCGACGAGCGTGTCGATCGTCTCCGAATCGACCATGTCGTCCGGCAGGTGATCGTTGATCTCGGCGTACGTGAGATAGCCGCGCGACTTGCCGAGCTTGATCAGCGCCTTGAGCTTCTGGCGGCGCAGCTCGAGTTCTTCCTCGGTGCCCTGCCGGGTCGAGGCGAACTCCTTGAGCAGCGCCTTTTCCTTGGCCTTGCGGTCCTTGGCTTTCTGCTTTTCGGACTTCGGTGCCGCGGCAGGCGTTGCTGTGCGGGTCTCGTTCTCGTCGAACTCTTCGATCACGTCGCCCGTCGTGCTGTCATCGTGCTGCATCTCGGCCTTGGGCTTGCGGCCGCGCTTTTTCGGCTCGGGCTTGCTGGCCGGCGCTGCGGGACGCTCGGATGCAACGGCTGCAGGAGATGCCGCGCGTGCCTTCGGCGCCGGCGCAGCAGCGCCTGCCTTGGCGCTCGCCCTCTTGGCACCGGCGGCGGCCGGCTGTTTGCTCTCGACTTCGGTATTCTGCTGTTTCGCCACGGTGATACTCTTGCCTTTCACTGGTGCAGATGCGGCGACCTTGCCGCTGGTACTGGCGCTGCTGGCGCTCTTGCCGCTCTCGCGTGCCGAAGTCGAGGCCTTTGTCGTTTCAGATGTGCGATTTCTGGTGGCAGTGGTCTCGGCGGGCGATTCAGCGCCTCGCGCAGACTTTGATGGCGCAGACCGGGCTGGCGTCCTGACGGGCGCGGTCGATGTTTTCGCCGCCGCGGATTTCACAGACGCCTTGCCGCTCCCGGATTGGGAAGCCTTTACGGAAACCTTTTCGGTTGCTTTGGCCTTTGCCATTGGCACGCTCACTTTCACCAGATATGGAGAGAAAGATTTCGCAATCCAAACCGGCTATTGTAGCACGCCACAGATAGCCAGCTTCCTGTCAGGTATGGGTTTCACCTGAAAAATCAAGGGTTAAGCTCAACACTGTGCTGGCTTTCCCCTTTACCTCCTCGTTGGCACCACCGCCCCATGCACCAGCGATTGTGCGTATCTGTGCACTAGCCAAGCCGCCTGCGGCGATGGACTTCGCCAACCAGCCAGCGCATGCGTTCCTTGGTTGCCTCGTCGGCCGTGCCCGCGATCACGGCGGCCTGAAGCCGTTCCAGCTCACGACTCAATGGTTCGGCCAGCAGTTTGGTAACGGCGGCGTCGAATTCCTGTGTCGCCGGTTCCTCTTCGATCTCTTCTCGAAGCACCGCGGTGCGTGCAGCCGCGTATGCCTCGGCATAGGGCGATTGCGCCAGATGCTCGCTGAATGCCGCGAAATTCACCTGGCCCTCCACCTCGTCGCAGGCGGCGACCAGGTGCGCGAGAACGTCGGCTTCGCCGCCCTCCGAATCTAACAGAAGTGCACGACTGTCCTCGTCCAGTCGTGCCGACAATGACGGATAGCACATCAACAATTGCAATACGCGCTGCTCCAGACCCGTCGGCGCCTGGCGCCGGGTACGCGGACGCGGCTGGGCAAAGCGCCCAGCCCGGGCCGGGTCGCTGCGCAGGCCGCAAAGCGCCTCGATTTCGGCGGGCGTCGTACCGGTAGCATCGGCAAGTTCGCGGATAATCTGTAGCCGCAGCCCGCCAGCCGGCATGGCCTGCAGCAGCGGCTTGGCTTCATACTGCGCGCGGGCGCGGCCTTCCGGCTGGCGCAGGTCAAGTTCTTCCGTCACCGACTGCAGCAGGAAGCGCGACAGCGGCATGGCATCGCGCACCTGCGCCGCGAACGCCTCGGTGCCCTCTTCGCGCACATAGCTGTCCGGGTCGTGCTCGGCCGGCAGGAACAGGAAGCGAATGGACTTGTTATCCGCCACATGCGGCAAGCAGGCTTCCAGTCCACGGCGGGCAGCACGGCGGCCCGCCGCGTCCCCGTCGAACGAAAACACCACGGAATCTGTCTGCCGCAACAGCTTCTGCACGTGCACGGGCGTACACGCCGTGCCGAGCGTCGCCACGGCATTGGCAAACCCGAGCTGCGCCAGCGCCACCACGTCCATATACCCTTCGACCACCAGGACGTAGCCGGTTTCCCGAATCGCGTGCCGCGCCTCGAACAAGCCGTACAACTCGGTGCCCTTGCTGAACAGCGGCGTCTCGGGCGAATTAAGGTATTTGGGTTCGCCCTGCCCCATGACGCGCCCGCCGAAGCCAATGACGGCGCCTTTGGTGTTGCGAATGGGGAACATGATGCGGTCGCGGAAGCGGTCATAGCGGCGCGGCTTGCCGTCCGCATCGCGCTTTTCGCTACTCTCGATCAGCAGGCCGGCTTCCACGAGCGGAGCCGCAATGCCGTCGTCGCGGTAGCTGCCAAACACCGCTTCCAGGCCCTGCCAGTCATCCGGCGCATAGCCCAGGCCGAAACTGGCCGCGATCTCGCCCGTCAGGCCGCGCCCTTTCAGGTACTGGATGGCTTGCGGCGCGCCGCGCAACTGGCGGCGATAAAAATCGGTGGCGCGTGTCATGGCATCGGACAGCGCTACCGAGCGCGCCTGCTGCTCCGCACGCTGTCCTGGCGGCAGGCGGTCGCGCTCCTCGGGCACGGTCATGCCGACCGACTGGGAAAGCTCACGCACCGCTTCCGGATAAGACTGCCCGGAATACTCCATCAGGAAACCGATAGCCGAGCCATGCGCACCGCATCCAAAGCAGTGATAGAACTGTTTGGTCGGCGATACCGTGAACGACGGCGACTTCTCGTTATGAAACGGACACAGCCCCATGAAATTGGCGCCGCCCTTCTTCAGCTGCACATACTTGCCCACCACATCGACAATGTCGACACGGTTGAGCAGGTCCTGAATGAAGGATTGCGGAATCACCCGACTGACCGTCCTGTGGCATGGCCGTCCCGTGGCCGGGCAGCCGCTTTTTTGAAGATGCGTGACCGGAAATGCTCCCGGCTGCTATGGAATGATTGTAGTGTAGGCGCGACATTGCGCCCGCACTATCTGCATCGCCGGCCATTTCCAACTATCTACCGGCAATTTTCCAACTACTGGGTTAAACGCGCACTTAACTGGACAGCGCCGCCTTGACCAGCGCCGAGACGGCGGTCATGTCGGCACGGCCCGCAAGCTTGGGCTTGAGCACGCCCATGACCTTGCCCATGTCCTGCGGACCTGCAGCACCGGTATCGGCCACGGCCTGCTGGACTTCGGCGGCTATCTCGGCATCGGACAGCGCGGCCGGCATATAGACCTTGAGCACATCGACCTCGGCCTGCTCCTTCTGAACCAGGTCGTCTCGGCCGGCCTGCTGGAACTGGGTGATCGAATCCTTGCGCTGCTTGAGCATCTTGTCCACAACGGCGAGCACGGCGGCGTCGTCCAGCTCGATGCGCTCGTCGACTTCGCGCTGCTTGATCGCGGCCAGCAGCAGGCGGATAGTGCCGAGACGCTCGGTTTCGCGGGCGCGCATGGCGGCCTTCATGTCGTCGCTGATTCTGGCTTTGAGGGACATCGTGATCTTCCGGAAACGGGTTGGCAGGCGGCTGCGGCAAGCCAGAAACGCAAAAACCCGCCGCGGCCTGGCCACAGCGGGCCTGCGCGCAAAGGCGGGCGCCGTCAGTACAGCAATGTTGGGCAGCACCTGGCTACCAATGTGCTTGTCGCAGGGCCAGTTATGCAGAGTTGTCGATTGTAGCACCACGCCTCAGCGGCGGAAATTGCGCCCCAAACGCCTCACTCAGGCGATGGCGCGCCCGTTATGCGCTGTCTCGGCCAGCGCCTGTCCGGCCGCGACGGCCGAAGCCCAGGCCCACTGGAAGTTGTAGCCGCCCAGCCAGCCGGTCACATCGACGACTTCGCCAATGAAATACAGGCCCGGAACGTCCCGCGCCATCATGGTGGAGGAAGACAGGCCGCGCGTATCCACCCCGCCCAGCGTCACTTCGGCCTTGCGATACCCTTCGGTGCCGGACGGCACCACGCGCCAGTCGTTCAGCGCTGCGCCAAGCCGCCGCAGCGCCTTGTCGGCAATGTCGTGCAGCGGCAGGCCGCCGTCCACGCCAGCCGCCGTGCACCATGCATCCGCAAGGCGCGCCGGCAGGCGCTGCCCCAGCAGGTTGGCCAGGTGCTTGCGGCTGCCCGCCTTGTGCTCCAGCAGCCAGTCGGCGGCATCCTCGCCGTCGAAAAGGTCGATCTTGATGGGCGTTCCCGGCTGCCAGAAGCTTGAAATCTGCAGCACAGCCGGACCGGACAGTCCGCGGTGCGTCCACAGCAGGTCTTCGCGGAAGGCGCCGGCGGCCTTGCCCGAGCCGGTGGAGATATCCACCTCCAGCGACACTCCGGCCAGCGGCACAAACGGCTGCCAGGCCTGGCCGTCGAAGGTCAGCGGCACCAGCGCCGGCCGGGTCTCCACGACCTTCAGCCCGAACTGGCGCGCAATGCGGTAGCCAATGTCCGTGGCGCCGATCTTGGGGATCGACAGGCCGCCGGTGGCCACCACGAGCGCGCCCGCGCGCACGGCGCCCTGCGAGGTCAGCAGCAGGTAGTCGTCCCCCTCACGGCGGACCTCGACGATGCTGCAGCCGGTCTGCCAGCGCACGTGGCCGGCATCGCACTCGGCGCGCAGCATGGCGATGACGTCCTCGGCGCTGTCATTGCAGAACAGCTGGCCGCGGTGCTTCTCGTGCCAGTCGATGCGATAGCGCCGCATCAGGTCCAGGAAATGCTGCGGCGTGTAGCGCGCCAGCGCCGATCGGCAGAAGTGCGGATTGGCCGAGAGATAGTTGGCGGGCCCCGCCTGCAGGTTGGTGAAATTGCAGCGGCCGCCACCCGAAATGCGGATCTTCTCGGCCAGCCGCGTGGCGTGGTCGATCAGCACCACGCGCGCGCCGCCCTGGCCCGCCACTGCGGCACACATCATGCCGGCCGCGCCAGCGCCCAGCACGGCCACGTCATACCGGCCCGCCTGCGAGCCCGCCGAACTGCTCATCCCAACCCTCGCCAAATCCAGACCCTGCCACGCAGGAAAGCGCAGATTGTAGCGAAAAGCGGACCGGGCGCCGGTGTGCTACCCTGCTACGCTTCACGCAACTCGTTGTTTTGACGGCGGTTTCGTTCGGTTCCCGACCGGACCGGATCGCCGCACCGCTCCCATGCTTGTCCTCGGCATCGAATCTTCCTGCGACGAAACCGGCCTCGCCCTCTACGACACCGAAGCCGGCCTGCTCGCCCACGCCCTGCATTCGCAGATCGCCATGCACCGCGAGTACGGCGGCGTGGTCCCCGAACTCGCTTCGCGCGACCATATCCGCCGCGTACTGCCGCTGCTGCAGCAGGTGCTGGACGACGCCGGCCGCAGCCGCGCCGATATCGATGCCATTGCCTTCACCCAGGGCCCGGGACTGGCCGGCGCACTGCTGGTCGGCGCCTCGGTCGCCAACGCGCTGGGTTTCGCGCTGAGCGTGCCGATGATCGGCGTGCATCATCTCGAAGGCCACCTGCTGTCGCCGCTGCTCACAAACGAGCCGCCGCCGTTCCCGTTCGTGGCGCTGCTGGTTTCCGGCGGCCATACCCAACTGATGGAAGTGAAAGGCGTCGGCGACTATGCCCTGCTCGGCGAGACCCTCGACGACGCCGCCGGCGAGGCCTTCGACAAGACCGCCAAGCTGCTCGGCCTGGGATATCCCGGCGGACCCGAGGTCTCGCGCCTGGCCGAATTCGGCACGCCCGGCGCGTTTGAGCTGCCGCGGCCGATGCTGCATTCGGGCAACCTCGATTTCTCGTTTGCCGGCCTCAAGACCGCCGTGCTGACGCAGACCCGCAAGCTGGCCAATACCTGCGAGCAGGACCGCGCCAACCTGGCACGGTCCTTCGTCGACGCCATCGTCGATGTACTGGCCGCCAAGTCCTTCACCGCGCTCAAGCAGACCGGGCACAAGCGGCTGGTGGTAGCCGGCGGCGTCGGCGCCAATCGCCAGTTGCGCGAACGCCTGGACCAGCTTGGCAAGCAGCGCAAGATCGACGTCTACTACCCGGACCTGGCCTTCTGCACCGACAACGGCGCAATGATCGCCTTCGCCGGCGCCATGCGGCTGCAGGCCGCGCCGCAGCTGGCGCAGCGCAGCTACGGCTATGGCGTGACGCCGCGCTGGGACCTGTCGGATATCCGCCTGCCTTCTGCCGCCTGAACGGGCTGCCTGCGCAGGAAACAAAAAGGCCACCGCGAAAGGTGGCCTTTTTGTTTGGATGGAGACCAGCTTACGCCGTCGGTTCCAGCCGCTTGTCGCGCTCGATCACCGCATAGGCGCTGTGGTTGTGGATCGACTCGAAGTTTTCGGCCTCGAGCACGTAGGCCACGATGCGATCATCCGCATTGAGACGCATGGCAATGTCGCGCACCAGGTCTTCCACGAACTTGGGATTCTCGTAGGCGCGCTCGGTCACGAACTTCTCGTCGGGACGCTTGAGCAGGCCCCACAGCTCGCACGAGGCCTCTTCCTCGGCCATGCGCACCAGCGCCTCCACCGGCAATTCGCCCGCCAGTTCCACGTTCATCGTGATGTGCGAACGCTGGTTGTGCGCGCCGTACTGCGAGATCTTCTTCGAGCACGGGCACAGGCTGGTCACCGGCACCAGCGCCTTCAGGAACACGCGCGTCACGCCGTTGCGGATCTCGCCGGTCAACGTGACCTCGTAGTCCATCAGCGATTCCACGCCCGACACGGGCGCGATCTTGCTGATGAAGTACGGGAACGTGACCTCGATGCGGCCGGCTTCGGCTTCGAGCTTTTCCAGCATCTTGTCGAGCAGCACGCGGAAGCTCGCCAGCTCCAGTGGGGCGCGCTCCTCTTCCAGCAGCGCGACAAAGCGCGACATATGCGTGCCCTTGACCTCGGCAGGCAAATGCACGTCGAGGTTGAAGGTGCCCACGCTCGGGACCACGCCGGCCGGCGTCTTCAGCGAGACCGGATAGCGCACGCCCTTGACCCCGACACGCTGGATGGGGATCTGGCGGGTGTCACGGCTCGACTGGACGTCGGGCATCACGAAGGCGGGATTGATGTCATTCATCTACGGTTTCCTCCAGGACCACACCAGCGGAGTGGCGCAAGCCCTTACGGTCGCGGCATTTTCGCAGTCCATCCATGCCGCGCAACGAGTGTGAAACCACGGCGCCGGCCAAATTCAAGCCGACCCGCAGCTGCGAACACAAAAAAAGGGGAGTTTAAGGGAATTCACACGGAGCCGCCCGAAGCGGCTCCGTACCCTTACAGATCGTACGGGTGATCGGCGCGCCCGGCCGTGTCAGGCCACGCGCGAAGCGATCGCGACGCTCGCCTGGCCAATGCCGAAGCGTTCGCGCACCGAGCGTTCGATGCCGGCGGCGTCGAGCCCGCACTGCGACAGCAGCAGGGCCGGGTCGCCATGGTCGATGAAGCGGTCGGGCAGGCCCAGCACCAGCACCGGGATATCGATGCCGGCTTCGGCCAGCGCCTCGAGCACGGCGCTGCCGGCGCCGCCCATGATGCTGCCCTCTTCCACCGTGACCAGGTAGTCGTGCTCCTGGGCCAGGCGCTTGACCAGCTCGACATCGAGCGGCTTGACGAAGCGCATGTCGGCCACCGATGCGTCCAGCGCCTGCGCCGCGCCGAGCGCCGGGTGCACCATGGAACCGAAGCCCAGCAGCGCCACGCGCTGGCCTGCGCGCGCGCCGCCGGTGCGGCGCATCACGCCCTTGCCGACCGGCAAGTCCTTCAGCGCGGCCTCGGTGGCGACGCCCTGGCCGGCGCCGCGCGGGTAGCGCACGGCGGTCGGGCAATTCTGGTGGAACGCGGTCGTCAACAACTGGCGGCATTCGTTCTCGTCGGACGGCGTCATCACCATCATGTTGGGGATGCAGCGCAGGTAGGGGATATCGTAGGCCCCGGCGTGCGTGGCGCCGTCGGCACCGACGAGGCCCGCGCGGTCCAGCGCGAACACCACCGGCAGGTTCTGCAGCGCCACGTCGTGGATCAGCTGGTCATAGCCACGCTGCAGGAACGTCGAGTAGATCGCCACGACCGGCTTCAGGCCTTCGCAGGCCATGCCGCCCGCGAACGTCACCGCGTGTTGCTCGGCGATGCCGACGTCGTAGTAGCGCTCCGGAAAGCGCTTCTCGAACTCGACCATGCCCGAGCCCTCGCGCATCGCCGGCGTAATGCCGACCAGGCGCTTGTCGGCGGCGGCCATGTCGCACAGCCATTCGCCGAAGACCTGCGTATAGGTCTTGCGCGCCGGCTTGGCGGCCGGGCGGATGCCCTCGGCCGGGTTGAACTTGCCCGGGCCGTGGTACAGGATCGGATCGGCCTCTGCCAACTTGTAGCCCTGGCCCTTCTTGGTCACCACGTGCAGGAACATCGGGCCCGCGCCTTCGAGCGCGCGCTTGCGGATGTTCTGCAGCGTCGGCACGAGCGAATCGAGATCATGGCCGTCGATCGGCCCGATGTAGTTGAAGCCGAATTCCTCGAACAGCGTCGCCGGCACCATCATGCCCTTGGCGTGTTCCTCGAAACGCTTGGCGAATTCCAGCACCGGCGGCGCCACCGACAGCACCTTCTCGATGCCCTTCTTGGTGGCTGCGTAGAACTGGCCGCTCAGCAGCCGCGCCAGATGCTTGTTGAGCGCGCCGACGGGCGGCGAGATCGACATGTCGTTGTCGTTCAGCACCACCAGCAGCGGCAGGTCCTTGTACACGCCGGCATTGTTCAGGGCCTCGAAGGCCATGCCCGCGGTCATCGCCCCGTCGCCGATCACGGCGATCGACACGCGCTTCTCGCCGAGCGTGCGCGCGCCCAGGGCCATGCCCAGCGCGGCCGAGATCGAGGTAGACGAATGCGCCGTGCCGAAGGTGTCGTACTCGCTCTCGCTGCGGCGCGGGAAGCCCGAGATGCCGCCGAACTGGCGCAGCGTATTCATGCGGTCGCGACGGCCGGTCAGGATCTTGTGCGGGTAGCTCTGGTGACCGACGTCCCAGACGACGCGGTCGTCGGGGGTGTGGAAAACGTAATGCAGCGCGATGGTCAGTTCCACCGTGCCGAGATTCGACGAAAGGTGGCCGCCAGTCTGCGAGACCGACTCCAGCACATAGGCGCGAAGTTCATCGGCCAGTGTCCGCAATTCGCGCCGGTCCAGCTTGCGCAGGTCTGCGGGGGCGTCAATCTTTTTGAGCAGTGCGTAGGTCATGATGTCCGTTCGGCCGCCGGTTTCTGCTGTCCGGCTTGTCAGTTCAATGTGTGCGCAGCACGATCAGGTCAGCCAGATCGGCCAGGCGGGTCGCCCGTGCGCCGAATCCGGCCAGGGCGTCATGCGCCGACTGGCGCAGTTCCGCGGCCAGTGCGCGCGCCGCTTCCAGTCCCATCAGCGAGACATAGGTCGGCTTGTCATGCGCGGCGTCCTTGCCCGCGGTCTTGCCCAGCGTGGCGGTATCGGCGGTGACGTCCAGAATATCGTCCACCACCTGGAACGCCAAACCCACGGCCGCGGCGTACCGGTCCAGCGCCGCCAGGCCTTGGGCGTCGATTTCACCACATAGCGCGCCCATGCGCACGCTCGCGCGCAGCAGCGCGCCGGTCTTCATGCGGTGCATGGCTTCCAGCGCCTCGCGCGACATGGCCTTGCCGACGTTCTGCAGGTCGATGGCCTGTCCGCCGGCCATGCCGACCGAACCCGACGCCATGGCCAGTTCGGCGACCAGCTTCAGCCGCGCCTCGGGCTGCACCGCCTGCACCTGGGCCAGCACGATGAAGGCCTGGGTCTGCAGCGCGTCGCCCACCAGCAGCGCGGTGGCCTCGTCATAGGCCTTGTGCACGGTCGGTCGCCCGCGGCGCAGGTCGTCGTCGTCCATGCAGGGCATGTCGTCGTGCACCAGCGAATAGGCGTGGATCATTTCGACCGCGCAGGCCGCCGCATCGCAGGCCTCGGCACGCGCACCCGTCACATCGCCGGCGGCATGCACCAGCAGCGGCCGCACGCGCTTGCCGCCGCCGAGCACAGCATAGCGCATGGCCTCGTGCAGTGTCTGGGGCACGGTGTCGGCATTTGGCAACGCCTGGTCCAGCGCGGCCTCGGTCCGGGCGCCCAGCGCCCGCATCCAGCTTGCGAAATCCGTCATTCCTGCTCCAGGCCGTTGGCGTTGCCGGCATTTCCGGCGTCTGCAGCCATGGGTTTCAGCACGTCGCCTTCCAGCACCCGGACCTGCTGCTCCACGCGTTCGAGTTTCTGCTGGCAATAGCGGACCAGCTCGGCGCCGCGGCGATACGCCGAGAGCGACGCTTCCAGCGGCAGCTCGCCGCTTTCCATGCTGGCGACCAGCGTTTCCAGTTCGGCCATTGCCGCTTCATACGACGCGGGGGGCGCGGAGCCCGCGGCGGTGTCTTCGGTCTGGACCGGATCGGTCGTGGTTCTTGGCATGTCAGGCCCTGGATCAGTGGGAAGCCGGATTTTACGCCAAAGCTGGCTCCCGCCCCACTCCGGCGCCAGGCGAATCCGTCACCTCGCGTTCACCATTTCGCGGAATGTGACTTGTGCGCTTGGGTCGTCATTCCGAATGCGCCCAGTACGGCACCCAAAAGACGACCCGGGTCGACTTTTTCGCTAAAAAGGCAAAAAAATCAGGCCCTTAACTTTTTGGCCGGGGTACAATCCCCGGCTCGTCGCCGCAGTCCGCGCCGGCCCTGCCAGGCCCGCAAGGCGGTCGACAAAGTTTCCCAAATCGATTCATTTTTCGATGGTTGGGTTGTTCACTGCTTTCACCTAGTTATCTGGGAGTGGGGATAATGTCCAATCTCAGCACCGCGCTCCAACTGGCGCCGGCTGATACGCAACTGCCCGTTGATGTTTACTTCGATGAGGCGCTGCATCAACAAGAACTAGAACTGCTGTTCAGGAATGGTCCGGGCTATGTCGGCCACGAACTGATGGTTCCGGAGGTCGGCGACTACCACACGCTGAAGGCCGAGGACGAAGGCCGCATGCTGGTCCGCAACGCGGCCGGCGTGGAGCTGATGTCCAACGTCTGCCGTCATCGCCAGGCCATTATGCTCAACGGCAAGGGCAATTCGAAGAACATCGTCTGCCCGCTGCACCGTTGGACCTACGACCTGAAGGGCGAGCTGCTCGGCGCGCCACATTTCGACCAGCAGCCCTGCCTGCACCTGAAGCGTTCGCCCCTGCAGAACTGGAACGGCCTGCTGTTCGACGGCAAGCGCGATGTACGCGCCGACCTGGCCAGGCTGGGCGTGGCCGAGGACCTGAACTTCGAAGGCTACCTGCTCGACCACGTCGAGGTCCACGAGTGCAACTACAACTGGAAGACCTTTATCGAGGTCTATCTGGAGGACTACCATGTCGTGCCGTTCCACCCGGGACTGGGCAGCTTTGTCTCGTGCGACGACCTGAAGTGGGAGTTCGGCGAGTGGCACAGCGTGCAGACCGTGGGGCTGCACGCCGGCCTGAAGCGGCCCGGCAGCATGACCTACCAGAAGTGGCACGACGAAGTCCTGCGCTTCAATAACGGCGTGCTGCCCAAGCACGGCGCGATCTGGCTGACGTACTACCCCAACATCATGGTGGAGTGGTACCCGAACGTGCTGGTGGTCTCCACGCTGCACCCGATGGGCCCGCGCAAGACCCGCAACGTGGTCGAGTTCTACTACCCCGAGGAAATCACGCTGTTCGAGCGCGAGTTCGTCGAGGCCGAGCGCGCCGCCTACATGGAGACCTGCATCGAGGACGACGAGATCGCCGAGCGCATGGATGCCGGCCGCCTGGCGCTGATGAAGCGCGGCACCAGCGAGGTTGGCCCCTACCAGTCGCCGATGGAAGACGGCATGCAGCACTTCCATGAGTGGTACCGCCGCGCCATGGCCTACCAGGGCTGACCCGACGGGCGATTACCGCACAAGGCAGACAGGAACGGACCGCCCAGGCGGTCCGTTTTGCGTTGGCGGCATCACAACGCACGCTACAATGGCGGCTCGGTCGTGGCCCTCGCCTCACCGCTCCGATTCGCGACGCGGCCCCGCACCATGAAGCCCCGCTCGCGCCCCCATTCGATCCGCCCCCTCCTCCCACGCCATGCAATCGCTCTGGATGTTGTTTGCCGCCTTCTCGTTTTCGTTGATGGGGGTGGGCGTCAAGCTGGCATCCGAGTTCTACACCACGGGCGAGATCGTCTTCTATCGAAGCGTGATCGGCGTGGCCATCATGTGGGCGCTGATGGCGTCGCAAGGCGTGTCGGTGCGCACGCCGCACATGGTGACGCACATCAAGCGCAGCCTGTTCGGTGTGACCGCCCTGTTGCTGTGGTTCACGTCCATCACGCTGCTGCCGCTGGCCACGGCGATGACGCTGAACTACATGTCGCCCGTGTGGATCGCGCTGATCCTGGGCGCCGGTGCCGCGCTCGCGGGCACCGCCGGCACCGCGGATAAGAAGCTGATCGTGGCCATCCTGATGTCCTTCGCGGGCGTGCTGTTCCTGCTGCAGCCGTCGGTGGGCAAGGACCAGCTCACCGGCGGCCTGATCGGGCTGATCTCGGGCATGTTTACCGCGCTGGCCTATGTCGAGGTCCGGCAACTCGGACAGCTTGGCGAGCCCGAGCACCGTATCGTCTTCTACTTCTCGGCCGTCGGCCTGGTGGTCGGGCTGATCTGGATGCTGTATTCCGGCCCCACCGCTCACACCTGGCACGGCATTGGCCTGCTGCTCGCCATCGGCGTCCTGGCCACGCTCGGCCAGACCGCCATGACGCGCGCCTACAAGCGCGGCAATACGCTGCTCACGGCCAACCTGCAGTACGCCGGCATCGTGTTCTCGAGCATCTGGGGCATGCTGATCTGGTCGGACAAGCTCAACTGGCTTTCGTGGCTCGGCATGGCGCTGATCATTGCCAGCGGCATCGCCACCACGCTCGCCCGCGCGCGCCAGGACTCCGGACACAAGCCGACGCCGGATACGCCGGTCAAATCGCCGGAGGCGGAAGTGCATCCGGAGGTGTAGCATTTTCGGGTTCACCCATTGCTCCAGGAGCCCCATGCCAAATCCGCTGATTTCCGTCGCCGCGCTGCAGGCCTTGCAGGCGGCGCCCGCGCGCCAAGTTGTGGTCATCGATTGCGGCTTTGACCTGGCCAACCCGGCCGCCGGCCGCGAGGCCTACCAGGTCGGCCATTTGCCCGGCGCGTTCTACCTGCATCTCGACAACGAACTATCGGGGCCGAAAACCGGCCGCAACGGCCGCCACCCGCTACCAGACCCCGACGCGTTCACGGCCCGACTGCGCGCGCTGGGCGTGAACAGCGGCACCGAAGTGGTTGCCTATGACGCGCAAGGTGGCATGTACGCCGCCCGCCTGTGGTGGCTGCTGCGCTGGATCGGCCACGCCGCCGTGAGCGTGCTCGATGGCGGCAAGCCCGCCTGGGTCAAGGCCGGACTAGCGCTCGAACATGGCGCAACGCCGGACCCCGAGATGCCGGGCAATCTGGAGCGCGGCCAGCCGCTGGTCACCACCGTGGACGCCGCCGCGCTGCTCGAAAACCTCGATCGCCCGACACGGCTGGTCGTGGACGCCCGCTCGCCGGACCGCTTCCGCGGCGAGAACGAGACGCTGGATCCTGTCGGCGGACACATCCCCGGCGCGGCCAACCGCTTCTTCAAGGACAACCTGACTTCGGAAGGCCAGTTCAAGCCAGCGGCCCAACTGCGCGCGGAGTTTGCGGCCGTGCTGGGCCAGCATGCGGCGACGAACGCCGTGATGCAGTGCGGCTCGGGCGTTACCGCCTGCCACAACCTGCTGGCGCTGGAAGTCGCCGGGCTGGAAGGCGCCGCGCTGTATCCGGGTTCGTGGAGCGAATGGTGCGCCGATCCGGCTCGCCCGGTCGCGACCGGCGCCGCGGGCTGATCCTGCGCGGAAGACTCAGTCGGCAGCCACGGCTGCCGCATGGCCATGGCCGACGTGGGCGTGGCGCTCGTGAACCCCATTGGTAATGAAGACGATCGCCGTGATGCCGGCGGCCACCAGCACCACCTGGATGGCCGACTCGCGCCAGCGCGGCTTGCGCTGCATCTGCGGCATCAGGTCGCTCACGGCGATGTAAAGGAAGCTGCTGGACGCGATCACCAGCACATAGGGGATCCAGCCGCTCATCTGGTCGAGCAGGAAATACCCGACCAGGCCGCCGGCCACGGCCGCGACACTCGACAGCAGGTTGAAGGCGAACGCCCGTGCCTTGGAGAAGCCAGCGTTGAGCAGCACGATGAAATCCCCGACTTCCTGCGGAATTTCGTGCGCGGCAATGGCCAGCGCCGTGACGAGGCCGATATGCGGATCGGCCAGGAAAGCCGCCGCGATGACGATGCCGTCGGCAAAGTTGTGGAAGGTATCGCCGACCAGGATGGTAAGGCCGCTGCGGCCGGCCTCCTCGCGGTCATGCCCGTGGTGATGGTGGTGCCCGTCGCCCTCATGATGGTGTGAATGGCGCAGCAGCGAGATCTTTTCCAGCAGGAAGAAGCCGAGCAGTCCGGCCAGCAGCGTGCCGAACAGCGCCCGCGGATCGGCGCCCGATTCAAACGCCTCCGGCAGCGAATGGAGCAAGGCAGTGGCCAGCAACACGCCGACGGAAAAGCTGACCATGCGCTCGACCACGCGCCCGGCCATCGTCAGCGATAGCAGCGCGGCGCCAAAAATGCTGCCCACGCCGGAAATGGTGGCGGCGAGCAGGATATACAGAAGGGTCGAGTGGATGATGGGCTCCCGGGGCGGCCATGCCGCGTTGGCGACGGGCCGGATCCGCCCGGCGCTGGTCGGACGGCAAACGCAACAATGTTGCAACTGGAAGGCCGCATTGTACGTATTCCGGCGCTCACTTTGCAATCCTCGCGCGCCGCGGCAGCGGCACAGCCTGTCAGGCGACTCCGTGTTGCCGTAGCCAGTCCAGGCATTTGTTCCAGCCATCCTTGGCATCCGCCTCGCGGTAGCTGGGGCGGTAGTCGGCGTGGAAAGCGTGGCCGGACTCCGGATAGACGATCACTTTGGACGCCTTGGCTTCCGGATCGGAGGACGCCGACAGCGCCGCCTTCATCTTTTCCACTTGTTCCTGCGTGATGCCCGTGTCCTTGCCGCCATAAAGGCCCAGCACCGGCGCGTCCAGCTTGCCAACCAGGTCCAGCGGACTCTTCGGCTTCAGCGGCGTAGGCTCGCCGGCCAGCTGTCCATACCAAGCCACCGCGGCCTTCAGGCGCTCGCTGTGCGCGGCATACAGCCACGTAATGCGCCCGCCCCAGCAGAAACCCGTAATGGCCAGCCGCGATACGTCGCCGCCATTCGCACCGGCCCAGGCCACCGCGGCGTCGAGGTCGCCCATGACCTGCGCGTCGGGCACCTTGGCGATCAGGTTCGCCTGCAGTTCCTGGATGGTGCCGAAGCTCTGCGGGTCGCCCTGGCGCGCAAACAACTCCGGCGCGATCGCCAGGTAGCCGAGCTTGGCAAAGCGGCGGCAAACATCGGCGATGTACTCGTGCACGCCGAAGATCTCGCTGACCACCAGCACCACCGGCAACTTCGCCTTGCCTTCGGGCAGCGCACGGTAGGCCGGCATGCCGAATCCGCCGGAAGGAATCGTCACCTCGCCGGCGGTCAGGCCCGCGAAGTCAGTCTTGATCGCCTGCGCCATCACGGGCAGCGCGGCCGCGGCGAACGCCGAGCCCAGCGCTGTCTTGACGAAGCCGCGGCGATTGAAAGTCTGGCCGGGTACCAGGCTCTCCACTTCGGGTTGCAGCATGCATGTCTCCAGGATCGTTGGCGGTTGGGCGGCCGCCCCGGGAAATGCCCGAGGGGACGCCAACCGCCGATTCTAAGCAAACATGCCGTCACGTGCACCCGCCCTCACCCGGGTGCGGCTCAGTGCAGCTTCACCCGCGGGCTCGTCTTGCTGCGCAGCCAGTGCGTCACCGTGTCCAGCCCCATGCCGACCGCGCCGTGCAGCGCAAGTACGTGCATGCGGTAGAGCGAGGTGTACATAAAGCGCGCCATCAGGCCCTCGATAAACATCGAGCCGCCGATCAGCCCGCCCATCAGGCTGCCCACCGCACTGAAATGCCCGAGCGACACCAGCGAGCCGAAATCCTTGAACCCGAATTCCGGCAGCGGCTTGCCGGACAGCCGCGCGCGCAGCGCGTCGAACAGGAAGGTAGCCTGCTGATGCGCGGCCTGGGCGCGCGGCGGCACCGCGGTCTGCTTTTCGGGCCACGGGCAGCTTGCGCAATCGCCAAACGCGAAGATATCCGGATCGCCCTCGCTCTGCAGCGTCGGGCGCACCAGGATCTGCCCCTGGCGGCTGACCGGCAAGCCGAGCGCGGCCAGTACGGGCGGCGCCGTGATGCCCGCGGCCCACACCGTCAGGTCCGCGTCGATGCGCTTGCCGCTGGCGGTCAGCACCGCTTCGGTCGTCACCTCGGTCACGCGCTCGCTGGTAAGGACGTCGACATCGAGCTTGCGCAACAGCTTCGCCGTCTCGGCCGAGACGCGTTCGGACAGCGCCGGCAGGATGCGCGGGCCCGCCTCGATCACATGGATGCGCACATCGCGGCGCGGGTCGAGCTGGTGCAGTCCGTAAGCATTGAGCACGTGCGCGGTGTTGCGCAGTTCCGCCGACAACTCCACGCCGGTCGCGCCCGCCCCGATGATGGCCACATCCACGCGTGGTCGGCCGTCTTCGCCGACACGCCCGCGACCGTTCTGCGCGCGCACGCAGGCCGCAATCAGCCTGCGGCGGAAACGCTCCGCCTGCGCGACGGTATCAAGGGCAATCGCGTTCTGCGCCGCGCCGGGCACGCCGAAGAAATGCGTGACGCAGCCGATGGCCAGCACCAGCGTGTCATATCGCAGTTCGCGCGCCGGCAGCAGTTCCGCGCCGTCGGGGTCCATGCACGCGGCAACCGAAATCGTCTTGCGCGAGCGGTCGATGCCGGTCAGCTCGCCCTGCTGGAACTCGAAGTGATGCCAGCGCGCCTGCGCCGCGTATTCGAGCTGGTGCGTGTTGGGATCCATGCTGCCCGCGGCAACTTCATGCAGCAGCGGTTTCCAGATATGCGTGGGCAAGCGGTCCACGAGCACCACCTCGGCGACGCCCTTCTTGCCGAGCTTGTCGCCAAGCCGTGTCACCAGCTCCAGTCCGCCTGCCCCGCCCCCTACAACGATGATGCGATGCGCCCTGCCGTCTGCTCCTGTGGTCATGGTCTACCCGATGCTTTTTTTGCTGAGAAACGCTTGGCCGTCCGGCACTTGCCCTCAGTTTGCTGCATCGCAATAGCGCAGGCAAGACGGCAATTACCGATTCAGCGGTCGCTTCATTCCGTACATCAGGTGTCGTATTTTCGGGGCCTCAAGGGCATGCAAATGAATACGGCCGGGTACTCACCGGCCGTCTCTTCATTGCGTGCGCAACGTGGTCTTAGTGCGCTTCTTCCCAGTTCGCGCCGGTGCCGACTTCCGCGACCAGTGGCACGCGCAGCTGCGCCACCGAACACATCAGTTCCGGCAACCTGACCCTGACCAGCTCCAGTTCGGCCTGCGGCACTTCGAGCACCAGTTCATCGTGCACCTGCATGATCTGGCGCGTCTGCAAGCCGTCGCGTTCCAGCCAGCCCTGCACCGCGATCATCGACAGCTTGATCAGGTCCGCGGCCGTGCCCTGCATCGGCGCGTTGATGGCCGCGCGCTCCGCGGCCTGGCGGCGCGGCCCGCTGCCGCCCTTGATATCCGGCAACCACAGGCGGCGGCCGAACACGGTCTCGACATAGCCCTGTTCGCGCGCGGTCTGGCGCGTGTCTTCCATGTATTGCGCCACGCCGGGGTAGCGCATGAAGTAGCGGTCAATATAGTGCTTGGCGGCTTCGCGCTCGATGCCCAGGTTGCTGGCCAGCCCGAACGCGCTCATGCCGTAGATCAGGCCGAAGTTGATCACCTTGGCATAGCGGCGCTGCTCGCTGCTGACGGCCTCGCGCTCGACGCCGAAGATTTCGGCGGCGGTGGCGCGGTGGATGTCCTCGCCGTTGGCGAACGCGCGCAGCAGGTTCTCGTCGCCCGAGATATGGGCCATGATGCGCAGCTCGATCTGCGAGTAGTCGGCCGATACGATCACACTGCCCGGCGGCGCGATAAACGCTTCGCGGATGCGACGGCCCTCTTCCGTGCGCACCGGGATGTTCTGGAGGTTCGGCTCCGTCGATGCCAGCCGGCCCGTCACCGCCGTAGCCTGACCGTAGCTGGTATGCACGCGACCGGTGTTCGGGTTGACCATCTTCGGCAGCTTGTCCGTGTAGGTGGACTTGAGCTTGGCCAGGCCGCGGTAGTCCAGCAGCACCTTGGGCAGCGGGTAATCCTCGGCCAGCTTCTGCAGCACCTCTTCGTCGGTCGACGGCGCGCCGCTCGCGGTCTTCTTGACCACCGGCAGCTTCATCTGGTTGAAGAGGATCTCGCCGATCTGCTTGGGCGAGCCCAGGTTGAACGGTTGCCCCGCCGCATCGTACGCGGCCTGCTCCAGCGCGAGCATGCGCTGGCCCAGTTCGGCGCTCTGCGTGGCCAGCCGTTCGGCATCGATCAGGACGCCGTTGCGTTCGATTTTCTGCAGCACCACGGACACCGGGATCTCGATCTCCTCGTACACGCGGCGCAGGCCCGGCGCAGCGTGTACCTGCGGGAACATCTTGCGATGCAGTCGCAGCGTGACGTCGGCGTCTTCGGCCGCGTACTCGGTGGCGCGCGCCAGGTCGATCTGGTCGAAGCCGATCTGGCTCGCGCCCTTGCCACAGACTTCTTCGTAAGTAATGGTCTTCAGGTTCAGCAGGCGCTCAGCCAGGCTGTCCATGCCGTGATTGCGGTGCGAGGCCAGCACGTAGCTTTCCAGCATGGTGTCCTGCGCGACGCCGCGCAGCGTCACGCCGTGGTTGGCGAACACGTGGATGTCGTACTTGATGTTCTGGCCGAGCTTCAGCTTGCTGTCGTCCTCCAGCCACGCGCGCATGCGGGCGAGCACGGCATCGCGCGAAAGCTGGCCGTTGTTGTCCATGCCAGCGACATCGGGGCCGCGGTGGCCGACCGGGATATAGCATGCCTCGCCAGGCTCCACCGACAGCGAGATGCCGACCAGCTGTGCGAGCATCGGATCGAGCGATGTGGTCTCGGTATCGATCGCCGTCAGCGGCGCGCTTTCAATACGCTGCATCCACGCTTCGAACGCGGCTTCGCTCGTCACCATCTCGTAGCGGATCTCGCTCGGCGCCGCGTCCTCGGCGGGCATGGCATCCGGCGCGGCCGAGGGGGCGGCCGGAGCATCGAACAGCCCGCCTTGCGCCGGTGCCGCCGCGGCGCGTGCGCGTGCCTGCGCGCGCGGATCAGGAAGGCTTTCGCCGGTCGCCTCGCGCAGCCACGTCTTGAAGCCATAGCGCGTGAAAAACGCGATCAGCTTTTCCTTGTCCTCGCCCATTTCGCGCAGCGCGTGGAAATCCGCCACCGATGCGTTGAGGTCGCAGTCGGTCTTCACCGTGACCAGCTCGCGCGCCTTCGGCAACCAGTCCAGCGTATTGCGCAGGTTCTCGCCGACCACGCCCTTGATGCCCGCGGCGTTCGCCATGATCGCGTCGAGCGTGCCGTGTTCGTTCAGCCATTTCACGGCGGTCTTGGGGCCGACCTTGGGCACGCCGGGCACGTTGTCGACCGCATCGCCGATCAGCGACAGGTAGTCGACGATGCGTTCCGGCGGCACGCCGAACTTGTTGCTGACGCCGGCCGGGTCGAGCACTTCGCCGCTCATGGTGTTGACCAGTGTGACGTGGTCGTTGACGAGCTGCGCAAGATCCTTGTCGCCGGTGGACACCACCGTGCGCACGCCCTGCTCGCACGCCTGCCGCGCGAGCGTGCCAATCACGTCGTCGGCCTCCACGCCGTCGACCACGACGATCGGCCAGCCGAGCGCGCGCACGGCTTCGTGGATCGGCTCGATCTGGCGCGCCAGGTCTTCGGGCATCGACGGGCGATGCTCCTTGTACGCCGGATACATGTCATCGCGGAAGGTCTTGCCCTTGGCGTCGAACACGCAGGCGCTATACTCTGCCGGGTAATCGTTGCGCAGCTTGCGCAGCATATTGATCATGCCGTAGATTGCCCCTGTGGGCAGACCCTCACCATTCCTCAGGTCCGGCAGCGCGTGATAAGCGCGATACAAATAGCTCGATCCATCGACGAGCAAGAGTGTTTTTGGACTATCCGACATTCCCATGGACTCTAAATTGACTGGTGCTGCAGCTGGCGGTGCCTCGACCGCCCCCCTTGCCGACCCGGATGTTTCCGATATCTCCGGCGATACCGTCCAACCCCCGCCGGAAGCTGCTGCTGAACACGCCGCGGCCGTGGCCGCCGCGGCCGACGCCGCCGCCGCGGGCCACCCCGCGCAGGCGCCGGCCGATGGCACGGCGGGCTCGCGCGCGAATCCGCGCAAGATGATTCCGAGCCTGCGTGCGCTGGCCGACGAAGATCGCGCCACCGCAAAGAAGGCGCGCGCCTCGTGGCAAATGTTCACGATTATGGCAGAGTTCATCGAGGCCACCGAGTACCTGTCGGAGATCCGGCCAGCGGTGTCGATCTATGGCAGCGCGCGCCTGCGCGAAGACTCGCCTTACTACCAGCGCACCATCGAAATCGCGCGGCTGTTCTCCGACGCCGGCTTCGCCGTGATCTCCGGCGGCGGCCCCGGCATCATGGAAGCGGCCAACAAGGGCGCGCACGCCGGCAAGTCGGCCAGCGTCGGCCTGAACATCGAACTGCCGCACGAACAGCAGGGCAATCCGTACCAGGACATTGCCATGCGGTTCCGCCATTTCTTTACGCGCAAGGTCACCTTCGTCAAGAACTCCGACGCCTTCATCGTCATGCCGGGCGGTTTCGGCACGCTCGATGAACTCGCCGAGGTGCTGACGCTGGTGCAGACCGGCAAGTCGCGTTCGGTGCCCGTGGTGATGTTCGGCAGCCGCTTCTGGAAGGGCCTGCTTGACTGGTTCCGCTTCACGCTGCTGCCCATGGGACTCATTGCGGAACACGACCTCGATCTGATGAAGATCGTCGACGAGCCGCATGAAGTGCTCGAAGCGGTCTACGAATACTACGAGCGCCGCGGCGGCGACAAGCCGATCCCGCCCAAGGAAGAAATGTTCTACCTGTAAGACAAGAGTGGTGGACAAGGGAGCCCTGCGTCACCGGCGCAAGGGCCACCCGATGCGGCGTTGCCCGGGTGCCCCAGAGGCCACGGCAGCGGCCCTTTCGCGGCAGGAATTGCTAGAATGGGAGGTATCCGCTTGCCAAAGCCCGGCGTCCCGGGTTGCAGCCAACGCCCCATTCCGCCGCGCAGCGTGCCGTCCCGACCGCTGCGCCGCACAGGAGCCCCTGATGAACTCCCCCTCACTCCGGTCCGCAGAGAAGGCCACCGCACGGACGCCGCGCCTTGCCCTGGCCGCCGCGGTGTTGGCGCTGGCACTGCCCGGCGTCACGCTTGCGCAGCCCGCCGAGGAAAGCAACGCCCTGACGCAGCAGGAACTGAACCGGATCAACAACCAGCCGATTGCCCCGGCCGCCAAGTCGCAGATCAACAAGCCACGCGAGCCGAGCTTCCAGCTCAATGAGCGCGATGGCACGCAAGTGCGTGAGTACCGCGACAAGGGCCGTGCCACCGATATCCAGGTAAAGTCCGGGTTCGGCACCAAGTACCAGATGAGCAAGCCGGAAGACAGCTCGCCCAAGATCCGCGAGCATGACGTCAATCGCGTGCCTTCGGTCAATCTGCAGTTCTGATTCCGACTACCCACGGCCCGGGCATGCCCGGGCCGCGCCGGTCCTCCGGCAGTATTGCCGCGGCGGCGGCCCCCTTCGTGCCGCCGCTTTCCGTTTCGCATCACACGACGAGTATGGCCGTATTCACCACGGTCTCGCAGGACGAGATCGCCCGCTGGCTGCTTGACTACGACCTTGGCGAAGTCCGCGCATTGCGCGGCATCGCCTCCGGCATCGAGAACAGCAACTTCTTTCTGACCATGGAGCAGGATGGCTGCACGCGCGAGTACGTGCTGACTATCTTCGAGCGGCTGACGTTCGCGCAGCTGCCCTACTACCTGCACCTGATGGCGCACCTTGCCGCACGCGACATCACCGTGCCCGCGCCCATCCCGGCGCGCGACGGCGAGATCCTGCGCACGCTCAAGGGCAAGCCCGCCACCATCGTCACGCGCCTGCCGGGCGCATCCCAGCTCAAGCCCGACGCCGAGCACTGCGCGCAGGTCGGCGACATGCTCGCGCGCATGCACGTGGCCGGCGAGGACTACCCGCGCCAGCAGCCCAACCTGCGCAGCCTGTCCTGGTGGCAGCAGACCGAAGCCGAGATCGTGCCGTTCCTCGACGCGCAGCAGCGCACGCTGCTGCAGCAGGAAATCGCGCACCAGACGGCGTTCTTCGGCAGTGCCGACTACGCGGTGCTGCAGGGCGGGCCGTGCCACTGCGACCTGTTCCGCGACAACGCGCTGTTCGAGGAAGACGGCAAGGGCCACCACCGCCTGGGCGGTTTCTTCGATTTCTATTTCGCCGGCAACGACAAGTGGCTGTTCGACCTGGCCGTGACCGTCAACGACTGGTGCATCGACCTGGCCACCGGCGAGCTGGACAACGCCCGGGCGCAGGCACTGGTGCGGGCCTATCATGCGGTCAGGCCGCTGACCGACACTGAAACCACGCACTGGCGCAACATGCTGCGCGCGGGCGCGCTGCGCTTCTGGGTGTCGCGCCTGTGGGACTTCTACCTCCCGCGCGAAGCCGACATGCTTCAGCCGCATGACCCGACCCATTTCGAACGCATTCTGCGCCGGCGCCTTGCCATGACCGCGGACGCCGCCGCGCTCGCCTGGATCTGATTGGTATGCAACTACTGGAAGTCCCCGCCAAGGAAGGCTACGTCTGGTTCCGCCAGGGCATCTGGCTGTTCCGCAAGAATCCGCTTGCGTTCCTGATGCTGCTGTTCATCTACCTGATCGCGGCGCAACTGGCCATCGTGGTACCGCTGATCGGCATCATCGCGCTGCTGGTCGTGACGCCCGGCCTGTCGGTGGGCGTGATGACAGCCTGCCGTGAAGTCATCCAGAACAAGCGCGTGCTGCCGACGGTGTTACTGGCCGGATTCCGCACCAACGGCAAGGAAGCCACGCGCAACCTGCTGGTGCTCGGCGGGGTCTATGCGGGGCTGGTGTTCCTGCTGAGCCTGATCGCCGGCGCACTGGTGGACATGAGCGCGCTGTTGCCGATCCTGCTGAAGGAAGAGACGCTGACGGCCGAGGCCGTGCGCCAGCTCTACTATGCGCTGCTGATTGGCGCGCTGCTCTACACGCCGATCGCGATGATGTTCTGGTTCGCGCCGCTGCTGGCAGCGTGGCATGGCGTGCCGCCCGTCAAGGCGATGTTCTTCAGCTGGACCGCGTGCTGGCGCAACCGCGGGGCTTTCTTCACCTACGTGGTGCTGTTCGCCGTGCTGCTGGTGGCGATTCCGTTCTTCCTTGAACTCCTCTTCAGCGCGTTCGGCGCCGAGACCGTGCTGTCGTTCCTGGTCACGCCGTATTCGCTGCTGATGCTGGCCATCCTGTACTGCTCGTTCTATGCGACGTACCGGGGCTGCTTCAATGTCGTCCCCGCGGAAGAAGCCACGCCAACCTGAGCGGCCAAGGCAACGGTCGGCGCGGCGGCAAAGGACCGCCGAATTCCGGCCACCCCTCCCCTGAATCCGCCACGAAGCCGGCCCCGCTCAGTTGATCGGGTCCAGCTTCGCCACCGCCAGGGCCAGCCACTTGGTGCCGTGGCGCTTGAAATCGATCTGGGCGCGGGCATCCGCGCCATCCCCTTCCAGCGCCTTGATCTTGCCCTCGCCAAACTTGGTATGGAAGACCTGCTGGCCGACGCGGAAGCCCGTGCCGGCCTCGCGCTTTGCATCGGCGTAGCCGTTGCCGGTGTCCATGCCGCCGGTGGGCTTGTTGCCGGAGTACGGGACATCCTCGGGCTTGCGGAACCACTCGCGGCCCCACGCGGTGTCGCGTTCCTGGCGGCTGACGCCGCCATAGCCCTGCTGCTGCGGCGTCAGCCACTTCAGCGCGCCATCGGGCAGTTCCTCGAAGAAGCGCGAGCGCACGTGGTAGCGCATCTGGCCGTGCAACACGCGGCTTTGCGCAAAGGACAGGTACAGGCGCTCGCGCGCACGCGTGATCGCCACGTACATCAGGCGACGCTCTTCCTCCAGCCCGTCCGGCTCCATCGCGCTGTTTTCATGCGGGAACAGGCCTTCTTCCAGTCCCGTGATAAACACCACGTTGAATTCAAGGCCCTTGGCCGCATGCACGGTCATCATCTGCACCGCGTCCTGGCCGGCCTGGGCCTGGTTGTCGCCGGCCTCCAGCGAAGCGTGGGTCAGGAAGGCCACCAGCGGCGTCATCACCACCGGCAGCGCTTCGGGGTCGAGCACCTGCTGCGCCTGATCGCCGTCGGCGAGTTGCGGCACGGCCTGGGCCACGCGCGATTCGAAGCCGACCGGGATCACCGCGGCCAGCGCGTCCAGCCCGTAGCCTTCCTCCACGACAAACGCCTGCGCCGCGGTCACCAGTTCCTGCAAATTCTCGATGCGGTCCTGGCCTTCCTTCTCGCCCTGGTAATGCGTGATCAGGCCGCTGGTGTTGGTCACGTACTCGACCACCTCGGCCAGCGTCATGCGCCGCGTCTCGGCGCGCATCTGCTCGATCAGGCGGACGAATGCTGCCAGCTTGCTGCCCGCCGCGCCGGCCACATAGGCCACGGCCTCTGACAGAGAACAGTTGTACTGGCGGGCGGCGTCCTGAAGTTGTTCGAGCGAGCGCGCACCAATGCCGCGCGCGGGGAAGTTCACCACGCGGCCGAAGGCAGCGTCGTTGCGGGGGTTCTCCAGCAGTTGCAGGTAGGCCAGCGCGTGCTTGATTTCGGCGCGCTCGAAGAAGCGCAGGCCGCCGTACACTCGGTACGCGATACCGGCCGAGAACAGCGCATGCTCGATCACGCGCGACTGCGCGTTGCTGCGGTAGAGGATCGCGATTTCCGAGCGGCTCATGCCCTGCGCGATCTGGTCGCGGATCTCCTCGATCATCCACGCAGCCTCCTGCTGGTCCGAGCCGGCCTGGAATACGCGCACCGGCTCGCCGTGGCCGGCATCGGTGCGCAGGTTCTTGCCCAGGCGGCGGGCATTGTGCGAGATCAGGTGGTTGGCCGAATCGAGAATATGGCCGTGCGAGCGGTAGTTCTGCTCCAGCTTGATCATCTTGCGGACGCGGAACTCGTGTTCGAAGTCGCGCATATTGCCGACGTTCGCGCCACGGAACGCGTAGATGCTCTGGTCATCGTCGCCCACGGCGAACACCGCGGCCGGATTTTGCGTGCCGTGGCCGGCCAGCAGCTTGAGCCACTGGTACTGCAGCACGTTGGTGTCCTGGAACTCGTCCACCAGCACATGGCGGAAACGGTGCTGGTAATGCTGGCGGATGGCGTCGTTGTAGCGCAGCAGTTCGTAGCAGCGCAGCAGCAGCTCGGCAAAGTCCACCACGCCTTCGCGCTGGCACTGCTGGTCGTAGGCGGCGTAGAGGTCGACGAAGCGGCGGTTGAAGTCGTCGTTGGCCTCTACGTCGGCCGGGCGCAGGCCTTGTTCCTTGGCGTTGTTGATGAAGTACTGGAGGTTCTTGGCGGGGTACTTCTCGTCGTCGACATTGAGGGCTTTTAGCAGCCGCTTGAGGGCTGAAAGCTGATCCTGGCTGTCAAGGATGGCAAAGGTCTGCGGCAGGCCGGCATCGCGGAAATGCGCGCGCAGCATGCGGTTGCAGAGGCCGTGGAACGTGCCGATCCACATGCCGCGTGTGTTGATCGGCAGCATGGACGACAGGCGCGTTTGCATTTCCTTGGAGGCCTTGTTGGTGAAGGTCACTGCAAGGATGCCCGCAGGGGATACGCGTCCGTTCTGGATCAGCCAGGCTATACGCGTGGTCAGCACGCGCGTCTTGCCGCTGCCCGCGCCGGCCAGGATCAGGGCCGGCTCGTCAGGTAGCGTGACGGCGGCGAGTTGTTCGGCGTTCAGGTTGGCGAGCAGGTCGGACATCAGGGATGTTCTGATTAGGCGGATGGGTGGTTGGTTGTTTACGGGTCTGGGCTCGTGGAGGCGCTGCGGTTCCGCCGGCGTAGCGGGCGGGTCACTTTTTGTCCAAGCGACAAAAAGTAACCAAAAAGCGCGTTTACCGGCGGGCATAAGCCCAAGCCCGATAAAGCCACCTCCTTCGAAACCGCTACTCTCTGAGTGGTCCCCCCCTGGAAAGGGCGGAGCAATTCGACGCCGCAGCGACAACTCTCGGTGGAAAGACTCGAAGAGGCCGAGGCTGCTCACCCGAGAGCATCCACCGGGGGCCACTCCCAGCTCAGCGATTTCGAAGGAGGTGGTCCCTACGAGCTTGGGCTTGTGCCCGCCGGTAAACGCGTTTTTTGGCTCGGACAAAAAGTGACTCGCCGGCTACGCCGGCGAAACAGCAGCTATTGCCAAGCACGCCAAGGCCAGTCCAACCCCAAAACCCGCCACACAATCAAATTCAAACCCCAAATTATACCGACCCCCCACCCCGCGAAGCGAACGAATTCCTCCCCGTCCGGCGACGTTCCGTATAATTTGGGGTTTTACTGGCGCAATGCACAATGCCCCCGCCAGCCGCAGGCCTAGCGCACCCCGCCTGCGACATGCCCCGACGCAAAACCTCGACATCCCAGCATGACCGCCCAAGACCAATCCCTTGCCAAGAGCTTCGAACCCGCCGCCATCGAGGCGAAGTGGGGCCCCGAGTGGGAGAAGCGCGGCATCGCCCAGCCGACGTTCGACCCGGCCAAGCCTGATTTCGCCATCCAGCTGCCGCCGCCGAACGTGACCGGCACGCTGCACATGGGCCATGCCTTCAACCAGACCATCATGGACGGCCTGACCCGCCATGCGCGCATGCTGGGCGCGAATACGCTCTGGGTGCCGGGCACGGACCACGCGGGGATCGCCACGCAGATCGTGGTCGAGCGCCAGCTCGAAGCGCAAGGCGTATCCCGCCACGACCTGGGCCGCGAAAAATTCACCGAGAAAGTCTGGGCCTGGAAGGAAGAGTCGGGTTCGACCATCACCCGCCAGGTGCGCCGCATGGGCGCGTCGATCGACTGGACCCGCGAGTACTTCACCATGTCGCCCGACATGTCGAAGGCGGTCACCGAGGTCTTCGTGCGCCTGCATGAACAGGGCCTGATCTACCGCGGCAAGCGCCTGGTGAACTGGGATCCGGTGCTGGGCACCGCCGTGTCGGACCTGGAAGTCGACAGCGTCGAGGAAGAAGGCTTCCTCTGGCATATCCGCTACCCGCTGGTCGAGGCCGACGCCAAGGGCGGCCTGACGCACCTGACCGTCGCCACCACCCGCCCCGAAACCATGCTCGGCGACGTGGCCGTCATGGTCCATCCCGAGGACGAGCGCTACGCCCACCTGATCGGCAAGGAAGTGGAACTGCCGCTGACCGGCCGCCGCATCCCCGTGATTGCCGACGAATACGTCGACCGCGAATTCGGCACCGGCGTGGTCAAGGTGACGCCGGCGCATGACTTCAACGACTACGCCGTCGGCCAGCGCCACAATCTCCCGCAGATCTCGATCCTCACGCTGGACGCCAAGATCACTGCCGACGCGCCCGGCCACTATGCCGGCCAGGATCGCTACGACGCGCGCAAGGCCATCGTCGCCGACCTCGACGCCCAAGGCCTGCTGGTCGAGACCAAGAAGCACAAGCTGATGACGCCGCGCAGCGAACGCACCGGCAGCGCCATCGAACCGATGCTGACCGATCAGTGGTTCGTCGCCATGAGCAAGCCGGCGCCGGAAGGCACCTTCCACCCGGGCCGCTCGATCGCCGAAGTGGCGCTCGACGCCGTGCAAAGCGGCGAGATCAAGCTGGTGCCCGAGAACTGGAACAGCACCTACAACCAGTGGCTGGCCAATATCCAGGACTGGTGCATCTCGCGTCAGCTGTGGTGGGGCCACCAGATCCCGGCCTGGTACGACGACGCCGGCAACTGCTTCGTCGCGCGCACGGAAGAAGAAGCGCTTGCCAAGGCCAAGGCCGCCGGCAGCACCGGCGCGCTGCGCCGCGAGGAAGACGTGCTCGACACGTGGTTCTCGTCGGCCCTGGTGCCGTTCTCCTCGCTGGGCTGGCCCGAGCAAACGCCCGAACTCAAGCACTTCCTGCCGTCGTCGGTGCTGGTGACCGGCTACGACATCATCTTCTTCTGGGTGGCGCGCATGGTCATGATGACCAAGCACTTCACCGGCCAGGTCCCCTTCCATACCGTCTACGTGCACGGCCTGGTGCGCGACTCGGAAGGCAAGAAGATGAGCAAGTCCGAGGGCAACACGCTCGACCCGGTGGACCTGATCGATGGCATCGACCTCGACACGCTGCTGAAGAAGCGCACCACCGGCCTGCGCCGCCCGAAGGACGCACCGAAGATCGAGAAGAAGACGAAGAAGGAATTTCCCGAAGGCATCCCCGCCTTTGGCGCCGATGCGCTGCGCTTCACCTTTGCCTCGCTGGCGACGCTGGGCCGCAACATCAATTTCGACACCGGCCGCTGCGAAGGCTACCGCAACTTCTGCAACAAGCTGTGGAACGCCACGCGCTTCGTGCTGATGAACACCGAAGGCCATGATTGCGGCATGGGCCCGTGCAACAACGACTGTGGCCCGGACGGCTACCTGCACTTCTCGCAGGCCGACCGCTGGATCGTGTCGCTGCTGCAGCGCGTGGAAGCCGAGGTCGAAAAGGGCTTTGCCGAGTACCGTTTCGACAACGTCGCCAACGCCATCTACAAGTTCGTCTGGGACGAGTACTGCGACTGGTACCTGGAACTGGCCAAGGTGCAGATCCAGACCGGCACGGAAGCCCAGCAGCGCGCCACGCGCCGCACGCTGCTGCGCGTGCTGGAAACCGTGCTGCGCCTGGCGCACCCGATCATCCCGTTCATCACGGAAGAGCTGTGGCAAAAGGTCGCGCCGCTGGCCGGCCGCGCCAAGGGCGATGGCAGCGAAAGCCTCGCGCAGCAGGCCTACCCGCTGCCGGCCATGGCGAAGATCGATGAAGCCGCCGAGCAATGGGTGGCGCAGCTCAAGGCCATGGTGGACGCCTGCCGCAACCTGCGCGGCGAAATGAATATCTCGCCGGCCCAGCGTATTCCGCTCTATGCGCATGGCGACAACGCCTTCCTGCGCGAGGCCAGCGCGCACATCCAGGCACTGGCGAAGCTATCCGAGGTGCGCATCTTCGAAGACGACGCCACCCTGCAGACCGAAGGCGCCGGCGCGCCGGTAGCCATCGTCGGTGGCAACCACCTGCTGCTGAAGATCGAGATCGACGTTGCCGCCGAGCGCGTGCGCCTGTCGAAGGAGATCGAGCGCATCGCCGGCGAGATCGGAAAGTGCCGTGGCAAGCTGTCGAACGAGAGCTTTGTCGCCAAGGCGCCGCCCGCCGTGGTGGCACAGGAAACCCAGCGCCTGACCGATTTCGAACAGACGCTGGTCAAGCTCCAGGACCAGTTGCAGCGCCTGCCGGCCTAAACTATTTGAGGGTGCATCGGCCTCTGTTCCGGCTTGCGTCGGACAGAGACCGACAGACGGGCCCCGCACGATCCGGCACGGTTATAAATCGAAACCGAAGGAATACCAGACATGGAAAATCGCGTTACCAAGGCCGTCTTCCCGGTCGCGGGCCTGGGCACCCGTTTTCTGCCGGCCACCAAGGCCAGCCCCAAGGAAATGCTGCCCGTGGTCGACAAACCGCTGATCCAGTACGCGGTGGAAGAAGCCATGGCCGCCGGCATCACCGAAATGATCTTCGTCACCGGCCGCTCCAAGCGCGCCATCGAAGATCACTTCGACAAGGCCTTTGAGTTGGAAGTGGAGCTTGAGGCCAAGAACAAGCAGGCGTTGCTCGATGTGGTGCGTTCAATCAAGCCCGCCAATGTGGAGTGCTACTACGTGCGCCAGCCCGAAGCGCTGGGCCTGGGCCACGCCGTGCTGTGCGCCGCGAAGCTCGTGGGTGAAGCCCCGTTCGCGGTGATGCTGGCGGACGACCTGATCGACGGCACCCCGCCGGTGATGAAGCAGATGGTGGACCTGTACAACCACTACAACTGCTCGGTGCTTGGCGTCGAAGAGATCGCCCCGGAACAAAGCCGCTCCTATGGCGTGGTCGATGGCCGCGAATGGGACGAAGGCGTCATCAAGATGTCGGGCATCGTCGAAAAGCCGGCGCCGGAAGAGGCCCCGTCGAACCTCGGCGTGGTCGGCCGCTACATTTTGACGCCGCGCATCTTCGACCACCTGCGCGAACTGAAGCCGGGCGCGGGCGGCGAGTTCCAGCTGACTGACGCGATCCAGTCGCTGCTCAGCCAGGAACAGGTACTGGCCTACCGCTACCAGGGCACCCGCTACGACTGCGGCAGCAAGCTCGGCTACCTGAAGGCGACCGTCGAGTACGCGCTGAAGCACCCCGAAGTCGGCACGGGCTTCCGCGACTACCTGGAACACCGCGGCACGTACCTGGCCGACGGCACGGCGGCCTGACAACAGGTCGGCACGCGCCAGTAAAAAAGCCGCCCTTGGGCGGCTTTTCTGCTTTCCGGCCGTCTGGCCGCAGCGTTCAGCGGCGGCGCATGTAGAACACGAACACCTTGTCGACTTCCTGGTGCGACAGCAATTCGTTGCCGGTCTGCTTGGCAAACGCCTGGAAATCGCGCGTGGCGCCGGGGTCGGTGGCCAGCACCTTGAGCACCTCGCCGCTGGCCATGTCGGCCAGGGCCTTCTTGGTACGCAGGATCGGCAGCGGGCAGTTCAGGCCGCGCGCATCCACTTCTTTCTGGAACTCCATTCCTCTCTTCCTTGCTTTTATCAGTCTTCAGACCCGGTATTGTAGCGAACCGCTCAGGACGCTGAAGTCACTCGGCTGGCGCGGGTCGGGGATGTCTTCGCCCGTGCGGCGATCGAAGAAGCGTACCGGATACCCTCGGGCGTGCAGCCAGTCGGCCACCGCGAACCCGGTGCCGGCGGACCAGATGCGCATTTTTTCGGGCGCCACCAGCTTGTACTCGGCCAGTTCTTCGGACAGTGCGATATTGCCGCTCGCCTTCACGTGATAAGCGATGATCAGCTCGTTCTTGCGCATGAACTCGTAAACGCCGATCAGCGACACGGCTTCGGTGTCGAGATTCGTTTCTTCCTTGAGCTCGCGCGCCACGCCAAGCTCGGGGGTCTCGTCACGCTCCAGGAAGCCGGTGACCAGCGCGAACATCTGTTCCGGCCACGCCGCATTGCGCGCGAGCAGCAGCTTGCCTTCGTACTCGACCACCGCGGCCAGCACCGGCAGCGGGTTGTTCCAGTGCACGAAGCCGCAGTCCGACTGGACACAGGCGTGGCGTTCGCGCCCCGACAGCGGCAGCACCTCGAGCGGCGCGCCGCATTGCGGGCAGAATCGGTATTGCATCAGGGGCTCCTGGGTGTGTCTCGTTATGTTCTGCTACCGCCCGGTATCTTACGCCTGCCGGCTCGTTTCAGCAGGCGGCGCAGGCCGCGCGCAGATCGGCCGCCAGGGCCTCGACGGTCTCCGGCTGCAGGTCCCACGCGCACATGAAGCGGCAGCCGCCCGCGCCGATGAACGTATAGAAGCGCCAGCCTTTCGCGCGCAGCGCTTCGATCGCCGGCAATGGCAGCTCGGCAAACACGGCATTGGACTCGGTCGGAAACATGATGCGCACACCGGGAATGTCGGCGATGCGTGACTGCAGCAGCTGCGCCATGGCGTTGGCGTGGCGGGCGTTCGACAACCAGACATCGTTTTCCAGCAGCCCGAGCCACGGCGCCGAAATGAAACGCATCTTCGATGCAAGCTGCCCGGCTTGCTTGACGCGATAGGCAAAGTCCTCGGCCAGGCGCCGGTCGAAGAACACCACCGCCTCGCCCACCGGCAAGCCGTTCTTGGTGCCGCCGAAGCACAGCACATCGACGCCGGCGCGCCACGTGATCTCGGACGGATGCACACCGAGCGAGGCCACCGCGTTGGCGAAACGCGCGCCGTCCATATGCACGCGAAGCTGCCGGCGCTTGGCGATGGCGGCAATCGCGCGCACCTCTTCCACCGTATAGACCGTGCCGACCTCGGTGGACTGCGTCAGCGACACCACCTTGGGCTTCGGGTAGTGGATGTCCGAGCGCCGCGTAACCAGCGCCTCGACCGCATCGGCCGTGAGCTTGCCGTTCTCGCCCGGCGCGGTCAGCAGCTTCGAGCCGTTGGAGAAGAACTCCGGCCCGCCGCACTCGTCGGTCTCGATATGCGCCAGCTCGTGGCAGATGACCGAATGGTACGACTGGCACAGCGCCGACAACGCCAGCGAATTGGCCGCGGTGCCGTTGAAGACGAAGAACACTTCGCAATCGGTCTGGAACAGGTCGCGGATCCGGTCGCAGACTTTTTGCGTCCAGGAGTCGTCGCCGTAGGCCTGTTCATGGCCGGTGCCGTTGGCCTCCAGGAAATACTTCAGGGATTCCGGGCAAAAGCCGGCGTAGTTGTCCGAGGCGAAATGCTGCATGGTCATCTGGGCTATGGCGTATCGAGGATTACGGCTTGTCGGACCACAGCTCGCCGCCGGTGGCCCAGTTCTCGCGCTTGACGTCGGTGATGATGATGTCGACCGCCGAAGCGGTGCAGCCCAGCGTCTCGCAGGTGACGCGCGTCACGGCCTCGACGAATTTGCGTTTCTGCTCGACGGTGCGGCCTTCAAACATCTCTACGTGGAAAGTCGGCATGGATGGCTCCTTGTGTTGTCTTTGCGTGTAGTGGGATCGGGTGAACAGGGACGATCAGTCCCGATATGAGGGATCGATTCTATCGAGTTTGCGCAGCAGCGCCGGCCACTCCAGCGCGCCTTCGATGGCGCCGTTGTCGTAGAGCTGTTCGGACGCCTTGTCGGCCACGCCAGGCGCAGGCCGCACCAGCCGGCCGCCAGCCTGTGCACCGATCTGGATCTCGCAGGCCTTGATCAGCGTCGCCATCAGCACATAGGCTTCGGCGACGGTGCGGCCGACGGTCAGTGTGCCGTGATTACGCAGCAGCATGGCCTGCTGCTGGCCCAGCGATGCCGTCAGCCGCGAACCCTCCGCCGGCGAGAACGCGAGCCCCTCGTAGTCGTGGTACGCAATGCGGCCATGGAAGCGCATGGCATGCTGGGACAACGGCAGCAGCCCCTCCGCCTGCGCGGAGACGGCAATGCCAGCGGTGTTGTGCAGGTGCATGACGCACATGGCGTCCGCACGCGCCACATGAACGGCGCCGTGCAGCGCGAAGCCGGTCACGTTGACCGGATGCAACGTTTCGCCGACCACCTCGCCGCGGCCATTGATCTTGACGAGGTCCGAGGCGCGGATCTCCTCGAAGGCGAAGCCGAACGGATTGATCAGGAAGTGATCCGGCTCACCGGGCACCGTGGCCGAAATGTGCGTGTAGATCAGGTCATCCCAGCCCTGCAGGGCCGACAGCCGATAGGCGGCGGCCAGGTCTACGCGGACGCGCTGCTCTTCTGGCGTAGTGGGACTGGGTGCGCCGGCGGCACGCGCCGGCTGCAATGAAAAAGACATGGGGGGTCGCTCCAGCGCCGCCCGGTGTTCGTGGTGCCGGTGTGGTCCCGGCTTGGTGAATCTGGGAATCCGCAAAAGGGCGGCGAAGGCGTTACTGTAGCGCAGTCTGCCGCGGCGCCTGCATCGGCCATGCGCGGCGCATCCAGACGAACATCACGGCACCGGCCAGCAAGGCGGCCGAGGCGCAGGCGAGCGAGCTGGCAAAGCCGCCCGATCGCGCCACCAGCGCTGTCGCCAGCGGCGGCCCGGCGATCTGCCCAAGTCCGTAGGACGCGGTCATCAGGCCCATCAGGCGGGGCGCCTGCGGCCCCCACAAACGGCGCGCCTCGCGCATCGCAAACGACACCAGCGCGGTGAATGGCAGGCCCGCGAGCAGGCTGCTGACGGCAAATCCGGCAACCGTCGGGAACACCACGGCGATCGCGACACCCAGCGCCTGCATGGCGTAGGACCACGCAAGCAGGCGGCGGTTATCGTGTGCCATGCCGACGCGCGTGGCCAGGAACGCGCCGATCGACACACCAGCCCCGAAGACCGGCCAGAACAGGTCGGCCCACACCGAGCCGGGCATTGCCTGCCGCGCGATCACGGGCAGGAAGGTCGCGGTGATGATGTAGCCGAATCCGGCCAGGCCATAGGCCAGCGTCAGCGCCCAGGCCTCGCCGCCGAGCCGCGCGCCATGGGCAGGATGGGTTTCCGGGCGCGTGGCGTCAGCATGCGGCGCACCGTCGCCGGGGGTGAAGATGCGCCATACCGCCAGCACCAGCACGGCGGCCATCACCGTGAAGGCGATCCACCCCGCCACCGCATGCCAGCCGGCGCCGACCATGGCAAACACCGAGACGCCCGTGACCACGATGCCGAGGCCCGGCCCGCAGAAGATCAGCCCGCCCAGCGCCGGCTGCCCTAGTTCCGCGAGCCGCTGCATGCACCAGCCCGCGGTGTAGACCATGACCAGCGCACTCGCCACGCCCGCGGCCGCGCGCCACAGCGACCACGCCGGCATGCCGCCCGGCAGTGCCATGCCGAGTGTCAGCAAGACCGTGGCCACCAGCCCGAGCCGGATCATGCGCGCCGGAGCGGGCCGGATGAACAGGCAGACCGCGGCGCCCACGAAATAGCCGATGTAGTTCAGCGTGGCCAGCCAGCCGCCCTCATGCAGGGTGACCGTGCCGTCGCGCAGCATCATCGGCAGCAGCGGCGTGAAGGCGAAGCGGCCGATCCCCATGACCACGGCCAGCGCGGCCAGCCCGGCCAGCGCAATTGCCCAGGCTCCCGGCTCGCGCCGCACCCGGTGCGCCTCGGCGCCGGTCGCCGGTGTCGGGCTCAGCTTGATATTCGCATGGGGCATGTTGTCGTTCCCTGTGTCGCGGCCGGTGGCAAACCCGCCTGGATTCACCTATGCTACGCCTTGACGATCATCTTCAAAAATGAATTATTTAGATGCCGCTCATCTTCGTTTGAGATGACTAGAGAGACCCCCCATCGGAGCCGCCATGGACCTCGCCACGCTTGAAATCTTCCGCACGGTGGTGGAGGCAGGCGGCGTCACGCGCGCCGCCGAACGCCTGCACCGCGTGCAATCCAACGTCACCACGCGCATTCGCCAGTTGGAGGAATCGCTCGGGGTCGAGCTGTTCCTGCGCGACGGCAAGCGCATGGTACTCACGCCGGCCGGGCAGACGCTGTTCGACTACGCCTGCCGCATGCTGCGCCTGGCCGAAGAGGCGCGCCACGCGGTGCTGCCATCACGCCCGCACGGACGACTGCGCATCGCGTCGATGGAAAGCACCGCCGCCAGCCGGCTGCCGGCCATACTGGCCGCCTATCACCAGGCCTGGCCGGAGGTCCGGCTCGAGCTGGTCACGCTCACGACCCGCCAGGCGTTCGAGGCACTGGAGCGCTTCGACGCCGACTGCGCCTTCGTGGCCGAGCCGCTCGACAACCCAGCGCTGGCATCGCGGCCCGCTTTCGAGGAGGAGCTTGTCGTGATCGCGCGCGCCGGCCACCGCCCGATCCGCAGCGCCGCCGACCTGGAAACCGCCACGCTGCTTGGGTTCGAGCCGGGCTGCAATTACCGCGCGCGGCTCGAAGCCTGGCACGCGGCGGGCGGCGGCGCGCCGCCTCGCGTGCTGGAACTGGGGTCCTACCACACCATCGTCGCCTGCGCGGCGGCGGGCATCGGCGCCGCCATCGTGCCGCGCTCGGTGCTTGGCCTGTATCGAGACCTGCCCGCGATCAGCGTGCACGGGCTGGGCGACGCTGGCCGCGTGCGCACGTTGCTGGCCTGGCATCCGGCCATGGCCAGCGCGGCGCTCGACGCGCTCGTCCAGGCCCTGCCGGTGCCTGGCGCACCGGCCGGCAACCCACCCCTGCCCGCTGCGGCCTGATTCAACAGGCGCGGCGCAGGCGTGCAGGATGTGCCCGGTCGCCTACACTGAATGTGGCGCCACCATGGCACCCCCTGTGCCACGCCCTTTGCGATGAGATTCGCCATTGCGCGCCTCGCGCACCCATGGCTTTATATCGGATTGCTCCTGGCCGGCTTCGCGCTCGCGGTGCTGGCAGCGGCGCCGCCCGGCCCTGTCCCGGCCACGGCCGGCGCAGGTGCCGGTCCCGTGTATGTCATTCCGCTCAAGGGCGCCATCGGCCCGGCCAGCGCGGGCTTCGTGATGCGCGGCATGGAACGCGCGCGCCAGGGCAACGCCCAGCTTGTCGTGCTGGAAATGGACACGCCCGGCGGGCTCGACCTGTCGATGCGCGAGATCATCCAGGCGATCCTGGCCTCGCCCGTGCCGGTGGCCAGCTATGTCTTTCCCGGTGGTGCGCGTGCCGCGAGCGCCGGCACCTACATCCTGTACGCCAGCCATATCGCGGCGATGGCGCCCGGCACCAATCTGGGCGCGGCCAGCCCCGTGCAGATCGGCATCGGCGGCCCACAGAAGCCGGAGGCGCTCCCCACCCCCTCGCCGGCCTCGTCGCCCGCCAGCGAGCCCGCGGCACAGGACACCATGACTCGCAAGCAGATGCACGATGCCTCGGCCTACATCCGCGGCCTCGCGCAATTGCGCGGCCGCAATGCCGAATGGGCCGAGCGCGCGGTGCGCGAAGCCGTCAGCCTGTCCGCGAACGAAGCCGTGGCGCAGCACGTGGCGGACATGGTGGCCACGGACCTGCCCGATCTGCTCCGCCAGGTAAACGGCAAGCGCGTGACAGCGGCAGGCGCCGAGCGCGCGCTGCAGACCAGCCACGCCACGATCGTCACGCTTGAACCCGACTGGCGCAGCCGCTTCCTGGCCGTGATCACCGACCCCAGCGTGGCGCTGATCCTGATGATGATCGGCATCTACGGCCTGATCTTCGAATTCTCGACACCCGGCATGGTCGTGCCCGGCGTGGCCGGCGCCATCTGCCTGCTGGTCGCGGCGTTCGCCCTGCATATGCTGCCGGTCAACTATGCGGGGCTGGGGCTGATCGCGCTGGGCATCGGCTGCATGGTGGCCGAGTTGTTCCTGCCCTCGTTCGGCACGCTGGGCGTGGGCGGCATCGTCGCGTTTGCCTTTGGCGCCGTCATGCTGATCGACACCGAGGTTCCTGGATTCGGCGTGCCGATCGCCCTGATCGCCACGCTGTCGGCCATATCGGCCCTGTTCCTGTTCGGCATGTCGGCCATGCTGCTGCGCGCGCGCCGGCGGCCCGTGGTCAGCGGCGCCGATACCCTGGTGGGCAGCCGCGGCGAAGTGCTCGACGACCTGCATGAGGAAGGTTGGGCCCAGGTGCGCGGCGAGAACTGGCGGGTGCGCAGCGCGAGGCCGCTGGCGCGCGGCACGCCGGTGCTCGTCACCGCACGGCACGGCCTGCTGCTCGAGGTGGTCGCAGCTGGCAACGCCCCGCCGCGCGTCGCGCCGCCCAACCAACCGGTGCCAGACAAGGGAGCCTGACCATGGCCTACGGATTCAGCTTCGGCGGTGTGATCTTCCTGCTGGCATTGCTGGTGATCATGGCGTTCCGCGTGCTGCGCGAATATGAGCGCGGCGTGGTGTTCATGCTCGGGCGCTTCTGGCGGGTCAAGGGTCCGGGACTGGTACTGCTGATTCCGGCCGTGCAGCAGATGGTCAGGGTGGACCTGCGCACCGTGGTGATGGACGTGCCCCCGCAGGATGTGATTTCGCGCGACAACGTTTCAGTGAAGGTCAACGCGGTGGTCTACTTCCGCGTGGTGGATCCCGAGCGCGCCATCATCCAGGTGGCAAACTTCCTCGAGGCCACCAGCCAGCTTGCGCAGACCACGCTGCGCTCGGTGCTGGGCAAGCATGAGCTGGATGAAATGCTGGCCGAGCGAGAGAAGCTCAATCTCGACATCCAGCAGGCGCTGGATGCGCAGACGGACGGCTGGGGCATCAAGGTGTCCAACGTCGAGATCAAGCACGTCGACCTGAACGAAACCATGATCCGCGCGATTGCACGTCAGGCCGAGGCCGAGCGCGAGCGGCGCGCCAAGGTGATCCATGCGGAAGGCGAGCTGCAGGCTTCGGAGAAATTGCTGGAGGCTGCCCGGATGCTGTCACGCCAGCCTCAGGCCATGCAGTTGCGGTATCTGCAGACGCTGACGCAGATTGCGGGGGACAAGAGTTCGACCATTGTGTTTCCGCTGCCGATGGATTTGTTGTCGGCGTTGATGGGCAAGACGGCGGCGGATTCCGAGGGGCGGGGCTAGCTCAAACCCGGGCTCGTGGTGCGGGAGGCGTGCCGCAGGCCAGTTCCAAAAGCGACAAAAAGGCGCCGAAGCGCCCTTTTGTCAAAGTCGGGAAACCCTCAAACCTTCGCCGACACCCACTCCGCCACGCCGGACAGCGCCTGCGGCAGATTGGCCGGATCGGTACCACCAGCCTGCGCCATATCAGGACGACCACCGCCCTTGCCGCCGACCTGCTGCGCGACAAAGTTGACCAGCTCGCCCGCCTTCACCTTGCCCGTGGCATCGGCCGTGACACCAGCGATCAGGCTGACCTTGCCATCGGCCACCGCCGCCAGCACAATGGCCGCGCTCTGCAGCTTGTCCTTGAGCTTGTCCATGGTCTCGCGCAACGTCTTCACGTCAGCGCCGTCGAGCTGGGCGGCCAGCACCTTGAGGCCCTTCACGTCGACCGCCTGCGCGGCCAGCTCATCGCCCTGCGAGGAAGCCAGCTTGCTCTTCAGGCGCTCCAGCTCCTTCTCCAGCGCGCGGACCTGTTCCTGCACCTGGCCGATGCGCGGCACCAGTTCCGAAGGCTGGGCCTTCAGCGCGGCGGCGGCTTCGTTCAGCTTGGCGTCGAGCTTCTGCAGGTAATGCAGCGCGTTGTCGCCGGTGATCGCTTCCACGCGGCGGATGCCGGCGGCCACACCCCCTTCCACCACGATCTTGAACAGGCCGATGTCGCCGGTACGGTGCACGTGGGTGCCGCCGCACAGTTCCTTTGAAGTACCGATCGACAGCACGCGCACGTCATCGGCGTACTTCTCGCCGAACAACGCCATGGCGCCACTCTTGACCGCGTCATCGAACGGCATGACTTCGGCATGCGTGTCCTGGTTGCTAAGGATCTCGGCGTTGACGATCTCTTCGACGCGGCGGATCTGCTCGTCCGTCATCGGCGCGTTGTGCGAAAAGTCGAAGCGGGTCTTGTCGGCATCGACCAGCGAGCCCTTCTGCTGCACGTGGCTGCCCAGCACTTCGCGCAGCGCCTTGTGCATCAGGTGCGTGGCCGAGTGGTTGCGCACGGTGCGCGCGCGGCGCAGTGCATCCACCTGCGGCTGCACGGCGTCGCCCACCTTCAGCGCGCCGCCTTCCAGCGTGCCCTGATGGCCGAACACTTCAGCCTGGATCTTGGTCGTGTCAGCGACGGCGAACACGGCATTGCCGGCCTTCAGCACGCCTTGGTCGCCCGCCTGACCGCCGGATTCCGCGTAGAACGGCGTGTTGTCGAGCACCACCACGCCGGTCTGGCCCGGTTGCATGGCGTCGACCGCGGCGCCGTCCACATACAGCGCGATGACCTTGGCCTGCGGCAGTTCCAGCGTCTCGTAGCCGTGGAACACGGTCTTGTCGCCCGAGTACTCCAGGCCTGCCGCCATTTTGAACTTGCCGGCGGCGCGGGCCTGCTCGCGCTGGCGATTCATGGCGGCGTCGAACGCGGCCTCGTCCACGGCGATTTCCTGCTCGCGGCAGACGTCCTGCGTCAGGTCCAGCGGGAAGCCGAAGGTGTCGTGCAGCTTGAATGCCAGTTCGCCGTCGAGCGTCTTGCCGCCCTTGAGCTTCAGCTCGGCCAGCGCGGCATCGAGGATCGACATGCCGTTCTCGATGGTCTCGAAGAAGCGCTCTTCCTCGGCCTTCAGCACTTCGGTCACGCGGCCCTGGGCTTCCGCCAGTTCCGGATAGGCCTGGCCCATCTGCGCGACCAGGTCGGCCACCAGCTTGTGGAAGAACGGGGTCTTCTGGCCCAGCTTGTAGCCGTGGCGGATGGCGCGGCGCACGATACGGCGCAGCACGTAGCCGCGGCCTTCGTTGCCGGGAATCACGCCGTCGACGATCAGGAACGAGCACGCGCGGATATGGTCGGCGATGACCTTCAGCGAGTTCTGGTTCAGGTTGTCGCAATGCGTTTCACGACCGGCGGCCTTGATGAGCGCCTGGAACAGGTCGATCTCGTAGTTGCTGTGCACATGCTGCAGCACCGCGGCAATGCGCTCCAGGCCCATGCCGGTGTCCACACACGGCTTGGGCAGCGGCGTCATGGTGCCCTGCTCGTCGCGGTTGAACTGCATGAACACCAGGTTCCACACCTCGATGTAGCGGTCGCCGTCTTCCTCGGGCGATCCCGGCGGGCCGCCCCACACGTCCGGGCCGTGGTCGAAGAAGATTTCCGAGCATGGGCCGCACGGGCCGGTGTCGGCCATCTGCCAGAAGTTGTCCGAGGCGTAGCGCGCGCCCTTGTTGTCACCGATGCGCACGATGCGCTCGGCCGGCACGCCGACTTCCTTGGCCCAGATGTCGTAGGCCTCGTCATCCTCGGCGTAGACCGTCACCCACAGCTTTTCCGCCGGCAGCTGGTAGACCTTGGTCAGCAGTTCCCACGCGTACTGGATGGCTTCGCGCTTGAAGTAGTCGCCGAACGAGAAGTTGCCCAGCATCTCGAAGAACGTATGGTGGCGGGCGGTGTAGCCCACGTTCTCGAGGTCATTGTGCTTGCCGCCGGCACGCACCGAACGCTGCGCCGAGGTGGCGCGGCTGTACGGGCGCTTGTCGGTGCCGAGGAACACGTCCTTGAACTGCACCATGCCGGAATTGGTGAACAGCAGCGTCGGGTCGTTCGCCGGCACCAGGCTGGACGAGCGGACCACGGTATGGCCCTTCGATTCGAAGTACTGCAGGAACTTGCTGCGAATGTCGGAGACTTTCATGGGATGGCGGACGCTGCCCGCGGCGTGCAGGGCGCGACGAATCAGTGTTGGATTTGCAAACCGTTGATTATACGGGCAAGCCAGCTGCAAAAGGACATGGCAGCCGAGCAGGACAGAGCGACCCCGAGCCGGCCGGCTATCGCCCATTTCCGGTGGAGTTAAGCGTCGCATAAGGCACCCTAGAACGCGCCCGCGCGGACCCCGGTGGTACATTGCAGGCTGCCTGCGCCGGCCATGCCGCCGGTCCGGCAATCCCCCTTTACACCCTGCATCCGGAGCGCCCTCACTGCCATGGGAGCCTTAAGCCATCTTCGCGTTCTCGACCTGACCCGTGTCCTTGCGGGGCCGTGGTGCGCCCAGAACCTTGCCGATTTCGGCGCTGACGTCATCAAGATCGAGCGGCCCGGCGCCGGCGACGACACCCGCACCTGGGGACCGCCGTGGCTCAAGGCCGAGGACGGCAGCGACACCGCGGAAGCCGCCTACTACCTGGCCGCCAACCGCAACAAGCGCTCCGTGACGTGCGACATCTCGTCGCCCGAAGGCCAGAAGCTGGTGCGCGAACTGGCCGCCCAGAGCGATGTGGTGCTCGAGAACTACAAGGTCGGACAGCTGAAGAAATACGGCCTGGACTACGAATCGCTGAAGGCGGTCAAGCCGGACATCATCTACTGCTCGGTAACCGGCTTTGGCCAGAGCGGCCCGTATGCGGCCCGGCCCGGCTACGACTTCATCATCCAGGGCATGGGCGGTTTCATGAGCCTGACCGGCGAGCGCGACGACCTGCCGGGCGGCGGTCCGCAGAAGGCCGGCGTGGCCATTTCCGACCTGATGACCGGCCAGTACGCCACCATCGCCGTGCTGGCCGCGCTGGCGCACCGCGAGCGCACGGGCGAAGGCCAGTACATCGACATGGCCCTGCTCGACGTGCAGGTGGCGATGCTCGCCAACATGAACACCAACTACCTGGCCAGCGGCCAGGCGCCGCGCCGCTGGGGCAATGCGCACCCGAACATCGTGCCCTACCAGACTTTCCAGGCGGCCGACGGCTGGCTGATCGTCGCGGTCGGCAACGACGGGCAGTTCCGCAAGTTCGTCAACGACGGCGGCCAGCCGGAACTGGCAGACGATCCGCGCTTTGCCACCAACCCGCAGCGCGTGGCCAACCGTGACGTGCTGGTGCCGATCCTGGCCGAGATGGTCCGCACGCGCACCCGCGCGCAGTGGATCAGCGACCTGGAAGCGGCCGGCGTGCCATGCGGGCCGATCAACTCGCTCGACGAAGTGTTCGAGGACGAGCAGGTCAAGGCACGCGGCCTGCGCGTGGACCTGCCCCACCCGAGCGCCGGCGAGGTCAAGCTGGTGGGCAGCCCGATCAAGATGAGCGTCACGCCGCCCGAGGCGCTGCGCCATCCACCGCTGCTCGGCGAGCACACCGACACGGTGCTGACCGAGTCGCTCGGCTATAGCGCCGAACAGATCGCGGTCCTGCGCGCCAAGGGCGTGGTATAAGAGCCACTTGCGCCGGAACCGGCGCAAGCAGTTGTTGATCAGTCGTCCCCCGAAGCTGTTCCGCGCGGCCGGCACTGCCTGCGCCCGATGCCCCAGCGGGTCTGGGGCCCCGACTGTTCACGTCGGTGGACCCACCCGGAGACTCCATGCTGACCGATGCCCTGCTGGCCTTCTTCCACTTCCTGGCCATCTTCCTGCTGATCACGCTGATGGCCGCCGAGGCCGTGGTGCTGCGCCCCGATATCACGCCAGCCACGGTGCGCCGGCTGTCGATCTACGATGGCGTGTATTTCGCGTCCGCGCTTGCGGTGCTGGCGACCGGCCTGTTGCGCCTGTTCTACGGCGCCAAGGGCGCCGACTTTTACCTGCACAACCCGTGGTTCCACGCCAAGGTGACGGTGTTCGTCATCATCGCGCTGTGCTCGCTGCCGCCGACGTTCGCGATCGCTCGCTGGCGCAAGCAGAGCCGCAAGCTGCCCGATTTCGTTCCATCGCCATCCGAGATCAAGAAGGCCCGCCGCTGGGTCATGATCGAAGCCCACCTGGTGATCCTGCTGCCCCTGTGCGCCGTGATGATGGCGCGCGGCATCGGGGCCAGGTAAGGCGCTGCAAACCTGTTTTCGTGTCCCCTGAAATCGTCATGCTGAAGAAACTGCTCGCCGCCACTGTCGTCGCGGCCATGCTGCCGGCCGCAGCCGCCATCGCAGCCACCCCGGCCGCCTATCCGACCAAGCCGGTCAAGTTCGTGGTGCCCTACCCGGCCGGCGGCCCGCTCGACACGGTGGCGCGCGCCATCGGCGAGAAGCTGCGCGACAGCCTCGGGCAGCCGGTCGTGGTCGAGAACAAGCCGGGCGCCGGCGGCAATCTTGGCGCGGACTACGTCGCCAAGCAGCCGGCCGACGGCTACACCATCGTGATGGGCGCGGTGGCCACGCACGCCATCAACCCGACGCTGTTCAGCAAGATGCCCTATGACCCGGTGAAGGATTTCGCGCCGGTCACGCTGGTGGCGGACGTGCCCAATGTGCTGGTGATGCATCCGGGCAAGGCCGCGGAGCTGCATATCAACAATGTGCGCGAGCTGGTCGAGTACGCGCGCAAGCACCCCGGCAAGCTGGACTACGCGTCCGGCGGCAACGGCAGCGCCGGCCACCTTTCGGGCGAGTTGTTCAAGAGCATGGCGAAGGTCAGCATGGTCCATATCCCGTACAACGGCGCATCGCCCGCGCAGCTGTCGGTGCTGTCGGGGCAGACCGACCTGATCTTCGACAACCTGGCCTCGGCCTCGGCCAATATCAAGGCCGGCAAGCTCAGGGCGTTCGCGGTGACCACCGCCAGCCGCGCGGCGGCGTTCCCGGAACTGCCGACCATCGCGGAAGCCGGGAAGGGCCTGGGGCTCGAAGGTTTTGATATCTCCACGTGGTTCGGCGTGTTCGCGCCGGCCAACACCCCGCGCGAGATTGTCGACCGCCTCAACCACGACATCGTCGCCATCCTGAAGACCGACGATATGAAGGCGCGCCTGGCCCGGATCGGCGCGCAGCCTGCGCCCACCACGCCGGAACAGTTCGGCGCGCTGGTGCAGCGCGAGCTGAAGAAGTACGCGCAGATCGTGCGCGTGTCGGGCGCGAAGGTCGATTGAGCAGTTAAGCCTGGCGCTTGCGGCGGATGCCCGTCGCGCCTTCGGTGCGGGGCAGCAGCAGGCCGACCTGGATGATGCGCGGCCCTTCCATGCGCGCCGCTGTCAGGTGCAGGCCGGCGATCACGACGCTGTCGCCCTCGACGGGAGGCGAGTCGAAGCTGGCCTGCATGGCATCGCCGAGCGTCAGCGGCGACTCGGCGGCCGTCAGCTCCCGTTCGCCGTAAAGCCGCACCACATCGCGCAGGAACGCGTCGCCGGAGAGCAGGAAATCGTGCGTCACCTGCTCCCACGCCGGCGCCGGGCCAGGCGCCTGGAACAGCGCCGCAAGCCGCGGCAGCACCGTGGCGGGCGCCATCACCGCCACCGTGTCGCCGGCGCGCAGCACGGTCTGGTCGAGCGGCGCGAGCGCGTCGTCGCGGGCGACCGTCAACAGCCGGCACCTGGGCGGCAACTCCAGCTGGTCGGCCCGGACGTTCTCGACCGGCGCGTTGATGCTGACGCGGAACTGCATGACCTCCAGTGTCGGCCCATGGACCCCACGCAGGCGCGAGCGCGCCAGCGGCTCCGGAAACCCCGGACGCAGCACCCGGGCCAGGCGTGCGGCCGGCTTCACGGTCGTGCCTTGCAGCAGCAGGCTGGCCAGCACCACAGCAAACGCCACGCGGAAGATCAGGCCGGACTCCGGCAAGCCGCGCAGCAAGGGAAACAGCGACAGCACGATGGGCACCGCGCCGCGCAGGCCCATCCAGGCGATAAAGCCCTTCTCGCCCACGTTCAGCCGGAACGGCAGCAAGGCCAGGAACACGGACGCCGGCCGGGCCACCAGCATCAGGAAGGCCGCCACAGCTATCGCGGGCAGCGCGATCTCCCAGATCCGGTGCGGCGCCACCAGCAAGCCGAGCAGCAGGAACATGGCCGACTGGGCCAGCCAGGCCATACCGTCCATCGCGCGCATGGTGTCGGACGTCACGGCGCGTTCGCGGTTGCCGACCAGCATGCCGGCCAGGTACACCGCCAGGAAGCCACTGCCGCTCAAGGTCTGCGTGATGGCAAAGATCATCGCGCCGCCGGAGCAGATCAGAATGGCGTGCAGGCCTTCCGCGACCTCGATGCGCTCAAGCACATGGGCGAGGCAGTAGCCAAGTCCGAGCCCCAACACGGCGCCAACGCCAAACTGCACGCCCAGCCGCATCGCCAGCGCCACCGGCGTCAGTCCGTTGGGCGCCGCAATCCACTCCATCAGCGTCAGCGTCAGGAAGATCGCCATCGGGTCGTTAATGCCCGATTCGATCTCCAGCACGCTCGCGACGCGGTCCTTCAGGCGGATGCCGCTGCTGTGCAGCGTCGAAAACACGGCGGCGGCGTCGGTGGAGCCGACGATGGCGCCCAGCAGCAGGCCGAGCTTCCAGTCGATTTCCAGGATCCACGCCGCGAACAGGCCGACCAGCCCGGCCGTCATCAGCACGCCCACGGTAGCCAGCGCCAGCGAGGGCCGCAGGGCTACGCGGAAGGTCGCGTAGCCGGTACGCAGCCCGCCGTCGAGCAGGATCACGGCCAGCGCGAGGTTGCCGACCAGGAAGCTGAGCCAGGTATTGGAGAAGCGGATTCCGCCAGGGCCGTCGACCCCGGCCAGCATGCCCACCGCCAGGAACACGAGCAGGAACGGCACGCCGGCGCGTGCGGAGAAGGCACCCACCACGATGCCCAGCGACATCACGACGGCGCCAATCAGGATGACGTGGTCAACACTTTCCAAGCGGTGCCTTTCTACCTTTCGGTACCTTACAGCGAGTGTCGTTACAGCCACCCGACCGAGCCGGGCGGAGCCTGTCTGATGATAGCGCAGCACCTCGCAAGCCTGCGCGCGGACTCTTGTCCGATCACCCGCCAGACCGCCTCCAGTCTCGCTTTGCCGCTTTTAAGCGCGATCTCATTAGGAGATACCCTCAGCATGACCAATATTGCAGACATCTGAAAGGTAGCTGAAAGGTCGCACCCTTACCTTGCACCCTGCCCGAGAGAAGGGCCGGCAGGCGCCAGCTGTATTGCACCGCACCACCGGCTCCCGGCAGATTTCAAGCAGTCTTATCGAGGAGAATCATTTTGCGCATACGTAGCCAAAAGGACTTTGCCTCCGGCCTGATGTTCATCCTGGTCGGATTCGGCTTTTCCTGGGTCGCACGCGGCTATTCCATGGGAACCGCCGCCAAGATGGGCCCGGGATATTTCCCATTCTGGCTCGGCGTCGTGCTCGCCCTGCTGGGCGCGCTGGTGCTGTGGGGGTCGTTGTCCGCCAAGGCGGAAGAGGACCACCTGGCCCGCTGGGATATCAAGTCGCTGTTGTGGATCCTGGGTGCTGTCGTGCTGTTCGGCCTGATGCTCAAGCCGCTGGGCATGGTGCTGTCGGTGCTGGCGCTGGTGCTGGTGTCGTCGATGGCCAGCCATGAATTCAGCTGGAAGGGCGCCGTGCTCAACTCGATCATCCTGGTGGTGATCAGCCTGGGCGCGTTCGTGTACGGCATCAACCTGCAGATGCCGGTGTGGCCGGCCTTCCTGGCTAGCTAAGGAGACCGCCAACATGGAACTGCTCTCTAACCTGGGACTGGGCTTTGCTACCGCCCTCTCCTTCCAGAACCTGGCCTACGCCTTCCTGGGCTGCGTGCTGGGTACGCTGATCGGCGTGCTGCCGGGCCTGGGGCCGCTGGCCACCATCGCCATGCTGCTGCCGGTGACCTACACCCTGCCGCCGGTGGCCGCGCTGATCATGCTGGCCGGTATTTACTACGGCGCCCAGTACGGCGGTTCGACCACCGCCATCCTGGTGAACCTGCCCGGTGAATCGTCGTCGGTGGTAACCACCATCGACGGCTACCAGATGGCCAGACGAGGGCGAGCGGGGGTCGCGCTGGCCACAGCGGGCCTGGGCTCGTTCTTCGCCGGCTGCGTGGCCACGCTGATCCTGGCCGCGTTTGCCGCGCCGCTGTCGGAACTGGCGTTCAAGTTCGGCCCCGCCGAGTACTTCTCGCTGATGGTGCTGGGCCTGATCGGCGCCGTGGTGCTGGCTTCGGGTTCGCTGGTCAAGGCGATCTCGATGATCGTGCTGGGCCTGCTGCTGGGCCTGGTTGGCACCGACGTGAACTCGGGCGCCGCGCGCTTCTCGTTCGACGTGCCGGAACTGACCGACGGCCTCAACTTCGTGTCGGTGGCCATGGGCGTGTTCGGCTTCGCGGAAATCATCGCGAACCTGGAGCAGAAGGAAAACCGCGAAACCTTCACGGACCACATCACCAACCTGTTCCCGAACAAGGACGATTTCAAGCGCATGATCCCGGCCGTGCTGCGCGGCACGATGCTAGGCTCGGCGCTGGGCATCCTGCCGGGCGGCGGCGCGGCGCTGGCTTCGTTCGCGGCGTACTCGCTGGAGAAGAAGACCTCGAAGTACTCGCACGAGTTCGGCAAGGGCGCGATCGAAGGCGTGGCAGGTCCGGAATCGGCCAACAACGCCGCGGCACAAACCTCGTTCATTCCGCTGCTGACGCTGGGCATTCCGCCCAATGCCGTGATGGCGCTGATGGTCGGTGCGATGACCATCCACAACATCCAGCCCGGCCCGCAGGTCATGACCAGCAACCCGGCGCTGTTCTGGGGCCTGATCGCCTCGATGTGGATCGGCAACTTCATGCTGATCGTGCTGAACCTGCCGCTGATCGGTATCTGGGTGAAGCTGCTGAAGGTGCCCTACCGCTACCTGTACCCGGCCATTCTGGTGTTCTGCTGCATCGGCGTGTACTCGGTCCAGAACACCACCTTCGACGTGTTCCAGACCGCGGCCTTCGGCGTGATCGGCTACCTGTTCATCAAGCTCAAGTGCGAACCGGCGCCGCTGCTGCTGGGCTTCGTGCTGGGGCCGATGATGGAAGAGAACTTCCGCCGCTCGCTGCTGCTGTCGCGTGGTGACTTCAGCGTGTTCGTGACCCGTCCGCTGTCGATGGGCCTGCTGATCGCCGCCGCGGTGCTGGTGCTGATCGTGGCCTCGCCGTCGATCAAGGCCAAGCGCGAGGAAGCGTTCCAGGAAGAATAGAAAGCAAGACCGCCAGCCATTGGCCGGCAATGCAGTGCAATGCCAGGGGCGTCGCGAGACGCCCCTTTTTTCATTGAGCGTCGACGTCCGTCGCCACCGCTTTGCCGCTCAGCCGCCAAATAACTCGGAGCAGGCCGTCCTGACCGCGCTGGTCACATGGCCCCGGCCATGATCACGCCGCTCCAGCATGCCGATGGTCCGCATGACGGGCTCGTCATTGACCAGCAGCGGCAAGATCCGCAGCGCAGCATCATCGCGCCAGCGTGCGCGCTGCAGCAGCGGCACCACGGTCACGCCCACCTCTTGCCTCACGAGTTCGACGAGTGCCTCGATCGAATTCAGTTCGAGGAATTCGTTGACCCGCAGGTGTCCGCGCCGCAGCGCGCGATCGACCAGCATGCCGGTGCGCTGGCTGCGGTCGAAACGCAGGTAGGGATTGGCCGCCAGCGCTTCGCGCACGTCCTCCCCGGCACTGCCCTGTGCTGCAACGGCAACCAGCGGTTCATCGTAGAGCGGCGTCCAGCGCAGCGTGCCGGGTATCCGCGCGGCGCCTTCGACCAGGATGGCGGCATCGAGCTCGCCCGACTCGACCATCGCCGCGAGCTCGATGGACTTGGCCCCGACCAGCCTGACTTCCAGCGCCGGATAGGCCCGCTTCATGCGCGCCACGACATGCGACAGGCCACCCATCACCGACACCACCGCCCCCACCGCCACCGCGCCGGCCATGGCCTCTGGCTGGGTCTGCGGCAGGCGCATCTCGTCATACAGGGCGAGCAGGTGCCGCGCGCGCGGCAACAGCTCGCGTCCGTCGGCATTGAGGACGGCGACGCGACCGCTGCGGTCGAACAGCTCGCGGCGCAGCTCGGTTTCCAGCGATCTCATCTGCAGGCTTACAGCGGCCTGCGTGAGCGCGACATGGCCGGCGGCGGCGGCGAAGGAACCATGTTCGGCCACGGCAACAAAGGTACGCAGGAATCGGATCGTGCTCATCGGGAAACCGGCAAAGCGCCATTGGACAGGCGCGAATCACAAGGGAAACTTGTGTCAAGGAAAAGAAATATTAGCTTTCTTTGTGATATCGGGCGCGGAATAATAATGCGCAGGCAACCTGATGCTGCGCGCATCCGGTCTGCCGGCCCTGACGTTGTTCCGCCGACCTGATTCGCCCGATTCCGGAGAACCGAATGAAATCCTGGCTGCGCCTGCTCGGCTTCTGCCTTGCCTCTGGCCTCTGCCTGGCCGCCACGCCGGCCCTGGCCGACAACTACCCCAGCAAGCCGATCCGCCTGATCGTGCCGTTCCCGGCCAGCGGCGCCACCGACCTGCTCGCGCGCGCGATCGCGCAAAAGGTTGGTGCCAACATCGGCCAGCAGATCGTGGTGGACAACCGGCCCGGCGCGGGCGGTGCCATCGGCTCGGACATGGCGGCGAAGGCGTCCCCTGACGGCTACACGCTGCTGATCGCCACGACCAGCACGCATTCGATCGGCCCGTACATCAACACCCACCTGCCCTACAACACCGAATCTGACTTCACGCCGGTCGGCCAGGTCGCGATTGCCACCAATGTGCTGGTGGTGCCCAACAGCTTGCCTGTGAAGAACGTGCGCGAGCTGATCGACTACGCAAAGAAGCACCCGGGCGAACTGAACTACGCGTCCAGCGGCAACGGCACCGTCGTGCACCTGACCGCCGAGGCGTTCAAGGCCCAGGCCGGCGTCTTCATCACCCACATCCCCTACCGTGGCACGGCGCTGGCTGTACCGGACCTGATCTCGGGCAAGGTGCAGGTGCTGTTTGACAGCATCGTGTCCGGCCTGCCCCACGTGAAGGACGGCAAGCTGAAGGCGCTGGCCGTGACCAGCCTGAAGCGTTCGCCGCTGGCACCGGAGATCCCGACGGCCAGCGAATCGGGCCTGCCCGGCTTTGAATCCGATACCTGGTTCGGCATCTACGGCCCCAAGGGCATGCCGGCCGACATGGTCAACCGGCTCAATGCCGAATTCAACAAGGCCATCCAGTCGCAGGACGTGAAGGACCGCCTGGCCAAGCTCGGCGCCGAGCCCGTCGGCGGCACGCCGGCGCAGTTCGCGGCGATGGTGAAGAAGGACAGCGCCCGCTGGGGCAAGCTCATCAAGGATCGCAAGATCACGGCAGAATGACGTGATGCCGCGGCCGGCCCCGCCTGGCCGGCGGCCACGAGACAACGGACAAGACCATGCAGAACTTCAACTGGACCAACCCCTACCCCTCCGTGCGCATTCCGCTGTTCGCGCGCAACGTCGTGTCGACTTCGCATCCGCTCGCTGCGCAGGCGGGCCTGCGCATGCTGCTCAAGGGCGGTAATGCCGTGGATGCGGCCATCGCCGCCGCGGCGGCGATCACCATCGTCGAGCCCGTGTCCTGCGGCCTGGGCAGCGATGCCTTCGCCATTCTGTGGGACGGCAAGGAACTGCACGGCCTGAACTCGTCCGGCGTCGCGCCGGCCGCTTGGAACCCAGAGTATTTCAAGAGCAAGTACGGCACCGATGCCAACGGACTGGCGAACCGCCCGATCCGCGGGTGGGACTCGGTCACGGTTCCCGGCGTGGTCGCGGGCTGGGCCGCGTTGCACGAGCGCTTCGGCAAGCTGCCGTTCGCCGACCTGATGGAACCTGCCATCGAGATCGCTGAACGTGGCTACGCGATGCCGCCCGTGGTGGCGCACAAATGGGCCGCCGCGGTGCCGGAACTCAAGGACCAGCCGGGCTTTGCCGAGACCTTCATGCCCAACGGCCGCGCGCCGCAGGTCGGTGAGAAGTTCACCATGAAGGCCGCCGCCGAGACGCTGCGCAAGATCGGCGAGACGCGTGGCCGCTCGTACTACGAAGGCGAGATCGCCGAAAAGATCGCCGCCTTCAGCAAGCAGTGCGGCGGCGCGATGACGCTGGACGACCTGCGCAATTACCGGCCCGACTGGGTCAAGCCGATCAGCAAGTCCTATCGCGGCTACGAGTTGCACGAGATCCCGCCGAACGGCCAGGGCATCGCGGCGCTGATCGCGCTGGGCATCCTCGACCAGTTCGACCTGAGCGCCCTGCCGGTGGATTCGGTCGATTCGCAGCACCTGCAGATCGAAGCGATGAAGCTGGCGTTCGCCGACCTCTACCGCTACGTGGCCGACCCGCGCAGCATGGAGGTCACGCCCGAGCAGATGCTCGATGACGCCTACCTGAAGTCGCGCGCGAAGCTGATCGACATGCAGCGCGCCACGCACTTCGATTTCGGCATGCCCAAGGTTGGCGGCACCATCTACCTGACCGCGGCCGACGAGAACGGCATGATGATCTCTTTCATCCAGTCGAACTACATGGGCTTCGGCTCGGGCGTGGTGGTGCCGGGCACCGGCATCAGCCTGCAGAACCGTGGCGTGGGCTTCTCGATGGATCCGAAGTCCGCCAACGTGGTCGCGGGCGGCAAGCGGCCGTTCCACACCATCATCCCGGCATTCCTGACTCGCGACGGCCAGCCGGTGATGAGCTTCGGCGTGATGGGCGGCGACATGCAGCCGCAAGGCCACCTGCAGACGGTGGTCCGCATGCTCGACTACAAGCAGCAGCCGCAAGCGGCCTGCTGCGCGCCGCGCTGGAAGGTCAACCGCGACTTCACGCTGGACGTGGAAAGCACCATGGACCCGGCCACCGTCGAAGGCCTGAAGGCACGCGGCCACCAGCTCAAGTCGGTGGACGATCCGTACATGGACTTTGGCTCGGGCCAGTTCATCTGGCGCCTGTCGGAAGACGCCGAGCATGGCTATGTCGCCGCCAGCGACAGCCGGCGCGATGGACAGGCCGTCGGCTACTGACCGCCGTCCCCCGCCACAGCACGAAGGGCGCTTCCGGATACGGGCAGCGCCCTTTTTGTTGGACGCGTTTCGCATATGCGAACTGGCCCGCCGGCCGGCAGCGCAACTGTCCATGGCACCACGATATCGGGCGGCTACACTGTGGTGCACTTCCCTGCCGAGACCATCATGACGACTTACGCGTTTCGCCTGCTCAACGTCTTCGCCGAATCCACGTTCGGCGGCAACCCGCTATGCGTCTTCGAGGATGCCCGCGGCATGGACGACGCCACCATGCAGGCGCTGGCGCTGCAGTTCAACCTGTCGGAAACCACCTTCATCCTGCCTTCGGAACAGGCGCATGCGCAGGTGCGGATCTTCACGCCCGGCTATGAAATGCGCTTTGCGGGGCATCCGACGCTCGGCACCGCGCATGTCGTGCGCGACCTGGTCGCCAGCGGCGACCGGCTGACGCTCGAGTTCAAGGCTGGCGTCGTGCCCGTCGAGGCCAGCGGCGATGTCTGGACTTTCACGGCCCCGCACGTCGGAGCGCCCAGGACCGCCGCCGTGGACCTCACCGATGCGGAAATGGCGGCACTGCTGGGACTGGAAGCGCGCGACCTGCTGACCGCGCCGATGTGGGTCGATACCGGTGCGGACCAGTTGCTGGTTGCGGTCCGCAGCACGGATGCAGTGCAGCGGGCGCGGCCGGACACCGCGCGGCTGGAGCAATGGCCGCAAAGCAGCCTGGGCCGCAAGACCGCCTATGTGTTCGCCTTTGATCCGACCCGACCGGGCCGCGTGCTCGCGCGGTATTTCTTCAGCAAGCAAGGTGGCGGGGTGGCGGAAGATCCGGGTACCGGTTCCGCATGCGCCAATCTTGGCGGCTGGCTGCTGGCCAATGCGCACGTGCTGCCGGCCGAGTACGAAATTGATCAGGGCGCCGCTGTCGACCGCCCCTGTACGCTGCGACTGGCCGTTACCGCCGCGGGCGCAATCCGTGTCGGCGGCCGCGTGATCGAAATCGGCCGCGGCACCGTCACGCTGTAACGCGAGCCTGCTCTCTCATGATCGCCCCCATGGATCCGCACACCATCGCCACGCTCGCCGAACTCGAAGCGCTGTATGCGCAGCCAGCTGCGCCATCGCTTGCCAAGGAAGTCGATTACCTGCATCCGTATTACCGCGCCTTTGTCGAAGCAGCGCCGCTGTGCCTGCTTTCGACGGTCGGCAAGGACGCCGCCGAGTGCTCGCCGCGCGGCGACACGCCCGGCTTCGTGCAGGTGCTGGACGAACGCACGCTGCTGATGCCCGACCGGCGCGGCAACAACCGCATCGACAGCCTGCGCAATATCGTCGCCGACCCGCGCGTGGGATTGCTGTTCGTGATCCCGGGCATCGACGAGACCCTGCGTGTCAACGGGACGGCGCGGATATCGGTCGATCCGGACCTGCTTGCCAGGTGCGCGGTCGATGGCAAGCCTCCCGTCTCGGTACTGGTCATCCACGTGCAGGCCGTGTTCTTCCAGTGCGCCCGCGCGCTGCTGCGTTCGAAGGTGTGGGACGCCGGTTCCCGGCGTGCGCGCAGCACGCTGCCCAGCAATGGCGAAATTCTGGCCGCGCTGAGCCGCAACGCGATCGACGGGAAAGCCTATGACCGCGAACTGCCCGAGCGGCTGCGCACTACGCTTTACTAGGAACAGACCGGCGCCTGATGCAGCGTCAGGCGCGCGGCAGCCACTCGGCCACGTGGGTGCCGAGCGGCTCCGATGGCAGGGTCCAACGGGCTGGCGTCTCGGACAACTGCGCTGCGTGGCGCACCACGGTCAGCATGCCAAAGCCTGATGGCAGAACTTCCAGCAGATCGGCCACATCATCGATTTTCTGCTCCGGTGCCTGCAGCCCTGCCGGCACACGGCCAAGGCTGCGTAACCACTGCCCGACCTGCGCCAGCGAAACCCGAACGTGCCAGCTGCCGCCTTCCGTGGCGCGGCGGTGCAGCGCCGCCATGGCGCCGAACGCCAGCAGGTAGCCGGCTGCGTGGTCCAGCACCTGGGCCGGCAGCGGGTGTGGCGCATCCTCCCCGGCAGCCTGCGCTTCGGCATGGTTGAAGCCTGTGGCCGTCTGCACCAGCGAATCGAATCCCCGCTTGCCCGACCACGGGCCGACATGGCCATAGGCACTCAGCGACGCATAGACCAGGCCAGGCCGCGCGCGAACCGCGGCCTCAGGGCCTACACCGAGGTCGGCGAGCCCGCCGGGCCGGTATCCCTGGATCATGACGTCGGCGCCGTGCAGCAGCTTGTGCAGCGTGCGCTTGTCGTCGGGATCGCGCAGGTCGAGCTCGCAGTTGCGCTTGCCGCGGCCGGTATCGATGACCAGCGGCGCAATCGACGGCAGGTGTGCCGCCGTGACCAGCAGCACGTCGGCGCCATGTGCCGCCAGCGTGCGTCCGGCTACCGGACCCGCGATGATCCGCGTGAAATCCAGGACCCGGACTCCGGAAAGCGGCCGCCCTTCGGCCGCCGGCGGCGCGGGCAGCGATTGCGGCGGCGCTTCGCCGATCCGCTCCAGCGTGACCGGTGGCAGCCCGCGCAACGCCTCGGCCTGGGGGTGCCGGTCCCACTCATCGAAGCTGCGCATGGCGGCGACCACGAGGCCGGCATCGGAGGCCGTGGCTTCGAATGCCTCGGCTTCCCACTTGCCCAGCGCCGCCTGCACGGCGGCCTTGTCATGGGCGCAGCCGAGCAGGCGCAGCACGCCGTCGCGGTGGTGCGGGAAATTGGTATGCAGGCGGACCCAGCGGCCATCGCCGCAGCGGTAGACGCCGGCGATCTTGTCCCACAATTCGGGCGCCGCGCCGCCGTCGACGCGCAAGTAGCGCTCGCTGCGGAACTCTGTGATGGCGTGGCGCATGTCCACGGCCACCTGCTGCCAGCGTCCGGTGCGCTGCTGCCATAGCGCCGCGGCGGCCAGTGCCGAAGCTGCCAGGCTGGCCTGCGCCGCCGTGCCGACGGCAAAGCTGGACGGGAGCACCGGATCGACACCCGTCAGGGCAAGATGGCCCAGCGCGTCGGCGGGCAGGCCGGCGTCTTGCCACAAGCCGGCGACGACGTTGGCGGGCGCGGCGGGAACGGAAGCGGTATCGAGACTGGCAGTCATGGCGACAAACCCCGGAAAGATGGCGGCTGGCGCGAGGGCAGCCGGCCGGTGAACGTCCGGCCTACATGCTACCCCCGGACGTCACTTTCGGCTGCCCTGGCGGAACTGCCCGGGGCAGCGTCGTACACAAAAAGCGAGCACAATTCCGCCATGCTCGCGCCGGGTGGCGCCGCTGGCACGGTAAAATCACGAAATTGGCAATCCGCCACGCAACACTGAAGACCGAGCGGTCCATCCAGCCGCCACACGGCGCCACCATGAGCCACGACAACAAGCCTACCGACAGCACGCCCGCCTCGCCCGCAGCTTCCAACTTCCTGCGGAGCATCATCGACCACGACCTCGCCGCCGGCACCTATGCCGGCCGCCAGGACAGCCAGGGCGAGCCGCTGCCGACCGTCATCACCCGCTTCCCGCCGGAGCCGAACGGCTACCTGCATATCGGCCACGCCAAGAGCATCTGCCTGAACTTCGGCCTGGCGCGCGACTACGGCGGCCGCTGCCACCTACGCTTCGATGACACCAACCCGGTCAAGGAAGACACCGAATACGTCGACTCGATCATCGACGCGGTGCACTGGCTGGGCTTCTCCTGGGACAACAGGACCCCGGGCGGCCAGCCGCACCTGCACTACGCAAGCGACTACTTCGACCAGCTCTACACGTTCGCCGAGAAGCTGATCGAGCGCGGCGCGGCCTACATCGACAGCCAGAGCGCCGAGCAGATTGCCGCCAACCGCGGCAACTTCTCCGAACTGGGCAAGCCTTCGCCGTTCCGCGACCGCAGCGTCGAGGAAAACCTGCAGCTGTTCCGCGACATGCGCGACGGCAAGTACAAGGACGGCGAGCATGTGCTGCGCGCGAAGATCGACATGAGCGCGCCCAACATCGTCATGCGTGATCCGGTGCTGTACCGCATCCGCCATGCGCACCACCACCGTACCGGCGACAAGTGGTGCATCTATCCGATGTACGACTTCACGCACTGCATTTCCGATGCGCTCGAGAACATCTCGCATTCGCTGTGCACGCTCGAGTTCGAGAACAACCGCCCGCTGTACGACTGGGTACTGGAACACCTGCGCGATTGCGGCGTGTTCAGCGATCCGCTGCCGCACCAGTATGAGTTCGCGCGCCTGAACCTCACCTACGCCATCACCAGCAAGCGCAAGCTCAAGCAGCTCGTGGACGAGCAGCGCGTGGAGGGCTGGGACGATCCGCGCATGCCGACCATCGTCGGCATCCGCCGCCGCGGCTATACGCCGGAGTCGATCCAGCTGTTCTGCGACCGCGTCGGCGTGGCCAAGGCCGATAGCTGGATTGACATGAGCACGCTCGAGGGCTCGGTGCGCGACGACCTGGACGGACGCGCCGCGCGCGGCGTGGCCGTGCTCGACCCGCTCAAGCTGATCCTGGACAACTACCCCGATGGCCAGACCGAGGAATGCTCGGCGCCCGTGCATCCGAAGAAGCCGGAGCTGGGCAAGCGCGTGTTCCCGATCTCGCGCGAGCTGTGGATCGAGCGCGAGGACTTCAACGAGACCCCGCCGAAGGGCTATTTCCGCCTGTTCCCGGGCAACAAGGTGCGCCTGAAGTACGGCTACGTGATCGAGTGCACCAGCGTGGACAAGGACGCCGACGGCAACGTCGTGGCGGTGCATGCCAATTACCTGCCCGACACCAAGAGCGGCACGCCGGGCGCGGACAGCGTCAAGGTCAAGGGCGTGATCCACTGGGTCAGCGCCGCAGCGGCCTATGAATGCGAAGTGCGCCTGTACGACCGCCTGTTCAACGACCCGAACCCGGATGCCGGCGGCAAGAACTTCCTGGAAGCGCTGAACCCGGACTCGAAGCAGGTCATCACCGCCTACCTCGAGCCGAGCCTGCGCGACGCCGCGCCGGAAGACCGCTTCCAGTTCGAGCGCCACGGCTACTTCGTCGCCGACCGCGTCGATTCGCAGCCGGGCAAGCCGGTCTTCAACCGCATCGTCGGGCTGAAGGACAGCTGGGGCAAGTGATGGCAAAGGCAGGCAAATCCCAGGTGCAGGTCATCACGTTCCCGCTCGATCGCGAGTTCATTGCGCTCAACGACCTGCTCAAGCTGGCGGGTGTGTGCGACAGCGGCGGCGCCGGCAAGGCGCTGGTCGCCGCCGGTGAAGTGTCGGTGGACGGGGAGCCCGAATCGCGCAAGACTGCGAAGATTCGCGCCGGCCAGGTCGTCAGCCTGCCCGGTATCGACATCCGGGTGGTCGCGGCCTGACGGCTGGGTCGGCAGCGGCGCCGCCGCTGCCAGGAATGCAGCTTCACGGAAGGACGGAACCATGCCGATCGCATTCTGGTGTGTCCTCGTGGCGGGCATTTTGCCTGTCGTGACGGTGGCTGTTGCCAAGGCCGGCGGCAAGGCCTTTGACAACCACGACCCGCGCGGCTGGCTGGAGCGCCAGAGCGGCCGCGCGCGCCGCGCCGACCTGGCGCACCGCAACCATTTCGAAGCGTTCCCCTTCTTTGCCGCGGCAGTGCTGGTAGCCACCCATCTGCAGGCGCCCCAGGCTCGCATCGACGAACTGGCGATGGTCTTCATCGTTGCGCGCGTGCTGTACACCGTGTGCTACCTGACCGATCGCGCCACGCTGCGCACGCTGTGCTGGACCATCGGCTTCCTGTCGGTGGTCGGCATCTTCCTGTTGCCCGTCTTCGTGCATAACTAAGGAACGCCCCGCCATGCGCACGCGTTGCCTTGCGTGGCTGTTGGCCGCCCTGAGCGGGGCGACTGTCGCTGCCCCGGTCGCCTACACCGTCGACCCGACGCATACGAGCGTCTACTTCGCCGCCAGCCACTTCGACCGCACCACGGTGCGCGGGCGGTTCGGCAAGATCGACGGGCGGATCGTCTATGACCCCGCCACGGGCGCCGGGGGCATCGACTTCACCGTGGAAACGGCTTCGGTCGACAGCGGCAACCGCAGCCTCGACGGCGTGCTTCGTTCGCCACAGTTCCTGGATGCCGCCAATTCCCCGGTGGCGCGGCTGCGGGCCGACCGCTTCGTCGTCGAGAATGGCAAGCTTGTGGCAGTCGAAGGCGAACTCAACCTGCTCGGCACGACGCGGCCGCTCAGGCTGGAGGTCGATCGCTTCAGCTGCGGCGAAATCTCGCTGTTCGGCATCCGCCGCAAGGTTTGCGGCGGCGACTTCCACGCCACCGTGGTGCGCAGCACCTTCGGCATGACGCGCTTCCTGCCGGAAGTGGGCGATAACGTAAGCCTGCAGATCTCCGTCGAGGCGTCGCCCGCGGATTCGGCTGCGCCGTGACGGCATCCGATCACCTTTACGCCGGGATTTTTTTGTAGAATCGGCAGTTGGCTTCCCTACAATTGCCTGCCGCGCGTCGCATCCTGCGTGCCGGCGACGCGAGACAGACAATGATCGATATCCACTCGGGCGACATCGTGGCCGCCGCGCTGGCGGCGTCCGGCGCCTGCCTGCTGTGCGCCATCCCCCTCGAATTCCTGCGGCGCTTCCCGCTCTGGGCAGTGCGCACCTACGGCCGCGGCGCGCTGCTGCTGCCGTTCCTGGCCATGACGGTCGGAACCTGGCTGTTCCGCCTCACGCTGGCCGGCCAGCTCGACAGCCCTGCCGGGAACGCCATGGTGGTCGCGGCGGCCTTCCTGACCACGGTGCTGATGTCGGCGCTGCTGCGCTTCTACCTCAGCGACTACCGCAAACGCTGACACCCGCCGGGTGGCCAGGCGCCAGCCCGCCTGCGCCGGAGTCGGGCCCGGACATATGGCCGACCGCCCGATTCACGTATGATGCGGCCTTTCGCGTCGCACGACGCGTGCCGTATCCCTTTCTCCATGGCGCTCAAATCCACCATTTTCAAAGCCGAACTGTCGGTGTCCGACATGGACCGGCCGTACTACGGCAGCCATACGCTGACCATCGCCCAGCACCCGTCCGAAAACGACGCGCGCATGATGGTGCGCCTGCTGGCCTTTGCCTGCGAAGCGAGCGAGACCCTCGCCTTCACGCGCGGCCTGGACGAACCCGACGAACCCGACCTGTGGGACCGCAAGCTGACCGGCGAGATCGAGCACTGGGTGGAGCTCGGCCAGCCCGACGAATCGCGCCTGAAGCGCGCGGCGGCCCGCTCTGACCGCGTCACGGTCTATGCCTACAACGGCGCCAGCGCGCGCGAGTGGTGGAAGGGCATGGCCGGCAAGGCGGGCAAGCTGCGCAATGTGACGATCTACAATGTGCCGACTGACGCGGTCGACGCGCTGGCCGCGCTGGCCCAACGTGCCATGCGCCTGTCCGTGACGATCCAGGACGGCGAAATCTGGGTCAGCGACGATGACCGCAATGTGCAACTGACGCTGGACGTGCTGCAGCGCGCCGCAAGCTGAGCAGGCCCGGGACGCACAGCGCACCGGCCTGCCCGCTCCCCCGCTCCAACCGCATTTTTTTGCACCAACCGCAAGGAATCACACCATGCAAACCACCCCGTCTGGCCTGCAGTACGAAGACACCGCCCTCGGCTCCGGCGCCGAAGCCGTTGCCGGCAAGCACGTGACCGTGCACTACACCGGCTGGCTGTACGAAAACGGCCAGGCCGGCCGCAAGTTCGATTCGAGCAAGGACCGCAACGATCCGTTCGTGTTCCCGCTGGGCGCCGGCCATGTCATCCGCGGCTGGGATGAAGGCGTGCAGGGCATGAAGGTTGGCGGCGTGCGCCGCCTGGTGATCCCGGCCGACCTTGGCTATGGCGCGCGCGGCGCCGGCGGCGTGATTCCGCCCAACGCCACGCTGCTGTTCGAAGTGGAACTGCTGGGCGTCTGACACCGGCCGCGAAGCGGGCGCTGCCCGCTTCGCTTGTGAATGGCCTCAGAAACCGATGGCGGCATTGCCGACATCGACCCGGACCTTGTCGCGGTCCAGCAGGCGCGCCGCGTGGCGGGCATAGTCCTGCGCCCACGCGGTATCGCCGGCAAAGCGCGATTCCCCTGAAAACTTGGCCACGTTCAGGATCTTGTCGATCACGAGCACCTTGCCGACCGGGCTCGACGCCTGGCAGTCCAGCTCGGTGTACTCCTTGTCGAACCAGCGCCACGCCGCCTCTTCCCCGACGGCCGCCAGCTCCGCCTGGCTGATCGAGAATTCGAACTCCTTGCCGTTGCCGAACACCACCGTAAGCGTACGCGCCATTGCCGGTTCTCCAAGGTCGGGATGATGCCGCCATTGTAGAGACTAGGCGGCAGGCTAAGCCAGTCCGAACCGGCCTCAACACGAGCTGGCCTGATCGAGAACAAGGCGGCCGTTGCGGATCGAGCGTTGCCTGGCGCCCACACCCTTGCCTGCCATCGACCCGATATGGCGCTCGTGCCGCTTCCTGGCCCCGCCCGTCGGCCGACTTTGCATTATGCTGGCAACATGGCCATCACCCGACAGGACCTCGAAACGGATCGGCTGCGCACCTCGCTGTGCAGCACGCCGGTCGCGTCCGCCCTGTTGCCCGTGGAAGCCTTCGAGCGTTCCCTGCACGAGGCACTGGCCAGCCGCCCCGACGACTGCGCCCTCCATGGCGATGTCTGGGTCTTCGGCTACGGCTCGCTGATCTGGAACCCGATGGTGGTGCATACCGATCGCCAGCGCGCCACCGTGCATGGATACCATCGCGGCTTCTATCTTTACTCCCGTATCAACCGCGGCACCTGGGATAACCCGGGGCTGGTGCTTGGCCTCGACCGCGGCGGCTGCTGCCATGGCATGGTGTTCCGTATTCCGAGCCACGTGGTGGAGCAGGAATTCCGGCTGTTGTGGCGCCGCGAGATGCTGACAGGCGCCTACCATCCGCGCTGGCTGCGCATCCGCACCGGCCCGGGCGCCGGTTCCGATGGTCCCGAGCAGCGTGCGCTGGCCTTCGTCATGAACCGCGACCACGAAGGTTATGCCGGGCGCCTGCCCGACGCCAGCGTGGTGGAGCGGCTGCGTCACGCCGTCGGCCTCTACGGCCCGGCGCGCGAGTATCTGCAGCAAACGCTGCTGGGCCTGGCCACCCATGGCGTCGACGACCCCTACCTTGGCCGGCTCTGGCGCCAGCTGCAGGACCATGATGCCGCCGATGCGCAACGCGGTCATGGCGGGTCGGCCCATCCGTCGCAGTCTGGTAGCGAAGAGGCGCCGCTGCCCGCGCCGGCAAGCCCGCACGAGACCGTCTGACCCAGGAGCGAACGCCATGACGCGCCCCTTTGTCCGCACCCGCCGCCACGCGCTTGCCGAAATGCTGGGACTGATGGGCCTGCTGAGCTGTGGCGCCCTGCTGGCCGGCCAGGGTGGCCAGACGCTGGCGGCACGCCCCGCCCGCAGTTCGGAGGAAGCGGGCTCGTCACGCGGCCCACACAGCAACGGCGCACACGTCCCGAATCACTCGGAAGGGATCACCGCACTGGACCGCAACCTGATCACCGCCGCGACCGGCGGCGATCTGGAACTCGTCAACCGCTTGCTGGCAGCCGGCGCCTCGGCGCAGGCTGTCGACGAACGGGGTCGCAGCGCGCTGCTGGCGGCGGTCTACAACCGGCGCGGCGACGTGGCAAGGACGCTGACTCTGGCCGGCGCCGACGTCAATCGCAAGGACGCCGAGTTGAACAGCCCGTTCCTGCTGGCGGCCGCCACGGGCCAGGTCGAGGTGGTGCGGCTCTCGCTGTCGCATGGCGCGGACCTCGCCAGCACGGACCGCTACGATGGCACCGCGCTGATCGCCGCCTGCCAGCACGGCAATGTCGAGGTGGTGAAGCTGCTGCTGCAGAAAGGCATTGCCGTGGACCACGTCAACCAGCTTGGCTGGACGGCCCTGCTCGAGGCCGTGATCCTCGGCGATGGCAGCGCGCGCTATGAAGAAATCGTGCAGTTGCTGATCGACGCCGGTGCCGACGCCAACCTGGCGGACCGCGAAGGCGTGTCGCCCACGCGCCATGCGCGCGAGCGCGGCTACAAGTCGATGGTCAAGATCCTCATGCGCGCACGCGGTCACTGACCGCGGCGCGCTCTGTTCCGCCGCCTCAGGCGGCCGGCGTCTGCGTGTCGGCCGTGCGCGCGTTCTCGGTTTCCTGCAGCTGGCGCCACATCACCTTGCCCGTGCCGGACTTGGGCAAGGCATCGACGAACTCGACCACGCGCGGGTACTTGTAGGCCGCCATGTTTTCCTTGGCCCACTCGACAATGTCCTCGGCCGTGGTCTTGCCTTTGGCCTGCGCGCGCAGCACCACCACCGCCTTCACGGTCTCGCCGCGATACGCGTCGCGCGTGCCGATGATGCAGGCCTCCTGCACCGCCGGATGCTTGTACAGCAGGTTTTCCACCTCGGCCGGCCACACCTTGAAGCCGGAGGCATTGATCATGCGCTTGAGGCGGTCGGTGATGAAGTAGTAGCCCTCTTCGTCCATGCGACCGAGGTCGCCGGTGCGAAAGAAAGTCCTGCCGTCGAACTGGATGAAGGCGTCGCGCGTGGCATCTTCCTTGCCCCAGTAGCCCTTGAACACCTGCGGGCCCGACACGATGATCTCGCCGACTTCGTTGGGCGGCAGTTCCTCGAGCGTGACCGGATCGACGATGCGGGCATCGGTATTGAAGGTCGGCACGCCCAGGCATTGCAGCTTGGGGCGATCCGCCGGATTGCTGTGCGTCGGCGCCATGGTCTCCGACAGGCCATAGCCTTCCAGGTAGTTCAGCCCGAACTGGTCGCGCAGCCGCTCGGCAATGGCCTGCGGCATGGCAGCGCCGCCGCCGCCGATGTAGCGCAGGCTGGACAGGTCGAACTCCGGCAGGTTGGGGCTGGCCAGGAAGTCGATCACCATCGTCGGGATGTTGGTCCAGTGCGTGACCTGGTAGCGCGAGATCAGGCGCCCGGCCACCTCGCGGTCCCAGCGCGGCAGCATCACGACCGTGGCGCCGCTGTAGATCGGGCCGTTCATGCCGTACTGCATGCCCGTCACGTGGAACAGCGGCAGCACCGACAGGATCACCGATTCCGCGCCACTCCCCGACCACGTCGAGCCGCCGATGATGTTGTGCATGACCGAACGGTGCGTGTGGATGCAGCCCTTCGGGAAGCCGGTGGTGCCGGAGGTATAGGGCATCACCGCCATGTCGTCGGGGCCGGCCGTATGCGGACCCGGCTGCAAGCCTGCGCCAAGCGCTTCGGCCCACGGCGTGGCGCCGGCCGGCAGCGGATGCTGCGTCGTCAGCCAGGCGGCCGGGGCGTCTTCGGGATGCTCGTGGGTCGCCGGCAAGGCGTCCGCATACTGCGACACCAGCAAATGCTGCAGCCGGTCGGCCGGCGCCAGCTCGGACTGGGCCTGCTCGACACCGGCGCCCAGGTCGGCAGTGCAGATGGCCACGCGCGCACCGGCGTCCGTGACGTAGTGCTTGAACTCTTCGGCCCGGTTCATCGGGTTGACTGGCACCACCACGGCGTCCGCGCGCAGGATCGCGTAGTAGCTGATGAGGAACTGCGGGCAGTTCTGCATGTACAGCAGCACGCGGTCGCCCTTCTTCACGCCGGCCTTCTGCTGCAGCCAGCCCGCCAGCGCGGTGGCCTGCGCCTCCAGTTCGCGGAACGTGACAGTCTTGCCGAAGTAGCGAATGGCCGCCTTGTCCGCATAGCGGCGTGCGGAAACCTCCAGGTTGTACCAGAGCGACGTCTCCGGCAGCACGATCGCGGTTGGCACGCGCTTGGGCCAGAACTGGAAATGCGGGCGAGCAAGGGTCTGCATCGAAGAGTCTCCTGGACGGTCTTTGGCGACCTGTTTGTAAGGGTGTCATCGACTATAACCGAACGATCGTTCTATTTTCAATCAATGGCTTTCCCCAATCACGCTCCTGATGTCGGGCTGGCACGGTTGCATTTGGCGCCCTTGCCCTCACAATCGCTGTATTACAGAACTCCACGCCTGCCCGACAGGCCCCGCAGCCATGAGCGACGTCACCTTGCAGAATTTTGAACCGGAAGTGATCGAGGCCTCATGCCACGCGCCGGTTCTCGTGGATTTCTGGGCGCCGTGGTGCGGCCCCTGCCGCACGCTGGGCCCGATGCTGGAAAAGCTCGAAGCGGAAGCCGACGGCCAGTGGAAGCTGGTCAAGGTGAATGTGGACGAAAACCAGGAGCTGGCCGGGCATTTCGGCGTGCGCAGCATTCCGCACGTGGTGGCCTTCGCCGACGGGCAGGCGGTCGACCAGTTCACCGGCGTGCTGCCGGAATCGGGCCTGCGCGAGTTCCTGTCGCGCCTCACGCCAAACCCCGCGCTACTGGCACTGGACGAGGCCCGGAACCTGGCCGCGGCGGGCGACCGGCAAGCTGCCGGTGATGCCTTCACGGCGGCGCTGGCGCTGGACCCCGGTTCCGATGCGGCGCGCTTCGCATATATCAGCTTCCTGCTCGACGGCAATGCGCTTGCCGAGGCGGAAGCCGAATTCGGCAAGTTGTCCGCGCAAGCTTCGCAGGACGACGCCTACACCGCCCTGCGCACGCGCGTGGACGCCATGAAGGGCGTGGCCGACCTGCCCGACGAGCAGACCTTGACGAACCGCGTCGCGGCCGACCCGCATGACCTTTCCGGCCGCCTTGACCTGGCACGGCTGCTGATCGCGCGGCAGCAGTACGAACCGGCGCTGGAGCAGTTGCTGGCAATCGTGCGCGCTGACCGCGGCTTCGAGGACGATATCGGCCGCAAGACCATGATCTCGGTATTCGACATGCTGGCCGACCAGCCCGACGTGGTGTCGCGCTGGCGCCGGCAACTGAGCACCTCGCTCAACTGACGGCCTCTGGACGACGTGGCGCGGTAAACTGGCGGCCCTGATTTCCGGCATTGCGCCCGCCAAACCCGCCATGACTGCCTCCGTGCGCCTGATCGATTTCCAAGCCGCCGCGCCCGCGCCGAGCCACGACCGCCCTCGCCCTGACCGCCTGGTCGCGGGCAACCCCGACCGTACCACCTGGACGCACTACAGCGCCCGGCATGGCGATTTCGATTGTGGCATGTGGGCGTGCGAGCCGGGATCCTGGCGCATTGCCTTTCCGGCCGGCAAGGAGGAATTCTTCCACGTGATCAGCGGGCGCATTCGCATCAGCGACGATGCCGGCGCGGCCAGCGAGTTCGGCCCCGGCGATGCCTGCGTGATTCCCGCCGGTTTCACCGGCCTGTTCGAAGTGCTCGAACCGGTGCGCAAGTATTTCGTCGTGATCGACCGCGAGGCGGCGCGCCCCGCATGAATTCAGGCCGGCTGGCCGGCCGGTGCCTCGATCAGCGTGAAGCCGTTTTCGCGCATGTGCTCGACCATCATGGTGTCCATCGACTTGACGTGGTGGTCGAACCAGCCGGACAGCTCGGCCACCAGGCGGCGGCCAAGATCCAGTTCCCCGTCGCTGACGACTTTGTCGCGCACGGCCTGGGCCACGGCCAGGACCTGCTTGTGTTCGCCGGCATGGCAATGCCGCGGGCCGAAGTCCATGGCCTCCATCCAGGTTTCTTCCTGGGCGAAATGATGCCGCGTGTGCTCGATCCATTCGTCCATGGCCGGCAGGAAACCGGCGTCGTCCGCGCGCGCGACGGCATCCAGCAACTGCACGAATTCCGCATGGGTGGCATCGGTGACCGGTTCGCCCAGCATGAGGTGGGCGGGCAGGCCGTCTGTGGAAAGCTGGTCTTTGGTATCCATGGATGGGGCTGGCACGGCGGGCGGCACGAAAAGAAACGGAAAGGATACCGAATTCAGTCCCGCGGCATCTGATGTTGCGCAAATCCTCCCCGAACGCGCGGGAGGTTATGCTTCCCGTTGCGCCGCCCCCGCGGCCCTCCGAGCCAAGACTTCCCAGATGCCACGACTGATCTTCTTCTGCGGCCATGCCGGCACCGGCAAGACCACCCTGGCGCATCGCCTGATCGGCCCGCTGATGCAGGCCACCGGCGAGCCGTTCTGCCTGCTCGACAAGGACACGCTGTACGGCCGCTACAGCGCAGCGGCCATGGCCGCCATCACCGGCGACCCGAATGACCGGGACAGCCCGGCTTACCTGGAAAACCTGCGCGACCCGGAATACCAGGGGCTGCTCGACACCGCGCGCGAAAACCTGGCCCTTGGCATCAGCGTGCTGGTGATCGGCCCGTTGTCGCGCGAGGTGAAAGCCCACCAGCTTCATGATCCGGCCTGGCTCAAGGTACCGGCCGGAACCGCCGTCCACATCGTGTGGGTCCACTTGCCGGAAGACGAGGCGCACGACCGCATCGTCCGCCGCGGCAACCCCAATGACGCCTACAAGCTGGCGCACTGGGATGCGTACCGCACGCGCCGCTTTATGCCCGCGCCGGCGGAATACCCCGAACTCGTCTACTTCAACAACCTCGCGCCCGGCGAGGCGGAAATGGACGCACTGCTGCGCGCATTGAGCGCTTAGACGCCGCCTCTGGCGATAGCGCCGATCACGGCCGACGCCGCCACGAAGCCGAACACCGCGGTCACGGCCACCGAGGAGCCAAAGCCCGCGCAGGCCAGCCCCTGCGGACCCGAGGCCGGCGCCACGGCCGTTGCCGGCGGCGCTTCGTCGATCTCGCACGCCTGCTGCTCGGGTTCGGGATATTGCAGCGGCTCGTCCGAATAGACCGCGGCAATGCCGAACTTCTTCTTCGGGTCGCGTGGAAAGCCCCAGTCCCTGCGCAGGTTCCCGCGCACCTTGGCCAGTAGCGGATCCTGGATCGTGCGGGCGAGGTCGTCGATGCGCACGCGCGTCGGGTCGAACTGTCCGCCCGCTCCGCCGCAGGTGATGACGGGCACGCCCTCGCGGCGCGCCCAGCCCAGCATGGCGGTCTTGACGCGCACGGCGTCGATGGCGTCGATCACGTAGTCATGGCCGCTGCCCAGCAGCCCGGCCACGTTGTCGATCGTGACGAAGTCATCGACCTGCGTGACGCGGCAGCGCGGATTGATTGCCAGGATGCGTTCGGCCATGGCCTCGACCTTGGCACGCCCGTAGGCATCGCCAAGCGCGTGGATCTGCCGGTTGGTATTGGACAGCGCGATATGGTCCAGGTCGATCAGCGTGATGCGCCCGACCGCATTGCGCGCCAGCGCTTCGGCGGCCCAGCTGCCGACGCCGCCGATGCCCACCACGCAGACACTGGCGGCTTCCAGCCGCGCCAGACCGGCAGCGCCGTAGAGCCGGGCCACGCCACCGAAGCGCCGGTGGTAATCGTCATCGGCCGTGCTTTCGTGGATCAGCGGCTCGGGCAATCCGGGCTGGCGGGAGGGGGAGACAGCGTCGTTCATGCTGGCAGTCAGTGCGGGCAACGCGGGTGGAAAAGCATGCTGGCGTGGCATGGCGCGCACGCCACCGTGTCAGCCATCCCCCGACAGGTAAGCGAAGCGCGCAACTATACAATAGACGTAGTGGCCCGTCCGCCGCACAGGTTGCCGTTGCCGGGCGCCCTCCCACAGGAGACTACCCATGCCGGTGCGCCGCAAGGTCATTCTCTGGGCAGCGCTGACGCCGATCCTGCTGATTGCCCTGCTACTCGTCCTGATCCTGACCTTCGACTGGAATCGCTTCAAGCCCTGGCTGAACGAGCGGGTATCGGACGCCATTGGTCGCCCGTTCGCGATCAACGGCGACCTCACCGTCACCTGGCGCTCCGCCGAAGGCGAGACCGGCTGGCATACGTTTGTCCCGTGGCCCCGGCTGTCGGCGCGCGACATCACCGTCGGCAACCCGGACTGGACCCAGTCGCCGAACATCGCGACCGTACGCGAGCTGATCTTCGTGCTGCGCCCATTGCCGCTGCTGTCCCACGAGATCGCGGTGCCGACCATCGTCATCGACAGCCCGGCGGTATGGCTCGAACGGCTGGCCGACAACCGCAACAACTGGACCTTTGATACCGGCCCCAAGAAAAAACCTTCTTCCTGGCACCTGGATATCGGTGAAGTCGTGCTCTCTCGCGGCAACCTGGCGCTGTCCGACCAGGCGCAGAAAATCGACCTGCAGGCGACGGTCGACACCATTGGCAATGAAGCGGTGTACGACAAGGCGCGCGACGGCGATCTGGTCGTGCCGAGCGCCTCCGCGCCGGCCGGCAGACCTGCACCATCGGCCGCAAGCGTCCCTTCCGCGTCCGGTCCACCGGCCAATGCCGTAGCCGGCAACCAGCGCTATGGCCTGCGCTGGAAGGCTACGGGCCGCTATAACGAAGCCACCATCAATGCCAGCGGAAAAGCCGGCAACGTGCTGAGCCTGCGCAATATCAACGTACCATTCCCGCTGCTGGCCGATGTGCGCGTCGGCGCGACCCGGGCTGTCGTCGAAGGCACGCTGACCGATCCAGCGCATCTCGCTGCGCTCGATGTCCACCTGCAGTTGCAGGGCGACAGCATGGCCAAGCTGTACGCGCTGACAGGCATCGTGCTCCCGTCCACGCCGCCGTACGAAACGCGCGGCCGCCTGGTGGGGACGATCCACAAGGGTGCCTCGGTCTATGCGTACCGCGGCTTTACCGGCCGTGTCGGCGGCAGCGACCTGAGCGGCACGCTGACCTACACGCAACGCGCGCCGCGGCCGCTGCTGGAGGGCAAGCTGGTCTCCAACGAGCTGCGCTTCGCCGACCTGGCGCCGCTGATCGGCGCCAACGCCAAGCCGGGCAAGGCGGCGCCGGACAGCAACGTGCGGCAGCCAGCCGACAAGGCCCTGCCGGTGGCTCCCTTCCGCACCGAGCGCTGGGACGCCATCGATGCCGACGTGCACTTCACCGGCAAGCGGATCATCCGCGATGAACGTCTGCCGATTACCGACCTGGTGACGCACGTGAAGCTCACGGATGCCGTGCTGCTGCTCGACCCGCTCAACTTCGGCGTGGCCGGCGGCAACCTCGTGTCCACCATCCAGCTCGACGGCAAGCGCGAGCCGATGGGCGCGAAGATCGACATGCGCGCGCGTCATCTCAAGCTCAAGCAGCTGTTCCCGACGGTGCAGTCGATGCGCGCCAGCATCGGCGAAATGAACGGCAGCGCCAAGCTGTCGGCAGCCGGGAATTCGGTGGGTGCGCTGCTGGCATCCTCCAACGGCGAAGCCAAGCTGCTGGTGGAAAACGGCACGGTGAGCAAGTTCCTGCTGGAAGCGATGGGCCTTAACGTGGGGAGCGTCATCATCTCGAAGCTGTTCGGCGACAAACCCGTGCAGATCAACTGCGGCGTCGGCGATTTCGCCTTCACCAACGGCATCGCGCGCGCGCGCACGTTCACACTCGATACGCAGGACGCCGAAATCAATGCCGTCGGCGCAATCGACCTGAACAGTGAAAAGCTGGCGATGACGATCCACCCTGACTCGAAGGGTATGCGAATCTTCTCGCTGCGCTCGCCGCTCTATGTCGGCGGTACGCTGAAGAAGCCGCGCGTCAGCCCGGACATCGGCATACTCGCGCTGCGGGCCGGCGGTGCGCTGGCCCTGGCGCTCGCTGCGCCCGTAGCTACAGCCGTGGTGCCATTGGTGGACCTGTCGTCCTCGAAGGAAAACCAATGCGGCCGCCTGCTGGCGGAACTGCACGATCGGCCGAGCGCACCGCCGCCGGGCAAGACCTACCGCGACCCGAAGGCGCCCAACGCGGCCAGTGCCGTGGCCGCGGAACTGCGCAAGCCGGGGCAGCCAGACAGCGCGAAGGGGCAAGCCAAGCAGGCTGAGCAGGCGCAGTCGGCTACCACCCCGCCGGCCCAGCAAGCCGCCGACGGAGCCCGGTCACCGGCGCGCCAGCCTGCGGCGCCGCCGGTCAACCGCCCCGCCAACGACACCGAGCTCTACAAGGGCGGTTGACGCACTCGGCCTTCATCGCTGCAAATTCACAACAATCCTGGCGTGAATTTTCGGTAAAGGTCGATTCTGCGTTGTGCCACGCCCACAGTGGGCGCATAATTAAACGGCCATTTACAAGATGTATCAAACAAATGGCACACTCCGGGTGCCGGCGACGGCGCCCTTCCGAAGGTGCGGCCCATGGCCGCCCTTGTTTTTTTGTTGCTTGCTGCAACCGGCAACAAAAAGCCGAATTCGCCGCCCGCCCCATGACGCTGCCCCATGCCGCCGTCCCGCCGATCAGCTGGCTGATCGCACTGACGGTGTGCAACCACGTGGCGTTCAATGCCAGCCGCGTGGTGGTGTCCCTGTTTGCCATTTCCCTGAAGGCGTCGACCGTGACGCTGGGCTTGCTGATGTCGCTCTACGCGCTGCTGCCCATGCTGCTCGCGATCCGTGCCGGCAAGCGCATTGACGAGATCGGTCCGCGCAAGCCGATGATGGCGGGCTCGCTGATGGTCGTGGCGGGCACGCTGCTGCCGGCGGTATGGCAGGAGATTGCCGCGCTCTACGTTTCCTGCGCGCTGATCGGCGTGGGTTTCATGCTCGTCCAGGTGGCGATGCAGTTGCTGATCGGCCAGGTTTCCACCAATGACACGCGCCTGCGCAACTACACGCTGCACGCGCTCGGCATGTCGGTGTCGGGCACGCTCGGTCCGGTGGTGATGGGTTACGTGATCGAGCATGCGGGATTCCGGCCTGCGTTCCTGGTGCTGGTCGCGGTCGCGCTGGCCGGACAGGCCGGACTGCAATGGGTGCGCCCACGCCTGCCCCCGCAGGGTGGCAACGCCGGTCGCATCGCCATCGAAGATGGCAGCCGCCGCTCCACGCTGGACCTGCTGCAGCATCCCGAACTTCGCGCCGTCTTTGTCGCCAGCGCGGTCCTGTCGGCCGCCTGGGACCTGCACGCGTTCCTGATTCCGATCCAGGGCTCGCGCATCGGCCTGTCGCCATCGGCGATCGGCTGGGTGCTGGGCGCGTTCGCCATCGCCACGTTCGCGATTCGCGTGGCCATGCCGATGGTGTCGCGCCGCCTGTCGGAGTGGAAGATCATCCGTATCGCGCTGATGGTGGGCGCATCGGCCTACCTGGCCTACCCGTTCGTCGCCCAATTCTGGATGATGTGCGGCCTGGCCTTCATCCTTGGCCTGGCCCTGGGCAGTGCCCAGCCCAATGTCATGAACATCCTTCACACGGCCTCGCCCAGCGGCCGTGCCGGCGAGGCGCTGGGATTGCGCTCGGCGGTACTCAACACCAGCCAGGTGGTATGGCCGCTCACGTTCGGCGTGGTCGGCACGGCGCTGGGCATGCTGCCCATCTTCCTGTCCATGGCGGGCGCCATGGGCATGGCGGGCCTCTATTCACGGCGGCAGTCACGCCCCGCGCCAGCGAAACTTGCGCCGCCGTCGCATTGATTTGCCGGCACACAAATGCGGCTTGCAGCGCATTCGCTATACTGAAATCAACCGGCTTTCCGGCTGATTCCAACCGAATGCGACATGACTCAACTCGCTGACCTCCGCCGTACCTATGTCCTGGGCTCCCTGAACGAATCGGAAGTGGCGGCCGACCCGATGGCCCAGTTCAAACGCTGGTTCGACGAGGCCGTGACCGCCAAGCTCCCCGAGCCCAATGCGATGACGCTGGCCACCGTCGGCGCCGACGGCCAGCCTTCGGCACGCATCGTGCTTCTCAAAGGCATGGACGAGAAGGGCTTTACCTTCTTTACCAACTACGAGAGCCGCAAAGGGCTTGACCTCGCCGCCAACCCGCGCGCCGCGCTGCTGTTCCATTGGGTGCAGCTTGAGCGCCAGGTGCGAGTGGAAGGGCGCGTGGAAAAGGTCGAGGACGACGAGAGCGACGCGTACTACGCCTCGCGGCCGCTGGGCTCGCGGCTTGGCGCCTGGGCCTCTGAGCAAAGCCGGGAGGTGCCTGGACGCGATGTGCTGGAGCAGCGCGAATCCGAGTACCGCGCCAAGTTTGGCGAGAACCCGCCCCGCCCGGCACACTGGGGCGGCTACCGCCTGGTTCCAACCGCGCTCGAATTCTGGCAGGGCCGGCCGTCGCGCCTGCATGACCGCATCGCGTACCGGCTGGACGCTGCCGACGGCTGGAAGATCGTGCGGCTGTCTCCCTGATGGGTGCACAGCACATTTCGGCGAATTGTCCTAAAGTGGGATAAGCGTCGCTTTGGGAGTGTGTCAGGCACCGCGTAGCGCCATGCTCACGCGGCGGCCTTGAACACGCCCGTTACCGCGACCGGGCTGCGCCGGGCAAAGACGACCCTGCTTGTTATCGCTCTGCGCCTTCGTTCCGCAACGTGTGCCGCAACGACAGGAGGTAACGCGCATGTTCTTCAAGCAAGCACTCGACAAGCAACTGGACAGCTGGATCGCCGATCTGCGCGAGCACGCCAACCTGCCCGTCAAGCTACGCCTGTGGAATGGCAGCGAATATCCGCTGGGTCGCTACGACAAGCCCGACGTGACGCTGACGGTGCGCGAGGCAGGTGCCCTGCCCCTGCTGCTCACACCCAGCCTGGACAACCTGGGCGAAGCCTATGTCCAGGAGAAGATCGACCTGGACGGCAAGCTCACCGACATCATCGACGTCGGCTACCGCTTCTCGGCGGCGGCCAAGCGGCGCGCCGGCGGCGCGCTGGCCAAGGTGGCGCATCATTTCACGCACACCAAGCAGGAAGACAAGAACGCGATCCAGTACCACTACGACGTGTCCAACGAGTTCTACAGCCAGTGGCTGGACCCGAACATGGTCTATTCCTGTGCGTACTTTGAACACGGCAATGAAGATCTTGCCACGGCGCAGCGCAAGAAAATCGATCACATCCTGACCAAGATCCGCCTGCAACCGGGGCAGACGCTGCTGGATATCGGCTGCGGCTGGGGTGCGCTCGTGCTACGCGCCGCGCAGAAGTTCGGCGCGCAATGCGTCGGCATCACGCTGTCGCAGAACCAGTTCGACCTGGCTACCGCGCGCGTCAAGGCGGCAGGCCTGTCCGACAGGATCGAGATCCGCCTGCAGGACTATCGGGATATCACGGGCACGTTCGATCGCATCACCAGCGTCGGCATGTTCGAGCACGTGGGCAAGAAGAACCTGCCCGCTTATTTCGGTCGCATGCGCGAGTTGCTGGCCGACCACGGCGTCGCCATGAACCACGGCATCACGGTGCCCGATCCCAGCGATGCGCCGATGGACGGGTCCGAGTTCATGGACCGCTATGTATTTCCGCAGGGAGAGCTGCCGCATATCGGGCTGGTGCTGAAGACCATGCAGGAAGGCGGCCTCGAAGCATTTGACGTGGAGCTGCTGCGCCGCCATTATGCGCAGACGCTGCGGCACTGGGCCGAGAACTTCGAAGCCCATTCCGGCGCCATCCGCGACATGGTGGGCGAGAAAAAGTACCGTATCTGGCGCGTCTACCTGGCTGGCTGCGCGCACGCCTTCGATGCGGACCAGATGTCGATCTACCAGGTCGTGTGCCACAAGGCGGGCGAGGCCTCGTCCGCGATACCGTGGTCGCGCCGCTATATCTATGACCATCCGATTGGCCTGAACGATTGACTGAAGACCTGTTCGGCGAGCTGCTTCCGCCAGTTTCGCCGCCCCCGCGCGCCGCCGACGGCGGTGACGCGGACACCGCAAGCAAGCCCTCCCGCGGCAAATCCGTCCTGCCGGCACGGCCCGATCCCGCGCTCGATGCACTCGGAAAACAGCTGCCGTCCAATCTCTATCTCGGCACCTCGTCGTGGTCCTACAACGGCTGGAACGGGTTGGTCTATGACGGCGAGTACGGCGACAGCCTGCTCTCGCGCAAGGGCCTGGCCGCGTACTCGAAACATCCGCTGCTGCGCGCAGCCGGCATCGACCGCGGCTTCTACGGCCCGATCCCGCTGGCGGACTACCTGTCTTACGCCGCGCAGGTTCCCGAGTCCTTTCGCTTCCTGGTGAAGGCGCCCGCCAGCGTGTGCGATGCGTGGCTGCGCGGGTCGGACGGTGTCGGCCGGCTGGCCAATGCCGCCTTCCTGGACGCCGAAATCGCCATCCGTGATTTCATCACGCCAGCCACCACCGGATTAGGTGCCAGGTGCGGCCCGCTGTTGTTCCAGCTTTCGCCGCTGGGCAGCCTGGCCAATGACGGCGCGGCTTTCCTCGAACGGCTCGACAGCTTCCTTGGCGCGTTGCCGCGGCTGGACCCCTCCATCACGCCGCATGCCTGCTATGCGGTGGAGATGCGCGACCCGGTCCTGCTGACGCCGCGCTACATCAAGCTGCTGCGCCGGCACGGCGTGCGTTTTTGCCTCTCGGCGCGCGACCGGCTCCCGCCCGTGCATCGCCAGGCCTCGGCGCAAGCCTTGATGGATGCCGACGCGCCCGGCCCGCTGGTGCTGCGCTGGATGCTGCATGCCGGCCGCCCGTACGAAGTCGCTGAATCGATCTATTCGCCGTTCAATCGCCTGGTGGATGAAGACCCCGAAACGCGCGAGGCCATCGCGGACCTGGTCGTGCGGACCCTGCGTGCCGGCCAGAGCGCGACCGTCATCATCAGCAACAAGGCGGAGGGCTCGGCGCCCCTGACATGCGCGCGGCTGGCCGAGGCGATCGCTGAGCGCCTGTGAAGCCGCCAGCCGCTAAACGAACGCTAGCGGCGCAGCTTGTCCGCGAAGCGCTCGCGGAACTTCGCCAGCTTCGGCGAGATGACAAAGGCGCAGTACCCCTGGCTCGGATGGTCCTGGAAATAATTCTGGTGGCTGGCCTCGGCACGCCAGTAAGGCTGTTCCGGCTCAATCTGCGTCACGATAGGTGCGTCGAAGGTCTTGTTGGCGACCAGTTCCCGCATGACGTACTCGGCCACGGCACGCTGCGCCTCGGAGTGCGTGAAGATGACGGAGCGGTACTGCGGCCCCACGTCGTTGCCCTGCCGGTTGATAGTGGTCGGATCGTGGATCGCGAAGAAGATCTCGATGATCTCGCGGAAGTTGATGACGGCGGGGTCGAAGGTCACCCGAACGACTTCGGCATGACCGGTATCGCCCTCGCTGACCTGCTGATAGGTCGGATGGCTGACATGCCCGCCGGTATAGCCGGACTCCACGGCGCGCACGCCGTTCACTAGCTGGTACACCGCCTCAAGGCACCAGAAACACCCTCCACCCAGCGTCGCCGTCTCCAGTTCGTGTTCCATGTTCGCCGCCCCCCGGGATCCATGCGTTTGTCGACCTGACGGTCTTAAGCATAAGCGCAGATAAGGCAATCTGCCTGCGGCTTCTCCGTAGCGGGCGAACCGTATTGCGGCCCTCGCGACGCAGCGTATGGCCAAACCCGCTACAATTCTCAAGAATCTGCCAACGATAGGGCACATCGTTGCGCAGCGCGACATCGAGGCGCAGCCCCTAAATTCCTTGCCGCCAACGTTGCCTGCCACACCGACGCCAGCGCACAGCCGGGCGGATCTTGTCCCTGTCGCCGCGACCCCAACTATGAATCATCATGACCGCCAGTGGAGCCCTTGCGATGGGCATGCCTGAAGCCCCGCCGCGGGAGACCGGCCAGGCCGCATCGCCGGATTTCGATTCGATCCATTTCCGCCGCACGCTGTCGCAGTTCGCGACCGGCGTGACGGTCATCACGACGCGCGCAAGCGCCGCATCCGTGGCCGCCGGGGCGCCGCCGTTCATCGGCATCACGGCCAGTTCCTTCAATTCCGTGTCGATGGATCCACCGCTGGTGCTGTGGAGCATGGCCACGCGCGCCAACAGCCTGCCGATGTTCCGCGACGGCTCGCACTACATCGTCAACGTGCTGTCAGCCTCGCAGCTCGACCTGTGCAAACGCTTCTCCACGCTCAAGGGCGACCGCTTCGCGGGCGTTGATTACCGGCTGTCGGAGAATGGCCTGCCGATCCTTGGCAATGCCCTCGCGTGGTTCGAATGCCACAATCGCAGCCGCTATGACGAAGGCGACCACATCATCTTCGTCGGCGAAGTCGAGCGCTGCGGCGTGCTCGGCAGCCACGAACCGCCGCTGGTGTTCCAGAACGGCGCCTTTTCGACCACCTCGCCCCTCGAAGACTGACGGCAGCGGCGCCGCCCTGGCGCTGCCCGCTCAGGTTCCCGCAGTATCCGCGGACTTCAGCACGGCCAGCGGCGAACTGTCGGTCTTGATCCGTTGCAGCACGATGTTGGAGCGGATATCCATCACACCGGGCGTGCGGTACAGCCGGTTCACGATGAAATCCGAGTAGTGCTTCAGGTTGCGCGCCTGCACGCGCAGGATGTAATTGCTGTCGCCGGTGATGATGTAGGCCGACAGCACTTCGGGCCACGCCTGCACGGCCGCGATGAAGGTGTCATGCCAGCCTTCCACGTCGTGCCGCATCGAGACCTGCACGATCGCTTCCAGTTCCAGTCCCAGCCGCTCGGCATCGAACCAGGCCCGGTAGCCGCCGATCACCCCCGAATCTTCCAGCAAGCGCACGCGCCGCAGGCACGCCGACGGCGATAGCGCCACGCGGTCGGCCAGGTCCTGGTTGCTGATGCGGCCGTGCTCCTGAAGGCACTCGAGAATGCGCAGATCGATGGGATCGAGATTCATTCGAATATTCCAGCGTTATTTCTCACTTAAATCGAATTTTATGCGAAATCACGCGGATTCTACCGTGATTTCGCAAGCCTCTTGCCGGTTTTTTTGACTATCATGCCGTCATCGACGACGACACAGGCACCGCGCAGCGGCAGCCGTGCAGACATGACCAACCGCCCCGCCCCGCCCGCCGACAGCCGCAGGCTGTGGGACATCAGCCCACCGCTTTCGCCCGCCACGCCTGTCTGGCCGGGCGACACGCCGTTCCAGCAGGAAGCCGCCTGGCAGATGGATGAACACTGCCCCGTGAACGTGGGCCGCATCACGTTGTCTCCGCACACCGGCGCGCATGCGGATGCGCCGCTGCACTATGCCGCGGATGGCGCGCCCATCGGGGCCGTAGGGCTGACGCCCTACCTCGGACGCTGCCGCGTGATTCACTGCGTGGGCGCCACGCCGGTGGTCGCGCCGCACCACTTGGAGCACGCGCTGGACGCCCTGCCGCCACGCGTGCTGCTGCGCACCTACGCGCGCGCTCCGCTTGAACAATGGGACGCCGGCTTCTGCGCCGTCGCGCCGGAAACCATCGCACTACTTGCCGCGCACGGCGTGCAGCTGATCGGCATCGACACGCCGTCGCTGGACCCGCAGGAATCCAAGACCATGGACGCGCACCGTGCCGTGCGCCGCCACGGGCTCGCCATCCTCGAAGGTCTGGTGCTCGATGCCGTCGCCGAAGGCGACTACGAACTGATCGCGCTGCCGTTGCGCTTTGCCGGGCTCGACGCCAGCCCGGTGCGCGCCGTGCTGCGCAGCCTTGACTAAACACCTTTCCGCAATCCCTTGCCCCACGCCGACATGACCGCACTCACCCGCGAGCAATGCCTGTTGCTCGACCAGCAAGACCCCCTGCGCGCCCTGCGCGACCAGTTCGCGCTGCCTGATGGCGTGATCTATCTCGATGGCAATTCGCTGGGCGCACGTCCGCGTGCCGCCGCCGCGCGCGCCGCCGAAGTCGTCAGCGAGGAATGGGGCACCGGCCTGATCCGCAGCTGGAACACCGCCGGCTGGTTCGAGCTGCCGCAGCGGCTGGGCAATATGGTGGCGCCGCTTGTCGGCGCCGGCGAGAACGAAGTGGTCGTCACCGACACCACCTCGATCAACCTGTTCAAGGTGCTGGCCGCCGCGCTGCGCGTGCAGGCCGCATGCGATCCGTCGCGCAAGGTGATCGTGTCCGAAGCGAGCAATTTCCCGACCGACCTGTACATCGCCCAGGGCCTGGCCGACCTGCTGCAGGACGGCTATTCGCTGCGCCTGGTGAATTCGCCGGCCGAGATCGAAGCGGCCGTCGGCGCCGACACCGCCGTGCTGATGCTCACGCACGTCAACTACAAGACCGGCGAGATGCTCGACATGGCGGCCTTCACCGAGCTGGCCCATGCGCGCGGCGCGGTGACGGTGTGGGACCTGTGCCATTCGGCCGGCGCCGTGCCGGTGGCGCTGAACGCGTCGAAGGCCGACTACGCGATCGGCTGCACCTACAAGTACCTCAACGGCGGCCCGGGCTCGCCGGCCTTCGTCTGGGTCGCACCCGCGCTGCGCGATGCCTTCTGGCAGCCGCTGTCGGGCTGGTGGGGCCATGCCGCGCCGTTCGCGATGGATCCTCAATACCGCCCCGTCGACGGCGTGCGCCGCTTCCTGTGCGGCACGCAGCCGATCACGTCGATGGCCATGGTCGAATGCGGCCTGGACATCTTCGCGCAGACCGATATGTCCGCCCTGCGCACCAAGTCGCTGCAGTTGACCGACCTGTTTATCGCACTGGTGGAAGCGCGCTGCCGCCACCATCCGCTGACGCTGGTCACGCCGCGCGAGCATGCACGCCGCGGCAGCCAGGTCAGCTTCGAACATCCGGAAGGCTATGCCGTGATGCAGGCGCTGATCGAGCGCGGCGTGATCGGCGACTACCGCGAGCCGCGCATCATCCGCTTCGGCTTCACGCCGCTGTACACGAGCTTTACCGAGGTGTGGGACGCGGTGGAAACGCTGCGCGACGTCCTCGATACCGAAACCTACCGCGATGCGCGCTTCCATGCGCGCGGCGCGGTGACCTGAAAGCGGAGCCAACCATGAGCGAATTCAAGGGATGCCCGATGTCGGGCACCGCAGGGCGGGACGCCCAGGACAAGCAAGGCGACCGATGGCATGGCGCGCAGATGGACTTCGCCAAGGACATGAGCTACGGCGACTATCTCGGCCTGGACCAGATCCTGAGCGCGCAGCATCCGCTCTCGCCGGACCACAACGAGATGCTCTTCATCGTGCAGCACCAGACCACCGAGCTGTGGATGAAGCTGATGCTGCATGAGCTGCGCGCGGCGCGTGCCTCGGTGCGGGAAGACACGCTGCCGCCGGCCTTCAAGATGCTGACGCGCGTGTCGCGCATCATGGACCAGCTGGTGCAGGCGTGGAACGTGCTGGCCACCATGACGCCGCCGGAGTACTCGGCGATGCGGCCCTACCTGGGCATGTCGTCAGGCTTCCAGTCGTACCAGTATCGCGAGATCGAATTCATCCTGGGCAACAAGAACGCGGCCATGCTGCGTCCGCATGCGCACCGCGCTGAACACCTGGCGTTGGTGGAGACGGCGCTGAAGACGCCTTCGCTGTACGATGAAGCGATCCGCCTGATGGCACGCCGCGGCTTTGCCATCGACGCCGACTGCGTCGAGCGCGACTGGAGCCGGCCGACTGCCTACAACGCTTCGATCGAGGCGGCGTGGCTCGAGGTCTACCGCAATCCGAACGCGCACTGGGAACTGTACGAACTCGGCGAGAAGTTTGTCGACCTGGAGGACTCTTTCCGCCAATGGCGCTTCCGCCATGTGACCACGGTCGAGCGCGTGATCGGCTTCAAGCGCGGCACCGGCGGCACCGAGGGCGTGAGCTACCTGCGCAAGATGCTCGACGTGGTGCTGTTCCCGGAACTGTGGAAGCTGCGCACGGACCTCTGAAACGATCCGCCGACCCCCGCTTCAACCGGCCGGGTCCGACAGCCGCGCGGCCAGCGCCTTCAATGCGGGCGCCAGGGTCGCGTGGAAAACAGACTCCTCCACGGTTCCGTAGGACGCGCTGCAGCTCAGCATATGCAGCTCCTTCTCCCCCACCGGCCGGAAAGCCACCGCACAGGCATGGATGGCCGGATGCCAGTCGCGGAACGATGACGAATAGCCGCGGCGCTCCGCTTCCTCCAGCGCCGCGCGCGTAGGCGCCTCCTGCAGCTTCCACTGCTCGGGAAAGGCCTGGCTGAACTCCGCCAGCACCCTTTCCCGCCGACCCGCCGGGAGCGCCGACAGATACGCGCGCCCCATCGAGCTGGAGACCAGCGAGAGCCGAGACCCCACGCCCAGCCCCAGCATCACGCCGGCATCATTGCGGATCGACTCCAGGTAGATCACCTCCATGCGCTCGCGCTTGCCGAGCGACACGGACACCCCATACGACTGCGCGAATGCCAGCATGTGCGGACGCGCCAGCATCACCACGTCCGACGCCGACAGGTAGGCATAGCCCAGCGCCAGCACGCCCGCATCGAGCGCGTACTTGCCCAGGCTTTCGTCATAGCGCAGGTAGCCGAGCTGGACCAGCGTACCGGCCAGCCGGCTCACCGTAGCCTTGGGGAAGCCGGTGCGGCGCACGAAATCCTGGTTGCCCAGCATGGCTTCGCCAGTGCGGAAGCAGCGCAGCAGTTCCAGGCCGCGCGCCAGTGCGGTGACGAAATTGGGATCGCTGTCGCGCGCCGCCGGGGCGGACACAGCGGGCGGGATGTCGGGAGAAAGGCTGCTCAAGGCTGGCTCCTGTTGGAGGTCCGGCGCAACGCGCGACAATCGAACACCCTAGTGTTCCAGCCGCTTGCATGGCGAACGCATTGCGATATACTAATCGAACGGAACACAGTTCCGCAATGCGGAACCTGAAAATTCCACCGATTCCCCGGATTACCGCTGGGACGGGCGCGCCACACAGCGCCTGGCAGCGGTGCCCTGCTCTACCGAAGGAGACCTGCATGGCTGCCAACGCCGAATTCCACTGGGCCGATCCCCTGCTGCTGGACCAGCAACTGACCGCCGACGAGCGCATGATCCGCGACGCCGCGGCCTCGTATTGCCAGGACAAGCTGATGCCGCGCGTCCTGCAGTCGTTCCGCAATGAAAAGACCGACGTGGAAATCTTCCGCGAGATGGGCGAACTGGGCCTGCTCGGTCCGACCATCCCCGAGCAATACGGCGGCCCGGGCCTGAACTACGTCAGCTACGGCCTGGTCGCGCGCGAAGTCGAGCGCGTGGATTCGGGCTACCGCTCGATGATGAGCGTGCAGTCGTCGCTGGTGATGGTGCCAATCTATGAATTCGGCAGCGAAGCCCAGAAGCAGAAGTACCTGCCCAAGCTGGCCACCGGCGAATGGATCGGCTGCTTCGGCCTGACCGAACCGAACCACGGCTCCGACCCGGGCTCGATGGTCACCCGCGCCAAGAAGGTCGACGGCGGCTACGAGCTGAGCGGCGCCAAGATGTGGATCACCAACTCGCCCATCGCCGACGTGTTCGTGGTCTGGGCCAAGCTGATGGGTGAAGACGGCAAGGAAGACATCCGCGGCTTCATCCTGGAAAAGGGCTGGAAGGGCCTGAGCGCCCCGGCCATCCACGGCAAGGTCGGCCTGCGTACCTCGATCACCGGCGAAATCGTGCTCGACCAGGTCTTCGTGCCGGAAGAGAACCTCATGCCGGGCGTGAAGGGCCTGAAGGGTCCGTTCACCTGCCTGAACTCGGCGCGCTACGGCATCGCCTGGGGCGCACTGGGCGCCGCGGAATTCTGCTGGCATACCGCGCGCCAGTACACGCTGGACCGCAAGCAGTTCGGCCGCCCGCTGGCGCAGACCCAGCTGGTGCAGAAGAAGCTGGCCGACATGCAGACCGAGATCACGCTGGGCCTGCAAGGCTGCCTGCGTCTGGGCCGCATGAAGGACGAAGGCACCGCGGCGGTCGAGATCACTTCGATCATGAAGCGCAACTCGTGCGGCAAGTCGCTCGATATCGCCCGCGTGGCGCGCGACATGCTCGGCGGCAATGGCATCTCGGACGAGTTCGGCGTGATCCGCCACGTGGTGAACCTGGAAGTGGTCAACACCTACGAAGGCACGCACGACATCCATGCGCTGATCCTGGGCCGTGCCCAGACCGGCCTGCAGGCCTTCTTCTGATCGAAGCCTCACGCCCGACAGGCACTCCATAATAAAAAAAGCCCGGCTGCGAGGCCGGGCGAAACACACTACCAAGGAGACGACGAGGCTGCCCCCGTCGATAAAACACCTGTCCTGAACCGCGGCCCCGCCTCAAGCGGGGCCGGGTTCATTTGTTCGGTTGCGGCGTGAGCCGCAGATAGGGCCGCACGGCCTTGTAGCCTTTCGGGAATTTCTCGCGGATCACCGCCTCGTCCTTCAGCGACGGGACGATCACCACGTCATCGCCGTCCTGCCAGTTGCCGGGCGTGGCCACACTGTGGTTGTCCGTGAGCTGCAGCGAATCGATGACGCGCAGGATCTCGTTGAAATTGCGCCCTGTGCTCGCCGGATACGTGATGATCAGGCGTACCTTCTTTTTCGGGTCGATGATGAACAGCGAGCGCACCGTCAGGGTCTCGTTCGCGTTCGGGTGAATCATGTCGTAAAGCTGGGACACCTTGCGGTCGCCATCGGCCAGGATCGGGAAGTTGACCGTGGTGGATTGCGTCTCGTTGATGTCCTGAATCCATCCTTTATGGGACTCGACACCGTCCACCGACAGTGCAATGGCCTTCACGCCACGGCGCGCGAATTCGTCCCGGAGCTTTGCGGTCAGGCCCAGTTCCGTGGTGCACACCGGCGTGTAGTCCGCCGGATGCGAGAACAGCACTCCCCAGCTTTCGCCGAGCCAGTCATGGAAACGGATACGGCCTTCACTGGAATCCTGCTCGAAGTCGGGGGCGAGATCGCCCAGGCGCAATGCCATGCTTTGTCTCCTGAAAAATGCGTGGAACCAGAGTATCCGCATTGCGATCGAACCCAAACGAATATAAAGTCACTACAAAATCACTCCAAGTCATATAGCGCGGTGCCGAGGGCGGGCGCTGCAAATATGACGCGATTTTGCCCTTATCGCCGTCGTGGTCTTGAAACCACAGGTACCCGCCACATATGCTAAGTAACAGACAACGCGTGCCGTTACTCTCGCAAGAAGGCAAAATGTCAGAAACCGCACAAACCGAACCAACCGCCCGCAAACAGGAGAAACTGATGAGCGATGTCAAGACCGTTCTGTCCGACGCCGAAGAACTGCTGAAGCAAGCGGCGTCGACCACCGGCGAAAAGGCTGCCGAACTGCGCGAGCGTGGCATGGGCCTGCTGAAGCAAGCCAAGGAAAAAGCCCAGGACCTGCAAGACGCCGTGGTTACCAAGAGCAAGGCCGCCGCACGCGCTACCGATGACTACGTGCACGACCATCCGTGGCGCGCCGTTGGCGCAGCCGCCGGCGTCGGCCTGCTGATCGGTCTGCTGCTTAACCGCAAGTAAGACTGCCCCGGTCGCGGCGCCCTGCGCCGCCACAACGCTGGCATTGCCTGTCATCGCGTACGGGCATGCCGTTGGCCCGGCGCGGGCACGATGGATTGTGCCTACCGGGCTTTGCACGCTGAAAGGCGCGGCCGGTCCAGTGCCGCCGCGCCGCTTCCTCGCCGGAGCCGCATGAGCGAATCCCCTTCCTCACCAAAGTTGCTCGAGTCCGTGCGCAACCTGTTCGGTTCGCTGGTTGCGATGGTCCAGACGCGCCTGGAACTGGCCAGTGTCGAATTTGCCGAGGAACGCTCGCGGCTAATGAAGGTCGGCCTGCTGGCCTGCTTCGGCCTTGTCTTCTTCGGTATTGCGCTGGTTACCTTCACCGCCCTGATCGCCATCCTGTTCTGGGACACCTACCGCTGGCAGGCCCTGGTCGCGCTGGTGGTCACCTACCTGGTACTGTCCGCAGGCTGCCTGGCCACCGCCCGTCACATGGTGCGCAGTGCCCCGCCCATGTTCGAGGCCACGCTGGCGGAAATCGACAAAGACCGGGAGACCCTGCGCCGATGACTACTCCGGAATCCGACGCCGGCAAGGCTCCCCGCCGCGAACATCCACGCCCCGTGCGCTACGCGCGTGAAATACGCCTGCCGCTCGAGGTCCGCAAGGAGCTGCTGCTGACCCGCGCCGAACTCGAGCGCCATGACCTGCTGAAGGCCCTGCACGAGGTCAAAGGCGGCGCCCGGCGCCTGGGCAGCTTCGCCAACTGGCTGCCGCGCGCAGTCCGTCCCCATTCGTGGGTGAAGGTGCTGGGCCTGGCCCAGGACTATCCGCTGCTGAGCACGGCCGCCACGCTTGCCCTGCCCCTGCTGCGGCGCACGCCACTGCTGCGCTGGACATGGAAGGCGTCCAAGCTTGGCGTCATCGCCGGCGCTGCCTACTGGGTCTACAAGACGTGGCGCCAGGCCAAGAGCGAGGCAGTGGCCCCGCCTGACACCGGTGGCGCCCAGGGGCCGCAGGACACCGGCTTCCGCGACCCACTCGTACGTTAGCCTGGCATCAGGGCCGCCTGGCCCTGGCCGATCATCATCGCACCGCCCTGCCGCGATCCTGAAGCGAACGGCTTGGGCATCGCAATGTGAAATCCTTGCGCGAAATCCACGCCAAGCTCGCGCAGCCGCGCAAGGACGGCTTCGCTCTCCACATATTCCGCGATCGTCTTCTTGCCCGTGGCCTGGCCGATGCGCTGGATGACTTCCACCATCACCTGCTTGACGGGATCTTCGAGCATATCGCGCACGAAGCTGCCATCGATCTTCAGATACGTTGCCGGCAAGTGCCTCAGGTAGGGGAATGACGCCATCCCCGCGCCAAAGTCGTCCAGCGCAAATGCACACCCCAACCGCTGCATCTGCTCGATAAACGCCGTGGCCTGCGTCAGGTCGGCAATCGCCGCAGTCTCGGTAATCTCGAAGCAGATCCCACTCAATGCAATACCGGCACGTTGCGCCTGTTCGCGGACAAAGGCCGGGAACCGGACATCGGCCAGTGACGACGCGGACAGGTTGATCGCGCACTGCGCAATGGACTCGCCATGTTCCGCCCGCCGGCGCGCCAGCGCGGCAAACGCGGTTTCCACCACCCAGCGGTCGATCATCGGCATGAGGTTGTAGCGCTCGCAAGCTGGCACGAATGCCATCGGCGGCACCAGCTGGTTGCGCTCGTCCACCATGCGCAGCAGCAACTCGATATGGCGCCCGCCACGCAACTCGCCCCGCAGCGGGATGATGTCCTGCGCGTAGAGGCAGAACCGGCCCGTCGCCAGCGCCGCATGCACCCGGCTGACCCATTCCATCTCGCCATGCCGCGCCTGTACCACGCTGTCGCTCGGATGGTAGACCTGGACGCGGTTGCGGCCATTTTCCTTGGCCACATAGCAGGCGGCATCGGCGGCGCTGAGCGCTTCCGCCACGCCCGCAGTGCCGGCGTCCAGCGCCACCAGCCCGATGCTGGCCCCGACGGCAAACGTGCGCTGGCGATACGTGAAGCGAAACCCCGCCACCGCGCGCCGCAAGGCCTCGGCCTGCTGCTCGCCATCGGGCGCCGCGCAACGTTCCAGCAGGATGCCGAACTCGTCGCCACCCAGGCGCGCGAGTGTATCGCCCTGGCGCAACTGGCCGCGCATGATCGCGGCGATCTGCCGGATCAGTTCGTCGCCCGCTGCATGTCCGCAGGTGTCGTTGACGACTTTGAACTGGTCCAGGTCAAGGTACATCAGCACGTGCGTGCCACCGGCATCCCGCAATCGCGCGATGGCGGCGGTCAGGCGGCGCTCGAACTCGGTCCGGTTGACCAGCCCGGTCAGCGCGTCATGGCTGGCCTCATGGGCCAGCCGGGCCGCATGCTCGCGCTCCTGGCTGACGTCATGCAGAACCACCACGACACCGCTCGCCTGCGCCGCGCGGTCGCGGATCAGCGCCACCGAAGGCTTGACGGCCACCGTGCGGCCGCCACGGCCCGTCAGCAACGCCGTCACGCCGGGCCAGCGCTGCTGCAGCGCCAGCGCGACCAGCTTGCGCAGCGGTGCCTGGCTTCCCTCCTCGCACAAGGCGCATACCTGTTCCAGCGGGCGTCCGCAGGCCTCGGCCTCGCTCCAGCCGGTCAGGGCTTCGGCCGCGGGATTCAGCGACTCGATGCGGCCCCAGACGTCGGTGGTGACCACGGCATCGCCGATCGCCTGCAGCGTAACCTGGGCACGCTCCTTTTCGGCGAACAGCTGGGCCTCGTAGCGCTTTTGCTCCGAGATGTCGGTGAGCGAACCGGCCATGCGCCTGACCCGCCCGTTATCGCCACGGACCAGCCGCCCGCGCGCGCGCACCCACAGGTAGCCATCGCCGCGCGTACGCAGGCGGAACTCGACATCGTAAGGTTCGCTACGGCGTAGATGGGCCGAGAGCTTGTCGTCGAGCACATTCACGTCAGCCGGATGGAGCAGGCCCAGCAGCGTCTCGCGCGCCTGCGGCAACGCGTCCGGCGCGAAGCCGAGCATCTGCGCGCAGCGCGGCGAGAAATACAGCCGGCCGCTGTGCACATCCCAGTCCCACAGGCCGTCGTTGCTGCCGCCCACGGCTAGTTGCAGGCGCTCCTCGCTCCCGGCCAGCGCCTCGCGCAGGCGGCGCTCGCGGCGCAGCCGCCGGTGTGACAGCAGGATGGCGCAGAGCAGCAACGCGACCGCCACCACCATGGCCCCCACGATGAGTGCTTGCGTGACGCGCCGCGATGCCTTGCCCAACTCGTGCGAGAACGCGGACTCCAGCGGCGTCAGCCGCGCATCGATGGCGAGAATGCCCTGCAGCACCGGCTCTGTACACGCCACGCCGCAGCCCGGTTGGACGGCCAGTTGCCGCAGCACCATCGCCTGCTCATGGAGCGCGGCGATCTCGCGATCCCCCTCCGCCCAGATCCGGATCGCGGCATCGACCTCTTCGACGTGGCGAAAGTTGCGGTAGAGACGGATGATCCCCGCGATGTCATCGGGATGGATAGCGCCGGCGAGGAAGCCCGCTCGCGCGCGCTCGTCATCCGGCGTCTCGCGGTCGAGTTCGATACGGGCGCGGTGGTCGCCCATCGGCACCGCAATATCCGCCAGGTAGGCCAGGAAATCGGCATCGTTGCGGTCTTCGCCATAACGCAGCAGGTGCATGACTGCGTTTTTCTGGCCCTTGGACCATGCGCTCTCGCCCGCGACAAACGCACGCACGGCCGACAGGACGTCGACGCTGGCGATGGTGAACAGCGCCAGCGCAACGACCACGGGAACGAACGGCCAGATAACGCGCAGTGCATGCACATCGCCCGGCAAAGACCTGCCTGCTTGCCGCATAGGACTTCCGACGGTTGGAGCGCTGCCGGCGTGGCGGCGCCAGCAGTACCGGGAGCGGATTCATTGTCCGTTGCAGCCCCGGTGATGTCTCTAACTCGAAGTGGTTAATACGGACCGTTGCAGCGGCAGCCCGCGCGAAAAAAAACAAAAAGGGCCCGTGACTTGCGCCACAGGCCCTTCGAAATGCTGGTGGGTCGTGCGTGACTCGAACACGCGACCAACGGATTAAAAGTCCGCTGCTCTACCGACTGAGCTAACGACCCGAAAAAACAGAACCGCGATTATAGTGAGACGCTTCCCGTTGTGTCAAGCGTAAGGCGCCATCTCAGGCAAATGCCATGCGCTCAAGGCGCCATATCTGGTAGCGGAACGCCAGCACCGCGCCCGCCACGATGCCGCCCAGCGCGATGAACGAGCCGATCGCCAGCGTCGAAACCCCCGACAGCCCCTGCCCCACCGTGCAGCCGAGCGCGGTCACGCCGCCGGCGCCCATCAGGATGCCGCCGATCATGTGGTTGGCGACGTCTTCCGCGTTGCCAAACCCCTCCCAGCGGAAGGTGCGCGTGGCCAGCGCGTACACCGCCGCACCGGCGATCACGCCGAAGACGCTGACGATGCCGACGGTCAGTACCTTGCTCTTGTCGCTGAACATCATCAGCCAGTCGAGCGTGTAGGCATACGGCGCCACGAAACTCAGGCTTTCCATGCGGCCGCTGTTGGTGGCGACAAACAATTCCTCCAGCGTATTGGGATCTTCCGCCACGTAGCCGAGATGGCCAGAGACGTACCACATGCCAACGATGATCAGGCCCACCGCGATGCCGCCGAGCAGGTTGTCGAACGTACGGAAGCCGCGCGCGGCCAGCGCCCACACCACGAGCGCCCCGCCGAGCAGCAGGCCGAGGCCGAGCTGCAACGCGCCGCGGGCCGCACCGGTACCCTGCGACAGCAGCGACGGCAGGTCCTGCGTGGCCGGCAGCGTGATCGAGACGGCATCGACGGTATTGACGCGCACCACGCCGAACAGGCCGCGCAGCGTCATGTAGGCCGACAGCCCCAGGAAGACGAACACCACCAGCGACTTGAGGTTGCCCGCGCCGATGCGCACCAGCGTCTTGCTGCCGCAGCCCGAGGCCAGCACCATGCCGAAGCCAAACATCAGCCCGCCGGCCAGCGCCGACAGCCAGCTGAGCTTGCTGGCCGTATAGATGGTCTTGGTCGGATCGATCAACCCGGCCGAGGCCAGCACGCCGGTGCCGATCATCGCCACGCCGACAGCAAGCCCCCACATGCGCATGCGGCTCCAGTCGCCCATGTTGACGATGTCCGAGACCGCACCCATCGTGCAGAAATGCGTGCGCTGCAGGATGGCGCCGAACAGGAAGGTCAGGGCAAACGTGCTCAGCAGCACGGTGCGCGAAAGCGCGGCGATATCGATCTCTGGCATGTCGGGGGCGGTAATGGGAGGCGGGGGCGCGCTCAGGCGTTCTGGTAGCGGGTCGGGTCGGCAACGCCGGCCGCCTCGAAGCCGGCGCGGCGGATGCGGCAGGAATCGCAGACGCCGCAGGCACGGCCTTTGTCGTCGGCCTGGTAGCACGACACCGTCAGGCTGTAGTCCACGCCCAGGCGAATGCCAGCCTGGATGATCTCGGCCTTGGTCATGTCGATGATCGGCGCATGCACGCGGAACCGATCGCCCTCCACGCCCGCCTTGGTGGCGAGGTTGGCCAGCGTCTCGTAGGCCGCGACATACTCGGGCCGGCAATCGGGGTAGCCCGAATAGTCGACCGCATTGGCACCGAAGAACAGGTCGCGTCCGCCGACGGCTTCGGCCCAGCCAAGCGCCAGAGAAAGCATGATGGTGTTGCGCGCCGGCACGTAAGTGATCGGGATACCGGACGACTCCCCGTCAGTCGGCACGTCGAACTTGTCGTCGGTCAGCGCGGAACCGCCGAAGCGGCGCAGGTCCAGGTCGACAATTTCATGGCGGACGGCGCCAAGCGTGCTCGCCACGCGCTGGGCGGCCTCAAGTTCGGACGAATGGCGCTGGCCATAGCGCATCGACAGCGCATAGGTCTCGAAACCCTGGGCCTTGGCCATGGCGAGAACGGTGGCGGAATCAAGCCCGCCCGAAAGCAGGACAATGGCGCGTTTGGTCATGAGTGGCAGTGGCGCCGCACACGCGGCGCAAGGAAATTGCAGGCGAATCGCGTATTTTAGCGCGACTAGCGAAAAGGGCCCGCATTCCGCGGGCCCTGCAATCTCAGTCCGGTTGCGGCCGGCTTACTTCAGCGTCTTCAGCCGGTTGGTGGCGGCCTGCGCTCCTTCGGTACCAGGATACTTCGACACCACCTGTTCCAGCGTCTTCCTGGCCGCAGCCTTCTGGCCGGATTCGAGCTGGTTGTTGGCGATGGCGATCATGGCATCGGGCGCCTTCGGGTGCGTCGGGTTCGCCTGCAGCATGTTCTGCAGCACCGCGGTGGAGCCCTTGTAGTCGCGCTGCGCATAGAGCGAGTTGCCAAGCCAGTATTGCGCCAGCGGCAGGTACGGGCTTTGCGGATACTTCTTCACGAACGAGGCAAAGGAATTGCCAGCGCTCTTGAAGTCGCCGGCCTGGAACTGCTTGAGCGCAGCGTCGTACTCGGGCTTCTCGTTCGGCTGCACCGTGCCCTCGCGGCCATCGACGGTGACCTGCTGCGGCTCGAACTTCTTCAGGCGCGCATCCAGGTCCGCGTAGTAGTCCTTCTGCTGCTTCTGCAGCGAATCCACCGTGTTCTGCAGCACCTCGTTCTGGCCGCGCAGCCGAGCCACCTCCTGGCGAAGGCCTTCCAGCTGGTTCTGGATGTCGATCGTCGTGCGGCTGTTCTGCTCGATGCGCTGCGTGGCGGTCGCCTGGAAACCGTTGAACTGGTCACGCAGGGTGAGGACCGCCTTGCGCGCCTCGTCATCATCGAACACGCCGGCACGGGCCTGCGCAAGGGGCAGCATGGCCGCGCCCGAAACGGCGGCGAGCCACAACAGGGTGGAAACGCGTGCTTTCATGGATGGCCTGTACGCGGATCAGATCAGTAGTTGATGTCGGCGCGGCGGTTCTCAGCCCAGGCAGCCTCGTCGTGGCCGGTTGCCTTCGGCTTTTCCTTGCCCAGGCTCACGGCTTCCATCTGGTTGTCGGGCACGCCCATGGTCGCCAGCGAACGGCGCACGGCCTCGGCACGCTTCTGGCCCAGCGCCAGGTTGTACTCGCTGGTGCCGCGCTCGTCAGTGTTGCCCTGGATCAGGATCTTGCGGCCCTTGTTGGCGCTCAGGTACTTGGCGTGATCGCCCAGCATGCCCTGGTAGTCCTGCTTGACGCTGTAGCTGTCGAAATCGAAGTACACGCTGCGCTTGGCCAGCGGGCTGTTCGGATCGTTCAGCGGATCGCGCGAAACGTCAACGGGCTGGACAGTGCGGGCATCGGCACCGGTGCCACCCTTGTTGGCGCCGGCATTGGCGGCATCGTCCAGCTTCACGCCGGAGCTGCAGGCACCCAGGGCCAGCAGGGCGGCAACGGCAAGGGTTTTGGTCATCAGTTGGGACATGGCGAGAGACTCCTGTGATTGCGTTATTGCATGAAAGGACCCCAGGACGGCTCGCGGACATCGCCGGACTGGAGAGACAGAACCTGCCGGGTACGCCCGTCAGTGGATACCGCAGCCAGCACCGAGCGGCCGCCCACGCGCGTGGCGTAAAGGATGTACTTGCCATTGGCGGCAAAGCTTGGCGCCTCGTCATTCGACGTATCGGTCAGCGAGGTGACGTCGCCGTTGGTCAGGTCCTGCAGTTGCAGCTTGAAGCCACCCGAGCGCGTGATGTACGCCAGGTACTTGCCGTCCGACGAAATCCGCGGACTGACGTTGTAGCTGCCCTTGAAGGTCACGCGTTGCGCGCCGCCCGCCTCTTCGCCACCCGCCGGCATGCGATAGATCTGCGGAGCACCGCCGCGGTCGCTGGTGAAATAGATGCTCTTGCCGTCCGGCGCAAACTGCGGCTCGGTATCGATCGCGCTGCTGCGGGTCAGGCGGCGCAGGCCGGAGCCGTCCGCATTGATCATGTAGATCTGGGTGTTGCCGTCCTTCGACAAGGCCACGGCCAGGCGCTGACCGTCCGGCGACCACGACGGCGCGCTATTGTTCCCCTTCTGGTCGGACACCATGGTGCGCTTGCCGGTGGACAGATCGTGCACGTACACCACCGGCTTCTTCCTCTCGAACGAGACGTAAGCCACGCGACGGCCATCCGGCGACCACGACGGCGAGATGATCGGCTCGTTGCTGGTCAGCGCGACCTGTGAATTCTGGCCATCCGAGTCGGAGATCAGCAGTTGGTAGCGGCCGCCGACGCGCGACACGTAGGACAGGCGCGTGGCAAACACGCCGCGCTCGCCCAGCAGCTTCTCGTAGATGTAGTCGGCGATCTTGTGGGCCGTCACGCGTAGCTGGCCCTGGTTGACGTTGAACGCCAGGCCGCCCAGGCTCTGGCCCTTGACGGTGTCGTACAGGCGGAAGCGCACTTCGTACTGTCCGTTTCCGGACGGGGTCACGCTGCCGGCGACGAAGGCATCGGCGCCGCGGCTCTTCCAGCTGCCGAGATCGACGTTGGCCGACTCGGCCACCGTGGCGCCGCCGGGGTCGACGTTGCGGAAACGGCCGCTGCGCGACAGGTCACTGCGGATGATCGCGGTCAGGTTCTGCGGGGCCTGCGCCTCGCCCTGGAAATTAGCCGTGGCGACCGGGAACTGGCTCGAGCCGACCCCGGAGATCTCTACGTTCAGTTGTGCTTGTGCGGCACCGGCGGACATGGCCAGCGCGGCGGCCAGCCAGACCATCAGCGCATGGCGGCCGATGAGCCGGTTCGCCGCCCGGTTTGCGGCCTGGTTTGCTTGGTGCCGCTTCGCGGACAGCCAGTTGGGGGCCCAAAGCTTTCGCATGCTGCTCCTCAGTCGATTTCAGGTTTCGTCGGGCACGGCAGGCAGACAGCAGAACAGGCGTCGATGCGCATGGCGCATATCCGTTCCGCGCGCGCATGGCACGCTGCCGGCCGCCTCAGGCAACCTGTCATGGTAGCGGTGGGACTGGCACCGGTTAATGAAGGTTGCATTATGTTGCAAGTCATGGTGCCTGCGTCACTTAATCCTTAGGACGGAAAGTGATGGTGAAGCTCGCAGGCGCCTTGCCGTTCTCGTCGCGCGGCAGCGGGTCCGAGCGCTCGACGGCGCGCAGCACGGCGTTGTCCCAGGCCGAATCGCCGCTGGACTTGCTCAGCCGCGCCGACATCAGCGATCCGTCCGGCGCCAGTTGCACGGATACCACGGCGGTCGGGTTGCCCGGCACGTCTTCGGTGAACACGATGTTTGGCTTGACCTTGCGGCGCACCCGATCGGCATAGCCCGGCGAGGCCTTGCCACCGCCGCCGGCGCCCGCACCGGCAGAACTGCCCACGCCGCCACCGCCCTGGCCACCGGCGCCGCCACCGGCCATGGCCTGCAGACGCGCCAGTTCGCCCTTGCGTTGCGCGTTGGCCGCGGCTTCGCGCTTGGCCTTGGCATCGGCGTCCGCCTTGGCCTTCGCTTGCGATTCGGCTTTCGCCTTGGCATCCGCTTCCGCCTTCGCCCTGGCTTCGGCTTTAGCTTCGGCCTTGGCCCGGGCATCCGCCTCAGCCTTCGCCTTGGCTTGCGCGTCGGCCTTGGCCTTCGCCTCGGCATCGGCCTTCGCCCTGGCCTTGGCATCGGCTTCCTTGCGCTCGCGTTCACGTTCGCGCTCGGCTTGCTCGCGGTGCTGCTGCTCCTGCTGGGCGGCCTTTTTCCTGGCGTCGTCCTTGCGTTGCGCCTCCTGGCGCTCGGCTTCCTTGCGCTCCGCCTCTTTGCGCTCGGCTTCCTTGCGGGCGGCGTCCTTGCGCGCAGTCTCTTCGCGCGCGGCCTGCTCGGCGGCGCGGCGCTTCTGGCGTTCGAGCGCGATATCGGCGTCTTCCTCGACCTTGCTCTTCACTTCGGGCGCCGGCGGCACCGGGCGCGGCTGGACCACCGGCTCAGGTGGTGCCGGTGGCGCGGGCGGCGGTGCGGGGGTGGCGGGAATCTCGTCCCAGAGCTCCGCTTCGGAGCCGACCGGGGTGCTGCTCTGCCAATGCACGCCGTAGTACAGCACGATGCCGAGCAGCAGGTGCATGAAGAGCGCGAGCAGGAAGGAACGCAGGGTTCCGCGCTCCTTCACCGGCTGGTAAGGAATGGCGGCAGCGGTCGTCATGGGGCGCGGCATTCGGACAGGCATTTCACGCAGCGGGCGCGTTCTACTTGGACTTCACCATCAGGCCGACACGCTTGATGCCGTCGGCCTTGAGCACGGACATGACATCGAGTACGGACTCGTACTTGACCGAGCGGTCCGCGGCGATCACCACCGGCTGGTCCGGGTTCTCGTTCTGGCGCTGGTGGACGAAATCGAGCAAGCCGTTCTTGTCGAGCTTGCGCTCGAACGAATTGCCGGCGTTGTCTTTTCCGCTCGCCGTCAGCGCACCGTCCTCGTGCACGGTCACGACAATCGGCGGCGCCTTCTGTTGCGGCGTGGCGTTGGCCACGGTGGGCAGGTCGACGACGGCGGGACTGACGATCGGTGCCGCCACCATGAAGATGACCAGCAGCACGAGCATCACGTCGATATACGGTACGACGTTGATCTCGGCGCTGGCCCGGCGGCGGGATCCGCCGCGGCGCTGAATGGCTGCCATTGCTGGGCTCCTGGTCGTTCAGTCGGTCAGCGGGTCTGCCGCTGCAGGATGTTCAGGAATTCTTCCATGAAGCTTTCGAACCGGATCGCCAGCCGATCGATCTCGGTGGCGTACCGGTTGTAGGCAATCACGGCCGGAATCGCCGCGAACAGGCCGATGGCGGTGGCCACCAGCGCTTCGGCAATGCCGGGCGCCACCGATGCCAGCGTCGCCTGCTGCACATTCGACAGGCCGCGGAACGCGTTCATGATCCCCCACACGGTACCGAACAGGCCGATGTAGGGGCTGACCGAGCCGACCGAGGCCAGGAACGGCAGGTGCGATTCCAGTACGTCCATTTCGCGCTGATAGGCCGCGCGCATGGCGCGGCGGGCGGCGTCGAGCAGCGCGCTCGCTTCATTACCGCGCTCGCGTGCCTTGAGGAACTCGCCCATGCCCGATTCGAAGATCCGCTCGAGCGCGCCGGTGTTGTGCCGGTTGTTCGCCGCACTGTTATAGAGCGCCTGCAGGTCGCCGCCGGCCCAGAAGTCGCGCTCGAAACCTTCCGTCTGCGTGCGCGCCGAGCGCAGCGCCAGGTGCTTGCGGAAGATATATGTCCAGGAGAACAGCGACATGACGAGCAGCAGCGCCATGACGGCCTGGGCGAGCAGGCTGGCGTGCAGCACCAGCGTAATGATCGACAGGTCTTGCGTGACGGTCACGGGATTCATCGGGCGGTCTTGATGGTTGCCAGGACAGGGGCGGGAATGGGAGACGGACGGAAAGTGCTTCGATCGACACAGCCAACGCGAATCTGGCCGCTGGCGAGCAAAGTCTCGGCGCGCCAGGCCTCTTGCGCGAACTGCACCGAGGCCGGCCCTACACGTTCAATGCGCGTGCGGATCTCAAGCTGGTCGTCGAGCCGGGCGGGCGCATTGTAGTCCACTGCCGTGCTGCGGACGATAAAGACCACGCCGGCCTCATCGGCCAGCGCCTGCTGTTCGATGCCAAGCGAGCGCAACCACTCGGTCCGGGCGCGCTCGAAGAACTTGAGATAGTTGGCGTAGAACACTACGCCGCCGGCGTCGGTGTCTTCCCAGTACACCCGCAGGGTCCAGGCAAAGTTTGTCATGGCCGGGATTGTAACGGACAGCGAGACAGCTTCGGTGTTAACCCGCAGGACGAGTTTGCAACAGCAAGTTGCGGGCCGCGCCGGGCGCGGCGTTACGGGCCATGGGGCGCGGCTTGCGGCAAATCCCCGCCTCACGCTACACTGCGCCCAACCATTCCATCTTGCGCGACTGGCGATGTCAGTGGGTACTACCACGAGGAAGCGCAAGTTCTCTGGCGTGAAGTTTCAAGCGCCTGCCGCTCGCCTGGGCAGCGAATGGGAAGCAGGGTGCGCCCTGCGCCGACGGTTCGTTGGGTTCCGCCGGTGCCGGCCGCCAATCGCTTTCCCCGCGCGCCCTACCCCGATGCAGTAATCGGATTCCCTTTTTTCAGACGAGTTTCGCCATGTTCGAACGCAGCCGCTATACGATCGACCAGATCGACCCCGAGGTCTTTGCCGCTATCCAGAAGGAAAACCAGCGCCAGGAAGACCACATCGAGCTGATCGCCTCAGAAAACTACACCTCGCCGGCCGTGATGGCCGCGCAGGGCTCGCAACTGACCAACAAGTACGCCGAGGGCTATCCCGGCAAGCGTTACTACGGTGGCTGCGAGTACGTCGACATCGTCGAACAGCTCGCCATCGACCGCGTGAAGGAACTGTTCGGCGCCGAAGCCGCCAACGTGCAGCCGAATTCGGGTTCGCAGGCCAACCAGGGCGTGTACTTCGCCGTGCTGAAGCCGGGCGACACCATCATGGGCATGAGCCTGGCCGAAGGCGGCCACCTGACCCACGGCATGGCCCTGAACATGAGCGGCAAGTGGTTCAACGTGGTCAGCTACGGCCTGAACGCACAGGAAGACATCGACTACGACGCGCTGGAAAAGCTCGCCCACGAAAAGAAGCCGAAGCTGATCATCGCCGGCGCCTCCGCTTTCGCGCTGCGCATCGACTTCGAGCGCATTAGCAAGGTCGCCAAGGCGATCGGTGCCTATTTCATGGTCGACATGGCCCACTACGCCGGCCTGATCGCCGCGGGCGTCTACCCGAACCCGGTGCCGCACGCCGACTTCGTCACCACCACCACGCACAAGAGCCTGCGCGGCCCGCGCGGCGGTGTGATCCTGATGAAGGCCGAGCATGAGAAGGCCATCAACTCGTCGATCTTCCCGGGCATCCAGGGCGGTCCGCTGATGCACGTGATCGCCGGCAAGGCCGTGGCGTTCAAGGAAGCGCTGACGCCGGAATTCAAGGCTTACCAGGAACAGGTGGTCAAGAACGCCGCCGTGCTGGCCGAAACGCTGATCGCGCGCGGCCTGCGCATTGTCTCGGGCCGTACCGAAAGCCACGTGATGCTGGTCGACCTGCGCGCCAAGAACATCACCGGCAAGGAAGCCGAGCGCATCCTGGGCGAAGCGCACCTGACCGTGAACAAGAACGCCATCCCGAACGATCCGGAAAAGCCGTTCGTGACCTCGGGTATCCGCGTTGGCTCGCCGGCCATGACCACGCGCGGCTTCAAGGAAGAAGAAGCGCGCATTGTCGGCAACCTGATCGCCGACGTGCTGGACAACCCGCACGACGCCGGCAACATCGCCAGCGTGCGCGAACAGGTGTCGGCACTGACCAAGCGTTTCCCGGTCTACGGCTGATGACGCAAGGCCGCCCGCGAGGGCGGCCGGCAGCCCCGCGGGCGCGCCATCGTGCCGCTTGCGGGCCTCGCCAACCCGCCCGGTTGCCGCAGAAGGACAAGATACCAAGGCGACGGGGCTTTACTCTGAAGGTGGTCAGGCATGAAATGCCCCTTTTGCGGACATTCCAATACCCAGGTGCTCGACACGCGCATGTCGGAAGACGGCGACGCCGTGCGCCGGCGCCGACGCTGCGAAGCCTGCGACCGCCGCTTCACCACCTACGAACGGATCGAACTGTTCTTCCCGGCCATCGTCAAAAAGAACGGCTCGCGCGTGGACTACAGCCGCGCCAAGCTGAAGGATTCGATGCGCCTGGCGCTGCGCAAGCGCCCGGTCTCCGCCGAAGCCATCGACGAAGCCATCACCCGCATTGAAGAAAAGCTGCTGGCGCTCGGCGAGAAGGAAATTCCGAGCAGCCAGGTCGGTGAACTCGTCATGCGCGAACTGCGCAAGCTCGACAAGATCGCCTATATACGCTTTGCTTCGGTGTACCGGAGTTTCGAGGACGTCGCCGAGTTTTCCGATGTGCTGGCCGAGGTAACGGCAGGAAACAGCAAGCGCTAGCGCCACACGCTCAGCGTTCCCGGCAGTTCTGCAGATACGCCGCCGGGTTCGCGCCGACGGTATTCAGGCGCGTGCCGGCCTGGTCCAGCGTGCAGGTGCCGCAGGCATCTGCGGCATCCACGGGAACGGCTTGCAGGACATAGCCATTTGCAGTCAGCGAGTTGGCAATCGCTGATGACATCGCGGGTCGTCGCGCTGGCAACCTTCAGGTGGTTGCCTCCCCCTCCACCACCAACGCCCGGGAAGATGGTCGAGCCGAAATTGCCTTGGCGGGACACGCCCGATACGACAAGAACCTTGTCGTTGGTGCCAGTCACCTTGTCCGAGGCATCGATCTTGCCGTCGCTGTTGACGCCGGGCACCGAGTAGCTCAATGCCGAGCCATTCAGTGCGGAAAAGTCCAGCAGGTTGGAACTGATCCTGCCGGGCACTCGTCCGTGGACGGCGTCAGCCTCGTGATCACCGGGTGCTCCGCATCCGCCTTCGGCTTCACGACCACGCGCTCGCCCTGCGTCAGCGGGTCGATACGCCAACCCTTCTGACTGGTGTAGTCCACCATATTGCCGGTGAGCGTGTACAGCGTGCGCGACGCGCCGCGTAAGCCGCCTGGATGGTGAGATTGGTGTCATACACCAATTCCGGACTGCCGAGCGCGTTGCCGCTGCCCGCTGCCCATTTCATGCAACGCCTTCGTCGCGCAACCAAATTTGCCAGTCTCGCTACGTTTGCCCACGGATCGGCGACCTGTAGCACGTTACGTTGATGGCCTCACCGCCACCATCTCCGCCTGCCATGCAGCCTTGCTTTCGTTCTGTCCATTTTTGCGGCCATGCCCTGGCCGAGTCGCTCTGCGCCCTGCTGATCGTCAGCGTCGGCCTGATCCCCCTGGCCAGCGGGGGGACCGCAGCACTGGCGCGGCTGCGCGGCCATGAGCAACTCGCGCATGCAATGCGAGCCGCCGGAGAATTCACGGAGATCGAGGAGCTGGGCGTTGCGCCCATGAACCGGTCCGATCCGGTCTCGGCCGAAGGCTGTTCCCTGCTTCAAGACACGGGGCAACCAGCTTGCCCGGTTGGCGGCAAGCTGGCTATTGCCAGACTGGCGACTGGAGAGCCGGGTGCGGCGGCCACGTTGCGCGGCATCGCTCTGTGGATGCAGCCATGAGATCCCGCCTTGCACGTGGCCATTTCCACAATCTGCCAGCGAATGGCTTCACGCTGACGGAGATGATGGTCGGCCTAGCGCTCGGGCTGGTGGTCACAGCCATTGCCGGCACTGCGTTCCTGCTATGCCGCGCAGCCTATCTCGCCGCCGCGGAGCGGGTCATGCTGGAGGAACGCGGACAGCGCGCACTGAGTATTCTTTCCCTGCTGATCCGACAAGGCGGCTGGCGTCCCGATCCGGCAGCCAAGGCGCCGGCCCAGCCCGCAATCAGCGGTGCGGACGATTGCGGCCAGCCATCGATAGCAGCCATACCAGGCTGCGCCAAACCCGGTATTGCAGGCAGTGACGCTCTGCTGGTCCGCTTCAGCGGCAGCAGCCACGCGCGCGAAGCCACGATGCCCGACCAGACGATGATCGACTGCAGCGGCCATGCCGTTGCCGCACGGAACCTGGACGCTTCCGCCGATGCGAACTACGTTGCGGCGAATCTCGTCTACGCGGCCACCGCCAGCGACGGCGAGCCCCAATTGCTATGCCGTTACCCGGCGCGCCGCAACGGGCGCATCGACGGCAGCGGCTGGACATCCGGCGCGATGGTGCGAGGCGTGGAGTCGATGCAGATTCGTTACGGCATGGACAAGCGCGACGGCAGGCAACCCGACACGTTCCTGCGTGCGGACCAGGTCAACGCCATGGGTGAAGACGCATGGCACCGTGTGGTGGCAGTGCAGGTAGCGCTGGCCTTCCGGTTGACACGGCGCGGCGCCACACCGGCCGGCATGCAGACTACTGCTGCTCGCGTCGACAATGCCATGGCCGACCTTGTCGACAGGCTCCCTGCAGATAGCCGGCACACGTGGCGGATCTTCGCCACGACAATCCGCTTGCGAAACATCCCGCTCTGCCAGGAGACATTGTGCTAGCCCCGCCCATGGCCCGCATCCGCAGGACGCATGGCGGCGCGACGCTGCTGTTCGCCGCGACGCTCCTGCTGCTCGCGGTTTTCACCACCGCCGCCGTGCTGCAGTTCCTGCTCTCCACCCGCCAGCTCGCCACCTTGCAGCTCGATCGCGAAATCGCCTTCCGGGCTGCCGAAGTGGCGCTGCTGGATGGCGAGGCGGACCTGTTGACTGCAGCCGCGGGCAGCGGCCCGTCCGGCCGACTCGATCCGCTTCCGGCAAGCGGGACTTGCGGCACAGGCACGCAGGCCGGGGTCTGCGTTCCGGCCCCCGATAACATGCCCGTATGGCAAGCGTGGCTGTCGGGCACGGGGCCCATTGATGATGTCGGCGTGCCGTTCGGCACGTTCACCGGCAATGCCATGCCAAGGTTGCCGGAGGGCATTGCCGGTACATCCGTCGCGCCGCGCTATGTCGCCGAGATGATCGGCGACATAGCAGCCTCCCCCCGCGGATATGGCCTGCCGCCGGCCGCCCCGCGCTTCCGCATCACGGCAATCGGCTTTGGCCGGAGCCGGGATACGACGGCCGTGGTCCAGAGCGTGATCCAACCATGAGCCCGCAAAGCATGATCACCTTCGTCCTGGCCTGGATCCTGCCGCTGTCCTGGGCAGCATGGGCCGGCACGACTGTGGACGTCCCCGCCGGCAACCTCCCCCTGGCATATCTGCCCCAGGGCGGCAATTTCCCCTGGACCGGCCGCCTGTACGCGATCGGATGGAGCCCCGAGCAGTCGGCCACAGATACGGCACCCCTCGCGCTCTGGGAGGCCGGCGCATTGCTCGACGCGAACCCGGTGGCTTCCCGGCGTCTTTACACCTCAATCGCCCCAACCGGCCCGGATTCGGAACGCCTGGTACCGCTGCAGTGGTCCGCACTCGATGTGGCAAGCCAGCCAGCGGCGGCACCGGACTCGGGAAACGGCGTATCCGGACAGGACAAGCTGGCGTGGCTGCGCGGCGAGCGCACCAACGCCGCCTTGCGTCCGCGCGAGACCCGCATGGCCAACGCCCGCGGTGCACGCGTTCTCGTAGTTCCCCCGCCGGCATGGCAACCCGGCAAGGCCGGCCATGCCGCGTTCCGGGAGCGATATCGCACGCGGCCACACATGGTCTGGCTTGGCACCACGGACGCGTGGCTGCATGGATTCAATGCCATCGACGGCGAGGAACTTGTCGCCTACCTGCCGCGGACCTTGCTGTCGCAGGCGGTCGCCCTGGCCGACCCGAAGGCTGCGCTCGCACCCGTACCCTGCCCACGCCCGGAGGCCGCCGACGTCATGATCCATCGGGAATGGCGCACCGTACTGCTGTGCGCCATCCCGGTCACCACCCAAGGTGATAGCGATAGCGCGCCCGGCATATTCGCGCTGGATATCACCGCGCCAACGCACCTCGCGCCAATCGCTCTTCTGTGGGAAATGACGGCAACGGCTGCCTTGCCGCTTTCCGCCCGTGGGCCCGTTCGCGCCGCGGCCTTTGCCGGGGACGAAGGGCTCCGGTGGTTCGCCGTCACGACCGTCGAAGCGCGCGCCGACAGCCCGGCATCCCGTCCGGGCCTGGCCCTCATACCGCTGGAACGGGCCGCCGGGGATTCCGCGCTGACCTGGCCGCTGCCCGAACGCGATTGCACCGGCGCACCCGTGACGTCGGCACTTGCGGGCGTCAGCGTCCTGAGCGACATGACCGGCGGGACGCTGGCCATCTATGCCACCGACGACAGTGGCCAGCTCTGGCACTTCCCGTTGGCCGATGCCACGCGACGTCCCAGGCCGGGAACCCCGAGTTGCCGGCACAGGCTGCCGGTGACGATCAGGACGGACCACGCGGAGCCTCCGTTGCTGCTGGGCGGGTCCACGTCTGGGCTTATCGTATATGGCCAGGGCAGCGACATCGTGGCCATCCCGGCCCGACCGGGCGGAATCCCGACCCGCATCGTGGCCGAGCCCGCGAACGGAGGATTCCTGCTGCGCGCGTCCCAAAGCCAGGCCGGCACGAGCGGCCAGGCCGGCTGGCAGCTGACGCTGCCGAATGCCGGGGAAAAGCTTGAGGTGCTGAGTGACGTGTTTCCCGGCTATCTCCACTTCACGACCCGTGCCGCCGACGGTCTTCAGCGGGCCTACCTTGTGCTGGCGTCGACAGGCGAATCCGCGGGCCGTACCCGGGAAGGCGGGCCTCTGCAGGCATACGTGACCGGACAGGCCAGCGCCCCTGAAGGCGACTTCGTCCTGACGAGTACCCCTCGACCGGGCCCGCGCCAGTCCGCTGGCACCAGTGGCGCGCAAGCTCACACCGTCACGCTGTGGTCGGTGGACCGGTCGTCCGCCCGGCCGCTGTCCACAACCGTCGCAACGCGCCGAACGGGCCGCATCAGCTGGCGGGAGATCATTGCGCCCATTCAGCAGGAGGCTCCATGAAGCCCGCACTTGCCCCGGAGCACAAAACCTCGGCGCAACGGGCTTTCAGCCTTGTCGAGCTATTGATCACGCTCGCCATCGTGGCGATCCTTGCAGCCATTGCCGTACCGACATGGGACCAGTACCTTGCTCGCGGCTGGCGCGCGCAGGCGCGCGCGGAACTGGTCGCGGCGATGCTGGAGCTTGAGCAGCACGCGATGGCGGCCACGACATTCGCCCGGCAGCCGGGGAGTGACATCGCCGCCGGGAACTGGCCCCGGCCAGTGCCGCCCGGCCCCCGTCCCCGCCACCTCCTCACGGCTGCAGCCTGCCCGCAAGCCAGCCTGGATGCCTGCGTCGAAATCCGGGCGACGCCGGTGGTGCCGGACCATCGCTGCGGCGTGCTCATCCTGCGCAGCACAGGTCAGCGACTGAACCTACCGGAGGACACGACGCAAGCCGCCCAATCGGGATCGGAATGTTGATATGCTCGAATCAGCACTTTTCCGTCAAAAAGGCATCATCCTTGCTGAACTGCTGGTTTGCCTGGCAGTCATTGCGGCGGTGGGGGCATTCACTTATCACGCCGCCGCCGTCCTGATGGCCCGCCAGCAGGTGACGATTGCCGCCGACCGGCTGGCCGCGTCGCTCGCCCTGGCGCGCAGCGCGGCCATGGCTGGACGGGTGGAAGTCGCCTTGCAGCCGCTCGACGGTCACCTCGCGCTGGACCCCGGGTGGCAGCTGACGACCACAAGCGAGCTCCGACGATCGGGGCAGGACGCCGTCCTGTCGGTCGTCCAGCTCGATGCGCCGTGCCTGTCCATCGCCCTGCGCCAGACCACGCGCGCCAGCAACGTCCTGCGATTCGCAGCTGTGGGATACTCTCGGTCTGAGCAGGGCGGTTTTCAGGCCGCCACTTTCACGCTCAGCTGCCGCGGCGAGCAGCGCCAGGTTCGCATGGGAGCGCAAGGACGCATCCGCCTTTGCACGCCTGGGCATGACAAGGACTGCGAGGCATCGGGCGAACCCGCCCCGCCCTGACAGCGGCACGCACACCAAACGCCCAGCGAACAAGAGTCACCGGCCAAATGTTTTCCGATTCCGACCACGCCGCCATGCAGCAAGCGCTCGCGCTCGCCGCGAGAGGCATGTTCACCACCACCCCAAATCCACGCGTCGGCTGTGTGCTGAGCAAGAACGGACAGATCATCGGGCAGGGCTTTACCCAGCCAGCAGGCCAGGACCATGCCGAGATCCAGGCGCTGAAAGACGCGCAGACGCGCGGCATCGACCCGGCCGGCGCGACCGCCTACGTGACGCTGGAGCCGTGCAGCCATTTCGGCCGCACGCCCCCTTGCGCCGACGCGCTGGTGCGGGCCGGCATTGCGCGCGTGGTGGCGGCGATGGAAGACCCCAACCCCTCCGTATCGGGCCGCGGCCTGCAACGACTGCGCGATGCCGGCATCGACGTGCGGTGCGGACTGCTGGAAAAGGAGGCGCGCGACCTGAATATCGGCTTCGTGTCGCGCATGACGCGCGGCCTGCCGTGGGTGCGGGTCAAGGTGGCGGCATCGATGGACGGCGGCACGGCCCTGCATGACGGCACCAGCCAGTGGATCACGGGGCAGGCTGCGCGGGACGACGGCCACGCCTGGCGCGCGCGCGCTTGCGCCATCATGACCGGCATCGGCACGGTACGCGATGACAATCCGCAGATGACCGTGCGCGCCATCCCGACGCCGCGCCAGCCACAGCGCGTGCTGGTGGACTCGCGCCTGGAAGTGCCGCTTGACGCGCGCATCCTGACGCCGGACAGCGGCGACTTTGCCAAGCCGGTGCTGGTGTTCTGCGCAGTGGACGACCGCGAACGACGCCAGGCGCTCGAGGCCCGCGGCGCCGAGGTGGTGGTACTGCCGAATCCGCACGGCAAGGTTGAATTGCGCAAGATGATCGAAGAACTGGGCCGGCGCGACATCAACGAACTGCATGTCGAAGCTGGCTTCAAACTCAATGGCTCGCTGATCCGCGAGCATTGCGCCGACGAATTGCTGATCTACCTGGCGCCCAAGCTACTCGGCGACGCCCAGGGCATGTTCAACCTGCCGCCACTGCCCCGGCTGCAGGATGCCGCGACGTTCCGCTGGCACGACGTGCGCCAGATCGGCGAGGACCTGCGCCTGATCGCGCGCCGCAACGACGCCTGACTTCGCCTGACTTCGCCTGACAACCTGACATTTGCCGACGGCGCAGCTGCCGCGCCGGATACCAAACCCCGAACTTTCGAGAACGCATCATGTTTACTGGCATTGTGGCGGCCGTCGGCCGCATCGAGACCATCACCCCGCTCGGCGCTGGCGATGCCGGCGTGCGCCTGCACGTAGCCGCCGGCGGGCTGGACCTCACGGACGTGGTCATTGGCGACAGCATCGCCATCCAGGGCGCATGCATGACGGTGATCGCCATGACTGCCGACAGCTTCGACGTGGACGTCTCGCGCGAGTCGCTGGACAAGACCGTCGGCCTGGAACGCACCGGCCGCGTCAACCTGGAAAAGGCGCTGCGACTCGCGGACCGGCTCGGCGGCCACCTGGTCTCGGGCCACGTCGACGGCCTCGGCGAAGTCGTGCACTTTGCCCCGGTCGGCGAATCGCATGAACTGCGCGTGCTCGCCCCGCGGGAACTGGGCCGCTACCTGGCGTACAAGGGCTCTGTCGTGGTCAACGGCGTGTCGCTGACCGTCAACCGCGTCAACGACGAGGCCGATGGCTGCGTGTTCTCGATCAACCTGATTCCGCACACGGTGGAAGTCACCACGTTGCAGGAACTCAAGCCGGGCAGCCGCGTGAACCTCGAGATCGATTTGATCGCGCGGTATGTGGAGCGGATGCTGTCGGCATCGGCGTCGGAACAGTAAGGTTGCTTGTGGGGGCGCTCAGCGCCCCTTTTTCCGGCATCTAATCCTCACTGTTCTCAGCGCCGACCGCTTCTTGCACCTTCCGCTCCAGGATCCAGTCGGAAATCGCCAGCATCACCGGCCGCTCGCGCCCGACAAAGCCGTGTGCCGAGAACGCTTCGCACGGCTCGCCGCGCGCGCCCTTGCTGCCCTGCACGGTCACGAGCGGCGCGTTGCCTTTGCGCGCAACAATGCTGCGGTACTGCGTCAGCGGACACGGGTCGTCCTTGTGATGGACAAAGAGCTGGTCCACCGTCACAGCACTCCAGTTGAAGTCGCGCATCGGCATGCCGTGCGCCAGGCGGCCGATGCGCGGATCGGTGAAGGTGGCCGTGTGCACGGCGCCATCAATGCGCCCGCCCAGCCTGAGCGCAAGGAAAGCGCTCGACACGGTGCCATAGCTGGTGCCGACCACGTAGATCTTGCTCACGCCGTAGTCGGCCTTGACCTTGTCGATCACCGCGCCAATGTCTTGCGCGTACTGGTCAGAGATCCGGTAAGCATCGTCACAGTTCTCCCAGCGCGCCTTCGGGCAGTCCACCATGACGGTCAGTATCCTGTCGCTGACCAGGTGCCGGCGGGCACGCACAAGGAAATTTCCACGCAGCTGATAGGTCGGCTTGCCGGCATCGCTCTGGACTCGCAGCACGCCCGGATAGCCGGGGAACAACAGCGCGGCCACCGCCGGCTTGCTGCCGGGTTGCTGGCTGACCACCACGCTCAGTTCTGAGCCACCTTGCAGGGCCACGGTCGAGACGGATTCCTCCAGCCCGACGGCGTCCTGCGCGCCGGCTGGAATTCCCGCACCAAGGATCAGGGCTGCCACGAGTGCTTTCATTGTCATTCTCCGCCCTTCTTCTTGCTTGTTGGAGTGGCGTCGGCACGCGGCGCTTGCAGCAGATGGCGCGGCCGACAGACAGACAGACAGACAGACAGACTATAGCCCGCCACGCACCCTATAACGCATAGCGCCAGCCTCCATGCACCAGAAAGTGCACGATTATTGGCACAAATCTTGCTAAGACCGGGATGCAAGTCCGGGCGCACGGCCCCTATCCCCGGCACCCGCGAAAACAATGAACCGGAGGAAGAAGAATTGGCAAGCGCGAACCGCATCGTTGAACTGTCCCACCATGTCGGCCGCGTAGCGGACCACAAGATCTCGGGCATTGCGGAGATCAACCGCGAGACGAAATTCCTCGCCCTGAATGCGTTGATCGAGGCTGCGCGTGCCGGTGATGCCGGACGCGGCTTCAGTGTGGTGGCAAGTCAGGTCAAGCAGGTGTCCGAGCGCATCTCGGCCATCACCGGGGAACTCAACAGCGAACTTGCTGGCTCGATCGCCGAACTCACGCAGCTCGGCGATGCCATGATCCGGCAGATGCGCGATCACCAGGGCCAGCGCCTCGCCGACATGGCGCTGAACATGATCGAACTGATCGACCGCAACCTGTACGAGCGCTCGTGCGACGTGCGCTGGTGGGCCACCGATGCGGCCATCGTCGCCGCAGCCGCGCAGGCAGATGTGGCGGCCTGCGCCTGGGCCAGCAAGCGGCTCGGCATTATCCTGGACAGCTACACGGTTTACCTGGACCTGTGGGTCATCGATGCACAAGGCCGCGTGCTGGCCAACGGCCGCCCGGGCACCTACGGCGGCGTGGCCGGGCGCATGGTGTCGGGGGTGGACTGGTTCCGCCGCGCCATGGGCACCGCGTCGGGCCAGGACTATATCGCGCACGATGTTGCCGTGTCGCGCTTCCTGAACCAGTCCGAAGTGGCCACCTATGCCACCGCCATCCGCGCCGACGGCAAGGCCGATGGCGAGCCGATCGGCGTGCTGGCCATCTTCTTCGACTGGGCGCCACAGGCCGCCGCGGTGGTGAAAAACGTGCGGCTGTCGCAGGACGAATGGCGTGGCACCCGTTGCCTGCTGCTGGATTCCGGGCGCCGTGTTATCGCCGCCTCGGACGGTGCCGGCGTGCTCGATGAAGTGTTCCCGCTGCAGGATGGCAACGCACCGTCCGGCTTCTATACGGACAAGGCCGGCCGGCTGATCGCTTTCGCCCGTACGCCGGGCTACGAGACCTACCCGGGCATGGGGTGGTATGGCGTGATCGTCCACGACGACGGGCAGCCTGCCCGCCACTGAAGCGCAGGCGCCAATCCGCGGCCGCGGTGCCGCAGGCGCCGCGCCGGCACCCGGCTGTCCGCCTCCTGGGTACGGTCACGCTCCCGCATTGCCTGCCTTGGCGTACAATATCCGGTTTGACGATGCGAGCCCCTGGCTGTCGCCCCATGGCCGGCCTGGCGCACACCTCGCAGCAGTCCGCGCATGTTTGAGCCGCCCGCCCGCCGGCTGGCCGCTTTTCCGCCCCTTTTTGCCGCCCAGCAGCCATGACAATCGCCCGTACCGAAGACATCATTGCCGACATCCGTGCCGGCCGCATGGTCATCCTCGTGGATGAAGAAGACCGCGAGAATGAAGGCGATCTGGTCCTGGCTGCCGATTTCGTCACACCCGAGGCCATCAATTTCATGGCCAAACACGGTCGCGGCCTGATCTGCCTGACGCTGACCGCCGAACGCTGCCGCCAGCTGAACCTGCAGCCGATGGTCAGCCGCAACGGTACCCAGCACGGCACCAATTTCACGGTATCGATCGAGGCCGCCGAAGGCGTGACCACCGGCATTTCCGCGGCGGACCGCTCCCGCACCGTCGAAGCCGCCGTCGCGCGCGACGCCAAGCCGTCCGACCTGGTGCAGCCGGGACACATCTTCCCGCTGACCGCCCAGCCCGGCGGCGTGCTGATCCGCGCCGGCCACACCGAAGCCGGTTGCGACCTTGGCGCCCTGGCCGGCCTGACGCCCGCCGCCGTGATCTGCGAGATCATGAAGGACGACGGCACCATGGCACGCCTGCCGGACCTGATCGAATTCGCGCAGGAACACGACCTGAAGATCGGCACCATCGCCGACCTGATCCACTACCGCAGCCGCACCGAAAGCATCGTCGAGCGCGTGGGCGAGCGGTCGATGGAAACGCCTTACGGTACCTTCCACAGCATCGTCTACCGCGACAAGCCCACCGGCAACGCCCACCTGGCGCTGGTCAAGGGCACGCCGACGCCGACGCAGGAAACCCTGGTGCGTGTGCACGAGCCGCTGTCCGTGCTCGACCTGCTGGAAGTGTCCCGCACCACCCACTCGTGGAGCATGCCGGCCGCCCTCGAGGCAATCGCCCAGGCCGAAAGCGGCGTGATGGTGCTGCTCAACTGCGGCGACTCGGCCGAACAGCTGTTCACCCAGTTCACCGCGCTGGACGAACCGCAAAACCGTCCGCGCCGCAAGCCGGACCTGCGCACCTACGGCATGGGCGCACAGATCCTGAAAGATGTGGGCGTGGGCAAGATGCGCGTGCTGGCGGCCCGGCAGCGCATGCCCAGCATGACCGGCTACGACCTGGAAGTGACCGGCTACCAGCCCATGAACGGGCTGGCCGACTGAGACTGAATACCCTGGCAGCCGCGCCTGGCCGTGGCCGCCAACCCCGAACTCTGGAGAACTGAACAATGGATCACGGCTTCTACCCCAGCAACCTCGACGGTGAAGGCCTGCGTATCGGCATCGTGCAGGCCCGCTTCAACGAGCCGGTCTGCGCCGAACTGCTCGAAGCCTGCGTGGCCGAGTTGGAAAAGCTCGGCGTCGAAGGCGAAGACACCCTGGTGGTGACCGTGCCGGGCGCGCTGGAAGTACCGCTGGCTCTGCAGAAGATGGCCGAAAGCGGCCAGTTCGACGCACTGGTCGCGCTGGGCGCCGTGGTGCGTGGCGAAACCTACCATTTCGAGCTGGTCTCGAACGAGTCGGGCGCCGGTATCACTCGCGTCGGCCTGGACTTCAACGTGCCGGTCGCCAACGGCATCCTGACCGTCGACACGGACGAGCAGGCCCATGCCCGCACGCGCGAGAAGGGCCGTGACTGCGCCCGCACCGCCGTGGAAATGGCCAACCTGGTGGTCGCCCTCGATTCGCTGCGCGAAAACGAAGGCGGCGATGCAGACGAGGACGATGATGAGTGACACGCCCGAAACCGGCAAGCCGGCAGCTGGCGCCAAGCCCGCCGCCCGCACCGAAGCCAAGGCACCGCCCAAGAGCGCGCGCCGCCGTTCGCGCGAGTTGGCCCTGCAGGGCCTCTACCAATGGCTGCTGAACCGCAACGACATCGGCGCGATCCAGGCCCACTTGCATGATGCGCAGGGCTTCAACAAGGCAGACCGCGAGCACTTCGACGCGCTGCTGAACGGCGCCGTGCGCGAAGAAGCCCGCCTGACCGCCGCGTTCGAGCCGTTCCTGGACCGTACGGTCGATGAACTGTCGCCGGTGGAGCGCGCTGCCCTGCTGGTCGGCAGCTATGAACTCGTGCATTGCATCGACATCCCCTACAAGGTCGTCATCAACGAAGCCGTTGAACTGACCAAGACCTTTGGCGGTGTCGAGGGCTACAAGTACGTGAACGGCGTACTGGACAAGCTCGCCGCCCAGGTGCGTTCGACCGAGGTCGCCGCGCGCCGCTGAAGCATCGGGCCCGCGGGCCCTGCCCTGCTTCGAAACGACACCCGCTCACGCGGGTGTTTTTGCTTCCAACCACTGCCTGCCCGAAAAGGGCTCCGCCGAAACCGCCATGGACCTGCAGCGCCTCGCCACCGCCTCCCGCCTTGCCAATATCGAGGCCTTCCACGTCATGGAGCTGGCCAAGCAGGCCAATGAGCTCGAACGCGCCGGCCGCCATATCATCCACATGGGGATCGGCGAGCCCGACTTCACCGCCGCCGAGCCGGTCGTGCGCGCCGCGGAAGCCGCCATGCGGCGCGGCGTCACGCAATACACCGGCGCGCTGGGCATCCATGCGCTGCGCGAGGCGATCGCCGGCTATTACAAGACGATGTACGGCCTGGACATCCCCGCACGGCGCGTGATCGTCACGGCCGGGGCGTCGGGCGCGCTGTTGCTGGCCTGCGCGGTGCTGGTGGAAATCGGCGCCGAGGTGCTGATGCCGGACCCGAGCTACCCCTGCAACCGGCATTTCGTCGCGGCGTTCAATGGCGCCGCGCGCATGATCCCGAGCGGCCCGGCCGAGCGCTTCCAGCTGACGGCCGCGCAAGTCGAAGCGCATTGGAACGAGCGCACGCGCGGCGTGCTGCTGGCGTCGCCGTCAAACCCGACCGGCACCTCGATCCTGCCCGACGAACTGTCGCGCATCCTGCAGGCGGTGCGCGCGCGCCAGGGCTTTGCCATCCTCGACGAGATCTACCAGGGCCTGTCCTATGACGCGCCGCCGGTATCGGCACTGAGCCTCGACGACAACGTGGTGACGGTCAACAGCTTCTCGAAGTACTTCAACATGACCGGCTGGCGCCTGGGCTGGCTGGTGGTGCCGGACGCGCTCGTGGCCGACTTCGAGAAGGTGGCGCAGAACCTGTTCATCTGCGCTTCGGCCGTGGCCCAGCATGCCGCGCTGGCCTGCTTCACGCCCGAGGCCATGGCGATCTATGACGAGCGCAAGGCCGAATTCCGCCGCCGCCGCGACCTGATCGTGCCGGCGCTGGAATCGCTCGGCCTGCACGTGCCGGTCATGCCCGACGGCGCGTTCTATGTCTATGCGGATTGCCGTGGCGTCAACCATGCGGCCGCCGGCGATGCCGACAAGCTGACGCAGGCGATGCTCCATGACGCCGGCGTGGTCCTGGTGCCGGGCCAGGATTTCGGGCCCCATACAGCGCGCGACTACATCCGGATCTCGTACGCAACCTCGCGCCGGAACATCGAGGAAGCCATCGCAAGGCTGCAGAAGCTGTTCCGCTGATCCGCTGACCCGCTGATCCCTCGGATCAGCGGCGCCGCTCCGACGACGCCGGCAAAAGAAAAAGCACCCCGCGGGGTGCTTTTTCATGTGAAGGGCAAACGACGCCTCAGGCGCTCTGCTGCGTATTGCTCGCCGCCTCAAGCTTATCGCCGTTCGGGCGGTGCTCCGCCTTGCCGTCGCCAGCCTTCTCGGCCTGCGTGTCAGCCACGCGCACACCCAGCAGCTGGCGCAGGCGCGCGCGCTCGGCGAGCACCTTGGCACCGTAGCCGCCGTCGGTATTGGTAGTGGAGCCCACGTAGTACTTCAGGCCGCCTTCGATCGAACCGGCACGGGCGATGCAGTCCTTCAGCACCAGCGCGCCGATCTTGATATTGGCGTACGGATTCAGTGCGGCGGCCACGCCACCGACGGCTTCGTACTTGTCCTGGTGCACCTTGGTCATGACCTGCATCAGGCCCTGCGCGCCGACGCCGCTTTCGGCATACGGGTTGAAGCTGGACTCGATCGCGATCACGCCCAGGATCAGCAGCGGGTCGATGCCGACCTCGCGGCCGGTCATGTAGGCGGCCTTGACCAGTTGCGCGGTGGCCTGCGCCGCCACGCGGTACTTGCGCGCGATGTAGTCGGCCACGGCCGCCTGTTCGCGCGCGGTGCCGAGCGCGCTGGTGCTGCGGGCGTCGAGCGCCACGCGGGTCACCGGGATCTGGGCCGCCAGGTGGGCCACGGATGGCACCTTGGCGGCGGACGCCACGCTCCATTCATCCACGCCCGAGACGCTCGGCAGGCCAACGCGGCCGCGACCGAGCTTGGCCGCCGCCACGTCCGCCGAACTCGAAGGCACGGCAGTGCTGGCGATGACCGGCACAGGCGCGGGAGCCGCGGCACCCACCAGCACGGCCGGCGCTTCGTCGCCGGCCAGCATGGCCGCCAGCGTGGTGCGCCATTCCTGGCTCAGCGACAGCGAGACGGCCGAAACGACCGATACCACGCCCAGACAGTTCAGGGCGTACTTCAAAGTTGTGCGGCCCCCGCGCAAGGCGCGGCCCGCGACCGGATGCGCAAATCGGAACTGAAATGCCCGATTCACTCCGGGTACCGGCGTTCGGAGGCGGACCTGCAATGCCCGCCCGATGCCGGGAAGATGAAGGGTTTTCCAACCGCTCATGCTTACCTCCATCCGTTGCCCGCTGCGCGCGCCAGACAGCGGCACGCACCCGATCTCAACGTACTCAAGTAAGGATGCTGCGCTGCCTAGCAGTGGCAACCAGCACCTGTTGGTGGGCGCTCCCCATGCGCCCAACTAGAAACAGGGCACGCTCTTGGGGGAGCACGCCCTGCCACGGACAACTCAAACGCTCCGGCGAGCCGCCAGAGGGCGACCGGTCAGGCCTCGCGGGCCCGCGCAACCGGTCTGGATGGAGGAATCTTTTGCTCACAAATTTTTATGTGCGCCCCTTGACACAAGGGCAGATTCCATGTTGCAACACAACATTCCATCGAGCAGACGCGATTGTAGGAACCGTTTTATAACCAGTCAAGCATAACGATTGTTTATAACCATACTTTCAGTTATTAGTAACAAGCCATGCGAGGCCGCGCATACGCCACCCGAATGCCGGGATTCGTAGGCCACGCCTAGGCCTGCCCCGATTCTGACGACGCTTGGGCAGGCAAAAAACTTACAATTTGCGTTGACGCAAACAATCGTTTTTTTTGCCGTGATGCCCGTGCGTGTGTATCGTGGCACACATCGCATGCCGCCACCGGCGCCGCGGCGACGCCGCATCAGGACCAGAATTCACTATGCAATACAAAGACTTGCGCGATTTCATCAACCAGCTTGAGCAACAAGGGGAACTGCGGCGCGTCGGCACGCCGGTGTCTCCCGACCTGGAGATGACGGAGATCTGCGACCGCCTGCTGCGTGCCGGCGGGCCGGCCGTCCTGTTCGAGCGCCCGGCAGGCGCGGGCGGCCAGGACGGTATCTATAGCGTTCCGGTGCTCGCCAATCTGTTCGGGACGACGCGACGGGTGGCACTGGGCATGGGCGCGGAATCACTGGAAGACCTGCGCGACATCGGCCGGGTGCTGTCGGCCCTGAAGGAGCCAGAGCCGCCGCGCGGACTGCGCGAGGCTGGCAAGCTCTTCACGCTGGCCAAATCCGTCTGGGACATGGCGCCCAAGCGCGTCGGCAGCCCCGCGTGCCAGGAGATCGTCTGGGAGGGCAATGACGTGGACCTGGCGCGCCTGCCGATCCAGACCTGCTGGCCGGGCGATGCCGCGCCGCTGATCACGTGGGGGCTGGTGGTCACCAGGGGGCCGCACAAGAAGCGGCAGAACCTGGGCATCTACCGCCAGCAGGTAATCAGCCGCAACCAGGTCATCATGCGCTGGCTGGCCCACCGGGGCGGCGCGCTCGATTTCCGCGAGCACGCGCTGGCCAATCCCGGCAAGCCGTTCCCGATCGCCGTGGCGCTCGGCGCCGATCCGGCCACGATCCTCGGCGCGGTCACGCCGGTACCGGACACGCTATCCGAATACCAGTTTGCCGGCCTGCTGCGCGGCAGCCGCACGGCGCTGGCCGGATGCCTGACGCCGACGCTGTCCGAACTGAGCGTGCCGGCTTCGGCCGAGATCGTGCTGGAAGGCCATATCCAGCCAGATCCGGCGCATCCGTCGGGTTATCAGCACGCCCTCGAAGGACCGTATGGCGACCACACCGGCTATTACAACGAGCAGGACTGGTTCCCGGTCTTCACCATCGATCGCATCACGATGCGGCGCGATCCGATCTACCACTCGACCTACACCGGCAAGCCGCCAGACGAACCGGCGGTGCTCGGCGTAGCGCTCAACGAGGTGTTCGTGCCCCTGCTGCAAAAGCAGTTCCCGGAAATCACCGACTTCTACCTCCCGCCCGAAGGCTGCAGCTACCGCATGGCACTGGTGCGCATGAAGAAGCAGTACGCCGGCCACGCCAAGCGCGTGATGTTCGGCGTGTGGAGCTTCCTGCGGCAGTTCATGTACACCAAGTTCATCGTGGTCGTCGACGACGACATCGACGTGCGCGACTGGAAGGAGGTGATCTGGGCCATCACCACGCGGGTCGATCCGGCGCGCGACACGGTCATGGTGGAGAACACGCCGATCGATTACCTGGACTTTGCGTCGCCGGTGTCCGGGCTGGGCTCCAAGATGGGCATCGACGCCACCGACAAGTGGCCGGGGGAAACCACGCGCGAATGGGGCCGCACGATCAGCATGGACCCGGCCGTCAAGGCCAGGGTGGACGGCATGATGGCCACCCTCTTCGACCGCCCTGCCGGCGCATGACGCCGGGGGCGAGTATCCTGTCAGGCTGAACCTCGGGGAGGCGCGAGATGCACCCGCCCCCGATCGACCTCACCATCCGATGCCCGCGACAGACGGTGCCAGGAGGAGACATGACCACCCTCGCAGAAGGGAAATTGATGTGGACGCCGCCCGCCGCATTCCGCGACGGCAGCCAGCTCGCGCAGTTCATGCGCTGGCTGCAGCGTGAGCGAGGACTCGCGTTCGATGACTACGCCAGCCTCTGGCAGTGGTCGGTCACCGAGATCGAAACCTTCTGGGAAGCGGTGCGCGCGTACTTCGACGTGCGCTTCGACACGCCCGCGCAGCGCGTGCTGGACCGGCGCGTCATGCCCGGCGCCCGCTGGTTCGAAGGCGCCAGCCTGAACTATGTGCAGCAGGTGTTCCGCCACGCCGGCAGCGGACCGGCCCGCCAGCGTGCAGCCATCCGCCACGCGGGCGAGAATCGTCCGCTTAAAGACATGAGCTGGGATGTGCTTGAAGCACAAGTCGCGTCGCTCGCACATGCCCTGCGCGAGATGGGCGTCGGCCGTGGCGACCGCGTGGCGGGCTACCTGCCGAATATTCCCGCGACGATCATTGCCTTCCTCGCCACGGCGAGTCTAGGCGCGATATGGTCGGGCTGCGCGCCGGACATGGGCCAGGTCGCCGTAATCGACCGTTTCCGCCAGATCGAACCGAAGGTGCTGATCGCGGTGGATGGCTACGGCTATGGCGGCAAGCACTATGACCGCGCGCCGGTCGTGGCGGACCTCGTTGCCGCCCTCCCGTCGCTCACAGACGTGGTCATCGTCCCGCACACGGGCAACCCGGTCCGGGCGCGCGACGGTGTAAGCGCCCATGCCTGGCACGACGTGCTGTCCCATGGCGTCCCGCTGGCCATCGAGTCCGTGCCGTTCGACCATCCGTTGTGGATCGTCTATTCGTCGGGCACCACCGGCATGCCCAAGCCGATCGTGCATGGCCACGGCGGCATTGTCATCGAGCAGCTCAAGCTGATGGCGTTCCATAACAACCTCGGCCCCGACGACGTCTTCCACTGGTACAGCAGCAGTGGCTGGATCATGTGGAATGCGCAGGTCGCCGGGCTGCTGCTGGGCACCACCATCGCGCTCTATGACGGTAATCCGGCGTGGCCCGATGCGGGCGTGCTGTGGCGCTTCGTGGACGACGCGCGCGTCACCGTCTTCGGCGCCGGCGCCGCCTTCTTCACCAACTGCATGAAGGCCGGTGTCGAGCCGGCGCGCATCGTCGATGTGTCGCGGCTGCGCGGACTGGGCTCGACCGGCTCGCCGCTGCCGGTGGAAGCCTATGACTGGATCTACCGCCACGTGCGCAGCGATATCTGGCTGGCACCGATGTCGGGCGGCACCGATTTCGCCGGTTCCTTCGTCGCTGGCTGCCCGTTGCTGCCGGTGGTTTCGGGCGAGATGCAGTGCCGCTGCCTCGGCGCCAGGGTGGAAGCCTTCGACGACAGCGGCAAGGCGCTGATCGACCAGGTCGGCGAGCTGGTCTGTACCGAGCCCATGCCGTCGATGCCGCTGTTCCTGTGGGGCGATGCCGATGGCAAGCGCTACCGCGACAGCTACTTCGACACCTATCCCGGTGTCTGGCGGCACGGCGACTGGATCAAAATCACGGCGCGCGGCGGCGCCATCATCTACGGCCGCTCGGACGCCACCATCAACCGGCACGGCATCCGCATGGGCACCAGCGAGTTGTACCGCGTGGTGGAAGAACTGCCCGAGGTGCTGGACAGCATGGTGGTCGACCTGGAGTACCTGGGGCGGGAGTCGTACATGCCACTGTTTGTGGTTCTGCGCGACGGGGTTGTGCTGGACGATGCGCTGCGCGAAACGCTGCGCGGCCGCATCCGGGACGCGCTGTCGTCCCGCCACGTCCCCAATGAGATTCTCCAGGCGCCGGCCGTGCCGCGCACGCTGTCCGGCAAGAAGATGGAAGTGCCGATCAAGAAGCTGTTGCTTGGACATGCGCCGGACAGCATCGCGAACCGCGACGCCATGGCCAACCCGGACAGCCTGGACTGGTACTTCGGCTACGCCGCGCGATACCTGGCGGCGCGGCAGGCGGAGGCCGCCGCCTGACCCGCACGAGCCCGCCGAACTCAGAACTCGACATCGAGTTCGCTGATTTCGTCGGGCTCCTCGCGGGCTGCGGCAATCCATTCCTGGAGTTCCGGCATGGCCAGGATCTGCTTGCAGTACTCAACGGGCACCGGGTCCAGCATGACCCCATACGTGACGAAGCGCGTCACCACCGGCGCATACATGGCGTCGGCCATCGTGCGGGTGCCGAACAGGTAAGGGCCGCCATACCGCTCCAGGCATTCGGTCCAGATTGCGGTGATGCGGTCGATATCGGCCTGCGCGCGCGACCAGACTTTCAGGCCGGGGAACTGCCCCTTGAGGTTCATTGGCAATGCCGCGCGCATGGCGGCAAACCCTGAATGCATCTCGCCGCAGATCGCGCGGCAATGTGCGCGCGCGGTGCGGTCGTCTGGCAGCAGCCCCGCCTTGGGAGAGATCTCGTTAAGGTACTCGGCAATCGCCAGCGTGTCCCAAACGGTCACGCCCTGATGGCGCAGGCACGGCACCAGGATCGATGGCGAGAGGAGCAGGATCTCCGCGCGCACGGCCGGGTCGTCCGGCGTCACCAGCACCTCCTCGAACTCCAGGCCTGCAAAGCGCGCCAGCAGCCATCCGCGCAGCGACCATGAAGAGTAGGTCTTGCTGCTGATGGTGAGTGTGGTCTTGCCCATCTCGCCTCCTTGTCGCCCGTCGCGGCGATCAGCACGATACCGGCCATCCGGCTCTACGCACCCATGCAGTGCAGCGGACCAGCACCAGCGTGAAGCCTATGCGCCTGCCACGCCACCAGCATTCCATTCGGGTCAACCTGGCCAAGCGGCGTGCAAAGCTTGTGCCACCATTGATGCGGATGGCATATATATTGCGCATAGCGGGGCCACGGATTCACGGGAGGCGAGCCATGCTGTACCAGGCGTACCAGACCTACGCGGACATGATGCACCCAGGCTGTACGCTGGCCGGTCTCACTGCATCCATCCTTGCCACCAACCCGAGTGCCGCCGGTACCGATTCCATGCGTTCGCTATGGGCAGCCTGCGAGATCCTGGCGCTGGCACGCCTGACCCACCACCGTCCCGACTTCGGTATTGACAGCGTAGTCGTCAATGGCGTGCCCGTGCAGGTTTCCGAGGAAGTCGTCGCGCGTACGCCATTTTGTTCGCTGCTGCATTTCCGCCGCCACGGCATCGGCGGGCAGCCCCGCGTGCTGCTGGTTGCGCCGATGTCCGGCCACTTTGCCACCCTGCTGCGCGGCACCGCGCAGACTATGCTGGCCGACCATGACGTCTACATTACCGACTGGCACAATCCGCGCGATATCCCGCTGCTTGCCGGCCGCTTTGGCTTCGACGAGTTCGTCGGGCACCTGATTGCCTTCATGCACACACTTGGCGGACACACGCACCTGGTCGCCGTCTGCCAGCCAACCGTCGCCGCGCTGGCCGCTGCCGCGCTGATGGCCGAGGACGACGACCCGGACCAGCCGCCCAGCCTCACGCTCATGGCGGGTCCGATCGACGCGCGCGTCAATCCGACCAAGGTCAACGAACTGGCCATGGCCCGCCCGATCGAGTGGTTCGAGAGCAGGCTGATCGGCTTCGTCCCGCTGCGCTTTGCCGGCGCACTGCGCCGCGTCTACCCGGGCTTTGTCCAACTGCTGGCCTTCATGAGCATGAACCTGGAACGGCACGATCAGGCGCTGCGCGAGATGCACGCGCTGCGCTCGCGCGGCGAACATGAAAAGGCTGACGCTATCCAGGACTTCTACGTTGAGTACTTCGCCACCATGGACCTCACGGCGGAGTTCTACCTTGAGACTGTCAGTCTGGTATTCCAGCGTTTCCTGTTGGCGCAGGGACTGCTGGAAGTGGGCGGACGCCTCGTATCCACGCGCGCCATCCGCCGCACGGCACTGCTGACCGTGGAAGGCGAGCGCGACGACATCTGCGCCATCGGCCAGACCATGGCCGCCCAGGACCTATGTAGCAGCCTGCGCCCGACCCTGCGCATGCACCATGTGCAAACCGGCGTGGGGCACTATGGCGTATTCAATGGCAGGCGGTGGGAGACCCAGGTCTATCCGCTGGTCCGCGACACGATCTATATGCGGGATTGAAGCGGATAGGGGCGCCGCAGCACGGCGGGCAGCCACGGCGCATACAATGCGCAGTCCAACATCGGACAAGAGCATGGCCTCGCTACCCATCGAACGCTTTCAGGACCAGGACCTGGTCCGCATCGGGCAAGATGAAAACTACCTGTTGCTCGCGCCGCGGCATGGCGGACGGCTGGTGCGCTGGGTGTTGTGCGGGGAGGACATCTTGTACTGGCCAGACCAGGCCGACTGGAGCCGCGCAGCGAAGATCCGCGGCGGAAATCCGCTGTTGTTTCCGTTTATCGGGCGGCACTTTGTCAATGGCAGTCCCGGTCAATGGCGCGATTCGCACGGCACCTTGCACATGCTCGCCCAGCATGGCTTCGCACGCGATCTGCCCTTCGACATCACCACCATCGATGCAGACACCGCGATCACGATGACGCTGCGCGACAGCGATGCAACACGGGCTGGATTTCCTTTTGCGTTCGCCTTCGACGCAATCTATGCCCTGCTGCCCGATGGACTGGAAGTCACACTGCGCACCACCAACACAGGTACCCAGCGGCTGCCGTGCTACCCCGGCCACCACTTCTACTTCGCGCTGCCGCACACGCAGCGCGCCTCAGCCTCGCTGACGCTGCCACCGGCCGACCGCGTGCGGCAGTTGCCCGATGGCCGGCCCAGTCCGGCCGAAGCCGGCGAGGCCACATACCGGCTCAACGATCCGCGCCTGCAGGACACCTTCCACGTATTCCATGGCACCGCTGGCGCCACGATGACAATCTCTGGCCGCACTATCGCCTTCGAACTCGATCTATCCGGCGGCGCACCATGGCACGCCGTGACGACTTGGTCCGAAAGCGAGGACTCAGACTTCTATTGCGTCGAACCGTGGGTGGGACTGCCCGATGCGATCCACCATCGGCAGGCTCTGCGCTGGATCGAGCCCGGGCAGACAGAAAACGCGGTTTGCCGGTTGCGCGTGACCGGATGACAGGCCAGGCCCCGGCGGCGACGGCGCTCAATGCTCGAAGTCCAGGCCGCCAATCAGAATCGAAAGCTCCACCTGCGACAGCGAGTCAAAGTCGATGCCGCGCGGCTCCTGCCAGGCTCGCAGCTTGCCGGGTAGCGCCGCCAGGTAGGCGAGAAAGCGCGCCTCGCCCCCGGCACCGAACAGGCGCTGGACTTCCAGTCCGTCCCAGGCCAGCGTGATATCAAGCGTAAACCGATGGCGCTGCAACTCCGGAGGCCCTTCGCCCGTTAATTGCAGTCGCGCGGGGCAATCGGGCGAATCGGCGGGCAAGGTGTGGAGTTGCACCCGCCTGTACAGCCCTCCAATGGTGCCGACGATGCGCGGCAGGCATTCGACTTCGAAGCGGGCGAAGACGTCCGGGGTCAAGGTAGGGGTCCTGGCGTTGAGGGTTGACGGCAATGGCATAGGCCACCCACGTGCCGAATGTCAGCAACTATACGCCAGCCGGCGTCACGATAACGCCGCGACTAGGCGTGATCGAAACATGACACGCTTTATACTTGCAAGGCTCGGAGATTCCCGGGCATCAAAGCTCCTGCAACGAATCTGTGCCCCGCATGCCCACCAACCTTCACGCCTGGAACTCCCTCCTGCAGCATCACGATGCCATTTGCGATCACCAGATGCGAGATTGGTTTGCCAAGGGCGGCGAAAGTCGCGTCAGGCAGTTTTCGCTGGAAGCGGCCGGCCTGTATCTGGATTACTCCAAGAACCGGATCACCCCGCGGACCATGCAGTTGCTGCTGCAACTGGCCGATGAGGCAGGTGTCCCGGCTCGTCGCGATGCCATGTTCGCCGGTCAGCATATCAACTCGACGGAGGACCGCGCCGCATTGCATGTTGCACTTCGCGCTACCGCCGGTGCCGGCTTTAAAGTTGACGGCGTACCTGTGATGTCCCGCATCCAGAGCGTCCTGGTCCGCATGCGCACGTTTTCCGAGGCGGTCCGCAGTGGCGCGTGGACCGGCACCACCGGCGAGCGCATCACAGATGTCGTGAACATCGGCATCGGTGGCTCTGACCTGGGCCCGAAGATGGTGTGCCGTGCGCTAAAAGGCCATTCTGGGCCGCGCATGCATTTCGTATCGAACGTCGACGGTACCGAACTAGCTGAAACCCTTGAGCGCCTCGATCCGCATCGGACGCTCACGATCGTCTGTTCGAAAACATTTACCACGCTGGAAACTATGGCCAATGCGCACAGCGCACGACAATGGTATCTCGCCGATGGCATGGCCGAAGACCAGCTGGCTCGACACTTCGTTGCGGTGTCGACGAACGTGGAAGCCGTACGCGCGTTCGGGATCGACCCGACCAATATGTTCGAGTTCTGGGACTGGATTGGCGGCCGCTTCTCCCTCTGGTCCTCGGCAGGTCTGTCGATTTCGCTGGCAGCAGGCTTCAATGCCTTTGCCGACCTGCTGGCGGGTGGCCGCGCCATGGACGAGCACTTTCGCACCGCGCCGCTCGAACGCAACATGCCTGTCGTACTGGGCATGATCGGCATCTGGTACCGCAACTTCTTCGACCTGCCGACCAGCTGCATGGCGCCCTACTCCACTTCGCTGGAGCTATTCCCGGCGTTCCTGCAGCAGCTGGAAATGGAGAGCAACGGCAAGTCCGTGCAGCTCAACGGACGGCGCGTGCCTACGCATACCTCGCCGGTGGTGTGGGGTACTGCGGGCACCAATGGCCAGCATGCATACTTCCAAATGATCCACCAGGGATCGCAGATCGTGCCGGTCGATTTCGTCGCCCCGCTGATGGCGCCTCGGGAACTGCCCGGCCATCATGCCAAGCTGCTGGCCAACTGCTTCGCCCAGGCCGAGTCTCTGATGCGCGGCCGTTCCGCCGGGGAGCTGCGCGTGGCCGGCGTGACCGACGAGTTGCGCATCGCCCATATGGTTTTCGAGGGCAATCGCCCCAGCAATACGCTGCTGATGGAAGACCTTACGCCACACGTGCTGGGTGCTCTGATTGCGCTCTATGAGCACAGGACCTTCGTGCAGGGCGTGATCTGGAATATCAACTCCTTCGACCAGTGGGGCGTGGAGTTGGGCAAGATCCTGGCTCGCCCTATCGAAGCCGAATTGAACGGCGCCGAAGCCGGTCAGCACGATGAGTCCACGGCCGCCCTGATTGCCAGGGCCCGCGGCGTGCTGGCGCGAGACGGATAAACCTCGATCGCCATCCATTCATCGCTGGCAAAAGCATGGGACTAGAACTACGTCGACTCGCTGCGCGCATTCAATCCCAGAACCAGCAAGACTGCCAGCACCTCAAGTGAGCCTTGGCTGTGCGATCACCCAACTGAGGTCGATAATTGCCCATGGGCGCCCCCAATCTCAAATGGATGAAGCGGGCTTTGGCGGGCCCTTGTGCTGAAGCGTGGATAAGCAGGTTCGGCGCTTGTAATACTTTGTGACATTGACGGTCCCAGCCCGTTCAATAGAGTGGCAGCACCGCGAGCACTCCCAACGCACAGCTTACTTCCGCGAGAAGCCTTTGGAAGCCACTGAGGTCTACTGGAATCGGGTATGCCCCCTTTGAGGGCGACTTCGACTTGGAGTTTGTATGCTCCGTAGAGACTGGCCTCGCGGGGTGGGGCGCGATATTCCGGCGATTCCGCTCAGCCGAGCATGTTGACTGCAGTCGTCAGAAACCAGCCAGCCGCCGCGCAGATGCCAACCCACCCGCCGCAAATCAAAAATATTTCTCGCCAGCTCATAGGCTCTTGCCAAAGCCGAAGGAGTCGAACTTGAAGCACATCATTATTTTGCTGTCGATTCTCGCGAACCTCACTCGCCCTCGAATCGCACGCATCCCTTGCAGCCAAGATCGTGCTCCAGCAGGTGGCGGCGCATGGACAACGGGAACTTGAATTCCTGATCCACATCAGCAAACTGAGCGTCTTTTGCGACCGCGCCTGATACCACGCTAGCCCGAGTCGCTTCAACTGCCGCGGTCCATTTGTCTTCCGTGCTGAGCTTGATGTGCGGCCAGAGTTGGGGCATGAAGGTCAGGACAAAGACCGTTGTCCCTGCAGCAGCCCCGGCCGCCGCTAGACTGAGCAATGGCGCGACGCCGCGACGCAACAGCATGGCCAACCCGAACACGCCGGCGCCCCCTAGCATGAAGAGATAGAAAGCCGGGAAAATCACATACCTATTGCCGATGAAGTAAGCCAGCAGCGACGCATCGTTTTGCTCAGTCCTCATCCGGAACGTCACCAGTGCAACGTAGATTACCAGCGCAAAGAACGGGAAAGCCAGCAACGCGAAGGCCGTCAGGAAGCGCCGGTCTTTCGTGGCGCGATACCGTGCAGCCATGGCGCCGACACCCCACATGCCAGTCAGCAACAGGCCCCACCCATACGCCGACTCAATGCGGCCGGTCCGCAGGTCGGGCCATTGGAAACCGCCGTTTGCCCACAGCGCGCGGGCGCCGGCGTAGACCGAGTCCATGAAGATCCAGCCGAACCGGATCAGGTTATCCGCGATACGGAGCGGTGCGCCGGTAGGTGATGGCGTCTTAGCACCAATCACCATGATCACGCCATGCACTGCCGTCAGCGCCGTCGAGATGGCCAGCCAGCGCAGCGCGTTGCGCGTGCTGATCGCCGGATCGTCACGCAGCAACCACAGCAGCGCGGCACCCGTTGCTAGCGCACTGGCGCTGGTGGATGCCCCCACGCCGAAGACGTGCATGGTCCCGTAGGACAGCATCAGGAATGCGGCAAAGTGGAACGTCTGGGGCGTCCGGATAAACTGCAGCATGGCGGCCGCCGCCAGCAGCATCCCGGCCAGCATGATGAACTGCAACACCATAAAAGGCCAAGTCACCAACTCGATCATGAGCGGCTGCCACAGCAGGAACACCGCAGCACACGCGCCAATCCAAGCGGCACACACCCGCCCGATGTCTGCCGCCATGGAGATGCGAAAGGCGAACCATCCAGCTGCGGTGCCCAATGTTCCGCAAACGATGATCTGACGCCAGAACCAAGCAGTCTCATTGCTTCCGAATAGGCGAGCCTGGGCTAGTTCTGCAAGAAAGGCCAGAGGGGTAAAGTGCCCGTTGTATGACCGGAAGACGTATAGGTCGCAGAAGACCTTGATGCGCCTCCACCCCGAGAAAACGGTGTCGAGATAGAAACCACTCTCCGCTCGGAGGAATGCAATAGAGATGCCGAGGTGGCGGCAGTACAGGCCAAAGGCGACGGAAAACAAAGCCGTGCTTAGAATGAACAGGACGGCGGCCTGATAGTGGGCGTTCTTATTTTTCATGCGCCGGATTATAACTATGGCGTTGGATTTCCCTTCGGCTGCCATCCGCACATCCTTCGCGCCGGCACGGTTGTGCGCGAGGATTGCGCGAGCGGCATCTTCGGTCAGCACATCCGCCTTGTGGATAGGCGCCGTCCAGTCGCAAGCAGTAATAGGGGAACTTTCTGCCCTGCTGGATCGAACCGCAGCTCGGAAAGAACATCTTGGCAGCTCCTGCACTACCTGCTGGTTGGCGAGAGCGGCAAAAAGCTGATGCAGCCGGCACTGCGAGGGCCTGGAAGCCGATGAGCGGGCCCTTGTGATCAGCTTTGTCCAGCAGTTCACGGAACTACTGCGATCCAAACACACTGCGCGCGGTCAGCGTCGCAAGTGAATGCTCACGTGAAACCTTAATGGGTTCTACCGCTGGTAGTACAGGTCCGTGATATGCCGCCCATCAATACTCATCAGGCAGAAGCAATGTGGTAACGCTCCGATCTGCTTCCGTGATGATCCAGACCCGCACGCCGGCGATGTCATACGCGGATAGGATGCGCCAGCCGTGCGACTGCCAAGTCGTTCGCTTTCACGTCCTCGGCAGGCACCAAGCCCCAATCACCGCGGGCGTGCCGTGCGAGATACGGAACCGGGCGGATTGAGCACTGAGCCAGGTGGGACATCACACCTTGTGTGGCAACAATCTGCCCGAGGGGAAGGAACTCGGCTGCCGCCGGACTTCGGCGAAATCTTCGATGGTGGATTTTTGGCGGAAGACATGATGTACTCGTCCTTGTGAGATTGGCCACTCACACGGGTACCTACTGCCCTTGCCGGCTGTAGGCAATCCAGATCCGCTGCACCATTTCTCCGGCCAGTTCCCCTCTTTCGAAGCCGGCGATGTCCTCGCACAGCAAATGCAGCCGGTCAATGAACTCAGCGCAGGAGAGATAGACCCCGAAGTGTTCGCTCACAATCTCCGCAAGCGCCTATTGTTGGCCTGCGGACAATGCGGGAACGCGGGAATTGGATGAGGTAGCCATCCGGGCACCTTCCTACGACCACACCGGACAGCACAACAACCACAGCGTGTAGCCCCACCGTCGAGGGGAAGAGAACACAGTGCGTAGTACCGCAGAATCACTGCAGGAAAAGCCAGTGTCCAGTCCGGGCATTTGCTGCCGCCCCTGCCTGCAGGGCCCGTCAACGCCCATCCGTCAAACCGCAAAGAAAAAAGCGATGAGCATCTACACGATTCCGGGGGGGGTGAGATCCATGTGGGCTCCCTGCCCAGCGGAGTAAGCTTGGCTTGCAGTGTTGCTGGCCAGCACTTCGGAAAGTGGGAGCCACGGTATCAGAATTGGGTCGTTCCCTCCCGCAATAGCATTTCACTGAAGAGAGACCTTGCATTAAAGGCAAAGCAAATCTCGTAGCGTATGCGGGGGCAATATCGCTTCAGCACAGATAGGATAGACCAAAAAATAATATGAGCGAAAAAATTACACAATTACACCAGGAGGATGCTGGCAATGATTCCTTTGAGCAGCCAGATGCTTGGGATGTTTTGAAGAGCAAGTTGGCATTAAATTTGAAGAGCAGTTTGTTAACAGCGTTGGGCCATCAGTATTCTCTAATGTCTTTTGGGATTATTTGAGGTGGACATGGAACGGTGCCGTGGGTATTAAATGGGAACCAACAACGGCATACGTTAAAGCTTTGGCAAAAAGGAAGGATGTATTGATTGACGAGATTTCCGATGCTCTGGAAACTCCCATGCAGCATCTCCACAAAGCAATAGCCAGCGATAGCACCGTAAAGATATTTATTAACAGACCAAAAGTTAGCGATATTCTGACATTTGATAAAGAAACATTGGACTACGTAACGACGCGAGAGGAATCCACCGAAACAGAGTACATAGTCGGAAATATAACCAAATCAAATGTACTCAGTGTATTTGGGCGACTGTTTTCTGACGAAGAAGAGAGAGTCATTTCTTTTAGTTTTGCCGATGGAGAAAATCGCAGAGTCCGAGATCTTGCCATCAAGTCGATGCAAGAGCACGAGAAGGAAAGCAAAGGAAAAATGAATCTGCTTGTTTCAAAGGTCATTAGTGCTCACGGTGTCGTGAAACGATACATCGTTCATGACATCCTTGAGATTAATAAGAGATGACGGGATAGACGCCCTCCGATAGCGTATTGGTGTCCGGAAGGACTGGACGAGGCAGCGCATCCGAAGGCGCACCCGCTTCGCACGGCGCGATCACGACGGGGCGCTGCCGGGCGAAGCGAATGCAGCATGCACGGCAGTAGTGGATACACTTTCGCATGCAGCGAACACATCACATGCTTGCATTCCCCTTGGAATCCCGCGTAGAATTGCGGGTTCGCGGGCGTCGTATAATGGCTATTACCTTAGCTTCCCAAGCTAAAGACGTGGGTTCGATTCCCATCGCCCGCTCCACCGCCAAGCCCATGGCGTGCGTCACAGGCCCCAGACAAGCCGATTGGTAGCAGAGAGTTGGGGACCCCACTTTGCTGCCGGTTCATTCACTCGCGGTGATTTTTCCCCGCATTCGCAGCCTCGGGCGCCCCATCGGGGCTACCCATACTTCACACGGCTCGTCCATTACCAAAGGATGCCAAGTGCCATCTGAACTGCAAGATGTATCTGTCCTGCACGCCCGCAAGAAGCCGGTCCACGTGGCATTCGGCGTGGATGCTGGCTACTATCGCGGCATGGGCGTAACCATCACGTCCGTCGTGGAAAACAACCCCGGACTGGATTTTGTCTTCCATGTTTTCGCCTTCTCCATCACAGCAGACAATGAGGAGAAGCTAGAGAAGCTAGAGAAGCAGTATGGCATCACCGTCCAGCTCCACCTACTGGACACGGCCACGCTCGACGATTTTCGCCAGTTCCCGTGTTTCAGCAAGCACTCCCTTGGTACCTTTATCCGCTTGCTGATTCCGTCCATGCTGAGAAGTATTGCGGATCAAGTGTTGTACCTGGATGCCGATCTGCTTTGCTTTGGCGACCTGTCCGACCTCATTGCGATCGACCTCGGAGACTGCATCGCCGCAGCGGTCGCCGATGAGAAGGACACGACTGTTAGGACGCAGATTCCGACGCTGGGTCTCAAACATGGCCACTACTTCAATGCAGGCGTCATGTACATCGATGTGCAGAACTGGATTGCCGCTGACGTCCAACAGGTTGCGCTGAAAGCGCTCACAACGTTGGACATGCGATTTGCGGACCAGGATGCCCTCAATATCGCGCTCGATGGCCGGGTGAGGTATGTTGATATGAAGTGGAACTATCGCTATCACCTCGTGGACTACCTGACACGTGGCGAGACGAAGCTGAACGTTGCACAGCCTTACGTCTTCATGCACTTCACCGGCCCGGTAAAGCCGTGGCACAGCTGGTGCCTGCATGACATCCGGGAATTGTTCACGGAAATCCAGTCCCGTTCGCCATGGGCGAAATCGCCACTTGACGATCCCGGAACCACGCGGGAACTGAAACTGTTCTCCAGATTTCTGATCACACAACACCGTATTGCCGAAGGCATCTACTGGCATTGCCGTTACCTGAAATCGCGGCTGATGCAGAAACGGAAATCCACATAAGGCTCTTGCCGACGAACTACAGTTTTGCGCAAGTCAGTGCAGACCAAGAAGAGAATGACTCAACAACTTGATCAAAGCCTCACTTCAACGGCTTCATTGTCGGGCTTTGTTTCCATGGAAAGGGACACCGCGGGGTTCCGCCTCATAACCCGACTTGCCGCATTCGTTCTTGTGGCGTTTTACGGCCTAGCGTTGATCATCGATCGCGCGGCCGGAGTGCTCTACGGCTTTCTAATTGTATTTGGCCTAGTGGCACTCGTCTATCGGTGGAAATCACAGAGCGCACTACTTGCCAGTCAGATCAGGCGTTACTGGCCACTTGCACTGGCAATGAGCGGTCCAATGTTTGCGGTACTCGCAAATGAAATTTCGAGACTTCGATTCGTAAGCCGAAGCCTTGACGCGCCATCTCGACTCGCGCTATTTGCTTTGGTCCTCTGGTCTGTTTCCATCATCCCGGCCCGTTATCTACGACACGTGCAGTGGGGGTTTATAGCTGGCGCGATCTTATCCACCATTAAGATCTACCAACTCTCCCATGGTGGTGAGTTGAGATATGGGACCGACTTCATCCCCATCACCATTTTCATTGAAATGGCATTGCTGCTGGGAACATACAGCGTACTTTCCCTCTCCTGGAATTCAAGGCATGAAAGGGTTCAGATCTTACTGAAAATCCTGGCGGCAACGGCTATTCTATATGGCAGTTACCTTTCCCAGTCACGCGGAGCATGGATAACCATACCGGTATTCTGCGGAATCGCACTTTTCTCCAGCGGTATTCTAACGAAGGGCCGTAGGCTGACCATGGCATTTCTGATAGCGCTTGCGCTTGTCGGTGCAATGAGCCAGGCCCAACTGGTCAAGGACCGAATTGCCGTCGCTCGCACCGATATCCAGCAGTATGTAAGCGGGACCAACGTCGATACCTCTATAGGCTTCCGCTTTCAGCTATGGCGCGGTTCAGTCGTGATTTTCCGCGAGCATCCGATTTTCGGCGTAGGCGTTGAAAATTATCGAGACGCACTGGCGGACCTGAAGAATCGGGGGATCATTACTCCAGCAGCATCCGAATTTGCCCACTCGCATAATGAGTTCTTGTTTAATGCCGCAAGACTAGGCATATTTGGCATTGCCGCACTGCTTGCCTTGTACCTGGTGCCCGCATATTACTTTGCGCGAGAACTCCGACATCAGGACAAGGAAGTTCGAACCGCGGCCTGCATGGGCGCCTCCTTGTGCGCTGGCATATTTATACTCGGCCTGACCGACGTGGTCTTCCTTTGGTGGGAGATCTTTCCTTTCTATGCAGTGGGCATCGCCACATTCCTAGCACTCATCGATAAAAGAAAGGCCGCGCTGACAACAATGCAGACGCCATCAAGGTAGGCGACCGCCCACATTCAGTATCCCGTCCCTTAAGCTGAGCGGCGCCGCAAATGTCAATTGCCTGATGGTCATCATCTGTTGCGACTCGCGCGTCAACTTTATTGTTGCTATGGTTCCCAAAAATACCACCAGTACCGTACCGATTCCAGAAGATAGCGTTCCGCGTGCCCATAACGTTGAAGCGCCGTCCACGAACGACCCAGAAGGCGTAGCCCACCCCCGCCGCATCCGCTCCTTCGTCCGGCGCGCCGGCCGCACCTCCACCGGCCAGCAGCGCGCCATTGATGAAGTCGGCCCGCGCCTGCTAGTGCCGTACGTCCCTGAACCGCTGGACTGGGAAGCCGCATTCGGCCGCCAGGCCCCGTCTATCCTGGAAATCGGCTTCGGCATGGGCGAGACCACCGCGCATATTGCCCAACTGCGCCCGCAGGACAATTTCCTCGGCTGCGAAGTGCACGAACCCGGCGTGGGTGCCCTGCTCAAGCTCGCCGGCGAACGCGCAATCGAGAACATCCGGATCATCCAGCACGATGCCGTGGAAGTCATCGCGCACATGCTCACCGAGAATTGCCTCGATGGCGTGCATATCTACTTCCCCGACCCGTGGCACAAGAAGCGCCACAACAAGCGCCGGCTGGTGCAGCCGCCGCTGGTGAAGCTGCTGGCCGGGCGTCTGAAGCCGGGAGGCTACATCCACTGCGCAACCGACTGGGAAGAGTACGCACACCAGATGGTGGAAGTGCTGGCTGGCGAGCCGACCCTGGAGAACACCTCCTCGGCGGCCGATGGCTTTTCGGAGCGGCCGGAATACCGGCCCATCACCAAGTTCGAGCGCCGCGGCGTGCGGCTCGGGCATGGCGTCTGGGATGTCGTGTTCCGCAAGCGCGGCTGAACGACTCGACGACTCGATCGGCACAAACAAAAAGGCGTGGCCAAAGTGCCACGCCTTTTTGTTTCCTGCCTCCACCGTATCAGGCGTGCCAGGAAATGAGCCCAGTGTACGCCGTCGCCAGCACGATGATGCCGAACGCAATCCGGTACCAGGCAAACGGCTTGAAGTCGTGCGTGGCAACGAAGCGCAGAAGCCAGCGCACACACAGGAATGCGGACAGGAAGGCGAAGACGAAACCGATACCGAAGATGCCGAGGTCGTCAGCAGACAGCAACGCGCGGGCCTTGTACAGCTCGTACACCGTCGCCCCGAAGATGACGGGGATGGCAAGGAAGAACGAGAACTCGGTCGCCACCTGACGCGACAGGCCAAACAGCATGCCGCCGATGATGGTCGCGCCCGAGCGCGACGTGCCCGGCACCAGCGCAAAACACTGGGCAAGACCGACCTTCAGGGCATCACGCCAGTTCAGGTCATCGACCGATTCGATGCGCGGCGCACCGGCCTTGGCGGCTTGCAGCAATGCATTGCCGCGCGGACTGCTCACTACGGCACGGCGGCCCTCGCGCCATTCGGCCAGCAGGATCACCACGCCGCCGACGATGAAGGCCAACGCCACCGTGATCGGGTTGAACAGATGGGCCTTGATCCATTTGCCGAACACCAGCGCCAGCACGATAGCCGGCACCGTCGCGACGATGACGTTGATGGCGAAACGCTGTGCCTTCGGGTCCGTCGTCAGACCGGCCAATACGTTACCGATGCGCCGGCGAAACTCCCAGCAGACCGCCAGGATGGCGCCGAACTGGATGACGATCTCGAAGATCTTGCCCTTTTCATCATTGAAGTCGAGCAACTGGCCGGCCAGGATCAGGTGGCCGGTGCTCGATATAGGCAGAAACTCGGTCAGTCCTTCGACGATGCCGAGTATCACGGCTTTCAGGGCAAGTACGATATCCATGGATGAGGTCGTTTAGGCGGGGACATGCCCGAGCTTGGCCGGGCAATGCCTCTCTATGGCTCAGGGGCGATTGATCTTGACGTTGATGCCGTCCGACAAGACCGTGATTGTACCGGGCTCGACTTCTCGTCCCACAAGGCGCAACTGGTCCGGCCGGAAGGTGTACAGCGCGTAGCCCTGCAGGAACTGCTCAGCCACGATTCCACCGAGCGCGTTCACCTGGCGCGAAAACTGGCCAGGCAGTCCCTGCACGTCGAACTGCTGGACTTCCGGATCCTGCAGCACGATTGAATGGCTCGGCGCGTCGTAACGCAGCCCGCTATCCAGCGCGAACCGGCCCGCCAGCGCCTGGCGGAAGAACAACTTGTTGTCAACGGTGGCATCGAACTGCAGGTTGACACGATTACGTACCGGATCGAGCGTCAGGCGCGGGTTCGACAACTGAATATCGAATAGCTCCAGGTAGCGCTTGCTGAACGGAAACTTGTGGTCCAGCGCCGATTGCAACTGGCTCTGCGAGAAGGTGTATTCGTTGCCGAACGAACCGCAGGCGCCCAGCCAGACAGTCGCCACGGCAGCGGCGATGGCGCCTGTCCAGCGCCGCCGTGAAATCCCGATCATATTGCCTCCGATGGAGTGGTTTGCGCCGACCGGCGGGCAGCCCGCGCAGGCTGTGTTCACGCGCCGCCGCGGGCAGGCGCGGTCAGGATCTCGAGTTCCGTCAGCCAGCGCAGCGCGGATTCGCGGGAATCGCCGCACATTTCGGCGGAGGGTTGCAGCCCGCCGCAAAAGGCCGGCCGCTCGAGCCGGCCGAAGACCGCGCACCTCGCATCCGGCAGCAACTGCGCGCAGCGAACTCCGGCCGGCTTGCCGTTGGGCATGCCGGGAAGCGGTGACGCGATCGACGGCGCGATGCAGCAGGCGCCGCAACCGTCACGGCAGGAAATGTGAGACTGGCAACTCATGGGAATGGTTCAGCAAGCCGCGTCCAGGCGCGGCAAAGGCGCGGCAAAGGCGCCATTGTGCCCGATTACGCGCCGGCGCTCGCCGGTCCGGCACAGCCCCCCATCGACGGCATCAAGCATCACTTGTTGCAGGATTGCCGCGCCATGCTCCATAGGCAGGGCGAACCCGGGTTGACCGCCCCCCATGCCAGCCCTACATTACTGACCGAAAAGTTATTAATATCCCGCCCCCTCCGCTTCTCACCAGACATGGCAATACCCGGCAAAACCTCCGTGGTCGATCACTCCGCCCACCGCAAAGACGCCGAAACTCCACGCTGGAGCCGGCGCAAGGCCGCCCGCCCGCAGGAACTGGTCGCGGCCGCGCTTGGCTTGTTCGTGGAGCGCGGCTATGCCGCCACGCGCCTGGAAGACGTGGCTGCGGCCGCCGGGGTCTCGAAGGGGACGGTGTACCTCTACTTCGCCAACAAGGAAGAGTTGTTCAAGACCGTGGTCCGCGAAAACCTGGTGCCCGCGCTGGCACGCGGCACGGAGCTGGTCGACCGCTTCGAGGGCCCGACGCCGGAGTTGCTGCGCGAGCTGCTGCGCGGCTGGTGGGGGCTGATCGGCGCCACGCCGGTGGCGGGGCTGACCAAGCTGGTCATGGCGGAGTCCGGCAACTTCCCCGACATCGCGCGCTTCTACCAGGAAGAGGTGATGGTGCCCGGCGATGAATTGTTCGCGCGCGTGCTGGCGCGTGGCGCGGAGCGCGGCGAGTTCCGTGCCCTGCCCCCCAATCCGGCCACCACGCTGGTCTGTGCGCCGCTGGTCTTCCTGATGCTCTGGCAGCGCTCGTTCGGCCTTTACGGGCACAAGGAAATCGATCCGGACGCGTACATCGACAACCTGCTCGAAATGCTGCTGTTCGGCCTGACGACCGGCGAAACGCGCGACCGCCCGTTGCCGCCGAAGTCCGGGCCCTACGTCTGGGAAAAGATCCGCGACGAGATGCAAGCACAGCGGCTGGCGCAACGCACCGACGAGCCGGAGGCGATAGCAGCCGCGGCCGCCGCACAACAAGACAAGACATGAAGCGAAACAAGAAGATCCTGATTGCCGTGCTGGGCGCGATCGCCGTACTCAGCGCCACCGCCGCGGTGCGCAAGGCCGGCAGCGCGCGCCAGGCTCAGGCGTCGGCGCAGGCCGCGGCGCCTTCCGTGGTGGAATTCCTTCAGTCCGACCTGGTGCAGGCGGGCACACGCGACCTGCAGCTTGCGCTGCCGCTGTCCGGCAGCCTGCGCGCGCTGAACCAGGCCTCGGTCAAGGCCAAGGTGTCGGGCGAGGTATTGCAGGTACTCGTGCGCGAAGGCGAGGCCGTGCGCGCGGGCCAGGTCATCGTACGCATCGATCCGACCGAGTACGAGGCCAAGGTCGCCCAAGCCCGGGGCCAAATGCTGGCGGCGCGCGGACAGTTCGAGAACTCGCGCCAGACGTGGGAGCGCAACCGCGAACTGGTCGGCAAGGGCTTTATCTCGAAGACCGCGTTCGACAACTACCAGTCCAACCTTGACGTGGCGCGCGCCAACCTGGACGCCGCCCAAGGCGGCCTGGCCGTCGCGCAGAAGGCGCTGAACGACACCGTGGTCAAGGCCCCGCTCGACGGCATGGTCGCCGCGCGCGCCGTGCAGCCCGGCGAAAAGGTGTCGCCCGACACGCGGCTGATCGACGTGGTCGACCTGCGTGTGCTGGAACTGGAAGCGCCGATCCCGATGGCCGACGTGGCGCGCGCGTCGGTGGGCCAGTCGGTGCAGCTGAATGTGGAAGGCGCCGGGCAATTCACCGGCGCGCTGGTGCGCATCAACCCGGCCGTGAGCCAGGGCACGCGCAGCATCATGGTCTACGTGCGCGTGCAGAATGGCGACGGCAAGCTGCGCGCCGGCATGTTTGCGCGCGGTGCGCTGGTACTTGGCGAGCGCAGCGGCGTGGTGTCGGTGCCGGCGTCTGCCGTGCGCAGCGACGGCGACCGTGCCTTTGTCTACGTGGTCGAGAATGGCTTGCTGGCCGAGCGTGCCGTGCAGACCGGCGTGCGCGACGAAGGCAGCGCCATGGTCGAGATCACCTCGGGGCTGGCCGCAGGCACCGAGATCGTGCGCAACAACCTGGGCACGCTACGCAGCGGCAGCCAGGTGCGCCGCGTGAAAGCCTGAGGACCGCGCGCCATGTGGTTTACCCGCCTGTCGATCCAGAACCCGGTGCTGGCCACCATGATGATGCTGGCCTTCATCGTGGTCGGCCTGTTCTCTTACCAGCGCCTGCCGGTGGACCAGTTCCCCGATATCACCTTTCCCGTGGTGGTGGTGCAGACCGAATACCCGGGCGCCGCACCGGAGTCGGTCGAGTCCGACGTCACGCGCAAGGTCGAGGAAATCGTCAACACGATCTCCGGCATTGATGAGATTTTCTCGCACTCGTACCAGGGCACCTCGGTCGTCGTCGTCAAGTTCGACCTGAGCGTCGATGTCGGCCAGGCCGCGCAGGATGTGCGCGACAAGCTGGCGCTGATCCGCAAGCAGCTTCGCGACGAAGTCGAAGACCCGCGCGTGCTGCGCTATGACCCCACCGATGCACCCATCTTCTACCTCTCCGTCTCGAACGCGCCGGGTGCCGAGCGCAGCCAGCGCGAGCTGACCACGATCGCCGACCAGATCGTGCGCAAGCGGCTGGAGACCGTGCGCGGCGTGGGGACCATCAATATCGTCGGCGGCACCAAACGCGAGGTGGAAATCCGCATTCGGCCGACGCAGCTTGAAGCGCTGGGCATCGGCGTCGACCAGGTCATGAACGCGATCCGCAGCGAGAACCAGGAGCTGCCCGCCGGCGAACTGCGCTCGTCCTCGACCGAGACCGTGGTGCAGATCAAGGGCCGAGTGGCCACGCCCGACGCTTTCCGCAGGATCATCGTCGCGCGCCGCGCGGGCCAGCCGGTCACTCTGGACGAGATTGCCGACGTGCGCGACGGCCAGGAAGAACAGGAAAGCCTGGCGCTGCTCGACGGCAAGCGCGCCCTCTTCCTTTCCGTGGTCAAGGCGCAGGGCCAGAACACCGTCGATACCGTGGACGGCCTGGTGCGCATGGCCGACGAAGTGCGCAAGCTGGTGCCTGCCGGCGTGCAACTGACTGTGGTCAACGACACGGCGCGCGGCATCCGCAGCAGCGTGAAGGAAGTACGCTCCACGCTGCTCGAAGGCGCGCTGCTGACCGTGGCGATCGTGTTCCTGTTCCTGGGCTCGTGGCGCAGCACGGTCATCACGGGCCTGACGCTTCCGATCGCGCTGATCGGCACCTTCGGTGTAATGTACCTGTGCGGCTTCACGCTCAACGTGATCACGCTGATGGCGCTGTCGCTGTGCGTGGGCCTGCTGATCGACGACGCCATCGTGGTGCGCGAAAACATCGTGCGCCACAACCTGATGGGCAAGGATCACCGCACCTCGGCGCTCGACGGCACCGCCGAGATCGGGCTCGCGGTGCTGGCCACCACGTTCTCGATCGTCGCCGTGTTCCTGCCAGTGGGCTTCATGGGCGGCATCATCGGGCGCTTCTTCCACCAGTTCGGCATTACGGTGGTGGCGGCGGTGCTGATCTCGATGTTCGTCTCCTTCACGCTGGACCCGATGCTGTCCTCGGTCTGGCACGATCCCGACCTGCACGGCACCGGCAACAAGAAGAGCTGGTACGGACGCACCGTGGGCCGTTTGCTGGACTGGTTCTCGGCGCGCATGGATGCGCTTGGCCACGGCTATGCCGCGATGCTGGGCTGGGCATTGAAGCACCGGCTGGCCACCACGCTGATCGCCATCGTCACCTTCTTCGGCAGCTTTGCGCTGGTGCCGTTGATCGGCACCGAGTTCGTCCCCGCCGCCGACCTTGGCGAAACGCAGGTCGGCTTCACCACGCCGGTCGGCACGTCGATGGAGGTCACCGAGGCCAAGGTGCGCCAGGTGGAAGCCGCGCTCAAGTCCTTCCCCGAAGTCGCCTATACCTACGCGACGATCAATTCAGGCAACACGTCCGGGCGCAACAACGCGTTGGTGTCCGTGCGGCTGGTGGAACGCCGCGCGCGCAAGCTGTCCACCGTGCAACTCAACCCGAAGATCCGCGAGCGCCTGACCGCTATCGCCGGCATCACGCTGACCATGGTGGGCATGCCCGATGGCGCCGGGGGGCAGAAGGCGATCCAGGTGTCGATCCAGGGCGAAGACCTCAACGAGCTGCGGCGCCTGTCGCAGGAAGCCAGCCGCCGCATGCAGGCCATCCGCGGCCTGGCGGACCTGGATTCGAGCATGAAGGATGACCGGCCCACCATCGAGGTGCGTATCCGCCGCGAACTGGCGTCGGACCTGGGCGTGGGCGTCGCGCAGATCGGCAATGCGTTGCGGCCGCTGTTGGCGGGCGATGCCATCAGCTCGTGGCGCGCGCCGGATGACCAGAACTACGACGTGCGCGTGCGGCTGCCGCGCGACGCGCGCACCGGGATGGCCGACCTCAATGCGCTGATGATCGCCAGCAACCAGACCAACCCCGACGGCACGCCGAAGATGGTGGCGCTGCGGCAGGTGGCCGACCTGGTGCCGACCACGGGCGCCAACCAGATCAGCCGCCGCGACCTGAACCGCGAAGTCGAACTGACGGCCAACACCGCCGGGCGCTCGGCGGGCGAAGTCGCGCGCGACGTCAAGGCCGCGCTCGACGGCATGACCTGGCCGGCCGGCTACAAGTACCGCTTTGGCGGCTCGACCAAGTCGATGAACGAATCGTTCGGCTACGCGGTCTCCGCGCTCGCGCTGGCCGTGATCTTCATCTACATGATCCTGGCGTCGCAGTTCGCCAGCTTCTTCCAGCCGATCGCCATCATGACGTCGCTGCCGCTCACGCTGATCGGCGTGTTCGCGGCGCTGCTGCTGTTCCGTTCGACGCTGAACATGTTCTCGATCATCGGCTTCATCATGCTGATGGGGCTGGTCACCAAGAACGCGATCCTGCTGGTGGACTTTGCCAACCAGGCGCGGCACGGCCACGTGGACGGCGCCGACGGCCGGGCGCCGCTCTCGCGCGAGGCCGCGCTGATCGAAGCGGCGCGCGTGCGGCTGCGCCCGATCCTGATGACCACGCTGGCCATGATCTTCGGCATGGTGCCGCTCGCCTTCAGCCTGGGCGAAGGCGCCGAGCAGCGCGCGCCGATGGGCCAGACGGTGATCGGCGGCATCATCACGTCGTCGATCCTGACGCTGGTGGTGGTGCCGGTGATCTATACGTATCTCGATGATTTCGCGGTGTGGCTGCGGCGGCGCTGGCAGGGCCAGCCAGCCGTGGAGGCCAGCTCACCGGACACAGCCGGCGCTGGGGCCGGGGCACAACATCGGAGCGCTGAATGAGCCGGACGGCGCACGGAGGGTTAAAATGCGGGGTTTGACAAGTTTGCCCGGCCGTGGCACCGCGCGGCCCGGACACAAGCACCCATATAGCGGTTGGCATTGGTAAGGAATGGCAAGATGGATCTCGAAAAAGCCCGCTTCAACATGATCGAACAGCAAATCCGCCCGTGGGATGTGCTGGACCAGGAAATCCTTGACCTGCTGGCAGTGGTCAAGCGCGAAGAATTCGTTCCCGCGGCCTACAAGGGCCTGGCCTTTGTCGACATGGAGATTCCGCTGCCGGGCGGCCAGAACATGCTGCCCCCGCGCGTGGAAGCCCGCATCCTGCAGGAACTGGCCGTGCGCAAGCATGAGAACGTCCTGGAAATCGGCGCCGGCTCCGGCTACATGGCCGCGCTGCTGGCCAATCGCGCCCGCCACGTGCTGACCGTGGATATCCTGCCGGAACTCGCGGCGCTGGCCCGCCAGAACCTGGCCGATGCCGGCGTTACCAATGCCGACGTGGCCGAAGGCAATGCCGCCGATGGCTGGACCGCCGCGGCGCCGTACGACGTGATCTGCATTTCCGGGTCGCTGCCGGCCATTCCTGCGTCGATCCTGTCGCAGGTCAAGATCGGCGGCCGCATCGCCGCGTTCGTCGGCGCGCTGCCGGTCATGGAAGCCCGCCTGGTCACGCGCCTGTCGGAAACCGAGTACCAGGTGGTCAACCTGTTCGAGACCGCGGTCAAGCCGCTGATCGGCGCGGCCCAGCCGTCGCAATTCCGTTTCTGAGGAAGCAGGCGCCATGCAGGTTATCCAAGCTACCGAACTGGCCCAGTGGCTGGCTGATGCCAGCCGCGCCAAGCCGGTCCTGCTCGATGTGCGCGAGCCGTGGGAGGTGCAGACCTGCGCCATGCCCGGCATCACCCACATCCCCATGCGCGACATTCCGGCGCGCGCCGCCGAACTCGACGAGGACGCGGACATCGTCTGCATCTGCCACCACGGCATGCGCAGCATGCAGGTCGCCGCGTATCTCGAACGGCAGGGCTATGCCAAGGTCTACAACCTCACAGGCGGCGTCGATGCCTGGGCGAGCGAAGTGGACCCGGCCATGCCGAAGTACTGAGAGGCCGGCCCGCGAAGTCAAACCCGAAGAAAAAAACGACCGTTGGCCGCGCCTGTGCCGGCAACCTGGAGATGTGATGACGTTTGCGCCTTTCGCCGCGACCGGCAGGATGCGGCTGGCTGTAGCGCTGTCCTTGTATGCGCTGCTGCAAATGCCGGCGGCCTCGGCCGCCGACCTGCTGCAGGTCTACCGCGACGCCCAGTCCAATGACGCCCAGTTCGCCAGCGCGCGGGCGCAGTTGCTGGCCACGCGCGAGAAGCTGCCGCAGGGCCGGGCCGGCCTGCTGCCGCTGGTCACCGGCACGGCCGGCGCCAACCGTACCCGGCTGGACCAGACCGCGTCCCTGGCACCGGGCCTGCCAAGCGCCTCGGGCGTACGCTTCTTCGACAACAACAGCTGGGCCTTGCAGCTGAGCCAGCCGCTGTTCCGCTGGGACCGCTGGGAAACCTACAAGCAGGGCGAGCTGGCCGCGATGGCGGGTGAAGTCACGTTCCAGCAGGCGCAGCTCGACCTTATCACCCGATCTTCGCAGGCCTATTTCGACGTGCTGACCGCCCAGGACAATCTCTACCTGGCCGGCGCGCAGAAGAAGGCCATCGGCGAGCAGCTCGCGCAGGCCAAGCGCAATTTCGAAGTGGGCACCGCCACCATCACCGACGCCAACGATGCCCAGGCCCGCTACGACCTGGCCACATCGACCGAGATCGCGGCGCAAAGCGCGCTCGAAGTTGCACGCGCCAACCTGCAGCAGATCACCGGCAAGCCCGTGGACGAGTTGCTTGGGCTGCGCCCCGAGGCCGAGCTGCCCGCTCCGGTGCCGGCCGACTCCAACGCCTGGGCCGCCCAGGCCGAAGCCAGCAACCTGCAGGTGGGACTGGCCAACTACAACCTGGAAACCGCGCAGCGCGAAACCAACAAGGCGCGCGCCGCGCACCTGCCATCCGTGGACCTGGTGGCTTCTTACGGCTTCACCAACCAGACCGGCAGCGCCACGCAAGCGATCTCCACGCACTACAACGCGTCGCAGATCGGCGTCCAGCTGAGCATGCCGATCTTCGCGGGCGGCCAGATCCAGTCGCGCGTGCGGGAAACGCTGGCACTGGCCGACAAGGCCGCCAGCGACCTGGAGTTCGCACGCCGCACCGCCGCGCAAGGCGCGCGCCAGAGCTATTCGGGGGTGTCCAACGGCCTGGCGCAGGTCAAGGCGCTGGAAGCGGCCGAGCGTTCGGCCCAGAGCGCCGTGGAATCGAACCAGCTCGGTTACGAGGTGGGCGTGCGCATCAACATCGATGTGCTGAATGCCGAGGCGCAGCTGTTCCAGACGCGCGCCAACCTGGCCAAGGCCCGCTATGACACGATCATGAACGGCCTGCGCCTGAAGGCATCCACAGGCGCGCTGAAGGAAGACGATGTCGTCCAGATCAACACGCTGCTGACCTCGGCGCCGGGCGCCATGTACCAGTTGCCGCAAAAGGCCCAGGTGGGCGCAGTGGCAACGCCCGCACCGGCAGCGGCGGGTCGCCGCAGCGGCCGGCGCGATGCGCTGGCAAGCGGCACGCCGCGCTCCTGACGGACACGGGGCAGACAACGCAACGGGCCGCAATGCGGCCCGTTTTGCTTGGACCGCGGCCCTAGTTCGCGCGCGTGCGCGACTCCACGCTGAGCAACTGCCAGCGGATCGAAGGGGCATCCGCCGGCGGGTTCGCCACCTTGTACTCGCGCACGCGCAGCTTGTACGACACGCCCTGCTCGAAATCCAATCCCTCGATCGGCCCATACCAGAGTTGCCACGGCGCATCCGGCGACTCGCGCCAGCGGTAGCAGGTCATGCGGCCCACGCCGCTGCATTCCACGCGCTGGGAATCGATATAGACCGTCTTCTCGACGCTGCCTGCTGCATCGATGCGCGCGCCGCGCTGGCCGACGCCCTCGCGCTCGACAAACTGCAGCAGGTCCTCGCCGGAGGTTTTCCAGATGATCTGGCGGCCCGAGGCGCCTGCCGTCGGCTGCGTGCCAACCGTCAGAAACGGCGTCTGCATGGCCTTGAGCAAAGCCGACTCCAGCTCCATGCGCGGCGGCGGGCAGGCCATGCGCGTACCGGCGACGCGGTCGAAGCGAATGCCGGTATCGGTCTTGCCGTAGCTGCCGGTAAAGCGGTTGCAGCCGCTTGTGCCGCTGACCGTGCCCTGCGCGGCGTCGATGCCGGCGCTGAACTCGAAGATGATGGGCTGGCCGTTGTCGCCATGCGGGATATCGCGCTGCGTGCCGTCGGGCTGCTGCCAGCGCACCAGTTCCCAGCGGCTCGGGCCGGAGGATTGAGTCTGGTTAAGGGCAGTGGTGGCGCCGGTGGAGTCGGGCGCCGGCCCCGTCGCGCATGCGCCCAGGGCGCTTGCCAGTATGGCAGCGGCGGCTCCGCGCCGGGCCATCCGGCGGCAGGTATCACGGGTCAATGTCTGCATGGATTTTGGCTCCTGTGATAAGGCGAGCCAGCCAGTCATCCGACTGACCGGCGCGCCAGGTTAATGCCCCTTAGAGCCTGGGGCCTTGCTGCGAATTCCCGATCGGCTCAGGCACCGAGCGCTGGGGCCAGCGCTGCCAGCGTTCGTACGGTCGCCCCGCGGTGCACACCAGCGAACGTGCGGGCGTGCGAGCGCATATCGGCGAGCGCAGGGGGATCAGCTAGCAGCCCGGCCGCGGCCTGCATCAACTCGTCGGCATTCGCCACGCGCCGGCAGGCACCGGCCGCGATGGCGTCTTCCGTCGCCTGGGCAAAGTTGAAGGTATGTGGGCCGACCAGCACAGGCGTCCCCACTGCGCACGACTCGATCAGGTTTTGTCCCCCGAGCGGCAGCAGGCTTCCCCCGACAAAGGCCAGGTCTGAAGCGGCAAAGTACATGGCCATCTCGCCCATCGAGTCGCCCAGCACGATGTCAGCGGTGATCGGAGCGGCCAGCTTGTCGATATCCATCGCACTGCGGCGCTGGACCGAGAAACCCGCGCGCTCCGCCATGGCCGCGACTTCGCCAAAGCGTTGCGGATGGCGCGGCACCAGCAGCAAGGCAGGTCTTGGCGTGTCGCCGCCCAGTTGCGCCCAGCGCGAGAGCGCATCCAGCAAAAGCGGTTCCTCACCTTCCCGCGTGCTCGCCGCGGCCAGCACGGCACGGCCGCCGAACGCCTGGCGCAAGCGATGGCCGCGCTCGATGCCCGCTGGCGCCGGTTGCATATCGAACTTGAGATTGCCTGTGATCTGCACAGCTTCGAGGCCAAGGGCCTGGAAACGCTCGGCATCGCCGCTGGTCTGGGCCAGCACGCCGGCAAAGTCCGCATACATGGCCGACGCGGCGCGCCCGAAGCGGGCCGTACGGCGGAAGCTGCGCGGCGACAGGCGTGCATTGACGAGGAACAGCGGCACGCCCGCACGGCGCGCGCCATGCACGACGTTGGGCCAGACCTCGGTTTCCATCAGCATGCCCGCGGCCGGCCGGAAATGCCGCAGGAACCGGCCCACGAGCCACGGCAGGTCATAGGGCAGGTAGCACTGAAGGATGCGCGGCTCCTTGCCGAACAACTCCGCGCCGGTCTGCCGGCCCGTCGGCGTCATGTGCGTGAGCAGCAGCCGGTGCGTCGGATAGGCGGCCAGCAAGGCCTCGACGAGCGGCTGCGCTGCGCGGGTCTCGCCTACGGACACCGCATGGACCCACAGCCATGGGCCCTGCGCGGGAAACTGTCCGTAAAGGCCAAGGCGTTCGCCGATGTTGCGGACATAGCCCGGCTCCTTGCGCCCGCGCCAGAACAGCCGCAACAAGGCGAGCGGAAGGATGACGAGCCATAGCAGGCTGTACAGAACGCGTAGCATCAGGCCCCTGCCCCGCGTACGCGGCAAGCCGCCTGCCAGACTTCATCGACCGTGGGCACGTCACCATCATCGCCCACGTTGGCGATCCGTTCGGACCAGTACCCTTCGGTCTTCCAACGCCAGGTGGCGGTATAGATTTCCACGGTCGGACGGCACAGCGCCGCGGCGATATGGACAAGCCCCGTATCCACGCCGATCACCACCTCGGCGCGATTGATCAGCCCGAAGCCCTGCATCACGGAAAAGCGCGGCAACACCTGCGCGCCGGGCACACCGGCGGCGATCTCCTGCGCGGCGCGGCGCTCGGCATCGTTGCCCCAGGGCAGCAGCATGGCCAGACCATCGGCTTGCAGCCGTTGGCCGAGGGCGTGCCAGTTGGCCACTGGCCATTTCTTTTTCGCGCCGGCGGTGGCATGGAAGCACACCGCATAGCGCGCCGGCAATTGCGCCCAGATCGGGTCATCGACGTGCAGTGAACGCGCCGACTCGCCAAAAAATCGCGGCGGCTCGGCCGGTGCCATGCCGGTCAACGCGGCGCCAAGCAGGCGCGAGCGGCGCACCGAATGCGCCTGGCGCGGAACGCTGACGGGATTCGTGTACAGCAGGCGCGCGGCTGGCTCGTAGCCAGAACCTTGCGTACGGTTGCCAAGACCGATGATCGGCGCGCTGGCGGCCCGCGCCGCCACGCGTGCGACGACGGCGGTTTTCAGCAGTCCCTGGCTTTCGACGACGGCATCATAGCGCTGCGCGCGCAGCGCATCACGCACCTCGCCGATCTCATGCCAGATCGCGGGTTGCCAGAAGCGCTTGCGCCAGCGCCGCAGCGCAAACGGGATCACCCGCGCCACATCGGGCAGCAGGCGCACCAGGTCGACATAGCCCTCCTCCACCACCCAGTCGATCTGCGCCCCGGGCCAGCGCGCACGCAGGTCGTGGATCAGCGGCATGTTGTGGACCACATCGCCGAGCGACGAGACCTTGACTACCAGGATGCGCGGATTGGCCGGCAACGCAAACGGCGCCGTTTGCGTCACGGCGTGCGGTGCCGCGGGAGCGGCCATCACCTCACGCATCTGCTCAGAACGGGAGCTTGGCATCAGGCTTTTCGGCCAGGATCACACGCTTGAATTCGGCCTGGATGCGGGCCAGTGCGGCGTCGTTGTCGGCTTCGAAACGCATCACCACCACCGGCGTGGTGTTGGACGGGCGTGCCAGGCCGAAGCCGTCGGGGTACTCCACGCGCACGCCGTCGATGGTGATGACCTCACGCGCGCCATCGAACTTGGCGTTGGCCTTGATCTTGTCGAGCAGCGTGAACGGCTCGCCTTCCGCGCACTTGAGCTGCAGCTCTGGCGTGTTGTTGGCGTTAGGCAGTGCGTTCAGCACGGCGCTCGGGTCGGCATGGCGCGACAGGATCTCCAGGAGGCGTGCGCCGGTGTACAGACCGTCGTCGAAGCCGTACCAGCGGTCTTTGAAGAAGACGTGACCACTCATTTCGCCGGCGATCGGGGCGCCGGTTTCCTTCAGCTTGGCCTTGACCAGGGAGTGGCCGGTCTTCCACATCAGCGGCTCGCCGCCGTGCTGGCGGATCCAGGGGGCCAGTTTGCCGGTGCACTTGACGTCGTAGATCACCTGCGCGCCAGGGTTGCGGCCGAGGATTTCTTCGGCGAACAGCATCAGTTGGCGGTCCGGGAAGATCACCTGGCCGTCCTTGGTCACCACGCCGAGGCGGTCGCCGTCGCCGTCGAAGGCCAGGCCCAGTTCGCAGTCGGTGTCGCGTAGGCACTTCATCAGGTCCTGCAGGTTTTCGACGTGGGCGGGATCGGGGTGGTGGTTGGGGAAATTGCCATCCACATCGCAGAACAACTCCGTCACCTCGCACCCCAAGCCGCGGAACAGGTCGCCGACGAAGGCGCCGGCCACTCCGTTGCCGGCGTCGAGGGCGATCTTCATCGGGCGGGCCAGCTTGACGTCGCTGGTGATGCGGTCAAGGTACTGCTGACGCACATCGTACTGGCGGTAACCGCCGGCGCCGCTGCCAAAGTTGCCGGCTTCGATGCGCTCGCGCAGCGCCTGGATCTGCTCGCCGAAGATCGCCTTGCCGGCCAGAACCATCTTGAAGCCGTTGTAGTCAGGCGGGTTGTGGCTGCCGGTGACCATGATGCCGGAAGTGGCCTTTACACCATCCAGCTCGATATTCGTGCCGAAATAGACCATCGGTGTGGCGACCATGCCGAGGTCGATCACGTCCATGCCCGCGGCTCGCAGGCCTTCGACCAGGCCGCCGATGAGGTCGGGCCCCGAGAGACGGCCATCGCGGCCGACCACGACGGCCTTCTCGCCGGCTTCGGCTGCCGCGGAACCGAATGACAGGCCGATCAGGCGGGCCACGTCGCGGGTCAGCGTCTTACCAACGATGCCGCGGATGTCATAGGCTTTGAAGATGCTGGGATCGATTTGCATAGCGGGTTCCAGTTTTCAGATTCTGCTGGCCGGTGCCATCCCGACTTGCGGGACGCTCGTCGCGCCAAAGGTGTTATTTTGCCGGATCGCGAGGATAGCCGGCGCTATAATCACGCCGCCGCCCCGGAATGCGCGCCGTTGTGCCGTTCGGCGGCGTGATCGCACTTGCTGATGGGCACCCCGGCGCGCCTGTTCGTGAGGCCGGCCCAATCCGCCTTTCGACACGGCAATTTCGTTCCCGTTTGCCCGGAATCCTTTGTCAGCCACATCCGCCCACCGCCCGCGCATTGCCTACCTGATCACGAATTCGGAGATCGGCGGGGCGCAGGCGCATGTCGCAGACCTGATGCAAGCTATGCGCCAGCAAGCCGACGTCACCTTGCTGGCGGGCGGGGATGGTCACCTGTTCACCACCGCGCAGGCTGCGGGGATCCCCGTCGTGCGCCTGCGGATGCTGGATAACGCCTTTTCCCCGGTACGGGCCCTGCAGGCCCTGCGCGAATTGAAGGCGGTACTGCGCCAGGTTGCGCCGGACATCCTCCACACCCATAGCGCCAAGGCCGGCGCACTTGGGCGCGTGGCCGGCCGGATGCTGGGCATTCCCGTGATCTATACCGTACATGGCTTTGCCTTCAAGCCCGCAGCGCCCTGGCGCCAGCGACTGGCGGCCCGCGTGACGGAATGGCTGCTCGCACCGCTGGCTACCCGGCTGATCTGCGTGGCCGATGGCGAGTGGCAGCTCGCCCGCGCCCTGCCGATCGCCAGTTCACGTGTGAGCGTCATCCGCAATGGGCTGGCAGACGTGGCGGAGCGTGCCAGCCCGGGCGCGCCGCTGCGGCGCATCGCCATGGTTGCGCGCTTTGCGCGCCCCAAGCGGCCCGACATCCTGCTGGAAGCGTTCGGGCAGGCGGGGCTTGCTCAGTGTGAACTGGTCATCGCCGGCGAAGGGCCGCAACTGCCGGCCATCCGGGCCCGGGCGCAAGCCATGACCGCGGCGCACGTGGAATTGCCGGGCAGTATCCATGATGTCCCGGGCCTGCTGGCGTCCGCGCAGGTCTTTGTGCTGGTATCGGACCATGAGGCGTTTCCACTGTCGGTGCTGGAGGCCATGCGGGCAGGCCTGCTTGTCATCGCCAGCGATTTGCCCGGCATCCGCGAGCAGCTCGACGACGGCCGCTGTGGCATCCTGCTGGAAGACAATGAGCCGCAAACCTTGGCGCGCGCGTTGCAAGCCCTGGCCTCCGACGCTCCCCGGCGCGCGGCGCTTGGCCGCCTGGCGCGCCAGCGCTGGGAGCAGCAATTTGGCCTAGCTCGCATGATCCAGGCCACTTGGACCATCTATCAGGACACTCTCGCCAGCGCGCCGCGCTGCCGGGCGTCCGGCCAACGACGCCATGCAGAAAACTGACAGCCTGCGCCGACCAGCAGCCTCCCGCGCCACCGGCTCCGAGACGATCCGCCGAGCCAGTCGCATGCTGGCCTGGGCCCTGCTCGGGCTGCTCCTGTTCGGCATGAACATCGCCGTGGCAGAACTGGCACAGCGCGCCGGCTTCGTGACCTACGTCTTCAACCGGACGCTGCTCTGGTCGATCGCTCCCTACCTGGCGGCTTTCGTCCTGCTACACCGCTCATTACACCTGCCCGCCATGGAGGGCAATAGCCTGGCAGGGCTGGCCGCAACGCTGCCCTTCGCGGCCTTGCTGTTCGTGTTTGCCGGCTTCCATATCGAGTACTCGCGCGGCGCCTTCCTGCTGGCCTACTTCACCACGCTGGCGTGGATCTGGTTCGGCTACCGGCATTTCGTGCGCAACTATGTGCCGGTTTTCGGCTATACCGATGCTGCCGCACTGGAACAACTCGAAGCGGTTCTTGCCATGCCTGGGGCCGCGCCAGCGAGCCGCACCCGCTTCCAGCCGATCAGCTCGTTGGCCGAAGCGGTGAACTGCGACGGCTTGATGCTCGATCGGAACACCGCCGCCGACCCGGAGCGCACGCGCGCACTGGCGCAGTTCAAACTCAGCCATGTGCGCATCTATTCGGTTGAACGTGTCGGTGAAATGCTGACCGGCCGGGTTGGCCTTGCGCACATCGACGAGAACTTTCTCGACGACTACGCCGCGCATTACTTCTATGGGTATCTAAAGCGCGTGATCGACATCAGCACGGTGCTCTGCCTTGCCCCGCTGGCAGTACCGCTGGGATTGATGGTGGCCCTGGCCATCCGCCTGGAATCGCCAGGGCCGGCGCTTTTCCGGCAAATCCGCGCCGGTCTCCTCGGCAAGCCCTTCACTATGTTCAAGTTCCGCAGCATGGCCGTAGACAACTCGGGCGGCGCCCAGTTTGCGGCGCGCCGAGACCCGCGCGTGACGCGCGTCGGGCGGTTTATCCGCAAGTACCGGCTCGATGAAATCCCCCAGTTGTGGAATGTGCTAATTGGCGACATGAGCCTCATCGGTCCGCGCCCCGAACAGATCCCGATGGTCGAGGACTTCGAGCGCACCATCGCTTACTACCCGTATCGCCATCTGGTACGACCGGGTCTGTCGGGCTGGGCGCAGGTTCAGCAAGGATATGTGGGCACGCGCGAAGAAACGGTGACGAAGCTCAGCTACGACCTCTACTACGTCAAGCATTGTTCGTTCGCGCTGGACTTGCTGATCGCCCTGAAGACGATGCAGACGATCCTGACCGGGTACGGTGCGCGGTGACACGGCAGGCATCGACAAGCATGCCCGTGCAGCGGCCTATGCGGATACTACTGCTTTGCACTGGCCTCAAAATGGGTGGCGCTGAACAACAAATTGCCTCCCTTGCACGGCAATTCCTGCATGACGGACACGCGGTGGCGGTTGTAAGCCTGACAGCCGAGCAGGAAGTGCCATTGCCGGAAGGCGCTACTGTGCTTCAACTCGGCACGCGCAAGACGCCACTGTCGTTTGCGATGTCGCTATGCCGACTCCATCGGTTTGTACGGCACTGGCGGCCCGACGTCATCCATGCCCATATGGTTCACGCCAATATTGCAGCCCGAATTCTTGCCGCACTGACCGAGGCGCCACCCGTACTGTGCTCCGCGCACAGCGCCCGCGAAGGCGGGAAGGCACGCATGCTTGCATATCGCGTAACCGACCGCTGGGCTGCACTGAACACGCACGTCAGCGAGGCGGGACGGCAAGCCCTGATTGCGGCCGGTGCCGTCGCGCCGGAGCGCATCCTCGTTGTGCCCAACGGCATCGACACCGCCATCTTCCGCGCGGATCCGGCACGACGTCAGGGCACGCGCGCCGCGCTGGGCGTGGACGCAGACACGAAAGTCGTCATCAACGTGGGCCGACTCGTGCCAGAGAAGGCGCACCACGTTCTGATCGAAGCCTTTGAGCGACTGGTACGCAAAGCAGGTTGCGAAACGCCATCGGCCGGCCTGCGTTTGTTCATCGCGGGCGAAGGTCCGATGCGAAGCCGGCTCGAGACGACCATCAACCGCCTCGGTCTACAGGGCGTTGTCACATTGCTCGGCATGCGCCACGACGTACCGGCGTTGCTGAATGCCGCCGACGTGTTCGCGTTGTCATCCGATATCGAGGGCATGCCGCTCGTCATTGGGGAAGCGCTGGCCAGCGGCTGTGCAGTGGTGGCGACAAACGCGGCCGGCGTAGCGGAATTGCTCGGGGATGCCGGCGAGATCGTGCCTCGGGGCAACGCGCCGGCCTTGGCCGACGCGCTCGGCGTCGCCATGGCATCCGGTGTTGCCACGTCCGAGGAACAGATGGCGCGCCGACAGCGCATCGTCGAAAAGTTCGGCCTCGAAGCCGTCGCGCGGCAATGGGTGAGCTGTTACGCCAGCCTGGCAGGCAACGGCATACCGGAGCCCGCCTGATGAGACGGCAAGTTGCGAGCAATCTCGCATGGATGCTGATGGAGCGCGGCCTGCAGGTCGCCGGCGGCATCGGCATTGTTGCCATGCTGGCGCGCGGGCTTGGTCCGGAAGGCTTTGCGCATTTTCAGTATGCGCAGGCGGTGGTGTATATCGCGGCCTCGGTGGCGTTGATCTGCGGTGGAGAGGTAGTGATTCCGCGGCTGGTGGCAAATACGGATCCGGTGGCGCAGCATCGGCTGGTGGTGCATGCGTTCGTGTTGCGGTTCGGGGCGGGAGTGTTGGCGTATTTGATGATTTGCGCTTTTATGCTCGTGACCCGGCAAGGGCCAGAAACTTGGATTCCGGCCCTGATACTCGGCATTGCCGTCTTGCTGCGCGAGCCTTCGGGCATCGTGACGGCATGGATGCAGTCCCATACGCGCACGCGGCCGAATGCCGTCATCAATATTTCGTCGCTGAGCGTCAAGGCGGCAGCGGTTGGCGTGTTGTTCTGGCTCGGTGACCAGAGTGTGACGGCCTACGCGGCGGCGATTTCGGTCGAACCCATTCTTGCGGCATTGCTGCTGGTGCAGTTCTATCTGTCCCGCGCACCCAAAGCGCGCGTCAGCGCGGATACCCTCCTGGCGAAGGAGCTCTTCAGCAACGGCACGCTGTTCTGGGTCAGTTTCATGCTGATGATGGGCTCGCGCCGCGTTGACCAGCTATTGCTCAAGCCCTTCGTGTCGTTGTCCGAGTTCAGCGCCTACGCCGCCACCATGCAGATACTGGACAACTTCGTGACAGTGGCCAGCATCCTGGTCGCAGGAATTGCGCCGATGTATGTGTATGCGCTGCCGACCTTGACACAGGCCCGAAGGAATATCGCGCGCATTGCGGTTGGCATGGTAGCGGCTGGCATCACGGGCGGCGTCATGATCGCCATATCCGCGCACTGGATTATCCAACTACTCTACGGCTCGGCGTTTGCCTCCGCGGCCGAACTGCTGCGGCTGGCAGCAATGGTCTCCTCGCTCGTGTTCGCGGACGTGGCCCTGACGCTGCTGCCGGTCTATATGCGCCGCCCGCAGTTGGTGGCGCTCAAGTGGGGCATTGTGTTTGTCACCACGATCGTTGTCGATGGCATCGCCATCCCGCACCTTGGGGCGCGTGGGGCAATTCTTGGGTATGCAGTGGCCAATCTGCTTGCGATAGCGTTCGGTATCGTGGTCTGGCTGCGTCAGACACAGGGAACCGCGGCGCCGCATAGGGCGAAAGCATGAGCCAGGGTCGCCATGTCTGCTTCCTGACGGGTACGTTGAACGCCATGGCGGGCGCAGAGCGAATGACGGCCGTCATTGCAAATGCGCTGGCCGACCGCGGGCATACCGTCAGCATTCTCAGCCTGTGGGACAAAAAGAGCTGTTTTCCACTGCATTCTGCTGTTCGGCACGAGACCTTGTTTCTGGAAAGGCCATCATTCAAGAAGGCCTATCTGACAACCGTGGTAGGCATTCGCCGGTATTGTCGGGATCGGAAGGTCGATGTTCTGGTGCAGGTTGACACCATGCTTGCGCTGTTTACACTGCCTGCCACGGTCGCCTTGGGCGTTGAGCATATTGCCTGGGAGCATTGTCACTTTGATGAGCATCTTGGCCGGCGCGCTCGAAGGCTTGCGCGGCGGTTGGCAGCACGATACTGCAAGCATGTCGTGGTGCTGACGGACCGGGATCGGCGACGCTGGCTGGAGGCGTTACGGCCTCGCAGCAATGTGGTGGCCATCCCTAACCCCCTGCCCTTTCCCTTCCCTGAAGAGCCGGCTCCGCTGACCAGCAAGACAGTATTGGCAATGGGCCGGTTGGTGCATGCCAAGGGTTTTGATGTGTTGATACGGGCGTGGAAGCGCGTCTCAGCGGAGGCACCTGACTGGAAGCTTGTTATCCACGGAGAAGGTGAAGAGCGGCTGGGCCTGACTGCGCTGATCGAGGAGCTAGGTCTGCAGGATAGTGTCAGCTTGCTGGGGATCTGCACGGATGCGCCGGAGGCTTATCGGAAGGCCTCGATTTTTTGCCTGAGTTCTCGGTATGAGGGGTTTGGGCTGGTGTTGATTGAAGCTATGGCATTCGGGTTGCCGATAGCCTCAACTGACTGCGAGACTGGACCAAAGGAATTGCTGAAAGATGGCGAAAACGCATTGCTTGTTCCGGCGAACAATGCAGGGGCGCTCGCGGAAGGGTTGTTGCAACTTATCCGAAAGCCAGACCAAGCTGCGCAGATTGGCGCTACGGGACGAGAAAAGGCGGGAGCATTTGCTTTAAATGGCATTGCGACAAAATGGGGCAAATTGACGGAGCGAAAGTGAACGAAGGACTAGTACAGATGCCTTTCCCTCCATATGTCAGCTCACATGCCATGGCATTGTGACTCGAAATAGGCTCGGAACCGGGTACACGCATAAAAGATGCCGGTAAAATACTGGCGTCGTTGCGGAAGACGGTGTTCGCACTCACGCGAGGCCAGATGGCCACACAGGGCTGAGGCGGCGGGATACGCCGGATTGCCATATTCGCTTTGTGCCAGCAACGCCCGGCCACAGACGAATCCGAGATCCAGAAATTGAGTGCAGGCTGCGCTAACACCATTGGCTGCCGCCACGCCGATCTCGCGCGCGGGTAGTCCATAACAAGTTTTTGGGAGGGGTTTCGTGGTATCCATGCCACTCGTAGTAGATCTGGACGGCACATTGATTCGCACGGACATGCTCCACGAATCCGCACTGCGCGTCTTGCGGGACAGTCCGGCGAGCGTCCTGCGCATCCCTCTCTGGCTTTCGCGAGGCAAGGCGGTACTCAAGGAACGCCTGGCAGGACTCGTCGAGATCGACCCCGCCTCCCTGCCCTACAATGCCGAACTGCTCGAATGGCTCAAGGTGCAGAAAGCCGCAGGCCGCAAGCTGGTTCTGTGCACGGCGTCTGACAAGTCGCTGGCGCTCGCCATCGCCGAACACCTGACCATTTTCGATGAGGTCATGGCCAGCGATGGCGTGACGAACCTCGCCGGGCCCAACAAGGCCGCCGTCCTCCACGAGCGCTACGGTCAAGCCGGCTTCGACTATGTTGGCAACTCGAGCGCCGATATCGCCGTCTGGCGCTGCTCGCGCAATGCCATCGTCGTCAACGGATCGGCCAGCCTGGCCAAAGCTGCCGGCGGCTGCTGCGAAGTCGAACGGGTGTTCCCGGCGGAAGGGCTCGGCTTCACGGCATGGCGCCGCGTGCTGCGGGTCCACCAGTGGCTCAAGAACCTGCTGCTGTTCGTGCCGATGTTTGCCGGCCACGAACTGACCAGCGGTTCGACGTGGATCGCGATGTTCCTGGCGTTCTTCTCGTTCAGCATCTGCGCCTCATCGGTCTATATCGCCAACGACCTGCTCGACCTGGAAAGCGATCGCCAGCACCCTCGCAAGCGCTTCCGCCCATTCGCGTCCGGCCAGGTTCCCGCGTGGAAAGGCGTGGTACTGGCGCCTTTATTGCTGCTGATCAGCATGGCGCTGGGGTGGTTCGTCGGCGGCAGCTTCCTGCCCTGGCTGGCCGTCTACTTCATCGTCACCTGCGCCTATTCTCTTGCGCTCAAGCGAATCATCCTGGTCGACTGCCTGGTACTGGCATTGCTCTACACGTTGCGCATCATCGCCGGCGCCGCCGCGGCAATGCTGCCGATGACGTTCTGGCTGCTGGCGTTTTCGATCTTCCTGTTCATGTCGCTGGCGTTCGTCAAGCGCTACGCCGAACTCGAAGTCCAGCTGCAGAACGGCAAGGAAAAGGTCCATGGGCGCGGCTATTACACAAGCGATGCGCCGCTGATCCAGTCACTCGGCATTGGCGCCGGCTACGCTTCCGTCCTGGTGCTCGCGCTCTACCTCAACAGCGAGTCCGTGCTGGTGCTCTACCGCACCCCGGAATTCATCTGGGGGGCGGTGCCCATCATGCTGTTCTGGGTTAGCTGGATGTGGATGAAGGCGCATCGCGGCCAAATGCATGACGACCCGCTGATCTTCGCAGTCAAGGACGGCGCCAGCCAACTGGCCGGCGTTGCGTTCGCCGCCGTGCTGGCGATGGGGACCGTGGGGTGGCCGTGGTAGGCGTCTCGTCGTGGGGCCGGCTCGCAAGCTGGGAACATGAAGTTCAGGCGCTGACCGACCGGACGCAGGTGGCGCAGCACCTTGCCGGCTCGCTGCCCGGACTCGCGCACGGCATGGGTCGCAGCTATGGCGACGTCTGCCTCAATCCCGGCCACAGGCTCTGGAAGACGACCGGCCTCGACCGCTTTATCGCGTTCGACGACATGAACGGGCGCCTGATCTGCGAGGCTGGGGTGCTGCTGCGAGACATCCAGCATCTCGCGCTGCCGCGTGGCTGGATGCTGCCGGTAACACCAGGCACCCAGCTCATCACGGTCGGCGGCGCCATCGCGAACGACGTGCATGGCAAGAACCACCATGTCTTCGGATCATTCGGTGACCACGTTCGCCGACTGACGCTGGTGCGTACCGATGGCAGCGTGCTCGAATGCGGCCCTGGCGAGCGGCCCGAATGGTTTGCCGCGACCGTCGGCGGATTGGGCCTGACTGGAGTCATCGTGACCGCAGAGCTGCAGCTGCGGCGGATTGCCGGGCCCTGGCTCGACACCGAAACCCTGCCTTATGCCAGCCTGGACGAATTCTTCGCCATTGCCGATAGCTCGGAGGCAGATTGGGAGCACACGGTCTCCTGGATCGACTGCCTGGGCGGCAGCTCGCAGCGCGGGCTCTTCATGCGCGGCAATCCGAGCGCTGCGACGGGCTTGCCGGAGCCAAAGGGCCGCAGCAAGACGATGCCGTTCGTGCCACCGGTTTCACTGGTGAACGGACTGACGCTTCGGCCATTCAATACCGCCTACTTCCATCTGAACAAGTGGAAGGCGGGTCGTGGCGTGGCCCACTATGAGCCGTTCTTCTACCCGCTGGACAACCTGCACCAATGGAACCGTATGTACGGTCCCAAAGGCTTCTTCCAGTACCAGAGCGTGGTACCCCGTGCGGTCGGCCGTGATGCCGTTCCGGCCATGCTGACCGAGATCGCCCGGTCGGGCGAGGGCTCGTTCCTGGCCGTGCTCAAGACCTTCGGCGACCGGCAGGCGCCCGGAATGCTGAGCTTTCCGGAGCCCGGCGTCACGCTCGCGCTCGACTTCCCCAACCGGGGCGAGAAGACCGCGAGGCTGTTCGATCGTCTTGACGCCATCGTCCGCGACGCAAGCGGGCGGCTCTATCCGGCCAAGGACGCCCGCATGCCGCGCGACCTGTTCGAAGCCGGCTATCCACGACTTGCGGAATTTCTTCCATTTCGTGATCCGGGCATCAGCTCCGCCCTGTCACGCAGACTCATGGGGCACTGATCTTGCAAGACCAGAGAAAGCGAATCGTCATCGTCGGCGCAACCTCCTCGATCGCCGAACATTGCGCGCGCACATGGGCCACCGAACCAGGGGCAGAACTGACGCTTGTGGTTCGCAACCGCGAGAAGGCCGAGCGCATCGCTGCCGATCTCCGGGTTCGCGGCCCGCGCGGGGCGGTCCGCATTGTCGAGAGCGGGTTCACCGACCCGGCCGCGATCCGCCAACTGGCCGATACCATCGCGGCAGATGGCCCGCTCGACACCGTACTGATTGCGCACGGCTCGCTGCCCGACCAGGAGCTCTGCCAGCAGGATCTCTCCGCATCCACGGAGGCGCTGACCGTCAACGGCATCTCGCCCGTCTTGATCGCTGAAGCCTTCGCCGGACACATGGCCAATGCCAACCGCGGTACCCTCGGCATCATCGGTTCGGTGGCCGGCGACCGCGGACGCAAGTCCAACTATGTCTACGGCGCCGCCAAAGGCATGGTGACCCGGTACGCCCAAGGCCTGCAGCACCGCATGGCACTCGGCGGCCGCAACGGCGTGAAGGTCGTACTGATCAAGCCCGGCCCCACCGCCACGCCGATGACCGCGCATATGACCGCACAGGCCAGCAAGATGGCCCGGGTGGAAGACGTCGCGAAGTGCATCGTCAACGGGATGCGCGCGGGCAAGCCAGTAGTCTACGCACCGGGGAAATGGGCCGTGATCATGATGGTGATCCGCCATTTGCCGAGCGTTGTCTTTAACAAGATGGATATTTGAATGCAAGGCTGCGCGCTGCATTGGCATTGGCAGCGGCCCGGTCAACGTGTTGTCTCCCGATGACCTGCCCATAGCGGACTGCAATACACCGAACATCATGAATCGAGGCGAAGTGTGAAAAATCTGAATGAAAAGATCGTCCTCCCGGGCGGAGCCGGCCTGGTTGGACAGAACCTCGTGGCCCGCCTGAAGGACCTGGGCTACAGCAACATCGTTGTGCTCGACAAGCATCGCGCCAACGTGGAAGTCCTCAGGAAGACCCAACCCGATGTGACCGTCGAATGCGTCGACGTCTCGGTGCCCGGTGACTGGCTGGCTCACTTCGATGGCGCAGCGGTCGTGGTCATGCTGCAGGCGCAGATTGGCGGCACCGATTGGCAGGAATTCGTGCGCAACAACGTCGATTCGACGCGCGTTATCCTGGATGCAATCAAGGCAAAGAACGTGCCTTACCTCGTCCACATCAGCTCGTCAGTGGTCGAGTCCGTGGCCGACGATTTCTACACGCGCAGCAAGAAAGCACAGGAAGATATGGTGCTCGCCAGCGGCGTCCCCTGCCCGATCCTGCGCCCAACGCTGATGTTCGGCTGGTTCGACCGCAAGCACCTCGGCTGGCTCTCGCGTTTCATGCAAAAAGTCCCGGTATTCCCGATTCCGGGGAGCGGGCGCTATATGCGCCAGCCCCTTTATGTCGGCGACTTCTGCCGCATCATCATCAGCTGCATTGAAAACCGGCGCGGCGCAGGCGTGTACAACATCTCCGGGCATGAGAAGGTCGATTACATCGACATCATCCGCGAGATCAAGCAGGCTACCAGCTCAAAGACCCCGATCGTGCGCATTCCGTACGGGCTGTTCTATGCACTGCTCTGGACCTGGTCACTGTTCGACAAGAATCCGCCGTTCACGACGCAACAGCTTGCTGCGCTTAGCGCCAAGGACGAATTCGAGGTCATCGACTGGCCGGGCATCTTCGGCGTCACCTCGACTCCCTTCAAGAAGGCCGTCGACGAAACATTTAACGATCCGCGCTACAGCCGCGTGGTGCTGGAGTTCTGAATGTCGCAACGCATCGCCGTACTCGGCGCGGGTCCGATGGGCCTGGGCGCCGCCTACCAACTCATGCGCGACGGGCACAAGCCAGTCGTTTACGAAGCCGATGACCGCGTCGGCGGCATGGCAGCCTGTTTCGATTTCGGCGGCACATCGATCGAGCGCTATTACCATTTCCACGCAACGTCGGACGTCGCTTTCTTCGAAGTCCTGAAGGAACTGGGGCTCATCGACAAGCTGCAATGGCGCGAAACCAAGATGGGTTATTACTACCAGGGAAAGGTCCAGCCCTGGGGCAATCCCATGGCCCTTTTGAAGTTCAAGGGCCTCAGCTTCATTGCCAAATTCCGCTACGGCCTGCACGCGTTCCTGTCTACCAAGCGCGACGACTGGCGCCCTCTGGACAAGGTCGAAGCGACCGGCTGGATCCGCCGATGGATCGGTGAAGAGGCATGGGAAGTCCTCTGGCGGCGCCTGTTCGACTACAAGTTCTACGATCACGCCTACAACCTGTCAGCCGCCTGGATCTGGAGCCGTATTCGCCGGATCGGCCGCTCGCGTTACAACCTGTTCCATGAGAAGCTCGGTTATCTCGATGGAGGTTCGGACACTTTGCTGAACGCGATGCGCGACGCCATCATCGCCGGTGGCGGCGAGTTCCGGTTGTCTACACCGGTGCAACGGGTCGTCATCGAAGATGGCATCGTCAAGGGCGTTGAGACCAAGGATGGCGTAGAGAGCTACGACAAGGTCATCAGCACCGTACCGCTGCCATACGTGCCTCGCATCATGCCGGACCTGCCCATTGACGTGCTCGACAGGTTCAAGAGCGTCAAAAACGTCGCCGTGGTCTGCGTCATTGCCAAGCTGAAAAAGGCCGTTACGGAAAACTTCTGGCTCAACGTCAATGACCCCGACATGGACATCCCGGGTATCGTCGAATATACGAACCTGCGCAAGATGGAGAACCACATCGTCTATGTACCGTATTACGTGCCCGGCGAGCATCCGATTTACCAGGACCCGGACAATGTCTTCATCGACAAGGTGAAGTCCTACCTGATGAAGATAAACCCGTCGCTGAAGGAGAGCGATTTCCTTGAGGTCCGAGCAAGCCGTTACCGCTTCGCACAGCCAATCTGCGAACCGGGATATCTCGACCGCCTGCCGCCGATCCAGCTCCCCGTAAAGGGCCTGCTGGTGGCAGACACGTCCTATTACTACCCGGAAGACCGCGGCATCTCGGAAAGCATCGGGCTGTCGCGCAAGATGGCCAGGATGTTCTGATGCCATCTCGCACTTTCCTGCTGTTTCTGCTGACGGGCGGCTTTGCCGCCGCTGTCAACTGGAGTAGCCGAATCCTCTACAACGTGTGGATGCCGTACTCATACGCGATCGTTGTCGCGTACCTGACCGGCATGGTGACGGCTTTTGTGCTGGCGAAGATGTTCGTCTTCACCACCTCGACGCAGTCTACCGGGCGCTCGGCGCTGATTTTCACGCTGGTCAACGTTGCAGCCGTCGCGCAGACCTGGGCGGTCAGCATGGTGCTTGCCTATTACGTGCTACCAGCGTTGAGCATTACCCGGTACGCAAAGGAGATTGCGCATTTCGTTGGGGTGGCGGTACCGGTGTTTACCAGCTATGTGGGACATAAGCGGTTTACGTTTCGCTAACCTTCTACAGGACTGCCTCCCCGTGAAAGTCTGCGATACAGCGCATCTTTTCCATACACAGCGGAGTTCACAACTGCCGTTTGCAGTTGCGTCCTGATCGCCCGATAGCCAATGATTCGAGTCATATTCCTGGCCATTCTGTTTGCGATCGGCTATCAGGCCTTAATGTCCCTGTTGGGCACCCAAATCCTGCGTCGGACGTGGCGTCAAACCGGTGCTGATGAGACCGCACTTCGACTTCTGCTGGCCCCTCTCGTCGGCATCCTCGCCCACGCATTGATTACTGGGGCGGCTCTTGCCATCGATGCGCGCATTGTTAAGTTCGTTCTTCCCGCACTCTGCCTGTTTCTCGGTCTGGCCTGGAAAACCACCGCGAGGGACTTCAAAGCTGCGTGGCCGTCTCTTGGCCTGAACTGGATCTATGGTCTCTTTTGCTTCGCCATTCTGGTTTCGTTCGAGTACGGCGAGGCCCGAGGCGAGAATCTGTTCTGGACGCTGTACAGGCTGACTGCCATTACGCCCGGCGACTCGCCGCAAGGCCTGTGGCAGGCTCAGTATCTGTTGTATGGAAAGAAACTGAGCCACCTGCAGGATTTTTCGCTGTTTGACCGGCCATTCCTCGGCGGCTTGATTACACTCGGCGCATTGACCGGTGTCGGCCGGCCTCCAGGCGGCGAATACAATGTCTTCCCGGCGGCGCTGCAGTATTTCTACATAGCGCTCTGGACTTGGCTCAATGCGAATATTGTGCTCGCCGTGGTATGGATGGGCCGAAGATTCGTTGCCGATCACGCCCGATCCGTGTTCTATTTCATCGTACTGGCCTCGCCAGCACTTGTGTTCAATATCGCTGGTACCTGGCCGAAGCTGTTCGGAGTCTATGCAGCCGTCTGCGCCGCCGCTTTGATGTTGAATGGGCGCTATCTGGGAGCAACCGTAATCAGCGGAGTTACGTTCCTGATTCACGGCTCGTTTCTGTGGGCACATCTTTCACTCTGCGGGGTCTTGGCTCTCTATCTGATGTTCTGCGCCCCAACAGTGCCAAAGCGGCTGGTTACCGCCAGCGGGATCCTCGCAGTTGCAGCAGCCTTTCCGGCGCTATGGTTCCTGGCTGAGCGTTTGACAGGAAACGCATCCGCCTTGCGCCTTTACTATCTCTATGATGTTTCCGTTTCGCATGGCTTCCACCACGGGGTCGACGAGATTGCAAGGAATTTCTATCGTCAAACCACGGCAGCCAATCTCTCCGCACTGCCGTTCATGAATCTCTTGAAGGCGCTGATCCCTTACGAGCTGTTCACCTGGCTGGGATCCTTTTCCTATAAGAACCAGGAACTCACTTGGCGAAGCTTCGCGTCATCGCTATTCCTGACGCAGATGAATCGTCCTTTCTTCGGCTTTTGCATGACCGCCGGCATTGTCGCCATCATTGGCCTGGCAAGGTCTTTGGGCACCAACTGGAAGCTCTCGCTGGCCGTCATCGCCTTTTTCCTGCTGCCACTCATTCCCGGCATGGCGCTTTATCGGCGGGATGATCACTTCATTCTTGGCATCATGCTGTTCGCACTGATCCCGGTGATACTGGCAGTCGGTCAGGGCTTGTCGTCCATCAGCGCCCAGGCATCCACGCTGCTGCTAGCTCCCGTCGGTATCGAGTACTGGCTTGTCTACATGTCACGCTACCCGAGCGTGCGTTATTCGGGTGAGTTCAATGAGTTCTATGTCTGGCTCGTGGGTATCGCCCTGGCAGCTGCTGCACTCGTCGTCATCGCCATGCGGAAGCACCTGGCAGCAATGCACGCATCCTCAAGAGTGTTGGAACGATGAAAGCACTGGCATCGCTGTTTGTGCGGTTCCTCTTCGGCACACCGGGCCGTGCTTTTCTTGCGGCCACGGCAGCAGTGCTTTGCGCAGGCGCCTTGGGACCGGCAGCCTTACTCCGTTTGCTTGATGACGGGGGATTTGATATCACCGGTCAGACTCTTGAGCTGGCAACTTGGCCCGCGATCGAAGGCAGCCGCACGGCCAAGGTAAATGGCGGCATCAACACGGATCTGAGAACAGTCGAAGGGAGTATCGAACACAAGGATATGCTCCTCAAGACCGGATACGCTGTTCACATGCGAAATGTGCCGGTCCACGGCCCCTCGACATTGATTGTTCAGGTGCGTATCGACCCTGTATGGAACGCCGGCGCTGCAGTGGAACCCGTCGTCATGAAGCTGACGGCAGGTCCGAGTGCCGAGGAAGCGAGGTCCGCCGAACTGACGCTGTCGGGACCGCGCAACCTCGCCGACCGATGGCATGATCTCGCCATCGACGTAGGCAACTTCAAAGGCAAGACGATTGTCGTGACTCTCCAAGCCGTTGCGCAAAATGAGGGTATCTGGACGAATTGGAGGGATCCGCGCATTGTTCCTGTCCATTGACCCGCCACCCCTCCCGAATCCTTGGGACGATCCTTCGTCACCAATTGAATGTTGGCATCCAATACCTACTTGGGAGACGCCCCAAACTCCAGCGTTGACAACTCCAATTCGAACCCTGACTCGTAAGCACTGATCCACGACGACGATGACTGTGCAATACGGAAGGCATCGACTGAGGAAGGCAACGGCTCTCCCTGCTCGATGGCGCGAGTCACTTTCTCGAAGCCCGCGCTATCAATGATCGCGGGCGACAACAGAAAACCTCCCTCGCCCACCCGTGCTAGATATCGATAGCTTGACCAGTGCCCGTTCACATCCTTTACGTCAATCCTCAGTTGCGGCGGGCGAAAGAACAACCCTAGCAGATTGCCCACTAAGTTTTTCCTTATTTTCACCCTAACCCAGATCAAGCGACCGCGGCGCTCAGCAAGCGAAATCTCATCGCCAAGATGCGCTCGAAGAGGTGACACGTTCGCGTATTTGATCTGCCTTTCCCCCCCCGCTCGAAACAGAAGTCCCACCGAACTTACACCACTTAGCTTGTAGCGACTCCAGATTTCCGGCCAGCTCCTGCCATCGTCCATCGGACCGTAGCGCCCATCGATCGGTTCAATATTGAGCACCAATCGTTCGGGTCGTGTCTGTTGTGACAGGTGTGTGGCATTGAGTTCTGCCAGCCCCGCCGTATAGGCAGAATAGCTCTGCATCACCGGCCTGGAACTCCATATTGCACTGTTTGCGATTACGGCTGTCTGGTGGTACGAGTAACTATCCATCGAGCCCTCTCCGGGTATCGGATGCTGACGGGCTATTTCGTTCAGATCATCATGGAATCGCCGTTCGAATGATTGCGGGTCACTAGCAAGGGCCGTCGCCCCTCGCAGACTCGCCACAGCATGCCGAGCCCACTTGTCCACCATTTGCCTGGGCCCCAGGTTCGCTTGGACCTTTATGCTGTAGCCGCAAAGCATGAGTGAAATCGCCACGAGCCCAAGGGAGCGAATGTTCTGACTCTGGGAAGCATACCAAAGCGCAATCAGCACCAGTGTGCCTGCGGCGATAACCTCGTGGATATCCTGACGAACATAGGCGGCTTTGAACGAGAAGAAAAGCGTCATCACCATAGCCACTGTTTCCAGCGGCTTTCTGTCAGGAATGGAAATGAGAAACGCAATGATCGCCCCGATAATAAACAAAGCCAGAGGGAACAGGGACCCGTCCACCGACATTGCGTCGGTATAGCCGGACACGATTGGGATCGCTCCAACGAAATACGCGCAAATATCTCCCAACTGCTGGCCGGAAAGAACCCAAAACAGCAACAAGCCGAGCAGATAGAGCCCCACCGGCATGATTCGTTGCAACGGTTTTACGGGCAGAAAGATCGATAGAGCCAATACCGAAATGCTGGCAATCGCAAATGTCAGTTTTACCAGGCTAATTGCCGCCAACAAAATTATCCCAGCCACGGATACGGCGCCAATGCCTCCCGATTTACGCCAGTCTTGCAGCATGTTGCAAAGTACAAGGTATGGTGAAATCAAGAATAAGGCATCGCGCAAATACAATGAACTGATGATCGTAATCATCAAAGCCCAGATCACAAAGTACGGAATGTTCGCCCGATCCGAAGGTCGCAAACGCCACTTACATGCGAGCAAAACAAAGCCCAATAGTGCCGTGACAAACTGCGTCGAAGAAAAGGTTCCCGGAAAATAGCCTCTGGTATAGGCGGCGCTAAATGGTCCAAACGTGAAGATCACGTCCGAGCCAAAACGGAGTCCGTTCGCTGTCGCGTAATTCAAACCGAGTTGCCATGAACGTTCCAAATCTTCGCCGGGGAACTCGGGGGCCCAAGGCATCACGAAGAGCAGTACGACCACCGATATTAAAATTACACCGACAAGACCAAACCTCGATCCATCTTCCCGTTTCCCTTGCAACGTCTTCTCCTTCTTTGCGCCGGAGGGAGTATAACCTCACTGAGTCGCACATGAAGCGACATCAATTCGGCTGCCGTACAGGAAAAACACGACTGACTCAACGAGAGCGAGGTGGACAGAGCGGACCATCTGGTGGCAGCGTTGGTGGCCGTCACTATACGATCGAGGTACAATATTGAGCTTACAATGCATCTTCAAGGCGGATCTCTCATGGGAGGAACCCTCTCTAACTTCCCGACGAACGCGGCCATGTTCATCAAGCCGACGAGGCTTGTTTTGAGCGCATGGACGGGACATGTACCATTCGGCGCATGGTTGATGGCTGAAGCCAAACCGAGAATTTTTGTCGAGTTGGGATCACACTCTGGCATGTCCTACGCGGCACTCTGTCAAACGGTGGCCGCAGAGCACCTCGACACCAAATGTTACGCAGTTGACACTTGGCAGGGCGACGAGCACGCAGGGTACTATGGCGACGATGTATTTTTCAATCTCGCCAAGTATAACGAAGATAACTTCGCGAGTTTCTCACGGCTTATGCGAATGACTTTCGATGAGGCTGCTGGATATTTCGCGGATGGCACGGTGGATCTTTTGCATATTGACGGTCTGCACACCTACGAAGCGGTACGCCATGATTTCGAAACGTGGTTACCAAAGCTTTCAGATCGTGCCATTGTCATCTTTCACGATACCAACGTTCGTGAGCGCGGATTTGGCGTGTGGCAGTATTGGAGCGAAATTGCCAAACAGTATCCGGGTATTGAATTCGATCATTCGGCCGGCTTGGGTGTGCTGCTTGTAGGAGAAAATCAGAATCCGGCAGTAAGACAATTGCTGGAAATCACAAAAAACAAAGAGTCGTTTCAGTACGTCAAGGAAATGTTCGCCAACCTAGGCGATTCAGTTTTACGCCGATGGGAACTTGATCAGGCGCAACGCGAGCAGTTTCAGGAAGTTCAGCAACTGCGAGACCAGGTAGCGACACTTTCTGTCGAGCTACGCGAAAAAATCGGGTTGAACGAAGAGTTGCAGCGTGAGGTTGTCATTTCGAAGGCGTTGCATGAAGTGGCTGCCATGGCCGAAACAATCAAAACCATGTCGCAGGACAATGAGGCACTACGCGCCAAACTGGACCGCTCCGAAGAAGTGGCAAATCAGTTAGCGAATTCCGTGTCCTACCGAGTGACGCGACCACTCCGGCTGATGCGCGGGTTATTCCGTCATTAAGACAATACGGAAAACAAAGAGGCTTTCAGTAAGCCTCTTTGTTTACGTCCGCCCGCGCCAACGCCGTGAAATCACCCTGCGGCTGAATCGAACAAAACGCCAGGCATTTCGCATCGCGAGCAGGTGCAATATCGTGACCAGCAGGAAAATCAAGAACAATACTTGCTCCGATACGCCCAGCTTCCATCCTGCCACGCCCACCAGCCCCATCATTGCATTACCAGCCACGATAATCCAGACAATGGCATCCGGGCCGAGCTTCAGGCGCAGCAAAATATGATGAAGGTGCGTGCGGTCAGCGGAAAGAGGATTTCGACCTTTCATCATACGGCGCACAACGACCGACAGCAGATCGATCAGAACAAAGCCGAGCACCCAAAGCATAACGACAGGTGGTACGCGTCGACCGGAATTGTAAGGCGCCTGCGATAGTTCGACTGCGAACCAGACAATGCCAAAGCCGAGCATCAGGCTGCCCGCATCGCCAAGGAAAACCCGCAATTTTCCGCGCAAAGGCGTGCGTGTATTGAAAACCAGGAAGCCAAGGAGCGCGCCGCAGAAAATCACGCAAATTCGCTGCGCCGCGCCGTTCCCCAGCTCACCGCTGATATACGCGAACCATGCAAACATGGAGAGCGCAAGCCCGCCGCACAGCCCATCGAGCCCGTCACTCATATTCATTGCATTGACGACGGACACCGCCGCGAACAACGTTAGCGGGATTCCCCAGTTTGCCAATTCAATTTCGCGACGACCAAAGAGATCACCCAACGAAGTCAGGTACACCCCTCCCCATGACGTCATCAGGATTGCAGCAAAGATCTGCACCACCAGCTTGGCGATCGGCGACACTCCGCGCGAATCATCCAGGATGCCGATCAGCATCAGAACCGTGAGGCCGCCAAGTAATGCAACATAATAGCCTTGACTGCGCATGAACAACATTGCGCCAGCCCACACTGCGATCGTGACCGCGATTCCGCCGACAAGCGGCACCTCACCCACGTGCCGCTTACGTGCGTCCGGACGGTCTACCAGTCCTCCGGCGCGCGCCAGGGGACGCAATAGGAAAATGGAGGTGGCACTAATGACGAACGCAGCCAATGGAACCCAAAAGAAATCGAACATGCCTGCTCATCAATAATATTTAATTGTGGCGCCTGGTACGGAAGCGCCAATAGGCGACCGAGCTCAACAAGCGACAAAGACTACGAATGTGCCACATGCGATAGCGCCAACGTCGGTGGCTTGTCCGCTGCGCGTCGTGAACAATGATTCCCTTCTGCACCCAGCTGACCGCACGGCCGGCCAAGTGGATTCTGAGGCAGATATCCACGTCTTCGCAGTACAGACGATAACGTTCGTCAAACCCTGAAATCGCCTGAAACGTGGCGCGATCAAAGACCAGGCACATACCCGCAAGCCAGTCGACCTGTTGTTCGGAAGACTCGATGCCATAATCAGCCTCGAATCGCCGGTTCCACCAGCGGCTGCAGAGACGCGACGGAGTCGGGACACGACGAGCGCTGTCTTCAATGCGCCCCGCCGGGGATACGACGCGGGGTCCTGCAACGCCTGCGTTCCGGGCAACGCTGGCCAGCAGCGGCGCCAGGCTCTCCGCTGTCAGCCGGACATCCGGATTCAGTACGCAGAAAAACTCTGTCGTACAGAGCTTGAACGCCGAGTTATGATTCTCACCGAATCCGCGAGGCAAAGCATTTTCGATCCAGTCCAATACAAAGCCGGCGCCTGGTTCGATCACGGCGCGTTGTTCGGGCAGATTCTGCGTGACAATGACGTGCATCGGCAGCACAGTCGATGCATTGCGCAACTGCTCCAATAGCGGTTTCAGCAAGCTGCCCTGGCCGTGGCTAACAATCGACACCGTAAGACGCGGCGACACGCCGAATGGCTGCGAGAAGTCCATGGCTGCCCTCACCGGCGAACGAGATCGCGCAGGACGCCACCGTAGCCGTCTGCAAATCGATGGTATCCGCGCATTCGGCACTCCCGCAGAATTCCAGTAATGCGGCCCAGCAGGCCGTGCGGGAATGCGATACGTCGATCGAAATGGCTCATGGCCTCATCAAGCAACGACAGCTTTCTAGATTCGACACCGGCACGGCCGGCAAGGCGCTCGCGTAGCGCGCCAAGACGGCGACGCTTGTAGCGAAGATGCACTTCACGCGGGCTTTTCTTGACCCGCCTTCCATAATGGACCCATCTCTCGACCAAGTTGGTCGGCACGCCGATGGCATTGGACCCGTGCTGTCGGTATTGCGTCAATCTGTCCGGCAACATCGCTATCGTCTTCGAAGCGGCAGCGCACGCCGCCAGCCATTCGTCGTGAATCCAGTCCTCGGGGATTGGCATCGCGAGCGCCAGCAAGTCGCGTCGAAATGCTGCCGTCGTGCCGGTAACGAGATTTCGTCGGCAATAGACTTCAAAGAAGCGACCCTCCGCAATAAGGGTGCGCTCGCGCTTCGAGAGAGAAAGCGCCTCGAACAAGGTCTTCCCAAGATGACGGTCCTGTTCGTCAATCAGATCCGCATCGGTATGAACCAGTTGCACTTCTGGCACCGCCTCCATGTGGCCGGCGATCACTTCGATCTTCCTCGGGTTCCAGACATCATCCTGGTCGGCAAGGAAGATGATATCGGTCTGAAGTCGTTCGATGGCTTGCTGGAAGTTACGTCGGACGCCGAGCCGCGGCTCGTTGCGTAGCACCAGAACGTCGATGGGCTTCGATGCACGAATCTCGCGCGCCCATTGATCGATGGTTTCCCAGCTACCGTCATCGGAAGCATCATCGCTGATGACAACCTGCGCCGGCAGGCGGCTTTGGTTGACCAGCGACTCCAGTTGCGCACGCAGGTATGCACCGCCATTGCATGTGCACATGGCGATACCGCATGTAAGAGGTGCGACGGCCGACGCCGCAGTAGCTGGAGAATGCATTGGTCCATGAGCGCGCCACTGGGCGCTTTCGTTGATACCCGTTTCAGGCATCAATCCGATCATTTAAGTATGGCTTCGAGTCGTCCGCTTTTCATGGCCACATAAGCCACCAACGTTACGACATTCAGAACGACCTGAGCCCATGCCACGCATTCGACGGCTTTGCCAGACCGGACCGCAAGCACGGCAATCAAGGACAGCAGCACCGCCGCGAACGGCTGCCAACCATGCAGCAACGGCACCGCATGATTCGAGAACACCAGGCTAAGCAGCAAGCTTGCGGCACCGAGATAAAGGACAACCAGCCTGATGTCAAAAGTCTCTGTCGAGTCTGGATGTACCCTCACCGCCCCACCTGTTTCGTTGCCAAAACGATGCATATTCAGAAGACCTATGAATAGCACCAGCAGTCCGGTTGCACCCGTAAGATTCAACTGCGACGCTGCAAAGATCGCGTTGAACGGCGCGCCATACGCGAGCAAGTGTTCAGGCACAATGGTATGAACAACGTTCACGAGACGTGCGAGAACAAACTGGTAGGTCGACATCCCGTTGGATGAGAAATTCTGCTCGACGAGATCGGATTCCACACCGATCACAAGCTTGGCCCAGACGAACCATGGCGCCACGCAAATGGCAAAGCCGATGGCAAGCCCGGCCGCCTGTTTCAGCTTCTCGCCGAAACCGCGGTAACACAGCAACATGCCCAGGCCAGCAATGAGGAAGTATCCGATCGCGTAGGGATGGGACCAATATGCAAGCCCCAGCAGCACACCCGACAACAGCCCCTTTTGATATGACAATTGGGTAACGAGCGCCAGTAGCACAAAGAAACCCGCCAACGCTTTCGGCCAGGTAAAAATCGTCTGGAAAAGAAAATACGGGCTCGTGACGAACAACAGCGCAAACAACATGCCCTGTCGCGAACTGAGCTTGACTATGCGGGAGGTAATCAGTGCCACGCCCAGCAGAAGGCAAGCGTTCAGAAAGATCCCGACACCGAGAAAGACCGAGAACGGCTTGACATCGCGTGCCAGCACGCGGAAATCGGGCCACTGCGTGCCGACATACTCATAGCGCGGCAGGTCGGGAAGCGGTGTCGCGGCAGCCAACGCCAGTCGAATCGGAAGTCCTACGAGGCTTACCAGGATTGGACGATTCGTGACGTGCTGGCCGGGAAGAATGGGACTGTTTCTCGCAAACGAGATATCGCGCGCCATGTACTCCTGGGCGACGTACGGCACCACGTTGTCCGCCGGCAAGTCACCCGTCAGGTACTGGATCCGAACGGGCTGGACATGCTCCTTGTTGACGTAGGCGCCATCTGGAAGGTTAGCGGGCAATGGATATCGGCCGCTGGCCAGAAGGATCGAGAACACCGCCAGGGCAAACGCAGCCGCGTGAAACAGCACGTCCAGGGTGCCTTCGCTCGGAAATAAAACCCGCGTTCCATCGCTGCGCAGCACGAACAGTCCCGCCAGCACCGGCACCAAAAGCCCGACCCACGCAATCTCCCTCCGCATGGAGAATGGCAGCAACGCCAGGATCAAGCCCAGCAGGGCCAGATAGACCACGGACGTCGCAATCGAGAAACACGAACGTTCCAACAGGCTTGCCTCCCGGCCTTGCTGCCTGGCCAGCGCTCGACTCACCAACGGCAGCGCCCCCAGAAAGCAGAATACCATTATCGCACCCAGCCCACCCAACCCGTACTTCAATTCCCCAATATCGATCATTCAGCTATTTTATTCTTTGTCTTACTGTAGAGATTCGAGCATGGCTCGCGCGCGCGCTTCGTAGGTATGGTCACGTATTGCCCGATCCTGGGCTGCTTGCGCGATGCCGCGACGCCGTTCGGGATCCGTCGCCATCGACTTGATCAACTCGGCCAATTCGGCAGGAGAGTCGAAAATCAGGATCTCGCTTCCCGCCTCGAAATGATCAAGCAGTTCGGGTCCCTCGAAATAGGTGCACTGCACCGCGCCCGCCATCGCGGCTTCAAAAGTTCTCGGACCTGGCGTGCTCGCATCGAGCGAGTAGCGGCTATTAGCCAGGTTGTAGCGGCGCCCGATATTCAGCGTCACCAGCGACGAAGCATACAAATTGGGGAGCGTATCGTTCTGGATTCGCTCATTGCGACAGACCGCCAATGCCGTGTCCCATTCCGCGCCAAGGATCTCGACCCTGAAGTCACCGAGCAGGGGTACGCAATCCGCGATGAGCTGACGACGATTCGGAAAGCCCACTCCGCAGAAGAAGACGTCGCGCGCCATATTCTGGCCGATCGGCCGAAAATGAGCGTCGCGGTCGGCAGCAAGCGGCAAATGGCCAACACGAGGATGATCGAAGTGCTGCGCCGCCCATCGGTCATTCGAAAAGATCATGTCCGCGTAGCGGTAGATCTTGTAGTTGAAATCGAATTCGTATGGATCGTCGTGCAACCAGAACACCAGCGATGCGCCATGGCGGGCGCAGTATGTGCGCAGCCCGGTGTAGTCGCAGCTGTCGGGCATGCAGGAGCCAAATACCACAATCAAATGCGGCTGGAACCGCCTGGCGCTTTCGACAGCGGAGTCCAGCGACGTCGCAATAACGTGGCCGGGCTGCAACACGGACTCAAAACCGCGTGCAACGTAATTTCGCAGGACCGCATTGTGATTGACCCGGTCGGGCGAAGCACTGCAGACCAGAACCTTGATATCGTTGTTCATATGCGCTTTGCCACATAGCGCACGCACGCGCGTGCAGTGGATGTCGCTCCATACACCCGGTAATGCCGAACGGCGCGGCCGACCAGTCCGACAATCCTTCGTCGAAGAGTCGGTCGATTGACTACGGCGCCAGCCACTGGCGTAACGGCCCAAACCGGCGAACCCAATGGACGTTGCAATTGAGCGCGACGCAGCGTCCCCACCTCGTCGACTTGCGAACTCGCGCGTCGATGGAAGACGAGCGGCTGATACACACCTGCCAAGCCGCTGAAGTGCTCACGCGAATGGGAAATCGGCGCACTCGCGATGCCCTGCCGCAGCCGCTCCAGCAAGCCTGGTATTTCCGCCAGCCGGTGCAAAGCCTGCACCAGGTCCCCTTCCGAGTTCGGGGCAATCTTGATGCCATTCACGTCGTCGACGACACGTTCACCCAACGCACCGATATCGGTGACGATCGGAACGAGCCCCAGGTCCCACGCCTCGGACAATGTCAGGCAGTACGTCTCCGGCCAGATCGACAGGTGCAGCGAAACATCGCAATCGCGGATGGCGGCCGGGATCTCGCCGGGGCTATAGCCTCCATGCAAGTGCACAAACGGATAGGCACGCTTGTCGGCAAGCCAGCCGTACTGCCCCTCCACGCGGCCGAAGACATGGAATTCCACGTTGGAATTGGCAAGCAGCGGAATGATGCGGGCAATGACGTCGCCCCCTTTGTGCGGCGTAAAGTTTCCAAGCACCGCGACCTTTAATACCTGGCCCGGCTGGCGTGTCGCTTCCGCTTCCACGACGCGCGGCACCCGTTCGATCGGAACCGGCAATACGACGGCATTCTGATGCGCCGCGACCGATGGATAGATCCGCGACGCAAGGTCTCGCGCCCCCTGCGTATTGAAAACGAGCGTATCGCAGATTGCGAGCACACCGTCCCAGTAGGCACGGCGCGCTGCCTGGCCGCCCGGCAAGATATGGTGACCGTTCCAAAGGCAAACATCGCACTGAGACAACGAGATCTCGTCGGGATGGCAGTACGTTCCGCGAAAAGACAGCAACGTGAAGTTGTGGCAGATCGGGAAGTAATCGTGGAACGTCAAAGCCGTCGCCACGCCGAAGGCGCTCGCCACTTCGATCAGGCTTGGCACATGGCCAAGCAAATGATGGAAATGCACTGCGCTGATCTTGTATTCCGACAGCACCGAGCTAAAGGCTTCCTCGCGCTCCGCGCTGCTCACCACCCAAGGTGAGAAGAGCTCGGCAAAACTGAACTTGCGTAGCACCTCGCCATCAGCGTTGAGCAGTACGGTGTTGCGGGCGTCGCCCTGCCGTTCCGGCACATAGAAATACACGTCATACTCATCGCCCAGCGATTTGCGCATCGAATCGAGATAAACCTCGACGCCGCCAAAATGACCGTTCTGGACTACATTGTGCGCAACCAGCAATAGCCGTGGACGCTGCACCGCCGAGTCAGCGTTCACGATGGTGGTGCCCTGTTCCTGCACGGCACGTGACGCGAGATGGCCCTCCAGTTCATCGAACACGTAGGCCACGCGGTGCTCATAGCAATGGTGAGCGAGCGCCTTGTTCTGGGCGCGCAATGCAATGTCGTTACGCCAGTCGATATCGGCCCGCAGCGCGGCAACCTGCTGCACAAGCTGACGCGCGTCGTCGAAGTACAGAAATTCTTCGCCAGGCACGAAGTAGTTGCCGGCTTCGGCCAGGTCGGATTGCACCAGCTGTACCGTACCCGATAGCGCAGCCTCGAACAGCCTCGGCGGAGGCGTCTCCGCGAAATCCCGGTTTCCCGAAGCGGAAAACACACGTGGCAGAACCAGCGTGGCCAGGCTCATGCTGGCGAAACGCGCGAAATCCATCGGCGATGTGCGCCAGTTCAACTGACTTGCGGGCAGGCGGAGGTCGATGGGCGGCAAATGCTCGTTGGTCGGCAGTGCGATCTTGGCTCGAATTGCGTGCTCGCCCCACTCGGCATCGAGAAAGGCCTTCAGCAGCGCGACGCGATTGGGCCACGCCGTACCGGCGAAGAACAGATCGTAGCGCAGCTTCGACGCATCGGACACCAGCGGAAGCAGATGAAACGGCTTCGCGCCGGCTAGTGGCAGGTGTCGCCCCTTTTCCCCGTAGGCCTTCACACTGGCCGAATCATTGGTGAAGACGAGATCGAACAGCCTGGCGTTGCGGACGTTGACCTCAAGCTCGTATGGGTCTTCCGTCACCCATAGCACCGAGCGTCCGCAAACCGCGGCGGCCCGCGCACAAATCGCAGGATTCAGCTCTTCGCCATCAAACGCGAAGAACAGATTGCACCGTTGGCGAATTGCCTCGTTGACGGCATTGTCGAGCCCTGCCTTGACGACGCACTCCACCAGCCCGGAAGCCTGCAGGGCACGCTGGATCGCCAGGCAAATGTAGTGGTTCGGGTTGCTGCTCTTCGTATCCAGGAGCAGTACGCGATAGCGTTTTCCCGCCTCTAGCGTCACGTCACCGGTGTTCGCATTCGCGACTGGCATGGGCGTGCTGGATTGCATTTGCCTCCTAGATCGATTGGGCGCAAGCGCTCGGCTGCAACTCGGTCGAGCCGGTCGCCGGCGCGAGCGTCACTTCGCGCATCGGCAATCCTACCAATCCGCCAATATCACCGATGCCCTGAGTCTTGATCCCCATGGCATCGTGGATCCAATGCAACTGCACGTGGTCCTGCTGGGTACCGTCGGCTACGGCAATCGAAATGGTGTAGTCTCCGTCCGCAAGTGCCGGGAACTCAAAACGGAAGGATGCGCGGAAGCGAGTGCCGGCGTCGCAGGGCAGGTGCGCCGAAGCGCTGAAGGTATTCGAGCCGAACAAGGTCTGCCCAAGGCGATCGCGCACAAAAAAGCCGACGATCGGTGATTGGATGGCTTCGTCCGCCAGGACTTCGATATCAAACTGCACTTCATTGTGATGATCGACGCTGAGCAGACGGGTGCCGGCCGCATCCCGGAACTGCGCGTCAACGATTCGCGCGCCACCTGCGCCGAAATGCGCAGCGTCCGCCCGGAAAGGCAGAAAGCAAACCGTTCCGAGTTCCGTAGTCGCAGTTGCTTCCAGCGCAGTCTGGCTCTCCGGCTTGTGCTGCGGCTCCGTTGTCTGAATTTGTGCCTGCCGATCAGTACCCTGACTGGATTCAATCATTTCGCCGAGGTACCGATCGCACACCGCTTTGGCAGGGCCGCTGGCAATCATCCGGCCGTTCTGTAACCAGACAGCGCGCGTACACAAGGCCTTGACCGCAGCCGTGTCATGACTGACAAACAGTACGGTTCCTGTGCGCATGAATTCCCGCAGGAAGCGCATGCACTTCTGCGTGAAGAAAGCGTCGCCCACGGCCAGCGCTTCATCAACCACGAGAATGTCGGCATCCACGTGAGCAATGACGGCGAACGCGAGTCGCACAAACATGCCGCTTGAATACGACTTGACGGGCTGATCGATGAAATCGCCAATGTCGGCGAAGGCTGCGATCTGCTCGAACCGCTCATCGATCTGGCCGCGCGTGAGGCCGAGCAATTGGCCATTCAGATAGACGTTTTCGCGGCCCGTGTAGTCGGGATTGAAGCCGGATCCCAGCTCCAGCAAGGCAGCAACGCGTCCAAGCGTGGCAGCTTCCCCGGCGGTCGGGTTCAGCGTGCCACAGATAATCTGCAACAGCGTGCTCTTGCCTGATCCATTCCGCCCGATGATACCGACGGTCTCACCACGGTCCACGTGAAAGGAGATATCGTCGAGCGCATGAAAATCGCGCGCGCGCGTTGCCGCCCTGCGGCGCAAACGCTGTTTCAATGCGGCTCCGGGTGCGATACGCGCCGCCAGTGAGTAGAACCCCTGGATAAGCCTGTCTTTTGGCCGGTCGTAAATTCGGAAAACCTTGGCAACACCCTTGACCGAGATAGCGTGATCAGAGGACATCGGCAAAACCCCGTCGAATTCGTTGGAAGCAAAAGAATCCGGACCAGCAGAACAACACGGCGACTCCCAAATATGCGCCCCAATGAGCCCAATCTAGGGATTCACCCCAGAAGAGGACATTCCGCGCCTGTTCAATCGGGAACGTCAACGGATTCAATTGCGCCACCGTTTGCCAGCGCGGTGACAGCGCGCGCAGAGGGAAAAAGATTGGTGACAGGAACATCAGCGCGGTAATGAAAATGTTGATGGTTTGCGCGATATCCCGCAGATAGACACCAAGCGCCGCAAGCCACCAGGTCGCACCCAACACAAACATCAAATACGGGACCATCAGCACTGGCAACTGGATCGCAGTAACGGGCACCCCGCCCCTGACAAAAACCTCGAAAACCAGCAGGACGGCCACTCCCACACACGCGTGGAACAGCGCGGATCCGAGAATGGTCACGGGCAGAATTTCCAGTGGGAACACGACCCGCTTTACGTAGTTGGCATTTCCGATGATCAGGGAAGGCGCACGACTGATACATTCAGAAAAAATGTTGAACACTATCAGCCCTGTGAACAGCAGAATCGCAAACTCACCACGTGTTGCACTGCTATCGCCCCAGCGCGCCTTGAATATCTCGCTGAAAACAAAGGTATAGACCGCAAGCATCAACAGCGGCGTCACCAAGGACCACGCGACCCCCATCATCGATCCGCGGTAACGCCCAACGGCCTCGCGCTTGATAAGGTCAACGATCAGCGAGCGATTTGTGATCAGCGATCGCAGTATTTCTTGCGGAGAACCACGGTAAGCCAGCATTTTCAATACCAAGAGTTGATGCGATTCGCTCAGGCCTGAACGAACACCTCGGCATCTGCCAGCAGTTTGCCTTCCTTGTCCTTCTGCGAGACCAGTGGCACCCCTTCGACAGGCCAGTCGATGCCAAGCGCGGGGTCGTTCCAGACAATGCTGCGCTCATGCTCCGGGAACCAGTAGTCCGTGGTTTTGTACAGGAATTCGGCATGATCCGAAGTCACGACAAAAGCGTGACCAAACCCCTCCGGTACCCATAGCTGGCGCTTGTTTTCAGCGGAAAGTGTAACTCCTACCCATTTGCCAAACGTCGGCGACCCTTTCCTTAAATCCACCGCCACGTCGAAGACTTCACCTGCGACTACTCGGACAAGTTTCCCTTGCGGGTGCTGGATCTGATAGTGGATTCCACGCAGCACATTGCGCGCCGAACGCGAATGATTGTCCTGGACGAATTCGCGCTTCAATCCAGTCAGCGCCTCGAACTGCTTGGCGTTAAAGCTTTCAAGAAAGAAACCACGATCATCCCCGAAGACCTTCGGTTCAAGAATCAGGACTTCCGGAATTTCGGTGTGAATAACATTCATAATTATTTGATTGCTTCCGTAATGATCTGCTGCAGATACTTGCCATAGGCGTTCTTGCACAGCGGCGCGGCCAGCTTCTCTACTTGCTCGGCCGTTATCCAGTGACTGCGGAATGCAATTTCCTCAGGGCAGGCCACCATCAGCCCCTGCCGATTCTGCAACGTTGCAATAAAGCTTGCGGCTTCCAGCAACGAATCATGCGTGCCAGTATCCAACCACGCGTAGCCTCGCCCCATGATCTCGACGTCGAGTTGATTTTGGGACAGGTACTGCTTGTTGACATCGGTGATTTCGAGCTCACCGCGTGCCGACGGCTTGATGTCCGCCGCGATATCGCAGACCTGGTTGTCGTAGAAGTACAGGCCCGTCACCGCATAATTGGAACGCGGCTTCAGCGGCTTCTCTTCCAGCGACAGGGCACGGAAATTCTGGTCGAATTCGACGACACCATATCGCTCCGGGTCGTGCACGTGATACGCAAATACCGTTGCACCCTGGGACTGGGCCGAGGACCGCGTCAGCTGGCTCACGAGATCATGACCATGAAAGATGTTGTCGCCGAGGATAAGCGTCGACGGGTCATTCCCGATGAAATCGCGACCGATGATAAACGCCTGGGCCAGGCCGTCAGGAGACGGCTGCACTGCATACTGGAGGTTAAGACCCCACTTGCTGCCGTCACCGAGCATGTCGGAGAAGCGCGGCGTATCTTCCGGCGTGGAAATAATCAGGATATCCCGAATCCCCGCGAGCATCAGCGTGGACAGCGGATAGTAGATCATCGGCTTGTCATACACCGGCAGCAGTTGCTTCGACACAGACCGCGTGATGGGATAGAGCCGCGTGCCGGAACCCCCGGCCAGGATGATGCCTTTGCGCATATTGACCACTCTTAGGGAAGAATCTGATCGAGCAGGTACTGCACGCCCTGCCTCCAGTCCGGTAGATGGATGCCGAAGGTTTCCTGCAGGCGCGTGGTATCCAGTCTCGAATTGGGCGGACGCGGTGCCGGCAGCGGATATGCCGTTGCAGGGATGGCTTCAATTTGCTCGGGATCGGCCTTGAGTTCCACACCATGCGCTTTCGCATAACGAAGAACTTCGGTGGCGTAGCCGTGCCAGGTCGTATCGCCCGCTGCTGCAAGGTGATAAATGCCGTTGGCAAACGCCTGACGATCGCCCGCCAGCCAGTGACGAGCCACAATCTGAGCGGTGACATCTGCAATCAGCGATGCGGTCGTCGGGGCGCCAAACTGGTCGGCGATGACACGCAGGCTATCGCGCTCCTTGCCAAGGCGCAGCATGGTCTTTGCAAAGTTGCCGCCATGCGCACCGGCTACCCAGCACGTGCGCAGCACAACGGACTGGGCGCCTGTAGCGGCAATGGCCTGCTCGCCGGCGAGCTTGCTTTTACCGTAGACGGATTGCGGATTGACCGCATCGGTCTCGACGTAAGCGCCGTCCTTGGTGCCGTCGAATACGTAGTCGGTCGAATAGTGCACCAGAAGGCTGCCAAGGGCCTTCGCCTCTTCGGCCAAGATACCGGCCGCAGTGCCATTGATGGCGAATGCGACCTCTGCATCGGTTTCCGCTTTATCGACAGCCGTATAGGCCGCCGGATTGACGATGACGTCGGGCCGGCACTCGCGCACCACGCGGTGCAGCGCATCGGGATTTGCCAGGTCACAGGCGGAGCGATCCAGCGCGACCACATTGCCCAGCGGGGCCAGGCTGCGACGTAGTTCGAATCCGACCTGGCCGTTGCATCCTGTTACGAGTAGAGTCGGGACCGTACGCTTACGCTGCATATTGTTTCGCCACCCAGTTTCGATACTCGCCCGACATCACGTCCTGCACCCACGCCTGGTTGTCGAGATACCACTGCACCGTCTTGCGCAGCCCCGTCTCAAACGTCTCCGCGGGCTTCCAGCCGAGCTCGCGTTCCAGTTTGCGGGCGTCGATCGCATAGCGGCGATCGTGTCCCGGACGATCCTTCACAAACGTGATCTGGTCACGATAGGAGCCCGCCGCCTTGGGCTTGAGTTCATCGAGCAGATCGCACAGCGTGTGGACGACGTCGAGATTGGTCTTCTCGTTCCAGCCGCCTACGTTGTAGGTTTCACCGAGCCGGCCGCGAGCAAGCACCTCGCGAATGGCGGAGCAGTGGTCGCCCACGTACAGCCAATCACGGACATTGAGGCCGTCGCCGTAGACAGGCAAAGGCTTTCCGGCCAGTGCGTTGGCGATGATCAGCGGGATCAGCTTCTCGGGGAAATGGTAGGGCCCGTAATTGTTCGAGCAGTTGGTCGTCAGGACCGGCAGGCCATAGGTGTGATGGTAGGCCCGAACCAGATGGTCCGAGGCCGCCTTTGACGCCGAGTACGGGCTGTTCGGCGCGTACGAGGTAGTTTCCGAGAACTGGGGATCGTCCTCGCTCAACGAACCGAATACTTCATCAGTAGAAACGTGGAGAAAACGGAATGCGGACTTGGCCGGCTCATCCAGCGACCCCCAATAGGCGCGCGCGGCTTCGAGCAGCGTGAAGGTGCCGACAATATTGGTCTGGATGAACTCGCCTGGACCATGGATAGAACGGTCAACATGGCTTTCAGCGGCGAAATGCACCACCGCACGCGGCTTATAGGTGGCAAACAGCTTGTCCAGCGCGGCCCGGTCGCAGATATCCGTCTGCGAGAAGACGTGACGGCTGTCGTCATCGAGCGACGCCAGCGTCTTTCGATTGCCTGCGTACGTCAGCTTGTCGACGTTGACGATGCCGTCGGCTGCCTTATCCCGCAGCCATGCCAGAACGAAGTTGGCACCAATGAAACCGGCACCCCCTGTGACCAAAATGTGCGACAAAACTAGCTCCCTGCTCTCGATATGTTCCGATTACCCGACAAAAGCCGAGCGCCCACCTTGTCCTCGTGAGGGACGGCGGGGCGTTAAGTACCTGCAGAAGTCGCGGTATTCTATCTGACTGTATGGGCTCACCGGCCCATAGCTGGAGTCTTTTTGTAGCCTGTTGTAACGATTCGGCAAATTGCCGGTCACTTCTCTACAAATAGCGACGATTTTTTTCTTCTGCTCCGCAGAGACAAGCATAAAGTGCCCTATAAATCATCTTTCGCCATTGGCGACCTTCAAGGCTGCTCCGATTCCTTCGACCAACTCCTCGCCAAGGTCCCGAAGGACAGCACCCTCCGCCTGGTCGGCGACCTCATCAACCGCGGCCCCGCCTCCCTCCAGACCCTGCGCACCGTCCGCGCACTCGGCGCACGCGCCGAAACCGTCCTGGGCAACCACGACATCCACGCCCTGGCCGCCGCCGCGGGCGTCCGCAAGAACGGAAAGTCCGACACCTTTCAGGACCTCCTGACTGCCCCCGACCGCGAGGACTTGCTCACCTGGCTGCGCCACCGCCCGCTCGCCCTCCTCGAGGACGATTTCCTGATGGTCCATGCGGGCGTACTCCCCCAATGGTCCGCAGAGCAGGTCGTCGACCTGGTCCACGAAGTCGAAGAGCAACTGCAAGGCCGCAACTGGCAAGGCTTTCTTGCCGACATCTTCGGCAATGCCGCAGACCGCTGGCACAACGGCCTGCGGGGCATCGAGCGTCACCGGGTGGTCATCAACGCCCTGACCCGGCTGCGCTATTGCACAGCCGACGGCGTGATGGACTTCAAGACAAAGGAAGGGCTGGCCAATGCTCCCGCCGGCTTCATGCCATGGTTCGACGTGCCGGGTCGCCTCACGGAGAACGTCACCGTCGTATGCGGGCATTGGTCGACACTCGGCCTGGTGATGCGCCCGAACTTGATGGCGCTGGATACCGGCTGCGTCTGGGGCGGGAAGCTGACCGCCGCGCGGCTCGCCCCGAATCCCGCCGAACGGACGGTGGTCCAGGTGGAATGCCCCCAATATTGTGACCCGTTCGCCTGATCCCGGCGTACCCCGCCACGGCGGGGACGACAGCCCGGCTCAGGTCGTGGCAGGCGATGCCTGCACGCCAACAGCTTCCGTACCCGACTGACTGCGCTGGAGCGCGGCAGCTGCGGCAGCCTCATGTGCGCCCCGGGCCAGGTGAACGACCACTTCCCGCGCGGCGCCCGCCAGTTCGCGGCGGCTGTCGGACTTGGGATGGAGCATCGGCCCGATCGACAGCCGAGCCTTGATACGCGGCGCGCGCAAGACGGCATTGAGACAGTCAAGCAAGCTCAGGTCGCCAATATAGGCCGGCGCCAGCGTGGGCTTTCCCGTCGCAGCATCCACATAACTAAGCCCCAACGGCAACACCGGCACCCCACCCGAGATCGGCGCCTGCATCAGGTTGGCGTGAAACGGCAGCACATCACTGCCATCCGTCGTCGTCCCTTCCGGAAACACGCCAACCAGGTCCCCCTGCAGCATCACATCGGTAATGTCATGCAGCACCCGATGCGCGTCGCGCTTGCGCGCGCGTTCGATGAACAGCGTGCCAGTCTTCTCGCACAGCCAGCCAATAACCGGCCAGCTCCGAATCTCCGACTTGGCAACAAAGCGCACCGGCCGCCAGCTGTGGATCACATAGATATCCAGCCACGAAATGTGATTCGAAACCACAAGCGCGCCCTGGCTACCACCGTGCGCCGGCATTTCACCGGCGATCTCGAGCTCCATCCCGCAGATCCGCAGCAGACGGCGCGACCAGCGCCGAATGTGCCATTCACGCGAACGTACGCCCAGCCAGGGGAACAGCACCGCGCAGGTCAGCAACCCCCTCAACAGGTGCAGCACCAGCGCCGTCTTGCGCAGCCAGACCATGCGCGCGTCAGTGATGGTTGTGGTTGCCGTGGACAATCTGCCCGCCGACCACCGTCATGCGCACCTTGCCCTCCATCTCATAACCCAGCCACGGCGAGTTCTTGCCCTGGCTCTTGATGGACTGGCGCTCGACCTTCCAGACTTCCTTCGGATCGAACACACAAACGTCGGCGACGGCGCCCATTGCCAGCGTACCGGCCTTCAGGCCGGCCACCCGCGCCGGCTCGGAGGTGATGCGGGCCAGCGCCGTCTGCAGCGGTACCTTGTGCTCTGCAGCCCAGCGCAGCGTCAGAGGCAGCAGTAGCTCGAGGCCGATCGCGCCCGGAGTAGCTTCGGCGAACGGCAGCAGCTTCTCGTCATCGTCCACCGGCGTGTGATCCGAACACAGCGCGTCGATCGTGCCGTCGGCCAGCGCCGTGACAATTGCATCGCGGTCGCGCGAGCTGCGCAGCGGCGGCGAGAAGCGCATCTGCGAATTGAAGTAACCGATATCCATGTCGGTCAGCGAGACGTGGTGGATATTCACGTCGCAAGTCACCGGCAAGCCTTCGCGCTTGGCCTGACGCACCAGTTCCAGCCCCGCTGCCGACGACAGGCGGCAAAGATGGACCCGGGCGCCGCTGGCGCGCATCAGTTCGAAGATGGTGTGCAGGCGCACCGTCTCGGACATCACGGACACGCCCGACAGCCCCAGGCGCGACGCCACCGCGCCGCTCGCGGCCACGCCGCCGCCGAGGAACGGATCTTCCGGACGCAGCCACACGGTGAACCCGAACGTCTGCGCATATTGCAGCGCGCGCAGCAGCACCTGCGTGTTGCGCACGGGCGCATCGGCCTGGCTGAAACCGACGCAGCCGGCTTCGGTCAGCTGGTTCATCTCGGTCAGCACTTCGCCATTCAGGCCCTGTGTCAGCGCGCCCAGCGGGTAGACGTGCGTCTGGTTCAGCGTACGGGCGCGGAATTTCAGCATCTCGACCAGGCCGGGCTCGTCGAGCACGGGATCCGTGTCAGGCGGGCAGAGCAGACTGGTCACGCCACCGGCGGCGGCCGCGGCCACTTCGGATTCGAGCGTGGCCCGGTGTTCGGAGCCAGGCTCGCGCAACCGCGCCGAGAGGTCGACCAGCCCCGGGCACACGATCAGGCCGCGGGCGTCGATGGTCTTGTTGGCGGTGAAATCCGCCGGCGCGCTGCCAACACCGACGATCTTTCCGGCGGCGATATAGAGGTCCTGCTGGGCGTCGAGGTTCGCGGCCGGGTCGATCAGGCGGCCGCCCTGGATGTGAATCTTCATAGCTTGGCTTGTCGTGTCGCTGGGCGTGTTCGGGAGGTTCTGGCTCGAAGTCGGCATCGCGCGGTCAGTCACTGTTTCCTGCCACGATTCCCATCACCGCCATGCGCACGGCAATGCCGAACGTCACCTGGTTCAGGATCACCGATTGCGGGCCGTCCGCCACCGCGGAGTCGATCTCCACGCCGCGGTTCATCGGCCCCGGATGCATCACGATGGCATCGGGCGCGGCCAGCGCCAGGCGCTCGGGCGTCAGGCCGAAGGCCTTGAAGTACTCCTGCGCCGACGGCAGCAACGCACCACTCATGCGCTCGTTCTGCAGGCGCAGCATGATGACCACGTCCACACCCTTGAGGCCCTCTTCCATGTTGTGGAAGACCCTCACGCCCATCTGCTCGAGCCCGGACGGCAGCAGCGTGCGCGGGCCAATGGCGCGCACTTCGGGCACGCCCAGCGTGGTGAGCGCGTGGATATCGGAACGCGCCACGCGCGAATGCAGGATGTCGCCGACGATCGCCACGCGCAGTTGCGTGAAGTCCTTCTTGAAGTGCCGAATCGTGTACATGTCCAGCAACCCCTGCGTGGGGTGCGCATGGCGGCCATCGCCCGCGTTGATCACGTGCACGTGGGGCGCCACGTGCTCGGCAATCAGGTACGGCGCGCCGGAACTGGCGTGGCGGACCACGAACATGTCGGCCGACATGGCCGACAGATTGTTGATCGTGTCCAGCAGCGACTCGCCCTTGCTGGTCGACGAGGCGTTGATGTTCAGGTTCAGCACATCCGCCGACAGCCGCTTGGCGGCGATCTCGAAGGTGGTGCGGGTGCGCGTGGAGTTCTCGAAGAACAGGTTGAACACGCTCTTGCCGCGCAGCAGCGGTACCTTCTTCACATCGCGGTCGGAGTCGGACAGCGACACGAACTGGCTGGCAGTGTCCAGGATGTGCGTGATCATGTCACGCGACAAGCCCTCGATCGACAGCAGGTGCTTCAGTTCGCCGTTCTTGGTCAGCTGCGGGTTGCGGAACGTCTTGGTCATGGGTGGTCAGGCGCGGGCAGAAATCGGGGGGTGATATGGGTCTCGGGGTCTCGGGGCCGGTGAACGAAAAATTGGCCGGTTCAACCGGCCGAGGATTCGGTGGAGAAAGCAAAGGTCGCCTGCGCGCCCTCGCCCTGGCGCGCCAGCACCAGCGTGGCCTCGCGCGGCAGTTCGGTCCGCAGCGCGACCAGGTCCGCCGCGATCGGCAGTTCACGGCCGCCGCGGTCCACCAGCACACCCAGCGCGACACGCGCCGGGCGGCCATAGTCGAACAGTTCATTGACCGCCGCACGGATGGTGCGGCCGGTGGCCAGCACGTCGTCGATCAACAGGATCCTGCGGTCCTGCACCTCGAACGGCAGCGTGCTCGGCTGGGCCTGGCTGTGCAGGCCTTTCTTGGCATAGTCGTCGCGGTGAAAGGCAACGTTGATGACGCCATGGTCGGGCAGTCCCAGGTCCGCCGCCAGCCGCTGCGCAATCCAGGCGCCGCCGGAGTGGATGCCGGCCACGGACCACTGCGCGCGATCGGCCTGGATCAGCGCCTGGGCCTGGTCGAGCAATGCGCGGTACAGCGCCTCGGCGTCGGGATTGGTAGTTCGGGTCATAGCGGAAGCTGGTCGAAATACTGTTGCAGGATGATGCGCGCGGCCTCGGCATCGAGTTCGCCGCGGCGCGCGCCGGCCATGGCGGCCATGCGCGAGGAATAGCGTTCGTCCACCCACTCCACCGGCAGGCTGAAGCGCCCATTGAGCTGGTTGCCGAAGCGGCGCGCAAGCCGCATGGAAGGTTGCTCCCCGCCTTCAGGGTTGACCGGCATGCCGACAATCAGCTGCACCGGGTTCCATTCGCGGATCAACTCGCCCACGACCTGAAAGCGGCCCTCGACGGACAGGTTCGGAAGAATAGTCAGCGCACTGGCGTGGCGCGTGACGAAGTTGCCCAGGGCAACGCCGATTTTTTTCTCGCCGTAGTCGAATGCCAGGACCGTGCCGTCGCGGGGCAGTTCGCGCCCCACGCCGTCAGGCATGCCCGGCCTCGCCGGAGAGCATGGTGAAGTCGATGCCCAGCAGGCGCACGGCCGCCGCAAACCGTTCTTCCGGCGGCACGCTGAAGATGATCTCGGGATCGGCCTGGACAGTGAGCCAGCCATTGCGCGAAAGCTCTTCTTCCAGCTGGCCGGCGCCCCAGCCGGAGTAACCCAGCGTCAGCAGGAAACGGTGCGGGCCGCTGCCGTTGGCCACGGCTTCCAGGACGTCCTTGGAGGTGGTCATCTCCAGTCCGCCGGGCACCGCGAGCGATGATACGTAGATGCCCACGGGGTCATGCAGCACAAAACCGCGCTCGGTCTGCACCGGACCGCCGAAATAAACGGGCTGATGGGCCACGGGCTGGATTTCCAGCTTGAGGTCGATCTTGTCGAACAGCGTGGCCATATCGATATCGATCGGGCGGTTGATCACCAGCCCGAGCGCGCCGCGCTCATTGTGTTCGCAAAGGTAGACGACGGAGCCCGAAAAGGTCGGATCGGCCATGCCAGGCATGGCAATCAGGAACTGATTCGTCAGATTGATGGGTGCTTCGGGCTTGACCATATCTGGCATTTTATCAAATCGCAGGAGGGCTTCCGGAAAAGAATTGGACGACGCTGCAGTGCAGCAACCGTTTGCTCACTCCTTCCCTGTCAGCGCCGCCAGGTCCTCCGCGGTCAGCCAGCGCCACTCGCCTTCGGGAAGCGCGGGATCCAGCTTCAGGCCGCCCACCGCACTGCGATGGAGGGCAGTCACATGGTTGCCGGCCGCGACCACCATGCGCTTGACCTGGTGGTACTTGCCCTGCACCAGCGTCAGCCTCAGGCTGTGTTCGCCGGTGATCTCGCAGTCTTCCGCGGCGATCGGCGCGGGTTCGTCGTCGAGCTGCACACCGGTTCGCAGCGCCTCGGCCTGCTCCGGCGTTACCGGCTCTGCCGTCGTGACTTCGTACACCTTGGGCACCTTGCGCTTGGGCGAGGTCTGGACGTGGATGAACTGGCCATCGTCGGTCAGGAGCAGCAGGCCAGTGGTGTCGTGATCGAGCCGCCCCACTGCCTGGACCTCGCGCTGGCGCAGCGGCACCGGCAGCAGGTTGTAGACGCTGGGATGGTTGCGCGGGCGCTGCGAGCACTCGTAGCCGGCCGGCTTGTTCAGCATCAGGTAGGCCTTGGTGCAGGCCACCCATGCCTCGCCATCGACGGTCAGTTGCAGGCCGTCGACCTCGAACTGGGCGCGCGGGTCTTCGCAGAGTTTGCCGTTGACCTCCACCAGCCCGGCGCCGATCAGGTCGCCACAGTAGCGGCGCGTGCCGAAGCCCTGGGATTGGAGGATGCGATCAAGGGTCATGGAAATGGAATCGTCAGTGAAATGATGGTGGAGCGGCGCAGCCGTATCGCTATGGTAGGGTATCGCCCGGGCTTTTCCCTTCCTCCAGGCACCATGCCAGTCGCAGACTCATCCGCCACAAGCCATCCGCCCTACCGCATCGGCCGCCGGTTCGACAGCGGGCTCGTGTGGTTCCGCCGCGACCTGCGAGCCACGGACCACGCGGCGCTGCATTATGCCCTCAAGCACTGTGCCCGGGTGTGGTGCGTGTTCGTATTCGACCGGGATATCCTCGATCCACTGCTGGCCCGTGGGCTGAAAGCGGACCGCCGTGTCGGGTTCATCCGCGAGTCGCTGATGGAGCTGGACGCCACGCTGCGCGCGGCCGGCGGCGGCCTGATCGTTCTGCACGAGGCTGCCGCCAGCGCCATCCCAGCGCTGGCGCGCGAACTCGATGCCCTGGCCGTGTTCGCCAACCACGACTATGAGCCCGCCGCCAATACGCGCGACGCCGCCGTCCGCCAGTCGCTGGCCTCCGATGCTCGCGCCTTCTTCACCTTCAAGGATCAGGTGATCTTCGAGCGGGACGAGATCCTGACCGGCCAGGGCAAGCCCTTTTCCGTATTCACGCCGTACAAGAATGCCTGGCTCAGGACGGTACAGCCGTTCGACCTGCGGCCCTACCCGATCGAGCCATACCTGCACGCGCTGGCGCCGCCGCCCGAACGACGGCAGGTGCCGATGCCATCGCTGGAAGCCCTCGGTTTCGCCCCGAGCAACCTGCCGGAGATCGCCATGCCAACCGGCAGCTCAGGCGGATACGCATTACTGGACGAGTTCACGTCGCGCATCGGCGACTATGCCCGCCGGCGCGACTTCCCCGCCCTGCGCGGCCCGAGCTACCTGTCCGTGCACCTGCGGTTCGGCACGGTGTCGATCCGCACCCTGGCCCGCGCGGCGCATGAGGTGACGCTGCGCGGTGGCGCGGACAGCGCCGGCGCGGCCACTTGGTTGTCGGAACTGATCTGGCGGGACTTCTATTTCATGATCCTGCACCACCATCCGCGCGTGGCTGCCGGCACGGCCTTCCACGCCGCCTATGACGCCATCCGCTGGCGCACCGGCACGGCCGGCGAGCGCTACTTCGAGGCATGGCGCGACGCCGCCACCGGTTATCCGCTCATCGATGCCGCGATGCTGCAGATCCTGCAAAGCGGCTATATGCACAACAGGCTGCGGATGGTGACGGCCAGCTTCCTGGTCAAAGATCTGGGCGTGGACTGGCGTCGCGGGGAGCAGTATTTTGCCGACCAGCTCAACGACTTCGACCTGGCGGCCAACAACGGCGGCTGGCAATGGGCCGCTTCGACGGGATGCGATGCGCAGCCGTGGTTCCGCATCTTCAACCCGGTGACGCAATCCGAGAAGTTCGACCCGCAAGGGCGCTTTATCCGCAAGTACCTGCCGCAACTGGCCGCGCTGCCGGATAAATACATTCATGCACCGTGGACCGCGCCTGAAGACGTGCTGGCGACCGCGGGCGTGCGGCTTGGAGAAAACTATCCGCGCCCGCTGGTGCAGCATGACGTGGCGCGCAAGGAAACGCTGGAGCGTTATGCGGTGGTGAAGGCGGCTGCCGGCAAGATAAAGGCCGCGCAGGATTGACGTGCGGCAGTTCGGGCCGGCTGCCCCGGGCCAATCTCAGGCGGCCAGCATCGCGCTTTCACGGTAGTGGCGCTGCGCTTCCTCGGGCCGCTCGGTTTCCTCGAACAGGCGGGCCAGCGCCAGGTGGGTACGCACGCGCAGACGGCCCTGGTGATTGCGGTCCGCATATTTCAAGGCACGCTCGAAGCTCGACTGCGCCTTGCCCCAAAGCTGTTCGCCGAGGCAAAGCACGCCGAGCGTGTAGTAGAGATCCGCGTCCGCCGGATGCTCATTGATCCATTTTTCCGCCTGCTGGATCTGCGGCAATGCCTGCCCGGCCCTGGCGCAGTCGGGATAACGCAGCACCAGGCGGCTGTCCCAGTTGACCTTGAGTGCATCTTCAATGATGCGGCGTGCCTCGTCCTGACGGCCAAGCGCGGCAAAGTAGCGCGCCGCCGGCTCGGCGATGCGCGCGGCACGACGCTCGTCGGCCGAAAGCGTGCGCCAGAAGGCGGAGAGTGCCTCGGCATCGTGGCGGCGCTCGTCCAGCATGGCCTCGCAGGCCATCTGCTTGAGTCGCAGCGCAAGCACGGGATGCAGCGCGTTGCGTTTTTCCAGCGAACGGGCCAGGCGCAGCACCTCCGACCAGTTCTTCAGATGCTGGTGCGCGCGCAGCGCAATGCGCTGCACGTGGATCTGGCGTCCGCCCTGTGCCTGCAGTTGCGCGATGGTTTCCAGCGCGCCCTCGGCATCGCGCGCGTCGACCAGCAGTTCCGCCATCGATACCAGCCGGGCCTGCTCGCGCTCGGGGTCGGTGACCTGTGCCATCCAGGCGTCGCGGCGCTCTATTTCCTGCATGCGGTGCGCGGCGCGGGCGCCGACCAGTGCAGCGGTCTGCGCCTGCGCCTCCCACGACTGCGCTTCGCGTGCCGCGCGCTCGGCGCGGGCAAAGCGGCCGGCGAACAGGTTCTCGATCGATTCGCGCAGCGCCGCCTGGGCCTTGTTCATGCGGCTGCGTTCGCGATAGGCCGCGGCGCGGCGCGGCATTTCCGACAGATGCCGCACCGTGGAGAGGACCGTCCACACCACGAAGAACAGCAGCAGCAGCAACGCCAGCGCCAGGTTCAGCGACAGCTCGACCCGATACGGCGGATAGAACAGCACGACGTTGCTGTGATTGAACTGCGTGAACAGGGCCAGTCCGACGGCGCCACCAAACAGCACCGCGACCCAGAACAGAAGGCGCATGCTTACTCCTTCTTCAGCGCGTGCAGCGCGCCCAGGCTTTCCGCCATGGTCGGCAGCTGCACCGTCACCGCGCCGGCCTGCGCCTGCTTGAGCAGCGTCAGCACGGTCTGCACGCGCCGCGATTTGGTGTCGAAATAACGGCCGATCATGGCCTGCGCCGCGGCCAGGTCATTGCGGAAGACCGGCTCGTTGCGCGACAGCAGCGCCAGGCGCGCATTGAGCATGCGCAGCTTGACGTTCTCGCGCAGGAACCAGCCCTGGTCGCCCGACAGCAGCAAGGCTTCGGTGTCATCGACCTTGCGGATGCGGATGACCTGCGCCATTTCCTCGCGCATGTAGTCCCACAGCCGGGTAAACCAGTTTCCGGTCGCAGCCGCTGCCGTCGCGGTCCCCTTCGCGCCCTTGGCCGCACCACGGCTGGCCTCCTGGCGATCTCCTGCTTCGGTACGTTCAAGCATGCGCTCGCTCGACAAGAGCGGCAGCGAATCGATCTGGTTGATGGCCTCGTCCAGCTTGATCGCCGCACCGGTCAGGTCGGTGTCGGGCACCGCCTTCATGCGGGCGATATCGCGTGCCAGCGCGCGGCGCAGCAGGTTGTACTGCGGCTTGTCGGTTCGGGCCAGGCGCGCATCGGCGCTCTGCAGCGCGGCCAGCGCGACCTGCACGTTGCCGGTGAGCTGGAGCTGCTGGCCGGCGTTGGTCAGCAACTGCTGGATCTCGGCGATTTCCCAGTCGTCGCGGTTGCGCATCAGGTCCTGGTAGACCTGTTCGAGCGCGACCTGCTTGTCGCGGGTTTCGCCGACCTGGCCGTCCAGCGAGCCGACCTTGGCCTGCAGTTCCTTGACCGTGTCCTGCGCATTGCGCGACAGCACGCGGGTCTCCTGCACCAGCGCGTCGTTGCTCTGCTGGCGCCGCGCCAGCTCTTCGGTCAGGTGGTCGACCCGCTGCTGCAGCCACCAGAAGCCGCCGGCAGTCGCCAGCACCAGGACGGCCACCAGCGCCCACAATGAGGCGTTGCGGCGCGGGGCGGTGAATGACTGCCCCGGCGCGACTGCCGCCGTAGCGGCGGGAGGGATGGTGGTTGAGGAGGACGTAGATTCTTGCGTCACGCGTTCGACCCTGTTTGTCATGGCGGGCGGCGGCTCCGATCTTGGCGCCGGCATTGCTACGGGCGCCGTGGGCCTCGCGGGCACCGGTCCGGCATAAGCATCCGCCCACTGCTTGCATGCCGCAAGCAAGCCGGCGTCGCCTGGCGCCGCACGAAGGATCCGTGTGAAGCCGAGCCCCTCCGCCTGTTCGGCGATTCTCGCATGCGGCGCGATGCACTGCACCTGTTTCAGGGTGTTCAGTTCCTGCGGCGACAGGTTCTGTCGCGCCAGCGTATCGAGGTTGCGTACGGCTTCGGAGCTGGTCAGCAGCCAGGCCTGCGGCGCAGCGCCTGCGCCCAGGCCTTCGCGCACGGCCTGCCATTGCATGGCGCCGGGCTCGGGCAAGGTGCGTTGATACGCTTCGACCGCCGTGACGCTGGCGCCCGCTGCCCGCAGGCGATCGCCCAGCCAGTCGCGGCCGCCGTTGCCGCGCACGATCAGCACGGCGCGCCCATGCAGCGAGGCCGGGTCCAGCTGCGCCCACAGGGCCTCGGAATCGAAACGCGGCTCTTCGCCGGCGGCACCACCATTCGTGTCGTGGCCGTTGCCATCGGCGCCGGCCGGCGCGATCACGCGGTGATGGGGCGCGGCAATGCCACGCTCGGCCAGGGCCGCGACGCTCGCGGGGCCGACCACGGCCACCGGCACGCCGGTCGGCCACTGAGCCACCGCATTGCCCTGCACCGTCGCGAGCGCATCGAACGCGTACTGAATCGCATTGGGACTGACAAAGACCACCAGCGCGAATTCGCACAGGCGCCCCAGCGCGGCGCGCAGCGGCGCGTCATCGTCGGCGGGGCCAATCGCGAGCAGCGGAAAGCCCAGCACGTCCAGGCCCGCGGCCTGCAGGGCCTCGGTCAGTTGCCGGGACTGCCCGGCGGGTCGTGTGACAACGACAGTCGGGCGGGGCATGGGCCGGCCTCAGGCGGGAGCTTGGGGATCGGGCGTATCAGCCAGCGCGGCGAGGATATCGGCCGCACCTTGCGCCAGCAGGTCGCGCGCGACGGATTCGCCAAGGGCTTCAGCCGCCGCGACATCCAACGCGGGACCGGCAGCCGTGGCGCGCGTCTGGCGCGTGCCGTCAGGCATGGCCACGAAGGCGTCGAGCCGCAACTGGTCGCCGTCCCAGCGCGCATGCGCGGCCAGCGGCACCTGGCAGGACCCGCCCAGCATGCGCGACACGGTCCGTTCGGCCGTGACGGCGAGCGCCGTGGGCTGATGGTTCAGCGGCGCCAGCCATGCGGCGACGTCCGGACGCGTGGACAGGATCTCGATACCGAGCGCGCCCTGCCCTGCCGCAGGCAGCGAGGCCTCGGGCGCGATCAGCGCGCGGATGCGCTCGCCCAGGCCCAGGCGCTTCAGACCCGCCGCGGCCAGGATGATCGCGCCATATTCGCCGCGATCGAGCTTGCCCAGCCGGGTATCCAGGTTGCCGCGCAGCGGCTTGATGACGAGGTGCGGATAGCGTGCCCGCAGCGCGGCTTCGCGGCGCAGGCTCGACGTGCCCACCACGGTGCCCGCCGGCATGTCGTCGAGCGACGCGAAGGCCGACGAGACCAGTGCATCGCGTGGGTCTTCACGCTCCATCACCGCCGTCAGGGCGAAACCCGCAGGCAGTTCCATCGGTACATCCTTGAGGGAATGCACCGCCAGGTCAGCCCGGCCTTCGGCCATCGCGAATTCCAGCTCTTTGACAAACAAACCCTTTCCGCCGACTTTCGACAAAGTACGGTCTAGAATCTGGTCTCCGCGCGTGGTCATGCCAAGAATGGACACATCGCACGCGGGATAGTATTGTTGCAGTGCAGCACGCACATGTTCAGCCTGCCACATGGCCAGACGGCTCTCGCGAGAGGCAATGACAAGCTTGTGTGGAAGGCTGCTGGACACGGCGGTAGAAGAAGTCGGAAAGGCGGATGCTTGCATTCGTCAATGTTAGCACGCGACCCAATCGCCGCTCCGCACCATCGGACAGAAGTAAAGCAAGAGGAGATTGCATGACGCAGCACGCTGCGCGCCCCGGCCGACGCACGGTCAATCGAGAAGTCCCCTCCCAGGCCTCAGGCCAGAGTGACGCAAACGGCGCCCCTACCCGCAAGACCGCTTCCAAAGCCACCCGTACCAAACAGATTACAAAGGCAAACCTGATGGTCGTGCCCGCCAACGGCGCCGTGAACACCAGCCCCGCCCGCCGCTCCGCCGCCGACAAGGACCTGCCGCTGCGCGAGGACATCCGCTTCCTGGGCCGCCTGCTGGGCGAATGCCTGCGCGAGCAGGAAGGCGACGCCACCTTCGAGGTGGTCGAGACCATCCGCCAGACCGCCGTGCGTTTCCGCCGCGAGAACGACCGCGCCGCCGCCACCGAGCTGGACCGCCTGCTCAAGCGCCTGTCGCGCGACCAGACCAACCAGGTCGTGCGCGCATTCAGCTATTTCTCGCACCTGGCCAATATCGCCGAGGACCAGCACCACAACCGCCGCCGCCGCATCCATGCGCTGGCCGGCTCGCCGCCGCAGGACGGCAGCCTGCAGCACGCGCTGGAGAAGATCGACGCCGCCGGCGTCACCGGCAAGCAGCTGCGCAAGTTCCTGGACGAGGCGCTGATCGTGCCGGTGCTGACCGCGCACCCGACCGAAGTCCAGCGCAAGAGCATCCTGGACGCCGAGCGCGAGATCGCCCGTCTGCTGGCCGAGCGCGACCTGCCGATGACCGCGCGCGAGCGCGACCAGAACACCGCGCAGCTGCGCGCCAAGGTCACCACGCTGTGGCAGACCCGCATGCTGCGCGATTCGCGCCTGACGGTGGCGGACGAGATCGACAACGCCCTGTCCTACTACCGCACCACCTTCCTGCACGGCATCCCGCAACTGATGAGCGAGCTGGAAGAGGACATCGCCGCAATCTTCCCGGCCTCGCGCAAGGCCAAGGGCAGCGCGGCAGAGCCAGCGCCGCTCGCGCCGTTCATGCAGATGGGTTCGTGGATCGGCGGCGATCGCGACGGCAATCCGAACGTCACGGCCGAGACGCTCGATCACGCCGCCACCCAGCAGTCGCAGATGATCCTGGGCTGGTATCTGGATGAGGTCCATGCGCTGGGCGCCGAGCTGTCGATGTCGTCGCTGATGGTCGACGCCAGCCCCGAGCTGCTGGCACTGGCCGAAGCCTCTCCCGACCATTCCGCGCACCGCGCCGACGAGCCCTACCGTCGCGCGCTGATCGGCATCTACGCGCGCCTGGCCGCGACCAGCAAGGCGCTGACCGGCCACGCCGCGCCGCGCCACCCGGTGGCCGACGCCGAGCCGTACAGCAGCGCCGAAGCCTTCGCCGCCGATGTGCAGGTCGTGATCGACTCCCTGCGCGCGCACCACGGCCGCGCACTGGCCAGCACGCGCATCGATGCGCTGGTGCGCGCCATCGCCGTGTTCGGCTTCCACCTGGCATCGGTCGACATGCGCCAGGTCTCCGACGTGCACGAAGCCGTGGTGGCCGAGCTGTTCGCCGCCGCGGGCGTGGAGAAGGACTACGCCGCGCTGCCGGAGTCGCGCAAGCAGGAACTGCTGCTGGCCGAGCTGCGCCAGCCGCGCCTGCTGACCCTGCCCTGGCATGAGTACTCGGAACAGACCCGCAACGAACTGGCGATCCTGGCGACGGCGCGCGAACTGCGCGCGCGCTACGGCAAGCGCGTGGCGCGCAACTACATCATCTCGCACACGGAAACGCTGTCGGACCTGGTCGAGGTCATGCTGCTGCAGAAGGAATCCGGCATGCTGCAGGGCACGCTGGGCAGCAAGACCGACCCGGCTCGCATGGAGCTGATGGTCATTCCGCTGTTCGAAACCATCGAGGACTTGCAGAATGCCGCGGGCATCATGCAGTCGCTGCTGGACCTGCCCGGTTTCGATTCGGTGATCGAGCACCACGGCGTCGAGCAGGAGGTGATGCTTGGTTATTCCGACTCCAACAAGGATGGCGGCTTCCTGACCTCCACGTGGGAGCTGTACAAGGCCGAGCTGGCGCTGGTGCAGCTGTTCGAGCAGCGCAAGGTCAAGCTGCGCCTGTTCCACGGCCGCGGCGGCACGGTTGGCCGCGGCGGCGGCCCGACCTACCAGGCCATCCTGTCGCAGCCACCAGGCACGGTGAACGGGCAGATCCGCCTGACCGAGCAGGGCGAGATCATCAACAGCAAGTTCGCCAATGGCGAGATCGGCCGGCGCAACCTGGAAACCGTGATCGCCGCCACGCTCGAAGCCTCGCTGCTGCCTCAGCAGAACGCGCCGAAGGACCTGAGCACCTTCGAGGGCATCATGCAGCAGCTGTCGGACCGCGCCTTCGGCGCCTACCGCAACCTGGTGTACGAGACCCCGGGCTTCAAGGACTACTTCTTCGCGACCACGCCGATCACCGAGATCGCCGACCTGAACCTCGGTTCGCGTCCGGCCTCGCGCAAGCTGATGGACAAGAAGAACCGCCGCATCGAAGACCTGCGCGCGATTCCGTGGGGCTTCTCGTGGGGCCAGTGCCGCCTGCTGCTGCCGGGCTGGTATGGCTTCGGCAGCGCGGTCAAGTCGCTGCTGGACACCGCGCCGGACGACAAGGCGCGCAAGGTTGCCGTGGCCACGCTGCGCAAGATGGTCAAGACCTGGCCGTTCTTCTCCACGCTGCTGTCCAATATGGACATGGTGCTGGCCAAGACCGACCTGGCCGTGGCCTCGCGCTATGCGCAGCTTTGCGATGACGCGGCCCTGCGCAAGAACGTGTTCGCGCGCATCAGCAAGGAATGGCACCTGACCTGCGAGATGCTGGCGCTGGTCACCGGCCACCAGGAACGGCTGGCCGACAACCCGCTGCTGGCGCGCTCGATCAAGAACCGCTTTGCCTACCTGGACCCGCTCAACCACTTGCAGGTCGAGCTGCTCAAGCGCTATCGCTCGGGCAAGGACGGGGACGATATCCGCGTTCGCCGCGGTATCCACCTGACCATCAACGGGGTGGCGGCGGGACTGCGCAATACGGGTTGATCCCGGCCTGATCCATTGCGTCAGGAAGCGCCCGGACGGCTTGCCGTCCGGGCGCTTGTCCATCTGGCCCTTGTTGCCTGGCTCAGCCCACAAACGCCCCCGGGACAGGATCTTCGCCCAGCGCATGCAGCAGCACCGCCCAGTGCATGGCCTCGTCGCCGAGAATGCTGCCCGCCGCCTTGGTCAGGTCACGGTTGTAGAAATTCGGCAGCACGCCGAGGTAGGCCGCGGTGGCGCCCTTCTCCAGCCCCGCCGCAAAACGCAGCACGTCCGCCTGCGTCTTGAGCTGCGCGGTCGGGAACGAATACTCCGACGGCTTCTTCGCCATCACCGGCGACCCGCCAAGCTTCGATACCGTACCGGCCAGCACCTGCGCATGCGCCTTGTGGTGGTTCTGGAACTTCACCGCCGTATCGAGCACGGGCTTCTGCAGCAGCCCGCTTTCCGCGCCGACCTGGTAGGCCGCAATCGCCTGGTACTCCAGCCCGAGTGCGACGTTGAGGATCCGGATGTCGTCCTTCGTGCTGCCCGACTCCGTCTGTGCCCAGGCCGGCATCGACTCACCCAGGCTCAGCACGGCCAGCGAACCGAGCGCGAACAGGCCTGGCATCTTGAGCAGGCCGCGCCGGCGCCGGTCGGGCAACGTGACGATGGAAACGTCCGCGGATTGAACCAGCCGGCGGTCCGGCGTCGTGGATGTGCGTCCCATGGTGTTCTCCAGTGAGGGATCAAAGGGCAGCGTCCGCTGTGCGGCTTGCCTGACCCTTTTACGCAGTTACCGGGCGATCGGATGCACCGGCGCTGCCTATAATCCGGCAGAGCCTTCCGTCAGGAACTGTGCGCGTGTCTGCCACCCCCGAAGCCTCCTTTGCCCCTGCGGCCGACAACGACCGGCTGGCCGCGTGGCTGCAGGCCGTGGCGCTCGGCGACCGCCAGGCGCTGCGCGCGCTCTACGAGCAGACCGCGACGAAACTGTTCGGTCTTGCGCTGCGTATCACTGGCAGGCGCGACTGGGCGGAGGATGTCGTGCAGGAAAGCTTTGTCAGCATCTGGCACCACGCCGTCGACTACCGGCCACACCTGGCCGCCCCGATGACGTGGATGACCACCATCGTTCGCAACCGCGCGCTGGATTGCCTGCGCCGCGCCGCAGCCGCACGGCTGCCGCAAACCGTGGAACTCGGCGAGGAACTGGGCGAATGGCTGGCAGACGAGGCCGCCGGTCCGGCGGAGCTCGCACTGGCCAGCCAGCAGGCGCGCGCGCTGAACCGCTGCCTGCAGCGCCTGGAGCAGGCGCAGCGCCAGGCCATCGTGCTGGCCTACCTCCACGACCTGAGCCACGCAGAACTGGCGCAGCGGCTGAGCATGCCGCTGGGCACCGTCAAATCCTGGATCCGCCGGGGCCTGGAGCGCCTGCGCGCGTGCCTGGAGAGTGCGTCATGAGGCTGAGCCGCCACCCCGACCTGCTCGATCGCATCGCCGCTCAATATGCGCTTGGCGTACTGCGCGGCGGCGCGCGGCGCCGGATGGAGCAGCTTGCGCGCGAGGAGCCCGCCGTGCGTGCCGCGATCGGTCACTGGCAGGTCAGGCTGTCCGGCATGGCCGAGTTGCAACCGTCCGCAGAGCCGGTGGAGGCGGTGTGGTGCGGCATCGAGCAACGGCTCGGCTGGAAAGCTGTGCCTTCGGCCGCGGCAGCGCAAGCGCCATGGTGGCAAACGCTGTGGGGGGCGCCGGTGTTCTGGCGCGGTGCCGCGGCGGCAATGGCCGTCGTCGCGGTGCTCGCCGTGGGCATTGGACGGCAAATGGCACAACGCCCGCTGGTCGAGACCGCGGTGGTCGCCGTGCTGAACGATGCACAGTCGCAGCCCGCCCTGCTCGTGTCATGGGATGCCGCGGCCCGGCAGCTGGTTGTGCAGCGGCTCGACGACACGGTCGTGTCCGGACAGCAAGTCCTGCAGCTGTGGGCGTTGCCCAAGGACGGCAAGCCGCAATCGCTCGGCGTGATCGGCCGCGAGCGGGCGGCCCGGCTGGCGCTGGCCGGGTTCCCCGCAGCCGTGCCGGCCCTGGCGGTCAGCGTCGAACCGCCCGGCGGATCGCCGAATCCGGATGGGCCGAGCGGCCCGGTCGTGTTCAAGGGGCGCTTGCTCCACTCGCCGCTCTGAAGCCCCCTTCCCCGGCCCGCGCGGGCGATATAATCCACGTTTCCCCGAAATCCGCTCGCGCCCGCCCCGCACGGTCATGCACCGGCCGCACGCCGCGCGAGCCACAGCCCTGACGTCCATGACGACCTCCCAACTTGCCAAGAAAGGCGAAGCCTGGTCCGCCCGCTTCTCCGAACCGATGTCCGACCTGGTGAAGCGCTACACCGCCTCGGTGTTCTTCGACAAGCGCCTGGCCCTGTTCGACATCCAGGGGTCGCTCGCCCATGCGGCCATGCTGGCAAAGCAAGGCATCATCGCCGAAGCCGACCGCGCCGAGATCGAGCGCGGCATGGCACAGATCAAGGGCGAGATCGAGGCTGGCGGCTTCGAGTGGAAGCTTGATCTCGAAGACGTCCACCTGAATATCGAAGCGCGCCTGACCGCGCTGGTCGGCGATGCCGGCAAGCGCCTGCACACCGGCCGCTCGCGCAACGACCAGGTCGCGACCGATATCCGCCTGTGGCTGCGCAGCGAGATCGACAATATCGTCGCGCTGCTCGGCGCGCTGCGCGTTTCGCTGCTGGACCTGGCCGACAAGAACGCCGATACGATCCTGCCAGGCTTCACGCACCTGCAGGTGGCGCAGCCGGTGACCTTCGGCCACCACCTGCTGGCCTACGTGGAAATGTTCACGCGCGATGCCGAGCGCATGGCCGACTGCCGCAAGCGCGTCAACCGCCTGCCGCTGGGCGCCGCCGCGCTGGCCGGCACTAGCTATCCGATCGACCGCGAATTCGTCGCGCAGCAGCTCGGCTTCGACGGCGTGTGCCGCAACTCGCTGGACGCTGTCTCGGACCGCGACTTCGCCATCGAGTTCTGCGCCGCCGCCGCGCTGGTGATGACCCACGTGTCGCGCTTCTCGGAAGAGCTGGTGCTGTGGATGAGCCCGCGCGTCGGCTTTATCGACATCGCCGACCGCTTCTGCACCGGCAGCTCGATCATGCCGCAGAAGAAGAACCCCGACGTGCCCGAACTGGCGCGCGGCAAGACCGGCCGCGTCAACGGCCACCTGATCGGCCTGCTGACGCTGATGAAGGGCCAGCCGCTCGCGTACAACAAGGACAACCAGGAAGACAAGGAGCCGCTGTTCGACACGGTCGATACCGTGGTCGACACGCTGCGCATCTTCGCCGACATGGTGCCTGGCATCACGGTCAAGCCGGAAGCCATGCGCGCCGCCGCGCTGCAGGGCTACGCCACCGCCACCGACCTGGCCGACTACCTGGTCAAGAAGGGCCTGCCGTTCCGCGACGCGCACGAGGCCGTGGCCCACGCCGTGCGCGCCTGCGACAGCCGCCAGTGCGACCTGGCCGACCTGAGCGTGGCCGAGCTGCGCGACGTGTCCGGCCTGGGCGACAAGGCCGCGCTGATCGGCGACGACGTGCATGGCGTGCTGACGCTCGAAGGCTCGGTCGCCGCGCGCAACCACATCGGCGGCACCGCACCGGACCAGGTGCGCGCCGCCATCGCCGCCGCACGCGCTGCGCTATAAGTTCCGCGTAAGCTCCAAGCAAGAAAAAGCCACGATGGCCTGGCCATCGTGGCTTTTTTCTTTGGCACGCCTGATTTTTGCGCAATGTGATAGGTATTAGCCCCAAGCGCCGACGCATTTTGTTACAGATAAACTAATCGCCGCAAAAAACCGGGGAGACAACCCATGAACTACTTGCTTGGTCTGTCACGACAGATCGACAGGTTGAATCAGCACACGGGCAGGCTTGCAAACATCATGATCCTGCTGTCGTGCCTGATCAGCGCAGGCAACGCCCTGCTGCGCTATGGCTTCAACTTGAGCGATAACTGGCCACTCGAACTGCAGTGGTACATGTTTGCGATCGCCGTGATGTTCGGCGCCTCGTACACCTTCCAGCGCAATGAACATGTCCGCGTCGACCTGATCTACGGCAACGTCTCGGAGCGCGCGCAGCACTGGATCGACATCTTCGGCATCGTCGTGTTCCTGCTGCCCTCGTGCATCCTGTTCACGTGGCTGTCCTGGGATTCGCTGTTCCTGCCGTCGTGGCGCATCCTGGAGCAATCGGGCAACTCCGGCGGCCTGCCGCGGTACCCGATCAAGCTGGTGGTGCCGGTCGGTTTCGCCCTGCTCGCCTTGCAGGGCGTTTCCGAACTGATCAAGCGCTTCGCCGCCCTGAAAGGCCTGGTGCGTATCGAATCGAAATACGAGAGGCCGGTGCAATGATCCCATTGGAACATATGCCGCCGCTGATGTTCGGCGGCCTGGTGGTATTCATGCTGATCGGATTCCCGGTCGCATTTTCGCTGTCCGCCGTCGGCCTGGCGTTCGGCTTCCTGGCCATCGAGTGGGGCTACTTCCCGCTGAGTTTCCTGCAGGCGGTGCCAAGCCGCGTGTTCGGCAGCGTGCTGGCCAACGAGCTGCTGCTGGCGATCCCGTTCTTCACCTTCATGGGCGCGATCCTGGAGAAATGCGGGCTGGCCGAAGACATGCTCGACTCCATGGGCCAGCTGTTCGGCCCGGTGCGCGGCGGCCTGGGTTATTCGGTGATCATCGTCGGCTTTATCCTGGGCGCGATCACCGGCACGGTGGCCGCGCAGGTGATCGCCATGGCGATGATCTCGCTGCCGGTGATGATGCGCTACCGCTACAACATGAAGTACGCCACCGGCGTACTGGCGGCGTCGGGCACCATCACGCAGCTGGTGCCGCCTTCGCTGGTGCTGGTGGTGCTGGCTGACCAGCTCAAGACGCCCGCCGGCAGCGCGGACGTCGGCAGCATGTACCTGGGCGCATGGGGCCCGTCGCTGGTGCAGATCGCGCTGTTTGCGCTGTACACGTTCTTCCTGGCGCGCATCAAGCCCGACTGGCTGCCGCCGGTTCCGGCCGAGTTCCGCACGCTGCGCGGCTGGGCGCTGTGGTCCAAATGCCTGCGCGGCATCATCCCGTGCGCGGTGCTGATCTTCCTGGTGCTGGGCACGATCATGCTGGGCATCGCCACCCCCACCGAATCGGGCGCCATGGGCGCCGTCGGCGCGCTGGTGCTGGCGGTGATCCGCGACAAGGCCTTCAGCAAGACCGACCGGCTGATCTACCGCGTCGGCATTGCCGCGACGCTGGTCGCCGCGGCGGTGGGCGTCTTTGCCTTTGGCTCGCATCTGTTCCGCGTTCCGCTGGCCGTGCTGTACCTGGTCATCCTGTGGCTCATCATCCGGTCGGGCCAGATGACCGACCTGCGCCTGCTGATCGTCGAGGCCTACCAGTCCACCGCGCGCATCACGGCGATGGTGGTGTTCATCCTGATCGGCTCGACCTGCTTCTCGGTGGTGTTCCAGGGCGTGGACGGCGGTGCCTGGGTCGAGCACCTGTTCACCTCGCTGCCGGGCGGCTGGATCGGCTTCCTGATCGTGGTGAACCTGTTCATCTTCTTCCTGGCGTTCTTCCTGGACTTCTTCGAGATCGCCTTCATCGTGGTGCCGATGCTGGCCCCGGTGGCGGTGAAGGTGCTGGCGCCGGTCGTCGCCGACTCGATGGGCGGCAACCCCGAAGCCGCGGCCACGGCCGCGCTGGTGTGGTTCGGCGTGATGCTGTGCGTGAACATGCAGACTTCGTTCATGCACCCGCCGTTCGGCTTCGCGCTGTTCTACCTGCGCGGCATCGCGCCCAAGGAAGTCAAGAGCTCGGACATCTACTGGGGCGCCCTGCCCTGGGTCGGCCTGCAGGTGCTGATGGTGCTGGCCGTGATGTTCTGGCCGGGCATGGTGACCGTCTTCCTCGACAAGGGGTCGTTGCACCATAACACCGGGGCGGAGGTGAGTATCCCGCTTGGGGGGGAACCGGAGAAGCCGGCCTCCGCGCCGGGCACGCTGGAATTGCCGGGAACGGCGGCACCAGCGGAGCCGGCGGCGCCGCAGTTCGAATTCGAGAAGAAGTAAGCGTCGAATTCCTGGAAGAGCCCCGCAGTCGCGGGGCTCTTTGCCTTGTGGGACTACTGCGCCGCGGGACAGCGGCGGTCAGTTCGTCGTCGTCACGAGCACATCCCCCCGCCGCGCCACCACGTTCACGACAACGCTGCCGCCCGAGCGCCGCAGCATCAGGTCCACCGACGCATCGGCAATGGACAGCCCCTGCAGCGCCAGGTCTTCCATGAAGGATGGCAGCGCCGGATAGTGGAAGCTGATCTCGCGCGCGCCCACGTTGAAGTCCAGGTTCAGGCACGTTTGCAATAGCGACAGCGGCGTGGCGGCCGCCCAGGCCTGCGGGATGCAGGCCACCGGATAAAGCGTCGGCCCACGGTTGCGCCGGCGCACGAAGCCGCAGAACAGCTCGGGCAGGCGCCGCAGGTCCATATGGGTGGACGCGGCGAACAGGCCATCGAAGATGCGCAACGCCGCGTCGCGCAAGCCGTAGCGAACCATCCCCGCGGCGATGATGGCGTTGTCATGGGGCCAGACCGAACCATTGTGATAGCTCATCGGGTTGTAGCGGCTTTCGCTGGACGCAAGGGTCCGCACGCCCCAGCCTGAGAACGATGCGCTGCCCATCAGGGCCGCGGCCACCGCCGGCGCGCGCTCGGGCAGTGCGATGCCCGTATAGAGCGCGTGGCCCGCATTGGAGGACAGCACGCGGCATGGCCGCTTGTTGCCATCGAGCGCGATCACGTACGTGCCCAGTTTCTCGTCGAAGAACGCTTCGTCAAAGCGCTGCCGCAGCTGCGCGGCACGCGTTTCGAGTGCGGTGGCGCGCCCGTTGTGGCCCAGGTTGCGCGCCATCCGCGCGGCCGCCATCCAGGCCGCGTACACGTAGCCCTGCACCTCCACCAGTGCGATCGGGCCCTCGGCCAGGGTGCCGTCCGCATGGAAGATCGAATCGTGGCTGTCCTTCCAGCCCTGGTTGAGCAGCCCGTCGCTGGTGCGCCGGCCGTACTCCACAAAGCCGTCGCCGTCGCGGTCGCCGTACTTGTCGATCCAGCGCAGCGCCGCCTCGATGGCGGGCCAGAGCGTTCGGATCGTCGCCAAGTCGTGCGTGCGGTCCAGGTATGCGCCTGCGAGCATGACGAACAGCGGCGTGGAATCGATGCTGCCGTAGTAGCGGCGGAACGGCACCTCGCCAAGGTTGGCCATCTCGCCCTTGCGGCTTTCGTGCAGGATCTTGCCCGGCTCGGCATCGGCAGACGGGTCTGAAGTCGTCGCCTGATTCGCTGCCAGGTAACCCAGCACACCGCGTGCGATGCCCGGATCCAGCCACAGGGTTTCCATCGCGGTGATCAGCGCATCGCGGCCGAAGAAGGTGCTGAACCACGGAATGCCGGCGTAGGGATACGGGCCGTAAGGGGTCTTCGTGATCAGCATGTACAGATCGGACAGGCTGCGGCCTACGGCTTCATTGAAGATTTCGTTGGAGGTGGTCACGCTTGCGGCCTGCGCGGACAGCGCCTGCAGCGAACGACGCGCGGCCCGCAGGGCCGACGGGAAAGCGCCGCGCGGCGGGCGCTTGTCGTGCCGCGCCTTGTCACAGCAGACTTCGACGTAGAGCAGGTGCGTCCTGTGCGGCATCAGCTCCAGCTCGAACACCGCCATGTCGCCACGCAGCTGCGTCGGCGCGGGATCGAACGTCAGGTGCGTGGTGCGCACGCAATCATCGAGTCCGGTGTAGGCGAGTTTCGCACCGCTGTCGGTCAGCTCGGGTGGATGGGTTTGACCGCGCTGCGCGCGCCTGGCCCCGCGCACCTCGAACAGGTCGGCAAAGTCCGCCGCAAACGCCAGTTCCAGGCTGATGTGCCGCGGCGTTTCATCGAAATTGCGTACCGCCAGCCGCTCATAGCAGGTGCCCTCCCAAAGAAAGCGCGAGCGGCGCACATGGATCACGTCGTGAGGCATGACCATCTCGCCCCGCGCATCGAAGAGGTCCGGGTTGGTCAGGTCGCAGCTGAACGCGGCGTCGTCGTCGCGCAGCACCGAACTGAGCAGCACGGGGCGCCACCCGTTGATGGTCAGGTGGAAGTGTGACAGGTGCCGCGTGTCGCAACAAAAGATGCCGTCCGAGCCGCCGGAACCGGCAATGGCGTCGCCATGCTGGTCGAACACGGCAAAGGTGTCGCCTTGCTTGAGCGTGCGGGGCTGGGTCAGACGCAGGGAGTGCGTCGCGGCGATGACGATGGGCACGCCGGGTGTCGCGTCCGGCACCAGGCCGCGCCGGCCTTCGGGAGCGTCGAGCATTGTTTCTCTCCAGGTTCAGGCCGCGACGTGCAGGCCCGCATCCGCCTGGGCGGACGGGTCTGGATGCACGCAACCGTCCGGCGACGGTCTGCGCAGGCGACCATAGAGTGCCAGGTAGTCGTGAGCCATGCGTTCGGCGCTGAAACGTGCAACGAACGTACGGCGCACGGCGCGGCGGTCGATGTCACCGATGCGCCTGACTGCCGCCACGGCCTCGTCGACACTGTCGACGATAAAGCCGGTGACTCCGTCATCAACGACTTCCGGGACGGAGCCGCACCGGAACGCGATCACCGGGGTGCCACAGGCCATGGCTTCGATCATAGCCAGGCCAAACGGCTCGGGCCAGTCGATCGGGAACAGCAGCGCACGCGCGCCGCCGAGAAACCGTGCCTTTTCCCGTTCGCTGATTTCTCCAAGATACTCGACATTGGCGTGCCGGCTGACCAGCGGCGCGATGTCGGCGTCCCAGTATGCGCGGTCGACACGGTCGATCTTGGCGGCGATCTTCAGCGGCATGCCGCTTTGCACGGCAATCTTGATGGCGCGGTCCGGGCGCTTCTCGGGCGAAATGCGTCCGAGGAAGGCGAGGTATCCCCCGCGCGCCACCGCATGAAACGGCAGCAACCGTGCGGGCAGGCCATGATAGACGTTCCCGAGCCAGTGGACCGGCGGCATGGGGTCGCGCTGTGCCAGCGAGATCGATACCAGTGGCACCCTTGCGAAGGCAGAGTAGAACGCCGCCAGGTCCGGCAGGTCCTGCCTGCCATGCAGCGTCGTCACGGTGCGGTCGGCCAGGCGCCGCGCCAGCGGGAAATGCAGCAGGTCGGTGTGGAAATGCAGGACGTCGAAATCGTCCGCCTGCCGGCCCACTTCGTCGAGCATCATCACGTGATACGGCACGATGTCGCGCACCGACGGGTCGGTGCGCAAGGCGCGCGGCGCGCAGCTGACCAGCCTGGCGGCAGTCGATGAATCGCCGCTGGCAAACAGCGTAACGTCGTGCCCCTGCCGGACCAGTTCGTCCGTCAGGTACGCAACGACGCGCTCGGTACCGCCGTATTGCCGTGGCGGGCATGCTTCCAGGAGAGGGGCAATTTGGGCGATTTTCATCGACGGGCTATGCCTTTGCAGAAAAGTTTGACCACCGGTTGCAAGGACCGCCTTCGCCGCGGAGCCTGCACGATTCGCTGCTCCGTGCCATCGAAAGGCAGCCCACGCCGGCAAGGCGATGCCAGCGCGGCCACGGCAGCCTTGCCCGCCTCATTCCATCGCGGCAAGACGCGGCTGGCTGTCGCTGGCGCCACCCCTGACAGGCGATTGCTCACCGGGAACCATGCCGCGCCGCAGCAGAAGGACTCCCTGCACTGGCTGTCCGGCAATCGATCTCAGACCTGAACCCGTGACGTTGCAAACGCCATGCCCGGCGGCCTGCGCCGATTGCTATGCTAGGAATCGTCCACATCGAACCCTGTGGCGTTACCGCAAGAAGGGAGCACCGTGTCCAACCCACCCCTCAGTCCCCAGGCTCGCAAGTCGGCGAAAGCCCCTTCCACTTCCGGCTGGCTGCACTGGCTGCCGGGCTTGCAGATGCTGCGCACGTACGAGGCCGCCTGGTTCCCGCGCGACCTGGCGGCGGGGCTGGTGCTCACCACCATGCTGGTGCCGGTCGGGATCGCCTATGCCGAGGCATCGGGCGTGCCAGGCATCTATGGCCTGTACGCCACCATCATCCCGCTGCTTGCCTACGCGCTGTTCGGCCCGAGCCGCATCCTGGTGCTGGGGCCCGACTCCGCGCTGGCGGCACCGATCCTCGCCGTGGTGGTGCAGCTCTCCGCCGGCGACCCGGCGCGCGCCATCACCATCGCCAGCATGATGGCGGTGGTATCGGGCGTGGTCTGCATCGTCGTCGGCCTGTTGCGGCTGGGCTTTATCACCGAGCTGCTGTCCAAGCCGATCCGCTATGGCTATATGAACGGCATCGCGTTCACCGTGCTGGTCAGCCAGTTGCCCAAGCTGTTCGGCATTTCGATCGAAGATGCGGGGCCGTTGCGGGAGCTATGGAGCCTGGGCACTGCCGTGGCGGCCGGCAAGGCCAACCTGTACAGCGTGGCCGTGGGCGGCGCGAGCCTGGTGCTGATCCTGCTGCTGAAGCGGTTCGAGCGCGTGCCCGGCGTGCTGATCGCGGTGGTGCTGGCCACGCTGAGCGTGAGCCTGTTCGGTCTCGATGCACACGGGGTCAAAGTGCTCGGCAAGATGCCTCAAGGCCTGCCCGCGTTCGCCTTGCCGTACCTGAGCGGGGTCGATCTCACCCATATCGTGGTGGGCGGCTGCGCCGTCGCCCTGGTCGCGTTCGCCGATACCAGTGTGCTGTCGCGCACCTACGCGGCGCGCCTGAAATATCCGGTCGATCCGAACCAGGAAATGGTCGGGCTGGGCGCCGCCAACCTCGCTGCCGGGCTGTTCCAGGGCTTTCCGATCAGCAGCAGCGCGTCACGCACGCCGGTGGCTGAAGCCGCCGGCGCGCGCACGCAACTGACCGGCGTGGTCGGCGCGCTGGCGGTCGCGGCGTTGCTGCTGTTTGCGCCGGACCTGATGCGCTACCTGCCCAGCAGCGCACTGGCCGCCGTCGTCATCGCGGCGGCCATCGGCCTGTTCGAGTTTGCCGACCTCAAGCGGATCTACCGCATCCAGCAGTGGGAATTCTGGCTGGCGATGGCATGCTTTGCCGGCGTTGCCGTCTTCGGCGCGGTGCCGGGCATCGGCCTGGCCGTGGTCATCGCCATCATCGAGTTCCTTTGGGATGGCTGGCGCCCGCACCACGCGGTGCTCGGCCGCGCCGACGGCGTGCGCGGCTACCACGACGTGGAGCGCTACCCGAACGCGCGCCGGGTGCCGGGGCTGGTGCTGTTCCGCTGGGACGCGCCGCTGTTCTTCGCGAATGCCGAACTGTTCCAGGACTGCGTGCAGCGCGCCGTCGAAGCCTCGCCCACGGCGGTGCGGCGCGTGGTGGTGGCGGCCGAGCCGGTCACCAGCGTCGACGTGACCTCGGCCGACATGCTGCGCGAACTCGACAAGACCCTGGACGAGCGCGGCATCGAACTGCACTTTGCGGAGATGAAGGACCCCGTCAAGGACAAGCTCAAGCGCTTCGAGCTGTTCGACAAGCTGGGGAAGGATGCTTTCCATCCCACGGTCGGCGCGGCAGTGGATGACTACCTGAGCGACTTCGATGTGGACTGGAAGGCGTGAGCAGCCGGGGTTCCTCCCCAACCTTTCTCCCACTTGCGTCGGGAAAGAAGAGAAGCGACCGGGCCGTCCGGCACGGATGCGTGCACTGCAAACGAAAGCGACGGATTGCCAACAGGCAGCCCGCCGCATTGCTGCCTCAACGTAACGCTCAGCTACCCTGCTTCACGCAATCCACGAAGTAGGCCTTCTGCCCATCCACCTCTTCCAGCACCAGTCCGTGCACGTCGGTCTCGAAACCCGGGAAGAGTTTGTTGAACTCGCGCGCGAACTTCAGGTACTGGACGATGATGCGGTTGAAGCGCTCGCCCGGGATCAGCAGCGGGATGCCAGGCGGATACGGCGTCAGCAGGATGGCCGTGACGCGGCCCTCGAGCTCGTCGACTGGCACGCGCTCGATCTCGCGGTGCGCCATCATTGCCCACGCATCCGACGGCTTCATCGCCGGCTCCATGTCCGACAGGTACATCTCGGTCGTCACGCGCGCCACGTCGTTGGCCTTGTAGACGCTGTGCACGGCGTCGCACAGATCACGCAGGCCCATGCGCTCGTATTGCGGGTGCTTGCCGACGAACTCGGGCAGCACGCGCCACAGCGGCTGGTTCTGGTCGTAGTCGTCCTTGAACTGCTGCAGCTCGGTCACCAGCGAGTTCCAGCGGCCCTTGGTGATGCCGATGGTGAACATGATGAAGAACGAGTACAAACCCGTCTTCTCGATGATGATGCCGTGCTCGGCGAGGTACTTGGTGACGATGGCCGCCGGGATGCCGCGCTCGCTGAACTCGCCGTCCACGTCCAGGCCCGGGGTAATGAGCGTGGCCTTGATCGGGTCGAGCAAGTTGAAGCCGTCGGCCAGGTCGCCGAAGCCGTGCCAGCGCTCGTTGGCCTTGAGCATCCATTCCTCGCGCTCCGGCATGCCCTCTTCGTTCAGCGTGTCGGGACCCCAGACCTTGAACCACCAGTCGCCGTTGTGGCCGGCGTCGTACTCGCCCTCCACCTTGCGCATGGCGCGGCGGAAGTCCAGCGCTTCCTGGATGCTTTCTTCCACCAGCGCGGTGCCGCCCGGCGCTTCCATCATCGCCGCGGCCACGTCGCACGAGGCGATGATCGAGTACTGCGGGCTGGTCGAGGTGTGCATCAGGTACGCCTCGTTGAAACGGTAGCGGTCCAGCTTGCGCGTCTCGGAATCCTGCACGAGGATCTGCGAGGCCTGCGACAGCCCGGCAAGCAGCTTGTGCGTGGACTGCGTGGCGAACACCAGCGCGTCCTTGCTGCGCGGGCGCCCGCGGCCGATCGCGTGCATGTCGTGATAGAAGTCGTGGAATGCCGCATGCGGCAGCCACGCTTCATCGAAATGCAGCGTGTCGATTTCCGAGGCCAGCATCTCCTTGATCTGCTCGGCGTTGTACAGCACGCCGTCATAGGTGCCCTGCGTGATCGTCAGGATGCGCGGCTTCTGGTTTTTCGCCTTGCTGGCGAACGGGTGGTTGGCGATCTTGCGCCGGATGGTTTCCGGATCGAATTCGCTCTTCGGAATCGGGCCGATGATGCCGTAGTGGTTGCGCGTCGGCATCAGGAACACCGGGATCGCGCCGGTCATCATGATCGCGTGCAGGATCGACTTGTGGCAGTTGCGGTCCACCACCACGATGTCCCCCGGCGCCACGTTGGCGTGCCACACCATCTTGTTCGACGTCGACGTGCCATTGGTCACGAAGTACATGTGGTCCGAATTGAAGATGCGCGCGGCATTGCGCTCGGACGCCGCCACCGGGCCGGTATGGTCCAGCAGCTGGCCGAGTTCGTCGACCGCGTTGCAGACGTCGGCGCGCAGCATGTTCTCGCCGAAGAACTGGTGGAACACCTGGCCCACCGGGCTCTTCAGGAATGCCACGCCGCCCGAGTGGCCCGGGCAGTGCCACGAGTACGACGAATCCTGCGCGTAGTCGATCAGCGCCTTGAAGAACGGCGGCGCCAGCGTGTCGAGATAGACCTTGGCTTCGCGGATGATGTGGCGCGCCACGAATTCGGGGGTGTCCTCGAACATGTGGATGAAGCCGTGCAGCTCGCGCAGGATATCGTTCGGGATATGGCGCGAGGTGCGGGTCTCGCCGTACAGGAAGATCGGCAGGTCGGTGTTGCGGCGGCGCACTTCGTTGACGAACGCGCGCAGCTTCTCGATGGCGGCCGCTTCGGGACGGTCATCGGCGGTCACGAACTCGTCGTCGTCGATCGACACGATAAAGGTCGAAGCACGGCTCGACTGCTGCGCGAACGAGGTCAGGTCGCCGTAGCTGGTCAGGCCCATGACCTCCATGCCTTCCTTCTCGATCGCTTCGGCCAGCGCGCGGATGCCCGAGCCGGAGATGTTCTCGGAGCGGAAGTCTTCGTCAATGATGATGACGGGGAAGCGGAATTTCATCGGGCATCCTTGATGGGAAAGCAGGACATAAAGGACTGAGCCACATGGCCGGCAGGGGTTCCCCTGCGACGGCGACATGTGGCTCTCACGTCAGGTCTTGGCGCCCGCGCGTCGATCTATCGCGGGCCGTCCGTTCCGGCAAACGCCGGCATTGTAATGCGCTCAGGTCTTCGGCAGTGTGACGCCGTGCTGGCCCTGGTACTTGCCGCCGCGGTCGGCGTACGAGGTCTCGCAGACTTCGTCGCTCTCGAAGAACAGCACCTGGGCGCAGCCTTCGCCGGCGTAGATCTTGGCGGGCAGCGGCGTGGTGTTGGAGAACTCCAGCGTCACATAGCCTTCCCACTCGGGCTCGAACGGCGTCACGTTGACGATGATGCCGCAGCGTGCATAGGTGCTCTTGCCCAGGCAGATGGTCAGCACGCTGCGCGGAATGCGGAAGTACTCCATCGTGCGCGCCAGCGCGAACGAGTTCGGCGGGATGATGCAGACGTCGCCCTTGAAATCCACGAACGATTTCTCGTCGAAGTTCTTCGGATCGACGATGGTGCTGTTGATATTGGTGAAGATCTTGAATTCGTCGGCGCAGCGGATGTCGTAGCCGTAGCTCGACGTGCCGTACGACACGATCTTGCGCCCGTCGGCCTCCCGCACCTGGCCGGGTTCGAACGGCTCGATCATGCCGTGCTGTTCCGCCATGCGGCGGATCCACTTGTCGGATTTGATGCTCATAGGGTCGGGAGGGTAAACGCTTAGGGCAGAGTGCGCCGAATTGTACAACCAATCCGCCCGCGCGCCGCTCAATTGAAGTGCTGCCTACGCAACAACCTCCTCAGGCAACCGATGATGGAAGCGTTCGTTCCCCGTGTAGAGCAGGAAATGCTTGCCCGTACACCTTGCGAACAGTGTCAGATTGACCCGCTGCGCCATCTGGTAGCCCATCTGCGTCACGCCTGAACGCGACAGCAGGAAAGGAATCCCCATCTGCGCGCCCTTGATCACCATTTCGGAAGTCAGGCGCCCGGTGGTGTAGAAGACCTTGTCGTCGCCGCGCATGTCTTCCAGCCACATGCGGCCCGCAATCGCGTCGACCGCGTTATGGCGGCCCACGTCCTCCACGAACATCAGCAGCTCGCTGCCGCGGAACAGCGCACAGCCATGCACCGATCCCGCCTGCTTGTACACCGACTGCTGCAGCCGGATGGTGTCGATGATGCCGTACAAGGTGTCCTGGTCCAGCGTGGCCCCGGCCGGCAGCCGGACATTGTCGATCTCGTCGAGCAGCGAGCCGAACACCGTGCCCTGCCCGCAGCCCGTGGTGACCACGCGGCGCGCGGTGCGTTCCTCGATGCGGTCGATGCCCGTCCGGGTGGTCACTGCGGCCGATTCGGTCTCCCAGTCGACCTGCACGGCGGCGATGTCCTCGATCGACTCGACCAGCCGCTGGTTGCGCAGGTAGCCGAGCACCAGGTGTTCGGGCGCCCCGCCCAGCGTCATCAGCGTTACCAGTTCGCGCTTGTCGAGATAGACCGTGAGCGGGCGCTCCCCAGGCAGGTAAGCCGGGCGGGCACGCCCCAGTTCATCGACAACCTCCACTTCTTCGATCAGGGGAACGGCCGCGTGGGTGAGTTCGGGACGCAGGGGCATGGGTGGCGAAGTCGGGCTGCTCGGGTTTGCCCCACGCCGGCTTTCTAGCGATGGGGCCAGGGTTAAGGCGCCTTTGCGGTCGATTGTACTGCCGCTGCGGCGACTGGCGCCTGGGGCGCCACGTACGGCCCGGGATCCGCACAGGCGGCAGTCTGCGCGGGCTCGTGCGTGGCATTGCCACGGGCCTTCATGTCGCTGTAGTAGCGCGCCGCGATCCTGTCCTGCGACTTGCACAGATGGAACGCCGCGACCTTGTCGGCCCAGGCCGTACGCGCCTTGGTCTCCGCGGCCTTGGCCTGCTGCGCATCGGTCGGCGGCGGCAGCTTGGCCAGCGCGCCCTGGGTACCCATGGCGCCGGCGGCCAGGGCAATCAGCATCAGCATGCGTTTCATGGTCAGTATCCGGTGAAAGGGTGCCATGCCGGTGCCTCAAGCTTCGCCGGGATTGCGCCGGCGCGCCGCCTTGGGCTCCGGCGTCGCCGAGCGCTGGACCGGGATCTTGCCGGCCTTGATGTCGTCATACCAGTGCTCGTGATGCTCCTTGGCCCAGGCCTCGTCGACCCAGCCGTCGCGCATGGCGCGGTAGGCGCCTTCCATGCCGATGGTGCCCATGTAGATATGGCCAAGCGACATCGCGATCATCAGCACCGCGGCGATGCCGTGGATCACGTTGGCGATCTGCATGGTGGCGCGGTAGTAGTCGAGCCCGGGCACGATCATGTCGAGCACCCAGCCCGACGCGGACAGGATCAGGCCGAAGATCACCAGGCCTGCCCAGAACCACATCTTCTCGCCGGCATTGAAGCGGCCGCTCGGCACATGCTTGCCGCTTGCCAGGCCGCCGAGGCTGGTCAGCCAGTGCAGGTCATCGCGGCTGGGCAGGTTGCTGCGCACGAAAATCACGAAGGCGACGATGATCGACAGCGTGAACACCGGGCCGGCCAGGTTATGGATGTTCTTCAGCAGGTAGGTGAGCCAGCCGAACAGCGTATGGCCCATCAACGGCAACAGGAAATGCTTGCCGAACAGCATCACGATGCCCGAGACCGCGAGCAGCACGAACGCGATCGCCATGGTCCAGTGGACAATGCGCTCGAACGGCGTAAAGCGTTCGATCATGCGTCCGGTGCGCGGCTCGCGCAGCGGGATCGCGCCACGCCAGAGGAAGAAGCCGAGGATCGCCAGCGGCACCACCACCAGCAGCCAGCCGCCCCAAACCGTGATCACGCCATTGCGGAACAGCCGCCACTGCTGCCCGGTGCGCTGGATCAGCACGCCGGCCTCCTTGTACGGCAGGCTGCTGTAGTGGGCCTGGTCGGAATTGACCTCGCGCCAGACCGGCGCATTGTTGCCAGGCTGCGTCAGCGTGCGCTCCTTCTGCGACCGCGCCTCATTGGCGATGTCGCGGCGCGGCACGTTGAAGATGTTCTCCGAGGCAATGCCGGCATACGGCTGCACCGGATGCGTGGCCGGGTTGTTCGCGTCAGCCGCTTGCGTGGGCTGAATCTGCGGGGCCTGAGCGGTTTGCGGCGCCGGGGCCGGCGCCTGCGCGGCAGCGCCACCGCTGGCGAACGTCAACATGGCCAGGGCACCGGCGGCAAGCCAGGTACGCCAGCCGCACATATTCTGCGTGGGCCTCATATGCGCTCCTTCGGGTCATCACCCCGCCCTGCCTGCGGTGCAGTCACGGCGTGCGGTTGTATTCGTTCTGCAGCTGGTTGCGCTGTCGGATCTGGTTGGTCCAGCTGGTCTTGTCACCGGCGGTCCAGCCCTTGACGACGAACGGGTCGTCCGGCGCGCCCTGGTAGGCGACCGCATCCGACTTCTTGTGCGAAGCCGTCGTGGTCTGCGGCTTCTCGCCACAGCCCGCGAGCAGCAAGCCGGCCACGGCCAGCATGGCCGCCATCGGAATGCGCGTCATGATGGTTGCCCTCCGTTGCCGCTGGCAGGAGCCGGGTTGGCCGGTGCGGCAGGTGCCGCCGGTGCGGCGGGCGCCTGCTGGGCGCCGCCACGATTCCCGTATGCGGTGCCCCAGCCCCACACATCGCCGCCCTTGCCGCGCTTGATCACGCGGTTGCGCAGGATGTCGGCGATCACGTCGCCGTCGCCGCCGAGCAGCGCCTTGGTCGAGCACATTTCCGCGCACAGCGGCAGCTTGCCCTCGGCCAGCCGGTTGCGGCCGTATTTCTCGAATTCCGCTTCGGAGCCGTTCTTCTCGGGGCCGCCCGCGCAGAAGGTGCACTTGTCCATCTTGCCGCGCACGCCGAAGGTACCGGTGGATGGAAACTGCGGCGCGCCGAACGGGCACGCGTACGAGCAGTAGCCGCAGCCGATGCAGACGTCCTTGTCGTGCAGCACCACGCCGTCCTCGGTGCGGTAGAAGCAGTCGACCGGGCAGACCGCCATGCACGGCGCATCCGAGCAGTGCATGCAGGCGACGGAGATCGACTTCTCCGCGCCGACCATGCCGTCGTTGATGGTGACCACGCGGCGCCGGTTGACGCCCCATGGCACCTCGTTCTCGTTCTTGCAGGCGGTGACGCAGCTATTGCACTCGATGCAGCGTTCGGCGTCACAGATAAATTTCATGCGTGCCATGGTTTCATCCTGCCCTTATGCAAAGCGTTCGATCTGGCAAATGGTGGTCTTGGTTTCCTGCATCATCGTCACCGAGTCGTATCCGTACGTCGTACCCGTGTTGACGGCCTCGCCACGCACGATCGGCATGGCGCCATCCGGGTAGTACGTCTTCAGGTCCTTGCCCTGCCACCAGCCCGAGAAATGGAACGGGATAAACGCGGTGTCCGGGCCGACGCGTTCCGTCACGAGCGCGCGCACCTTCAGGGTGGCGCCGGTAGGCGTCCTGACCCAGCAGAAGTCGCCATTGCGGATGCCGCGCTGGGACGCGGCGACCGGATTGATCTCGACGAAGTTCTCCTGCTGCAGTTCGGCCAGCCACGGGTTCGACCGGGTCTCCTCGCCGCCGCCCTCGTATTCGACCAGGCGGCCGGAGGTCAGGATGATCGGGAACTTCTCGTAGACCTTGTTCTCGACGTTGCGCTGCTGCACGGTCTTGTACAGCGTGGGCAGGCGCCAGAACGCCATCTTGTCGTCGTGGGTCGGGTACTTCGCGACCATGTCGGGCCGCGTCGAGTACAAGGGCTCGCGGTGCTGCGGGATCGGGTCAGGGAAGTTCCACACCACGGCACGCGCCTTGGCGTTGCCAAACGGATGGCAGCCATGCACCTTGAGCACCACGCGCTGGATGCCGCCCGACAGGTCGGTTTTCCAGTTCTTGCCTTCGGCGGCCTTTTTCTCGGCGTCCGTCAGGTCGTCCCACCAGCCCAGCTTCTTGAGCAGCACGTGATCGAACTCGGGATAGCCCGTGGTGATCTCGGCCCCCTTCGAGTACGAACCGTCCTCGGCCAGCAGGTTGACACCGTCGCGCTCCACGCCGAAGTTCGCGCGGAAATTGCCGCCGCCTTCCATCACGTGCTTGCTGGTGTCGTACAGGTTGGGCGAGCCCGGGTGCTTGAGTTCCGGCGTGCCGTAGCACGGCCACGGCAGGCCGAAGTAGTCGCCGGTCAGGTCATAGCCGGTCGCGGCATCCTTGCCGCCCTTGCAGCGCAACGTCTTCACGTCGAACATCTGCATATTGCGCATATGGGCCTTGAGCCGTTCCGGCGACTGGCCGGTGTAGCCGATGGTCCAGTTGCTGCGGTTGATCTCGCGCAGGATCGACTCGATCTCCGGCTCCATCCATGTGCGGCCGGCGCGCTTCACCTCGATCATCTTGTAGTTCTTCGACAGCTCCTTGCCAAAGCCGAGCTTGTCCGCGAAGGCCTGCATGATGGTGTGGTCGGGCATCGATTCGAACAGCGGCTCGATCACCTTGTCGCGCCATTGCAGCGAACGGTTGGACGCCGTGCACGAACCCGAGGTCTCGAACTGCGTGCAGGCCGGCAGCAGGTAGACCGCGCGGTTCGGGTTGACCTTTTCGCCTTCCGCGCCCGGCATGTTGGCCATGGCCGCAGTGGCGGAGGGATACGGGTCGACCACGACCAGCAGGTCGAGCTTGTCCATGGCCTTCTTCATTTCCAGGCCGCGCGTCTGCGAGTTCGGCGCATGGCCCCAGAAGAACACCCCGCGCACGTTGTTGTCCTGGTCGAGCAGTTCGTTCTTCTCGGTGACCAGGTCGATCCAGCGCGACACGGTAGAACCGGACTTCTCCATCATTGCCTGCGAGACGAACTGCTGCTTGATCCAGTCGTAGTCGACTCCCCACACGGCCGCATAGTGCTTCCACGCGCCCGTGGCCAGGCCGTAGTAGCCAGGCAGTGAATCCGGATTGGGGCCGACGTCGGTGGCGCCCTGCACGTTGTCATGCCCGCGGAAGATGTTGGCGCCGCCACCGGAGACGCCGATATTGCCAAGCGCAAGCTGCACGATGCACGACGCGCGCACGATGGCGTTGCCGATCGAGTGCTGGGTCTGGCCCATGCACCAGACCAGCGTGCTGGGCCGGTTCTTCGCCATGATCTCGGCGACCATCTTCACCTGCGCCTCGGGCACGCCGCAGACTTCCTCGACCTTGTCCGGCGACCACTTGGCCAGGACGTCTTCCTTGACCTTATCCATGCCGTAGACGCGGTCGTGCAGGTACTTCGGGTCTTCCCAGCCATTCTGGAAGACGTGGTACAGCACCCCGAACAGGAAGGCGATATCGGTGCCCGAACGGATGCGCACGTAGTGGTCGGCCTTCGCGGCCGTGCGCGTGAAGCGCGGGTCCACCACGATCACCTTGCAGCCATTCTCCTTCGCATGCAGCAGGTGCAGCATCGACACCGGGTGCGCCTCGGCCGCGTTGGAGCCGATATACAGAGCCGCTTTCGCGTTCTGCATATCGTTGTACGAGTTCGTCATCGCCCCGTAGCCCCAGGTGTTCGCCACGCCCGCCACGGTGGTGGAGTGGCAGATGCGCGCCTGGTGGTCGGTGTTGTTGGTGCCGAAGAAAGACACCCATTTGCGCAAAAGGTAGGACTGCTCGTTGCTGTGCTTGGAAGAGCCGATGAAGAACATGGAATCCGGTCCGGTCTGCTGGCGGATATCCTTCATCTTCGCGGTGATCTCGTCGAGCGCCTGGTCCCAGCCGATACGCTGGTACTTGCCGTTGACCAGCTTCATCGGGTACTTGAGGCGATATTCGCCGTGGCCGTGCTCGCGCAGCGCGGCGCCCTTGGCACAGTGCGCGCCCATATTGATGGGCGAGTCGAACACCGGTTCCTGCCGCACCCAAACGCCGTTCTGCACCACGGCATCGACCGCGCAGCCCACCGAGCAGTGGCCGCACACGGTGCGCCTCACCACGATGCCGCCCTTGCCTTCGGCAGCGGCAACGGTCTTGTCATCGGCGGCATCGGCCTTGCGCAGCAGCGTCAGTTGCGAGGCCGCCAGTCCGGCCCCGACACCAATGCCGGAGCGCTTGAGGAAGCTGCGCCGGTCCATGGTCGGCATGGCGCCGGCCAGGCCCGCGGCGAGCCGCGTGGAAAGGCGGCCGGTTCCCGACGCATTAGTCTGAGCGAGGTTGTCAGCCAGCCGGGTCGATGTGCCCTGCGCCGCGCGCTTGCGGGTCAAGATCATGTCTCACCTCAACAGAGGAAAGCAGCAAATGCCGGACTGGCGCCGCCGGATGGCCCGGCCCGCCGGCGTGCTCACACCAGCGTGGTGCGGTAGTACTTGCGAATGTGCTCGGACACCCGGTAGCCCGCTTGGTCCGACGACACGTCGGTGGGCTCCGGGATGGCCGCGCTCTGGACCGGCACGGCGGGACCCCGCGCGGTCAGCGACGCTGCGCCGGCGGCGGCAGCAACAACTCCAGCGCCCGCAAGAAAACCGCGGCGCGCGACCCTGGGTTGCTTCTCTTTCATGTGAGGCACTCCTCGGGTTCGGCACAGGCATGCCGATGATTCAGCCGTTATGCGTTGTTATGCATATTCTAGGTGCAATATCGCTGAAAAACCATGGAGTTACCGGGTTAATCCCTATTACGGAAGACAATGCAATCAATGCATTTCGAGCGCCATGGCCTCGACATCCGTGAAGGCCTGCATCAATCCGGCAACGCTGCGATAGAAGCGCGCTTTCGGATGGCCGCTTAGTGCATCGCACAATTTCCCGATCCACGGCTGCAGGTGCTGCGCGTAGAAGCGCTGTTGTTCGCCGAGGTTGGACACGGCGACATCATCGCCCCCCACGAGGAAACGCATCACCTCGCACAGCGCGGCGACGTGGTCCTCGGTTTCGCTGACATTGTCGTGCCGGACCAGCCCATAGCGGGCCAGGTCGTCACGCAGGACCACCAGCGGACGCTCGTTCAGGAAGCCGGTGAGGTAAAAGGAGCCGTACAGGAAGACCTCCTGGCGCCCCACGCCGAGGAACAGTTCACGGTACTCGTCGGCGGCCTCGGCCTCGCTGGTGGTCGACGCCGCATCGCACAATGCGTTCCACGCCTGGCCGAGTATCGTGCCCGAACTGTCGTCCGGCGCGCGGTTGGCGGCGATGTGATGGAGCAGCGCCGCGTCCGGCGCGCGATAGAACAGCGTGGCCAGCAGGCCATACAAATCGGCGCGGGCAATGTCCTCGGTATCGTCTTCGGGCGCGGCGGTCAGCTGGATCGTCTGGAACTCTGTCATGTCGTGATGTTTCTTGTCTGGGCGGAAATGCTTACCGGAGCGTGGCGCCGCTGATCGCCCCCGGGTCGCGCTCCATCATGTCGACTACCCGGCAATCGGGGCACATCTTGAGGCGCTCGGCGGCCGCGCCGGCAAAGGCCGGGTGTCCGGCCAGGCGCACCAGCATCGCCTCCACCATCTGCGCGGTGCCGAACGGCTTGGCGCAGCGCACGCAATGGAACGGCTGCGATTCATTGAGCGTGACGGCGCGCCGCGCGGCATCGCCGGTCAGCAGGCGTGGCACAAGCGTGACCGCGTTCTCCGGGCAGGTCTTCTCGCACAGGCCGCACTGCACGCAGTTGCGCTCCAGGAAGCCAAGCACCGGGCGCTCCGGGTTGTCACGCAGGGCCTGGGTCGGGCACGCGCCGACGCAGGCCATGCAGAGCGTGCAAGCCGCCGTGTCGACCGCCACCGCCCCGAACGGTGCTCCTGCAGGCAGCGGCACGATGTCGGCCGGGACCGGCGCGTGCCGCACGAGGTGGTCGAGCGCAAACTCGAGCATCTCGCGCTTGGCAGCCACGGCACCGAATGGCGCGGGCGGCAACGCTTGCCGCGCGGGGCGCAGCGCGGCAAGCCCCTGGTCCAGCGACGCCGCATCGTTCGCCTCGACCAGCGACACGGCCTCGCCGTCGTAGCCGAGCCCGGCCAGCAGCGACCGCGCGACATCGATCTGCCCGATCAACGCGGTGCGGTACTGCGGCGCCTCGTCGCCGGTCAGCAGCACCGCCACGCGCGCCGCGCCCCAGCACAGCGCCGCCAGCCAGAGTTCCAGCCCTGCCGAAGCCGGATGAAACACCTGCACCGGCATCACGTTCGGCGGCACGCCTTGCGCCCGCCCGGCGCGCGCGGCGCGCCCCAGCGCCAGGATGGCCGGCGTGCCGGTCGCTTCCCCGTGCAGCAACACCACGGCATCGCGCCCGCCCGCCGACCGGTAGGCCGACAGCAGCGTGCGCAAGCGCGTGCCCAGCATCTCCGGCCCCGGATACGCGTAGCTGATCGCGCCGCTCGGGCACACCGTGGTACACGCGCCGCAGCCCATGCACAGATTGGGCGTGACCTCGATGCGGCCCTTGCCGTCATGCCATTGCGAACGGATGGCCTGCGTCGAGCAGATGTCGATACACGCGGTGCAGCCGGTGGTCTGGTTGCGGCCGTGAGCGCAGAGGCTTTCCTTGTAGCGGAAGAACTTGGGCTTCTCGAATTCGCCGACCAGTTGCGTCAGCGCCAGCGCCTGTTGCTGCTGGCGCAGCGCATCCGCGCCGGCATGCAGGTAGCCTTGCGGCGGCTCGTGCATCGTGAAGGCCGGCGCATCGTTGAGATCGAAGACCAGGTCGAAGCGGCCCTCGCTGATCGCCGGCGGCCGGTCGAAGTCAATCGCGGCCGCCGCGCCGCATGCCCGCACGCAATCGCGGTGCGCGCGGCAACGGTCCAGGTCGATCTGGTAGCTGAAGTCGATCGCCTGTTCCGGGCAGGCTTCGATGCAGGCATTGCACCGCGTGCAGAGATCGAGATCGATGGGATTCGCGCGGCCCGCACCGGTCTCCCAGGTGGCCGCAAAGGCGCCGAGCCAGCCGGCCAGGGTCTTCAGCGTGCCGCTGTGGACGGGGTAGGCGCGATCCGCGGGCGCGATACCGGGTTCCACGCGGCCGTGTGACGTTGCATCGGAGGGCAGCAGCACGGTGACTTCGAGCGCCATGGCCGCGAGACGCCCGGCCCACGGCAAGGCGCGGTCGGCGGGGCCCATCACAAGCACGGCGCCTTCGGAGCGGTAGTCCACCACCGGCACTGGATCCGGCTCGGGCAAGGCGGCCACGGCCAGCAAGGCGGCGATCTTCGCGTTGGCGGTTTTCGGGTCGCGCCTGGCGCCCTGGGACCAGCCGCCAGTCTCGCGGATATTCACGAAGCGCACGGGCGCGGCCACCACGGCGCGGCCATCGGCGCCGCGCGCGGCCTGTGCCGCGACTTCAGTGAACAGCTGCCGCTCCTGCGTGCAGGCGACGATCACATCATCGGTGCCGTCGAGCGCGGCGGTGAAAGCGCCGATCTCCCTGCGGCACAGCAGCCGGTGAACCTTCAGTGGCTCACCGTTGGCACCGTTGGCCTGGGACAGCGCCGCTGCGTCGAGCGGCATGGTGTCATTGCAATTGCAGATCAGCGTCGGCATGGCGAATGCGGCTGACCGGCCCGGGCACCCTTTCTTGCGAGGGTCTGCAGGCCGGGAATTGTGGGAGACCTATTGTAGGCCTGGCGTATGCTGCGAGCTACGCGTGCTTGTCCGGGTCTGGTGCTACGGACTCGACGGATGGCACGTGGACTTCGGCATCGTCCGGTTCCGTGTCCGGCAAGGCTGGGACGGACGCTGCCGCGGATTCCGGCAACCCCGCGGACCCTGCCGCTTGCGGGGCTTCCGCGGCCTCCACGTCATCGAACAATCCCAGCGTCCTGGACTGGGTCAGGCGCCGCAGCACATCCGGCGGAATCGGGTCCGGCTTGCCGTAGTCGTCGATATAGGTGTCGAGGCCATCCATCACATTGAAGTGCGGATCGGCAAACAAGGTCTTGAGCGCGGCACGCTTGACGCCCTCGTCCACGCCGCGCGCGACAAAGCGCGCTATGTTGTCGCCGGGTCGCAGCTGCGCCACATCCGCCATGGTGGGGAGATCAACCGGCGCTTCGGCGGGCGTTGCAGGGACCTGCGCGTCGACAGCGGGCAGCGGCTCGGGCTGAACCGGTTCGGCACCCGGCGGCTCGTCCGGCACGGAAGCGCCCTCCCGCACCGCGGCCTTGCGGCGCGACCAGCGTGACAGGAAGGACGATTCGCTCATGGCCGGCGGCCGTCAGTAGCGCGCGCGATCCTCCGGCGCCTTGAACGACTCGGGCCGGCGACGCTGCTTCGGTTCGGGACGGTAGTTCTGGTCGACGTAAGCCTGCAGCCATTCGCGCTGTTCGGGTGCAAGCGGCACGTTCTCCACGGTTTCGCCGGCATCGAGCCAGCGCCCCGCTTCGTTGTAGGACAGCGACACGGTGACCGGCACGGGCCGTGCCTCGTCCGCGGGAACCTCTTCCTGCATGCGCCAGTGCACGAACCAGCAGGGCTGCGTGGAGGTGAGGTTGAGGTAGTAGCCTTCGCCCTGGTCATGGAACAGCGCGACCTCGAAACCGGGATAGAGCCAGCGCGCGCCGTGCTCGTCCTGTTCCAGGCACATGGGCGTGGCGCCGAACTCGCCCAGGTCGGGCCAGACGGCTTCCAGCTCCCATTTCCAGGACTGCCAGCGACTTGCCAGCGCCACCCTTCGCATGACCACCGCCATGGTGACGGCGGGACGGGCTTGCGGCGCGGGCATGTCCATGGCGTTGGCCTCAGGTGTTCTGCACGACGATGCTGGGGAACTTGCTGGTCATATCGCGCGCCTTGTCGGCCACCTTGATGGCCACCTTGCGCGCGATGCCGCGATACAGCTCCGCCACCGGGCTGTCGGGGTCGGCGACCACCGTGGGGCGGCCCGAATCGGCCTGCTCGCGGATCGACAGGTTCAGCGGCAGGCTGCCCAGCAGGTCCACGCCGTAGTCGGCGCACATCTTCTCGCCGCCACCCTGGCCAAAGATATGCTCGACATGGCCGCAGTTCGGGCAGCAGTACACCGCCATGTTCTCGACGATGCCCAGGATGGGAATGCCCACCTTCTCGAACATCTTGAGGCCCTTCTTGGCGTCCAGCAGCGCGATGTCCTGCGGCGTGGTCACGATCACCGCGCCGGTCACGGGCACCTTCTGCGACAGCGTGAGCTGGATGTCGCCAGTGCCGGGGGGCATGTCGACGATCAGGTAATCCAGGTCATGCCAGTTGGTCTGGCGCAGCAGCTGTTCCAGCGCCGACGTGACCATCGGGCCGCGCCATACCATCGGGTTGTCCTGTTCGATCAGGAAGCCGATCGAGTTGGCCTGCAGGCCGTGGCCTTCCAGCGGCTCCATGGTCTGGCCGTCGGAGGACTCCGGCCGGCCGTCGATGCCCAGCATCATCGGCAGGCTGGGACCGTAGATGTCGGCATCGAGCATGCCTACGCGCGCGCCTTCGGCGGACAGGGCCAGTGCCAGGTTGACCGCCGTGGTCGATTTGCCGACACCGCCCTTGCCCGAGGCCACCGCGATCACGTTCTTCACGCCGGTCAGCAGCTTGACGCCGCGCTGCACGGCGTGGGCGACGATCTTCATGCTGACGCTGACGCTCACATTGCTGACGCCGGGGAGCTGCCGCACGGCAGCCACCACCAGCTTGCGGATCGGCTCGAACTGGCTCTTGCCCGGGTAGCCCAGTTCCACCTCCAGCGACACGTCGCCGCCGTCGACGCGGATATTCCTGGCCGAGCGGGTGGACACCAGGTCCTTGCCCGTGTTGGGGTCGATGACCGTACGCAGGACTTCCGTGACCTGTTCAGTGCTGAGGCTCAAGACAAACTCCGCTGTGATGGTGAGGGGTGGGGACGGACTAATGTATCAAAGTATGCAGCAGCGGCCATCAGGACCGCGAATCGGCGCCCAAGCCCTTTCGGGCTTTGTGGGATTACAGACATTTACAAATCTCACAAGCTTGCACTTGTGCGCGCACCGCCATATCCATATTGTAGTGCCGCAGTGTTTGCACAAGGCCCCGCCGTGCCTATCCGGATCGTGCGGGGGCATGGCGGGTGCGCCGGGCGTTACTATCGGCGTTACCATCCTCGTTGCAGCAATCCAAAATACTTCTACGGGAACATTCAGAAGGAGAAAGCATGAAATTCAAGTTCGCCACCATCTCGCTCGCCGCGGTCACGGTTCTGGCCGCCGGCTGCGCCACCGAACAACAGACCCACACGGCCGTCGGGACCGGCGTGGGCGCTGCAGTAGGCGCAGGCCTGGGCAACCTGATCGGTGGCAATACCACTGGCACGCTGGTCGGCGCGGCAGTGGGCGGCGCCCTCGGCGGTACTGCCGGCTACAACTGGAACGCCATCCGCGGCAAGCTGAACAAGGACACGGCCGGCACCGGGACGCAGATCACGGAACAGCCGGACGGCTCGCTCAAGGTCAATATCCCGAGCCAGGTCACGTTCGATACCGACAGCGCCACCATCAAGCCGTCGTTCCGCTCGGTGCTGGACCAGGTGGCCCAGACGCTGGGGCAGCACCAGGATGTCAGCGCCAACGTCGTCGGCCATACCGACAGCACCGGCAACGCGCAATACAACATGCAGCTGTCCCAGCGCCGCGCCCAGAGCGTGGCGGGCTACCTGGGTGACCGCGGAGTCGCCCGCAACCGTCTCTCCGCCGAGGGCCGGGGCCAGACCCAACCCGTGGCGGACAACGCCACCGAGGCCGGACGGGCACAAAATCGCCGCGTTGAAATTTTTTTGAAACCAATTCAGGGATGACCCGGTCATAGAAACAGGTACCGCTTGCCACCGTTGCTGGCTCGCGATGGGTGGCTGACCTCCCGGGCGGTACCTGATTTCTCCTCCTTTTCCGTTGTGGAAAGCTGCGCCGGCGCTGACCGGCGCTTTTTTTTTGGCCGCAGGACCTGGAGTGCGCCAAGCATCACCATTCGATCGGCGCCGCTTTCACCATGCGCAATACCGGTCGCGCCGGGCGGTGCTTGCTAGAATAGCCCTTTCGCAGCCGGCGCCCGGCCTCGCCGCGGCTGCCGTCGCAGATCGCTTCCCCGTCATCCCCACCGGCTCTTTTCCATGACCGCACGTCGTATCCTCGTTACATCTGCCCTGCCATATGCCAACGGCCAGATTCATATCGGCCACCTGGTGGAGTACATCCAGACTGACATCTGGGTGCGCTTCCAGCGCATGATGGGCAACGAGGTCTACTACGTCGGCGCCGACGACACGCACGGCACGCCGGTCATGTTGCGGGCCGAGAAGGAAGGCATTTCGCCCAAGCAACTGATCGACCGCGTCTGGAACGAGCACAAGCGCGACTTCGACAGCTTCCTGGTGTCGTTCGACAACTACTACAGCACCGACGCGGAAGAAAACCGCGCGCTGTGCGAAAAGATCTACCTGGCCCTGAAGGCCGACGACCTGATCGCCGAGCGCGAGGTCGAGCAGTTCTTCGACCCGGTCAAGAACATGTTCCTGCCGGACCGCTTCATCAAGGGAGAATGCCCGAAGTGCGGCGCCAAGGACCAGTACGGCGACTCGTGTGAAGTGTGCGGCACCACCTACGTGCCGACCGACCTGAAGAACCCGTACTCGGTGGTGTCCGGCGCCACGCCGGTGCGCAAGTCGTCCACGCACTTCTTCTTCAAGCTGTCCGACCCGCGCTGCGAAACTTTCCTGCGCGAGTGGGTGGCCGACCTGGCGCAGCCCGAAGCCGCCAATAAGATGCAGGAATGGCTGGGCAGCGAAGGCGAAGCCTCGACCCTGTCCGACTGGGACATCTCGCGCGACGCGCCTTACTTCGGCTTCGAGATCCCCGGCGCACCGGGCAAGTACTTCTATGTGTGGCTGGACGCGCCGATCGGCTACTACGCAAGCTTCAAGAACCTGGCCGAGAAGAAGGGCATCGACTTCGACGCCTGGGTCGGCCCGCACTCCACGGCCGAGCAGTACCACTTCATCGGCAAGGACATCCTGTATTTCCACACGCTGTTCTGGCCGGCCATGCTGCGCTTCTCGGGCTACCGCACGCCGACCAACGTGTTCGCGCACGGCTTCCTGACGGTGGATGGCGCCAAGATGAGCAAGTCGCGCGGCACCTTCATCACCGCGCAGAGCTATGTCGACACCGGCATGAACCCGGAGTGGCTGCGCTACTACTTCGCCGCCAAGCTCAATGCGAGCATGGAAGACCTGGACCTGAACCTGGACGACTTCATCGCCCGGGTCAACAGCGACCTGATCGGCAAGTACGTCAACATCGCCAGCCGCGCAGCCGGTTTCCTGGTCAAGCGCTTCGAAGGCAAGGTCAACGAAACCGCGCTGGCACATCCGCTGCTCAAGCAGCTGCGCGAAGCCGCGCCGCAGGTCGCCCAGCTGTATGAAGCGCGCGAATACAGCAAGGCGCTACGCCTGGTGATGGAGCTGACCGCCGCCGTCAATGCCTTCGTCGATACCGAAAAGCCGTGGGAACTGGCCAAGGACGAAGCCAAGCGCGACGCGCTGCACGCCGCGTGCTCGGTGTCGCTGGAAGCGTTCCGCCTGCTGACGGTCTACCTGAAGCCGGTGGTGCCGGCGATGGCCGCCGGCGTCGAGCGCTTCCTCAACGTCGAGCCGCTCGACTGGCGCGCGATCGACAAGCAGCTGTCGGCCTCGAGCCCGGTGCAGCCGTACCAGCACCTGATGACCCGTGTCGATGCCAAGCAGGTCGATGCACTGCTGGCCGCCAACCGCGAATCGCTGCAGGCTGCGGCGCCGGCCGCATCGGCATCGGCCGCATCGATCGAGCCGGTCGCGGACACCATCACGATCGACGATTTTGCCAAGATCGATTTGCGTGTCGCGAAGATCGTCGAATGCCAGAAGGTGGAAGGCTCCAGCAAGCTGCTGCAGCTTACGCTCGACCTGGGCGAAGGCCGCACGCGCAACGTGTTTTCGGGCATCCAGTCGGCCTACTCGCCGGAACAGCTGGTGGGCAAGCTGACCGTGGTGGTCGCCAACCTGGCGCCGCGCAAGATGAAGTTCGGGGTGTCGGAAGGGATGGTGCTGGCCGCGTCGGCGGCGGATGAGAAGGCCAGTCCGGGCCTTTACATCCTGGAACCGCACAGTGGGGCGGTGCCGGGAATGCGGATCGGCTGACCCGCCTCGCGGCAAAGCAAAACGGCGGCGCCTTCGGGCTGCCGCCTTTTTTTATCGCGGCCGGGCCATCATCCGCCTCCCATGCGGGACGGATCGTCGCTGCGGGACGTCGTCGTGACCATGCCGTCGGGATTGAAGTGCACATTGAAGAAGGCCTTTTCCTGTGACGACTCCCACCACCGGTAGCCCCACACCTCCTCTTTCTTCAGCGCGAATTTCTCAACCTTGGTCGGCTTGCCAAGCATGCGCCTGACCTGGTCCTGGTTCATCCCGGGCCGCACGCGTGCGAAATTCTCTGCCGTCAACACTTGCTCGATGCGCGCTACCTTGCCATCGGCATCGATCGTCACCATCCACGTGGTTGCGCCCTCGGGTCCGCGCGGATACTCCAGCCGCCGCGCGCCGTTCTCTTCCTCCCACGCGGTCTCCGGCTTGCCAGCCTGGCGCACCACATCGTCCTCGGTGGACTGCCCCGGCTCGATGCCCTTGAACAACTGGCTGTCCGGCTTGACCGAGTTCCACGTCGCACGCGCGGTATCGCCGGCCTTCTTCATGGCTTCATCGACCTTCTGCTGGTCGCAGCCAAACAACGCAAGCAAGGAAGCGAACAGTCCCATGGCGGCAAGGCGTCGCGGCGACGCATAAGTTGGCGGGTAACGGTCAGCGCTTGACCGGCTCGGCGACAGCAGCCGAAGCGGCCTGTGCCGCGCCTTCGAGATCGGATTCCGGGTTGCCATCCTCCTGGCTCCTTCTGGTGCCGCTGCGATTCGAAGCCCCCGAGAACAGGACGCCCCAGTTGTCGAAGCGGCGGTTGAACAAGACCGACAGGCCGTTGATGGATCCGCCCTTGGCGATCAGCGACCAGCGTCGCGAAAACGCCCAGGTCAGCTTGACCACGTTGGACGCCGACGTCAGGCTCTGCTCGTAACCGACCGCGAGCTTGTCGGTCACGGCCTTGCCCACGCTCACCACCTGCTGGTCATTCAGGCCGGCGGTGGACGGACCGATCGAGAACTCGTCGAGCCCGAAATGCTGCACGACGCCCTTCCCCGCCTTGCCGCCAAGCATGCCGAGCGCGGCGCCACCCAGAGCCGCACCGCCAAGCTGCTTCTGCTGGCCCGCGGCGGCGCTTTCCGCGCCGTAGCCGAACATCAGCCATGACAGCTTGTCTTCCTCCGGCACATTGGGCTCGGACACCAGCCGCACGCGCGGCAGCCGCACCGTGCCGGTCACCTCCACGCCGGCCTCGACTTCCTGGCCGCGACGCATCGCGCGGATGTACATATTCGGATTGTCGATCGGGCCGTTGAAGTTGATGGTACCGCGTTCGATATTCAGCTTGCGGCCGAAGGCCTCGTAGGTGCCCTCGTTCACGCGCACGGTGCCTGTGGCTTTCATCGGCGAGAGCGGCTCGCTCAGCACCGTCATCTGCCCGGCCAGCTTGAGATCGGCCCCAGCGCCACGGAACCGGAAGTCATTGCCGAGATCCACGGCGACCTCGATCAGCGGGCTGAACTTGCTCGCGGGCTTGGCTTCCGGCGCCGGCGTGGCGGCCGTCTTCAGCTCGCGCTGATCCTTGCGGCGCACCACCACGACGTCGTCGCCGAGCACCGGGGCGCCGGCCTTCGGCAGGTCGAACAGGCCGCGGTCGACGCGGAACTTGCCGCGAATCGCCATCTGCCGGTTCTCGTTGCCGATGGTCGCATTGCCCGACAGGATCAGCGTGCGTTCAGGGCTCGCGAACAACTGCAGCTTGTCGGCAACGATCCTGGCCGTCAGGTTCGGATCGGCCTCGCCCAGCTTGACGTTGCCCGTGGCGGTGAGCTTGCCGTCGCCGCCGCGGAACTCCACCTGCTTCAACTCCACCGTGTTCTGGTCCAGCACGATGCGCACGATGCCATCGGTCAGGCGAATGCCCAGGTCATACATCGTCAGGGCAATACTGTCGCCATCGACCGTGCCCGTGAGCACCGGCGCGCCGACGCTGCCCGAAAGCCGCAGCGCTGCCGCCAGCTTGCCTTCGAAGGCATACTGCGGCCCGCTCAGCGCCTCCAGCGACTTCAGCCGTGGCACGTCGACATGCACCGTGCCGCCCAGCGTCGAGGCCGGCCCTACGCTGAGCAGCCCCTGGTCCGGCACCAGTCCTGCCGACACATCGACGGCCACCTTGCCGATGCGCTCGGCCACGGTGCCGCCGCGCAGCGTGATGCGGTTGCCGCCCGCGATATCGGCGCGCAGCGAGGTCTCGCCGAGCCCCAGCGACGTGAAGCCACGCCCTGCGTTGACCGACACGTCGCCGCTGCGGCGGCGGATCTCGGCAAACCCCGCGGCGGTTTCCGCCAGCGTCAGGTTCCAGCGGCCATCGAGCACAAGGTCCGAACGCAGCGGTGGCTTCTCGCCCGTCACCGTTTCGACCAGCGTCAGCACATTGCCGACCTGCACGCCATCCAGATGGCCCTGCGTGCGGATGCGGCCGTGGTCCCAGTCCAGCTTGTCGATCTGCAGCACGGCACGATCGAACAGCAGGCGCGTGGCGCCGAGGCGCAGCCGCTGGTCGGCCACCATCAGCTGTGTCGGCGCGGCCAGCTTTACGTTGACCGTGCTGCGTTCCTCCAGCGTGCGAATGGTGCCTTGCCAGCCGTCCTTGGGGCCCTTCCACGCGCCCTGCCCCGACAACGCCAGCTGCAGCGGCCGCTGGTGCAGCGTGCCGGCGGCCCTGGCATCGAAAACGTGGCTGGCCTGCGTGCCGTTGAGCGTGGCGTCGAGCGTGCTCAGGCTTGCCTGCGGCCCCTTGTAGCCGCGCGCCGCAAGCTGCACCGACAGGGTGCCGTCGAGGCCGCCGCGCACTTCAGCGTGCCCGCTGGCCGTCGCCACGCTGTGCGGTCCGAACGTCAGCGCCTGCGCACTGTAGTCGCCCACGATCTCGGGCCGCTTGATCGTCCCGCTCACGTCCGCATCGAGCTTGAGCTTGCCCGCCACGCCAAACTTCAGGCGCTCCAGCTGTGGCGCATCCACTGCCACATGCATGCGGTCGCCGCGCGCGCCGAAGCTGCCGCGCAGGTCGACCTGGTTGCCGGCCATGCTGAGCGAGGCTTCGCTGGGCAGCAGCCGCTCGCCCGCCAGCCGGATCTTGCCCGCGCCGGTCATCGGCAGGCCGGCGTACTCGCTCTCGCGCACGGTGAAATCCACCGCGGCGCGAATCTCGTTGGCCAGCGTGCCGGTCGTGCTGAAGTCCCCGTTGATGCGGCCGCTGGCGACCTTGGCCAGGCGCGCGGGGTCGAACGCCGCCAGCTTGCCCTTGAACTCGAACGCCTGCTGGTCCTTCAGGCCGAGCTTGCCGTCGGCCGTGAGCGTGCCCGCGCCCAGCGTCGCGCGCAACGCCGACAGCGTCAGCGTGTTCTCGTCCATGCTGGCATCGGCAAAGAGCTTGAGCTCGCCGCCACTGAGATCCAGCGCCACGCTCTGCCGGCCCGGCTCCAGGCGCACGGCCAGCGGGCCCGACAGGCTGGCTTCGTTCAGCGAGCCATGCAGCGCGGCGGGATTGAGGCGATGCACGTCCAGGTCAAAAGCCCCGCGACCGTCCTGCAGCGAGCCGCTGCCCGTGATCTCGGCCTTGCCCGTCAGCGCGATGCGCAGATCGCGCAAGGCTTGCGCCTTCTCGTTGAGCTGCACGTGGGCCTGCACCGACTGCACCGGCAATCTGCCGGCATCGATGCGGCCCGCTTCGAGATTGCGCACGACGATGTCGCCGGCGACCGTGAGCGGTGCCGCCGCAGGGGCCGGCGCTGCGGGGCTCGACGCCGGCGCCGAGGCTGGCGCCGGCAACTTCGCAGGGGCCCCGGCGGCGTCGACGGGACGCAGTTCGGCATGGACGCTCAGGTTCGCCTGCGGCGCCGACGGACTGAACAGCCGCGGGTTGATGCGCTCGCCATCGGCCAGCAGGTGCGTGAAGGGCACCTTCCCGTAAGGCGTTACGTCAGCGCTGGCGCGCGCGCGGATACGCTCGCCGTTGGCCTCCAGCTCGGCGCGCAACGCGTCCAGCGAACCCTGCGCGGTGGCGCTGACCGTGAAGTCTTCCTTCTGCCAGCTGGCCTCCAGCAAGGCCTGCAGGTTCAGCGCGAACGGGGCCTGGGCTGCGATCTGCGCGTTGGCGGCCAGCTTGCCATACGGTGTCTCGAGACGGTCGACACTGAGGCGGTGCCGCAGCCCGTCGGAATGCAGGGCGCCGGCCAGCCCGGAAAAGACCATCGGCTCCGCCGTTGCCGCCGGACTGGTGCGCAGCGACAGCCGCTCCAGCGTCAGTACGTCGATGTCGATGGCCAGCGGCAGTTCGAGTGACGTCGGCATCGTGGCCGGCGTCGTGCTCGGCGTGGAGGGGCCGAGCCGCACCTCCACCTTGCCGATGCGCAGCCACGCCACGTGCCAGCGCCGCGGCGACCACGCCATGTTCCAGCTGCTGTCGATCCGGTCGACCGTCACGTGCGTGGCACCGCTGGCAAACACCACATCGCGCAGCCGCAGGCCCTGGAACAGCGTACCGCCTTCATACTTGCCCGCCAGCATCCCGGCCGACAGCCGCGTGGCCAGCGTCCACAGGTGCCGCGTGCCGGTCTCGGAACGCAGCGCCAGCACGCCGGCGGCCGCCAGCACGACCAGCAAGGCCAGCAGGCCCGCGGCGATCCACGCCAGCACGCGGCCGAAACGCCGCCGCCGGGACGGCGGCAAGTCAGGCGGCGGCGCGTCGTCGCCGAGGCCCGGAACCGAGGGCATGTCGACCAGGGCCATCAGAACGCCACCCCGAGCGAGATGTGCGGACGGAATTGCTGCTTCTGGATGCCGTAGCCGATATCGAGCTGCACCGGCCCCACCGGGCTGCGCCAGCGTGCGCCGACACCGACGCCATTGAAGATCTTCACGTCGTTGAGCGCGTCGGCGGCCGTGCCGGCATCCCAGAACACCGCCATGCCCCAGTCGGGCTTGAACCAGTACTGGTACTCGAGCCCGGTCGTGGCGAGGTACTTGGCCGGCAGCACGCTGGAACCGCTTGCCGTGCCGATCGACTGGTAGCTATAACCGCGCACCGAATCGGTACCGCCGGCGCGGAAACGCAGCGTGGCCGGGATCTTGCTGGAATCGGCGCTGGTGAGGTTGGCGCCCAGTTCCAGCCGCGCGATGAACAGGTCGCGGTTGCCTACCGGCACGTACTGGCGGATGCGCCCGTACATGCGGAAGAACGTCGCATCGCTGAGCAGCCCCTTGGCCGCCACGCCGAGCTGGGTGCTGATCACGTTGCCGCGCCGCGGAAAGACCGGGTTGTCCACGTCGCGCCGCGCCCACGCGAAGGCCGGCACCAGCGCCTTGCTGATCTGCGCGGGCTGGCCCTGCGGCAGCAGGTTGTCGTAGTAGAAGTCCAGCGACATCGTGATGTCGTACTTCTCCCGCGAGCGCGAACGCTTCAGACCCGCGCGCCAGCTGGTGGTATCGGTGTTCTCCAGGTCGATGGTGCGCTCGTAGCTGCCGTACAGGCTGTTGCGGAACGTGCTGCGGTCCGGCGGCATGGCGGTTTCGGCGAACAGATACGAGCGCTTCTGTTCGATGCGGGCCTGCGAATCGAACACCCAGGCGCGGTTGAACAGGTTGTAGTAGGAATAGCGGCCTTCCACCTGCGCGCCGGTATCGGTCGTGAAACCGACACCGCTGTTCAGCCGGTGCTCGGGATACTCGCGCACCTTGACCTCCACCGGCGCGGTGATCACGCCATCGGGCGGATTGGCCGCCTGCACGGCCGGCGGCACCAGTTCGACCTGGACGTTCGAGAAGTAGGGCTGGTTCTGGATGGCGCGCTGCAATTCCAGCAACCGCTCGACGCGATAAGGCTCGCCTTCGTTGAGCGGATTCACGTTGTAGATGATCTGCTCGGGATAGCGGCGCGTGCCGCTGACGTGCAACGGCCCAAGCAGGTACGCCGGCCCGCTGTCATAGCTTGCAGACAATTCGGCGCGCAGTTCATCCGGTTCGATGCGCGCCTGGGACCGGGCCAGCCGCGCCCCGTAGTAGTTCCGGCTCTGCAGCGTCACCAGTGCATCTTCCTTGGCCTTGTCCCAGTCTTCCTGCCGGAATGGCTTGCCGACGGGCAGGTCCCATTTCTTCTGCACCTCGGCAACCTGCTCGGGCGAACGTGTCGCCGCCGGCCCTTCCACCTTGATATCGACGTTGCGGATCAACGTGCGCGCGCCGGGGTCGACCATCACATGCACGGTGCGCTTGTCGCCCTCTCCCTCCAGGCGCGTGGTGGTGACGGGATCGAAATACCCTTCGGTCGAGGCGAACTGGCGCACCTGCTCGCCCACGGTCTCCACCATATAGTCGAACTGGTCGGGCGACAGGTCGGTGCGGTCCTTGTAGCGGGACAGGTCGAGGTGGTTTTCCAGGATCTCGCGCAAGGGCTTGGGCGCCTCCACCTCCACTTTGTAGGTAGCGTGGGCCGGCAGCAGCCACACCGCCGCCAGCGCGGACAGGAGCACCCGCCGCAGGCGCGCGGGTATCCGCTGCCGCGCGTCCGGCCCGGTGTTCCGGTCAGGGGTGGCCGCCATGCAGGCCGATTCGGTCCTCATTCGCTGGTGTTGCTCCGACGGGCGGGAATGGCGCGTGTGCGCAGTACACGAAGTCGGTATTTGACCACACCCCCGCCCAAGGCCGTAACCATGAGGCTGCCACAACGCAACGCGCCGGCAAGCCGCGCACGGCGAACGAACCGTTCCAGGGGCGGGATACTGTAAAATCCTGCCGCACCGTACCTTTCATGCCGCCTTCGCGGCGCATTACCAGAAATCCCACCATGGCCATGTACGAATCGGAAATCACCCAGTTCCTGAAGTCGCTCAAGCAGGAACGTCCCGCCCTCGAGACCGAGCAGCGCGAAGGCCGCGCCCTGCTGTGGGACAAAGAACCGATCGACCTCGAGGAACGCGCCCGCGCCGAAGCCTCGCGCGTGTCGCAAAAGCCCTACGTCTACTCGCTGGACAACTGATCCGCGCTGACGTCGCGGCTACCGCGCGCCATCCATGAACCAGAGCGATCAGGACAAGCTGAAGCCTGCCGTGGAACTGCCTGCGGGGCCCCCTGCGCAATCGGGCAGCCCGGCCGAGGTGGTCGACGGCATGGCGTTCGCACGCCTGTACGGCGAGCCGCTGTTCAAGCTGCCGCAGGACCTCTACATCCCGCCGGACGCGCTCGAGATCTTCCTGGAAGCGTTCGAGGGTCCGCTGGACCTGCTGCTGTACCTGATCCGCAAGCAGAACTTCAACGTCCTGGACATTCCGATGTCGCAGGTCACGCGGCAGTACCTGTCGTACATCGAGCAAATCCGCAAGACCAACCTTGAGCTGGCGGCCGAGTACCTGCTGATGGCGGCCATGCTTATCGAGATCAAGTCGCGCATGCTGCTGCCGGTCAAGAAGGCCGACAGCGACGAGGATGCCGAGGATCCGCGCGCCGAGCTGGTGCGCCGGCTGCTCGAATACGAGCAGATGAAGCTGGCCGCGCAGCGCCTGGACACCGTGCCGCAGCTGGGCCGCGACTTCCTGCGCTCGCAGGTCTATATCGAGCAGAGCCTGGCGCCGCGTTTCCCGGAGGTGGAAACCATCGACCTGCAATCGGCCTGGGCCGATGTGCTCAAGCGCGCCAAGCTCAACCAGCACCACAAGATCTCGCGCGAGGAACTGTCGGTGCGCGAGCACATGAGCCAGATACTGCGCCGGCTGCAGCATGCGCGCTTCATGGAATTCACCGAACTGTTCGAAGACGCGATCCGCTCGGGCAAGGGCGTGCCGGTGGTGGTGGTGAACTTCATCGCCATGCTGGAGCTTGCGCGCGAGTCCCTGGTGGAGATCACGCAGCCCGAGCCGTTCGCGCCAATTTATGTGCGATTGGCGTACACCCCCGCCTGACCTCCCCGTCGCGCCGCGCCCGCCGCGTGGCTACATGTTCTACAATCCGCCGACAACCCGGGAAGCGTCCGCAAAAGGTGCGCCGGGCATGTCGGGGCGCCCGCCAGAAGGCGCCAGGGTCACCCATACCACGACAGCACACCACGTTCATGAAAGTCATTTCCTCCATCCACGAGCTGCGTGACCAGTTGCGCGGGCAGAACCGGGCCGCGTTCGTCCCCACCATGGGCAACCTGCACGAAGGCCACCTGTCGCTGATGCGGCTGGCGCGCCAGCATGGCGACCCGGTGGTGGCGTCCATCTTCGTCAACCGCCTGCAGTTCGGCCCGAACGAGGACTTCGACAAGTACCCGCGCACGCTGCAGGACGACATCGAAAAGCTGCAGAAGGAAGGCGTGTACGTGCTGTTCGCGCCGACCGAGCGCGACATGTACCCGGAGCCGCAGGAGTACCGCATCGATCCGCCCCACGACCTCGGCGACATCCTGGAGGGCGAGTTCCGCCCGGGCTTCTTCAAGGGTGTCTGTACCGTGGTGATGAAGCTGTTCACGTGCGCGCAGCCGCGCGTGGCGGTGTTCGGCAAGAAGGACTACCAGCAGCTGATGATCGTGCGCCGCATGGTCCAGCAGTTCGCGCTGCCGATCGAGATCGTGCCGGCGGAAACCGTGCGCGCCGAGGACGGCCTGGCGCTGTCGTCGCGCAACCGCTACCTGACCGAAGCCGAGCGCGCCGAGGCGCCCATGCTTTACCGTACGCTGCATGACGTGCGCGACACCGTGCTGGGCAGCGACCGCGCGGCCACCGCGCTGGCGACCGTCGAGGCCAACGCGTGCGACACGCTGGCGCAGCGCGGCTGGAAGCCCGACTACGTGGCCATCCGCAAGCGCAGCAACCTGCAGGCGCCGACGCCCGACGAATTCGCCGCCGGCGAGCCGCTGGTGGTGCTGACGGCGGCCAAGCTCGGTGTTACGCGGCTTATCGACAATCTGGAAATCTGAGCCCGGTGGCCACGCGCCGCCCCACCAGACAAAAAGAGCAAGCCCCCGGGCTTGCTCTTTGCATTTCAGGCGCCGGCTTTGCCGGTACCGCGCATGCCGGCCCGCTGGACCGCCTTGATCACATGGCGCTGGTGGCCCCGCCGCCGTTTCCACCAGATCAGCACGCCCGTGATGGCGAACGTCAGCGGCGCCAGGCCGAAGACGGTAATGAAGACGCGGCCCGGCACGCCGAAGGCCTCGCCGGTATGCAGCGGGAACAGCCAGTTCAGGAAAGTGTCGCCGGCCGGCGCATCGGCGGGGTCGCGCACGCCGAGCCGCCGGCCCGTATAGGCATCGAGCCACAGGCGCGTGGCGCCGCTGTCCTGGCGCACCTCGCCCGGCTGGCGCAGGCGCACTTCGTAGGCATCGCCCGTCTTGCGCGGGAAGCTGATGCGCGTGACAGCGGCATGCGGGTATTCCGCCTGCGCGGCCGCCATTATCTGCGCCGCACCCAGTGGCCGCGCGCCGGGCTCAACCGGCGCCGAAACATGCCTGGCCGGCGGCGTCACCGTCATCACGCTGGACACGATCGGCGTGACCCATTTCGGCAGGTTCAGGTACCAGCCCGAGAAGGCGATGACCGCCAGCACCGGTGCCGCGAGGATGCCGCCCGCACGATGCAGCGAATAGTTGAAGCGCGACCACGAGCCGCCGTGCGTGATGCGGAACGCCTGCAGTACCGAACGCGGCCGCAGCTTCGGCCACCAGGCCACGATGCCGAGCAGCACGGTGATCAGCAGCATCATGCCGCCCACGCCCGTGATGGTCTTGCCGGTGTCGCCGCCGAGCAGGTAGCGATGCAGGTGGAACAGCGTGGGCAGCAGCTGCTGGCGCGTCAGGCCGGGCTCGCCCCACACGCGCTCGCCCTTCACCTGCAGCGTGACCGGATCGATCATGACCTGGCGCGAACGCCCCGGCACCGCGCCATCGGGCCCCTTGACCGGATACCAGGCAACAAAGACGCCATGTTCCTCGACCGGCAGCATCAGCAGGTTGGGCCTGCCGTAGCCGGGGACTGACAGCCGCTCGCTGACGGCCTGGACCGTATCGGGCGACACCGGCATCGGCACTGGCGCGGATGCCACGAGCAGGTCCGGGTTCAGCCACGCATCCAGCTCGTCGCGCCACGCGATGGTGGTGCCCGTGAGCCCCATGAGGACAAACAATAGGCCGAACACCAGCCCGATATACAGGTGCAGCTTGACGATGACGACGCGAAGGCGGCCAGTGACCATGGGGCGACAGAAGGGAATGCGAAAGCTGGCGGAAATGGCGTAGGGTGCCTGCCCCGGCCCAGCGATGCAAATGGGAAAGATTCGCAATTGTATCAGCAGCCAGCCGCGGCCTGGCTACCCCGCCGAACGACCGCTAGCGGCGCAGCGGCGCGAACATGGCGCGCAGGTCGAGGTGGCTTTCGACGCTGTCGGCCAGCCGCTCGATCGATGCTTCCCGCAAGGCCGCCAGGTCGACGCCCTGCGCGCCGTCCAGCCCGGCCCAGCGCAGCAGCGCCTGGCAAGCCGCCGGTTCGTCGAACAGGCCGTGCACGTAGGTCGCCAGCACCTGGCCGTCTTCGGAACAGGCGCCATCCGGGCGCACCTTGCCGTCGCCCTCGTCGAGCCACAGTGCCGGGCGATCGAGCCCGGCGCCGGTGCTCACGCCCATATGGATCTCATAGCCGCTGACGGCCGCCTGCGCGCCTGACAGCTGGCCGCTGACATGGCGCAGCTGCTTGTGCGGCGCGAGCGTCGTCTCGTAGTCGAGCCAGCCAAAGCCCGCGCTGCTGCCGGCCGGGCCTTCATGCCCGGCGGGATCATGGATCTGCCGGCCCAGCATCTGCATGCCGCCGCAGATGCCGATCACCTTGCCGCCATAGCGCAGATGCCGCCGCAGCGCCGGCTCCCAGCCGTTGGCACGCAGGAAGTCCAGGTCGGCACGCACGCTCTTGCTGCCGGGCAGAATCACGAGATCCGCGGGCGGCACCGGCATGCCCGGCCCGATGAAGCGCAGATCCACCTGCGGGTGGGCCCGAAGCGCATCGAAATCGGTATGGTTCGAGATCCGCGGCAGCACCGGCACGATCACGCGCAGCAGCGTCTCGGATGCGCCCTGCTTGGCCGACTGCGTGCCAATGATGGCGTCTTCCGCATCGAGGTGCAGGCCATGCAGGTAGGGCAGCACGCCGAACACCGGCTTGCCGGTGCGCGCCTCCAGCCAGTCCAGCCCCGGCTCCAGCAGGCCGATATCGCCGCGGAAGCGGTTGATGATGAAGCCGGTGACGCGCGCGCGCTCGCTGTCCGACAAGCAGTCCAGCGTGCCCACGAGGTGCGCGAAGACACCGCCGCGGTCGATGTCGGCCACCAGCACGACCGGGCAATCGACGCGCTCGGCAAACCCCATGTTGGCGATATCGCGGTCGCGCAGGTTGATCTCTGCCGGACTGCCGGCGCCCTCCACCACGACTACGTCATAGGCCTGGGTCAGGCGCGTGTGCGAAGCCAGCACGGCCTTCATCGCCTCGGGCTTGTACGCGTGATAGGCGCGCGCGTCCAGATCCAGCCTTGCCTGGCCGTGGATGATGATCTGCGCGCCGGTATCGCTGCTGGGCTTGAGCAGCACCGGGTTCATGTCGGTATGCGGCGCCAGCCCCGCGGCCAGCGCCTGCAGCGCCTGGGCGCGGCCGATCTCGCCGCCGTCGGCCGTCACGGCACTGTTCAGCGCCATATTCTGGGGCTTGAAGGGCACCACGCGCGTGCCGGCGCGGGCCAGCACGCGGCACAGGCCCGCGACGATCGTGCTCTTGCCGGCGTCGGAAGTCGTGCCCTGGACCATCAGCGTGCCGCGCAGGGCACCCGTGTCGACGTGGTCCGTAGTTTCAGAAGCATCACTTTGCATAGCGGCCGATTATCTCACCGGTCCGTGCGGCGACCGGAAGCGACCGCTACAATACCCGGATGGAAACACCGGCCACCGATATCGCGACCGCCACGGCCGCGGAGCCCCGCCGGGCCGCGAACGGCCATGGCCCGCGCCAGCTCACGCTGGTGCTCGGCGGCGCCCGCTCGGGCAAGAGCCATTACGCCGAGCAACTGGCGACCGACCACGCCACCATCAGGGGCGGCCCGGTCACCTACATTGCCACGGCGCGCCAGGACCCCGACCAGACCGACGAGGAGCTGGAGCTGCGCATCGCGCTGCACCGCGCCCGCCGCCCGGCCGACTGGCACCTGATCGAAGAGCCGGTGCGCCTGGCCGACGCGCTCTATGCGCATGCGCGCCATGACGGCTGCATCCTGGTGGACTGCGTCACGCTGTGGCTCAACAACCTGCTGTTCCCGAAGGACCGCGCGTATCCCGAGCATGGCGTGATCACCCCGCCGGACATCTTCGCCGAAGAAATCGACGCGCTGCTCAACGCCCTGCCCACGCTGCCCGGCCATGTAATCCTGGTCTCGAACGAGATCGGCTTCGGCGTGGTGCCGATGGGCGCCATCACCCGCTTCTATGTCGATGAACTCGGCCGATTGAACCAGAAGCTGGCTGCCGCCGCCGATTGCGTGCGGCTGCTGGTCGCCGGCATTCCCGTTCCCGTCAAGGGCGCCGACCCGGCATGACCATGCTGTCCTGGCCGGCATGCGCGGCCGCCGCGCTGGCAGGCGTGCTGCTGGACCAATGGCTGGGCGAGCCGAGACGCTGGCATCCGCTGGTCGGCTTCGGTCGTCTCGCCAATGCCGTGGAACGCCGCTTCAACCGTTCTCCGCAAACGACGCCTGCCTGGCGCCAGCGACTGGCCGGGCTCGCCGCATGGTCGCTGATGGTGCTGGTGCCGGCGGCGCTGGCCTCATGGCTGGCCGATGTCGCAACGGACTGGCATCCGAGGCTCGGCTGGATCGTGCACGTCGTGGCGCTTTACGCCGCGCTGGGCGCGCGCAGCCTGCAACAGCACATCGCCCCGATCGCCGCAGCGCTGGCACGCGCCGACCTTGACGCGGCGCGCGCGCTGACCGCTCGCATCGTGTCGCGCGATACGGCCGATGCCGACAGCGAAGCGCTGGCACGCGCCGCGTGCGAATCGGCGCTGGAAAACGGCAACGATGCCATTTTCGGCGCGCTGTTCTGGTTTCTCGTGGGCGGTGCGCCCGCGGTGATCGCGTTCCGGCTGGCCAATACGCTCGATGCCATGTGGGGCTACCGCACGCCGCGCCTGCGGTATTTCGGCTGGGCTGCCGCGCGGCTGGATGATGCCCTCAACCTCGCGCCTGCGCGGCTGACGGCGCTGTCCTACGCCATGCTCGGCGCCACCGCACAGGCCCTGCGCTGCTGGCGGACACAGGCGCCGGCCTGGTCCAGCCCCAACGCGGGTCCGGTGATGGCCGCCGGCGCCGGCGCGGTTGGCGTGGCGCTCGGTGGCCCGGCCCGCTACCACGGGGAACTCGAGGCACGTCCGCCGCTGGGCACCGGTGCCCGGCCCGACGCCACCCATGTGCTGGCCTGCCTGCGGCTGGTGCGGCGCACGTTGTGGCTGTGGCTTGCGCTGGCCCTCGCGAGCGCGGCGGCCCTGTACGCGTTTTCCACACCGCTGGCGATATGAGACCCGCCTTGCCCCTCATCCGCCACGGCGGCGACCTGCAGGCAGCCGTGCGCCGCTATGGGCGTCCTGCCGCCGAATGGCTGGACCTGTCCACCGGCATCAATCCGACAAGCTATCCCGTCCCCCCGATTCCGGCCAACGCATGGCAGCGCCTGCCCGAGGATGACGACGGCCTCGCGGAAAACGCCGCGCACGCATTCGGCGCGCAACACGCATTGCCGGTCGCCGGTTCGCAGGCGGCAATCCGCACGCTGCCGCAACTGCTGGAACGCGGACGCGTCGGCGTTGCCGCGCTCGGCTACAGCGAGTACGCGCCCGCGTTCGCTGCCGCCGGCCATGACGTCGTGCTGCTCGGCGAATCGGACTTCGCACAGCCTTCGCTGGCGGATGGCCTGAACCACCTTGTCGTGGTCAACCCGAACAATCCGACCGGCCGGCTGGTGCCGCCGCAAACGCTGCTGAACTGGCACGCATCACTCGCCCGGCGAGGCGGCACCCTGATCGTCGACGAAGCCTTCATCGACTGCACGCCGAGACACTCCATCGCGGCTCACAGCAGCACACCAGGACTGGTGGTGCTGCGCTCGCTAGGCAAGTTTTACGGGCTGGCCGGCGTCCGCTGCGGCTTCGTGCTCGGCGAACGCGCATTGCTCCAGGCGCTCGATGAGCGCCTGGGCCATTGGACCGTGTCGGGGCCGGCGCGCGTGATCGCACGCGCGGCGCTGGCCGACACCAGTTGGCAGGCTGCCAACCGCGACACGCTTGCCGCATCGGGCGAGCGCCTGGCGGCCATGCTGCACCGCTGCGGCTTGCAGCCGGTGATGCAACCACTGTTCTGCTGGGTGGCCCACGAGGACGCAGCCCGCCTGCACGATGCGCTGGCGGCGCATGGCGTGTGGACCCGCCGCTTCGATGCCGCCGGCGACTGCCCTCCGGGCCTGCGACTCGGCCTGCCGCCCGATACGCCGCAGGCGTGGCGGCATCTGGAAGCCGCGCTGGCTGCCGTGCTGCCCCGCTGAACGCCACCACCGCGAACTCACTCATCAAGCCGATGCCTGATCGAATTGCCTTTGTCCGCTGCCTCGTTGCCGCCGCATGGTTCTGCGCTGCCGCGCCGGCCATGGCCGCCATTTCCGTCGTCGACGACGCCGGCCAGACCGTCACCCTGGCCCAGCCTGCGCGACGCGTGGTATCGCTGGCCCCGCACGTGACCGAGCTGATCTACGCCGCGGGCGGCGGCGAGCGCATCGTCGGCACCGTGCATTACAGCGACTATCCGCCGCAGGCGCGCGATATCCCGCGCGTCGGCGACAACAAGGCGCTGGACCTCGAACGCATTGCCGCGCTCAAGCCGGACCTGATCGTGGTGTGGCGGCACGGCAATGCACAGAAGCAGACCGACCGCCTGCGCGCACTCGGCCTGCCGCTGTTCTACAGCGAGCCGCGCCGGCTCGATGCCATCCCCGAAAATATCGAAAAGCTCGGCACCCTGCTGGGTACCGGAGCCGTGGCCGGCCGCGCCGCGGAGGATTTCCGCCAGCGCGTGGCAACGCTGCGCAAGACCTACGCGGGCAAGCCGCCCGTCACGGTGTTCTACCAGGTCTGGCAGCAGCCGCTGATGACGCTGAACGGCCAGCATCTGATGAGCGACGTGCTTGCGCTGTGCGGGGGCCGCAACCTGTTTGCCGCCGAGTCTCCGCTGGTGCCTACCGTGTCCGTGGAGGCCGTGGTGGCCGGCAATCCGGAAGTCATGCTGACCGCAGGCACAGGCGCCACGCAATCGGACCGGCCGCTGGCGGACTTTGCCATGTGGGAGAAATGGAAGCAGGTCACCGCGGTCGCGCGTGGCAACCTGTTCACGATCAATGGCGACCTCGTCAGCCGTGCTGGCCCGCGCGTGGTTCAAGGCGCCGAGGAGATCTGCAAGGACCTCGACATGGCGCGCAGCCGACGGCCCGCGCGCTGATCAGACAGCGCTGCGGTTCCACCACGCGAGCTGCGGCATGCCGTTGCCCAAACGGAACAGGCAGTTCGCGCCGAAGCCCAGCTCCCAACCCAGCGTTGTCGCCAGCGGCAAGCCGAGCCAGTGCGCGGCCAGCATGCGCATCGGACCGGCATGGCCAACCACCCACAGGCACGCTTCGGGCGAAGCCTGCTGTGCCAGCGCAGTCGCCCAGCCGGATAAGCGCGCCAGGGCCTGCGTCGCGGTTTCGCCGCCGTGTGGGCAGGCATCGAGCAGGTCATCCGCCAGCGCATCGAGTTCGCTGCGTGGGATGTCGTCCCACGCGCGGCCTTCCCACGCGCCGAAGTCGATCTCGGCAAGCCGCGGTTCGAATTCGGGCTCCAGCGAATGCGAAGGCAAGGCCTGCAGCAGCAGCCGGGCTGTGCCCGCAGCGCGCTGCAGCGGACTGGTCAGCACGCGATGCGGTGTCGGCAGCGCCGCAACGATGGCGGCCGGGGCCGGCGTGACTGGCGTAGCCAGGCACAGGTCCGTGCGGCCATAGCAAATGCCGGAGCCTACGTCGGGCCGCGCGTGGCGGATCAGGACCACGTCCATGCCGCGGCCACCAGGTAGATCAGCAGTTCGGCCAGTTGCTGGGCCATGCCGAGGCAGTCGCCCGTGTAGCCGCCGATGCGGCGCACGAAGTAGCGGCCGAGCACGAAGCGCAGGATCGCCAGCGCGACAATCGCGACGCCTGCGAAGGCTGGCGACACGAGCAGCAGCGGCGCGGCGCCGCACAGCAGCGCAAAGGCCAGCCCCAACGCGCCGGGCCGCTGCGCCACGGGCTTGGCCTTGCCTTCGTCGCGCACATAGTCCAGCGTCGCAAGATAGCTCACGGCCATGGCGCGGCTAGCGCCGTGCGCGGTGACCAGCACCATCAGCAACTCGGCCAGCCCGCTGCGCGCACCGATCGCCACGAGCAGTTGCCACTTCAGCAACAGCGCCACCACCAGCGCGATGGCACCGAACGCGCCGATGCGCGAATCGTGCATGATGCGCAGCACATCCTCGCGCCGCCACGCGCCACCGAAGGCATCCACGCAATCGGCCAGCCCGTCTTCATGGAAGGCGCCGGTCAAGAGCAACGTGGCCGCCATGCCCAGCAGCACCGCCACGCCGGGCGGCCACCACTGCAGCGCACCCCACGTCACCAAGGCGGCTACGCCGCCGACCATCAATCCCACGAGCGGAAAGTAACGTGCGGCTGCGTTCAGGTAACGCGGCTCGTAGCCGACCCAGTGCGCCAGCGGCGACGGCAACGGCACCCGCGTGAAGTATCCCAGCGCGGTCAGGAAGAAGCGCAGTTCGTCGGCCATGCGGCGCGGTCAGGCCGAGGCGCCGCTGACACCGGCGCCGCTGAACGTGGCCATCTCGTTCAGGAAGGCCGCGGCGGATGTCACCAGCGGCCAGGCCAGCGCCGCGCCGGTGCCCTCGCCCAGGCGCAGGTCCAGCGCCAGCAGCGGCTCGGCCTTGAAATGATCGAGCAGCGCGCGGTGGCCGCGCTCGTGCGAGCAGTGCGAAAACACGCAGTACTGCAGCACGCGGGCATCGATGGAATGCGCGACCAGCAGCGCGGCCGAGGCGATGAAGCCATCCACCAGGATCACCATGCGGCTCGCCGCGGCGGCGAGGAAGGCACCGGCCATCATCGCGATCTCGAAGCCGCCAAACGCGGCCAGCACGTCCAGCGGCTCCTCCGCGTCCGCGTGCAGCGCCAGCGCGCGTTCAAGCACTTCACGCTTGCGCGCGAGGCCATCGTCGTCCAGGCCCGTGCCGCGCCCGATGCAGTCGGCCAGCGGCAGGCCCGTGAGCCGGCTCATCAGGCAGGCCGCCGAAGAGGTGTTGGCAATGCCCATCTCGCCGAAGCCGATCACGTTGCAGCCCTGTTGCGCGGCGCGCAGCACGCGCGCCATGCCGGCCATCATCGCCGCGCTGGCCTGTTCCGAACTCATGGCGCGCGTCTGCGCGAAGTTCTGCGTGCCATCGGCGATGCGGCAGTTGACCAGCCCCGGCGCGGCGGGCAGCGGCGCGCGCACGCCGGCATCGACGACTTCGAGCGCAATGCCGTGCAGGCGCGAGAACACATTGATGGCCGCACCGCCCTTGAGGAAATTCAGCACCATCTGCGCGGTGACTTCGGCGGGATAGGCGCTCACGCCGGCATCAGCCACGCCGTGGTCGCCCGCGAAGACGATCACGGTCGGGCGTTTCAGCGCCGGCTGCGTGGTGCCGCAGATCAGGCCGATCTGCATGGCAAGGTCTTCCAGGCGGCCAAGCGCGCCGAGCGGCTTGGTCTTGTCGTCGATGGCGGCCCGCAGGGCCGGACGCAGCGCGTCGTCGAGGGGGGCGATTTCCGGGAACATCATGATGCGCAATGAATTCGAGTGATACGAGGAAAAACAATCGGGCCGCAATGTACCGCTACATCTCCACGCCGCGCTGCGCCTTGATGCCTTGCTGGAACGCGTGCTTGACCGGGACCATGTCGGTCACGGTGTCGGCCGCGTCCACCAGTGCCGGCGGCGCCCCGCGGCCCGTGATGACGACATGCTGCACCGGCGGGCGCGCACGCAGGTCGGCCACGACCTGCTCCACATCAAGATAGTGCAGCTTGAGCGCAATGTTGAGTTCGTCGAGCAGGACGAGCCCGATCGACGGGTCGCGCAGCATGCCGCGAGCCACTTCCCAGGCCGCTTCGGCCTTGGCCACGTCGCGCGCGCGGTCCTGCGTGTCCCAGGTATAGCCTTCGCCCATCACGTGGAAGGCGCACTCGTCGGGAAAGCGGCGCAGAAACATTTCTTCGCCGGTGGGCTGCGCGCCTTTGATGAACTGCACTACGCCGGCCCGCATGCCGTGGCCAAGTGCGCGCACCACCATGCCGAAGCCCGAACTCGATTTGCCCTTGCCGTTGCCTGTGGTAATGACGATCACGCCGCGCTCGTCCTGCGCGGCGGCGATCTTGGCGTCGATCACTTCCTTCTTGCGGACCATGCGTGCCTTGTGGCGGGCATCGCGGCCGGCGTCGTCCTGACTGTGGTCTTGTTCTGTGAGGTTGTCGTTCATGGTTCGTCGTGCGATGACTCCGCCGGGCGGGGAAATCCATCTGGAATCAGCGCGGTGTGCACGCCGTCCGTCACGCTGACGATCGGCGTGCGCAGCGCGCGCGAGCATTGTTCGGGGGTCAGCACCTGTTGCGCCGGGCCATGCAGCGCGGTGCCGTCTTCGGCCATCAGCAGCGCATGGGTGGCGTAGCGGCGGGCCAGGTTCAGGTCATGCAGGATCACGACCATGGCGTGGCGGCCGGCACGCGCCAGCGCCGCCAGCGCCTCCAGCACCATGATCTGGTGGCGCAGGTCCAGGTGCGAGACCGGTTCATCGAGCAGCAGCAGCGGCGCCTGCTGCGCCAGCACGGCGGCAAGGGCGGCGCGCTGGCGTTCGCCGCCGGACAGCGTCAGCACGTCGCGCGCGGACAGCGTGTCGAGATCCATTGCATGGATGGTCGCGCGCACCACGGCATCGTCGTCGCGGCCGGTCCAGCCCCAGCCGGACAGGTGTGGATGGCGGCCAACGCGCACCGCATCCATCACCGACATCGAGAACGTGTCATGCACCGCCTGCGGCAGGTAGGCACGCTGGCGGGCCAGCGCGGCCGGCGACAGGCGCTCCAGCGGCGTACCGTCCAGGCTGGCGCCGCCGGCATCCGCGCGGCGCAGGCCGGACAGCACCGCCATCAGTGTGGACTTGCCGACGCCGTTGGGCCCGGCCACGCACCAGAGCTGGCCCGGGGCGATCTCCAGCGACAGGCGCTCGAGCAGCACGCGCGTGCCGGCGCGCAGGCTGACGTCGTGGAGCGCCAGCGTCGGACAGGCGGCCGCGGGTTCGGACCATGATGTCATCGCGGCCTCCGCAGCAGCAGGTAAAGGAAGGTCGGCACGCCAAGCAGCGCGGTGATGACGCCCACCGGCAACTGCGCGGGCGCGATCACGGTGCGGGCGATCAGGTCGGCGGCCATCAGCAGCGCACCGCCCAGCAGCGCCGAGGCCGGCAGCAGCAGGCGCTGGTCGTTGCCCCAGGCGAGGCGCACCAGATGCGGCACCACCAGGCCGACAAAGCCGATCGAGCCGGCGGTCGTGATGGCCACGGCGATCGACAGCGAAGCGAGCACGAAGGTGGCCAGCCGCACGCGTCCCACGCGCACGCCCAGCGATTGCGCCACGGTTTCGCCGAGCAGCATCACATTGAGCGAGCGCGCCATCGGCATGGCCAGCAGCACGGCGACAACCAGCATGGCGAGCGCGGCGCCGTATTCGGCGGTTCCTCCCAGGTCGCCCGTGAGCCAGAACAGCATGCCCCGCAGCCGCGCTTCGGGCGCGATGGCAAGGATCAGTGTAATCAGCGCACCCCAGCCCGAAGCCAGGATCACACCAGTGAGCAGCAGGCGCGCGCCGGCCTCATGGTGGCCGCCCTGCACCTGCGGATGCAGCAGGTCGCGCCGCGCCAGCGTGGCAACCAGCACCATCGACAGCAGCGCGCCACTCGCCGCGCCAGCCTGCACGGCCCACAGCGGCAGCATCAGCAGCATCGCCCCGAGCGCGCCGGTGGCGGCGCCGCCGGATACGCCCAGCACATAGGGCTCGGCCAGCGGGTTGCGCAGCAGCACCTGCATCAGCGCACCGGACAGGGCCAGCAGGCCGCCGCATGCGAATGCGGCCGCGGCGCGCGGCAGGCGCAACTCGCGCACGATGGCACCGGCGGTGCCCGTGTCGGCGCCGCTAAGTGCCTGCCAGAGCTGGGCGGCATCCAGACGCACGCTGCCCAGCGCCAGAGACAGCAGGAACACCGCCACGGCCGCCGCCGCAAGCGCGAGCCATACCGCGAGGGCGCGCCGGAACTCAGACATCGCGCGCCACGCAACCCGTCATTTCTGGCGCCAGCCCAGCGTGATAAAGCCCGCCCTGCCCTGCGTGTTGTACGGGAAGGCGAGCTGGTAGTTCTTGTCGAAGAGGTTTTCCACCCGGGCGGCAACGAACCATTGCTTGTCGATGTTGTAGCGCGCGTTGAGGTTGACGATACCGTATCCGCCCAACGTGCGCGAGCCGGCGTCCAGGCGCGACGACGACAACAGCCACTCGCCACCGAAACGCCAGTTGCCGAAGTTGCGGCCCACGTCGAACGCGGCATGGCGGCGCGCGCGGCGCAGCAGCTGCGTATCGGTCTGCTCGTCGACCGGGTTCTGGAACGTTACGCTGGCCCCCACGTCGGTATTCCACAGCGTCGCGCGCCAGGAGGCCTCCAGGCCTTGCACCTTCGCCTTGTTGACGTTGCTGGGCAGGAACATGCCGTTCGGCTGCGACACGGTGACGATCAGGTCGTTGTAGCGCGTTTCAAAGGCCGTCACGCGCAGCAGGCCGGCCGCGGCAGTGTTGTACTGCACACCGACTTCGGCAGATTTGGCGCGCTCGGGGCTCAGGTTCGGGTTGCCGAATCCCGGGAAATACAGCTCGTTGAAAGTCGGTGCGCGGAAAGCGTTGCTGACGTTAGCGATGAATTTAAGGGCCTCGGTCAGGTTGTAGCCGTAGCCCGCGAAGAAGCTGGCCTGGTTGCCGAAGTCCGAGTAGTGATCGTTGCGGCCATTGAGCTGCAGCTGGTGCTTGCCGATGCGTCCGTCATAGCCGCCGAATACCGAGAAGACATTGCGCGAGGGCGCATTGTACGAGTTGGAATCCAGTTCCTGCTGCAGGTAATCGGTGCCGAACAGCAGCGTGTGCGTCGCCGCCAGTGCGTACTCGTTCTGCCAGTTGAACTGGCGGTTGCGCGTGTTGAAGGTGCCGTTGTTCGCGCCATTCAGGAAGTTCTCGCTGCGGTCCTCGCTCTGCGCCAGCTTGAAGTGCGTCGCCCAGTCCGGCAGCACCTTGCCATTGACAAAGGCCGACACGGTGTAGAGGTCGCTGTTGGAACGGTTGTCGTCGGTAGGCCGGCCGAAGTTGTTGTCGTACGACAGCTTGCTCTTCGAGTAGTAGCCCGCCAGGCCCGCATCCCAGTCAGTCGTGAAGCGGTGCTTCACCTGCGCCGACACGCTCTGGTTCTCGTACGGGTTGTCGTTCGGGTTGGCGCGCGGCGCCTGCTTCGTGTTGATCGACGAGAAGCCGTCGGTCTTGAACGCGGAGCCGGTCACGTTGAACGAGGTGTCGCCGATCTGGCCGCCATAGCCGACCGTGCCCTGGCGCGTGTTGTTGCTGCCGTATTCGACCTGCGCGTTCGCCGCCGGCGCCTGGCCCGCACCGCTCTTGGTGAAGATCTGCACCACGCCGCCGATTGCGTCCGAGCCATAAAGCGCCGACACGTTGCCGCGCACCACTTCGATATGGTCGATCTGGTCCGGCAGGATGTTGGCCAGCTGGGCCGTGCCGCTGCTCACGGACGACACGCGCACGCCGTCGATCAGGATCAGCGTCTGGTTGGAGTTGGCGCCGCGCATGAACAGCGAGGTGTTCGAGCCCATGCCGCCGTTGGCGGTCAGCTCCACGCCGGCCTGGTTGCGCAGCAGCGTGCGCAGGTCCGGCGCCTGCGCGTTGACGATGTCTTCCTGTGTCACGACCGTAGTGTGCGGCAGGGCCTCGGTGAGCGGCTGCGCCGTGCGGGTCGACGTGACCACCACGGGCGCAAGTTGCGCGGGCGCCGCGTCGGCGGCAGGCTGGGACGCTGCAGGCGTCTCGGCGGTCTGTGCCACGGCGGGATTCAGGACAAGGGAAGACAGGGCAGCCAGTACGGCAACCACGGACGGACGCACCGTCGGCAGCGCCGGACGGTTCGACCTGTAAAGCGATGAACGCATGATGCAGGAATGGATAGGACAGCCAGACCCGTTCCCCCGCGGGCCAGATGGCGATGAGGCGTGCCACGCAGGGGCGGCAGCCCGCGTTCAGGCCGGTATCCGGGCTGGCGGCGCCAGGCTGGCCGCCTTCCCGAACGCTTGTGGTTCAGTGGCGATGGGCCAGCCCTGCGATGCCATGTGTGGACAGGCATCGCGGCCGCTTACCGTTGCGGGGGCAGCACAGGTTGGCCTGGCCGAGCTGTCTGTCGGCCGCGGCTCCCTGTTTCCCGTTGAACTGCCACTTGCCTTGCGCAAGATGGCGAGCACCTGGAACGAGCGGCAGTGTAGGCAGTTTCCCTAACCGAGTCAATGTGGATTCGGACCTCACTTGCCGGCATGCAAATGGCGCATAAACCGTGATTTCGGCGCAGAAGCGGGCAGCTTCCGCGCGTCATGGCGATCACACCGCCTTGCCTTTCGTTGTGCGCGACGACGCTTCGGCTAGAATCCCGATACCTGACACCTTTCACCATGACAGGCCCTATGCTTAACGAACTCGAACAGCTGGCAGCCAAGATCGGACGCGTGCTCCATCACGCGGACACCCTGGCGGCGGAGAACCAGCGGCTGCGCGACGAAATCGCGCGCCTGGAAGGCGAGGCCGCACAGTTGCGCGGCGAGCGCGAAGCCATGGCCGCCGATCGCGAACTGCTCAATATCAAGATCGAGGAAGCGCAACTGCGCATCCAGTCCATCCTCGACAAGCTCCCCACCGCGGCCGACTCGCGCCAGCTCGACCTGCTCGGCGAAGAGGCCGGGTCATCGGCCCAGGAACGCGCCGCGCACAAGGCCTCCGGAGAACACGCATGAGCAACAAGCAAGTCGAAGTGAACATCGCCGGCCAGCCCTACCGCTTCGCGATCGCCCCCGAGAACGAGGCCGCGCTGCTGGACGCCGTGGCACTGGTGGACACGCAGATGAACAAGCTGCGCAACAACGCCTCGGCCAAGGGCGTGGAGCGCGTGGCGGTGATGGCGGCGATCAGCATCGCGTCCGACCTGCTGGCCCTGCAGCGCAAGCAGCAGTCGGATGGCGCGATCCCCGTCGATGCCATCCGCGCGCGCATTCGCGAACTCAACGAGCGTGCCGACGAAGCGCTGCGCCAGTACGCGCACGTTGGCACGGGCACGCAGGCACAGCCTGGCTGAGCGCGGCGCGCGGGCCCATGTGCGCTGGATGTGCGCTGTCGGGCAAAGTGTAACGAGGCGGCCAGGTGGACTTGGTATGCAACACATCGAGGTGTATAGTGTAGCCAGACTGCACGAGGCACCACAGACGTGCAGCATAAGGGTCGGGTTATCGCGCCTGACCGCCGTTCTCATCCCATCCTAGTTCGAAACGGCAAACGTCTGACATCCCGCCCGCGAGTCCGAATTCTGGTCACGTCGGGATGTCCGGAGCGTCAGACGTTTGACAGTTTCCCTGCCTGGTTCGCTAGGGTCATAGACTCCTTGAACCGATATGCATCGCATGGTGCGGGATCATGTCGTATGGGCGAGCGCGTCGCTACCTTCATAGTCTGGGCCTGGCTTGGACTCCCTGAATGGGTGATGTACCCGAAATACGACTTCCGCAGCCACTCTGAACCTCAACAGGGTTCAGGATGCCGACCCAACGGCCGAGGCGGGGACCCCTTAAAAAGGCGGTGGTTTTCACAGACCACCGCCTTTTTTCTTGCCGGGCGCTGCCGCGTCGCGCGTGCAGCGCGTATTCCAAAACGCCCGCATCCCCGACTGCCATGAGCCGCGCAGAAAACAGTCGCACAGAAAAAGCGCCCGCACGTGCCCGCCAATACTGGCTGATGAAGTCCGAACCGGACGAGGCCAGCATCGATACCCTTGCAAAAGAAGGGACATTGCCGTGGACCGGCGTGCGCAACTACCAGGCGCGCAATTTCATGCGCGACGTCATGCGCATCGGCGACGGCGTGCTGTTCTACCATTCGTCATGCCCGGAGCCTGGCATCGCCGGCCTCGCCGAGGTCTGCTCGCAGCCCTACCCGGACCCGACCCAGTTCGATCGCAAGAGCGATTACTACGATGCCGCGTCCAAGCCGGACGAGCCGCGCTGGCAGCTCGTCGACGTGAAGTTCGTGCGCAAGAGTGCACTGATCCCGCTGGCCGAACTGCGCGCGCACGAAGAACTCGCAGATATGGTCGTGCTAAGACGCGGCAACCGGCTGTCGATCACGCCGGTCACGCCGGCCGAATGGCGCTTCATCACCACGCGGCTGATGGGCTGAGCCGCGCCGCCCGCGCGGCGGACGCGATCACAAGTACAACCACAAGCGACGCGGCGTTTTCCTCGTTTCCTTTCCTATGAGCCTTGCCCTGATTCCCGCCCTGCTCGCGCTGGGCGCCTTTACCGGTTTCTGCGCCGGCCTGCTCGGCGTGGGCGGCGGCATGATGATGGTGCCTTTTCTTACGCTGCTGTTCACGAGTCTCGGCTTTGCCGGCGAGGCCATCGTGCATATGGCCATCGCCACGTCGATGGGCACCATCCTGTTCACTTCGCTGTCGTCGGTACGCGCACATCACAAGCGCGGCGCGGTGCGCTGGCCGATCGTCCTTGCGCTGGCGCCGGGGATCCTGCTGGGCGGCATGATCGGTGGCGGCAAGGTGTTCGCCGCGCTCAAGACCAGCTGGCTGTCGCTGGCATTCGCCTGCTTCGTCGGCTTTTCGGCGCTGCAGATGCTGCGCAGCCGGCGCCCCGAGCCCAGCCGCCAGTTGCCGGGCGTGCCGGGCATGGTGGGCGCCGGATCGGTGATCGGCTTCCTGTCCAGTCTGGTCGGCGCGGGTGGTGCCTTTGTCTCCGTGCCGTTCATGACCTGGTGCAATGTGCCGATCCACAATGCGGTGGCCACCTCGGCCGCGCTGGGCTTCCCGATTGCGGTAGCCAGCGTGATCGGCTACATCTGGAGCGGCTGGCAGCAGCCGGACCTGCCGGCCGGCTCGCTCGGCTACATCTACCTGCCGGCGCTGGTCGGCATTGCCGTCGCCAGCGTGCTGACCGCGCCGCTGGGCGCCCGCACCGCCCATCGCATGGACGTGGCGCAGCTCAGGAAAGCGTTTGCGATCCTGCTGCTCTGCCTGGCCAGCTACATGTTCTGGAAGGCCTGGAAGGCATTCTGACGCGTCCATCCGAGCGAGCGCGCGGAACGATTGCGCGGCGTTTGCGTCTCATACCCATCACTTTGACTGGGAGAAGAAGAATGAAGCAACTGCTTGCAGCGACCCTGCTCGGCGCCACGGCGCTGGCCGCCTCCGCGCAGACCGTGCCGCCGCCGGCCGGCGTGCTGTCACTCTCGGCGCAGGCCGTGACCGAAGTCCCGACCGACGTCGTGCACCTGACGCTGGCCGCGGAGCAGGAAGGCGCGGAGCCGGGCGCGATCTCGTCGCAGCTCTCGACCCGCACGCAGGCCGTCATCAGCCAGGCCAAGCGCACCCCCGGCGTGCAGGCCGAATCCGGTGGCTTCACGATCCGCCCGAGTACCGACCGCAATGGCCGCATCACCACCTGGCGCGGCCGTTCGGAAGTCATCCTGCAATCGCGGGATTTTGCGGCCGTGTCGAAGCTGGCCGGGGAGCTGGCCAGCCAGATGCAGGTGCAGGGCATTGCGTTCTCGCTGTCGCGCGAAGCGCGCGTGGCCGCCGAAGGCAAGCTGACCGAACAGGCCGTGGGCGCCTTCCGCGAAAAGGCGCAGTCCGCCTCGAAGCTGTTCGGCTTCAGCAGCTATACGATCCGCGAAGTGAATGTGAACGAGAGCGGCGTGGTGCCGCCGATGCCGCGCATGTACGGCGCCGCCAAGGCCATGATGTCCGACGCCGCGGCGCCGGTGCCGGTCGAGGGCGGCAAGACGCAGGTCACCGTGTCGGTGAATGGGTCGGTGCAGATGCTGAAGTAAGCCTCTTCGCAACGGCGGGTCGTTGCTCCCCTCTCCCATAAATGGGAGAGGGGAGCAAGGAACTACAGCGCGGCGAACTGCTGCCGCAATACGTTCTTCTGTACCTTGCCCATGGTATTGCGCGGCAATTCGTCCACCACGTGCACGCGCTTGGGCACCTTGAAGTTGGCGATACGTCCCTTCAGCGTGCCGATCAGTTCGCCCTCATCGAGTTCGACCCCGGGCTTCTTCACCACCACGGCCACTACGGCCTCGCCGAAATCGGCATGTGGCACGCCGATGACCGCGCTTTCCGCCACGCCCGGCATCTCGTCGATAAAGCTCTCGATCTCCTTCGGGTACACGTTGTAGCCCCCGGAAATGATCAGGTCCTTGCTGCGGCCGACAATGGTCACGTAGTTGTCCGGTACCGAAACCTCGCCCGCCTGGCTGACGACGGCACCGCCAAAGCGGCCCACGTCGCCGGTCCTGAACCAGCCGTCCGCGGTGAATTCCTCGCGCGTCTTTTCCGGCATGCGCCAGTAGCCCTTGAACACGTTCGGGCCCTTGACCTCGATATTGCCGATCTCGCCGATCGCGCTCGGCTGGCCCTCGCCATCGACCACGCGTACCGACACGCCAGGCAGCGGCATGCCGACCGTGCCGCCGATGCGCTCGCCCAAGGCACTGTCGTACGGGTTGGAGACCAGCATCACGGTCTCGCTCATGCCGTAGCGTTCGAGGATGGTGTGGCCCGTGCGCTTGCGGAATTCTTCGAATGTTTCCAGCAGCAGCGGGGCCGAACCCGACACGAACAACCGCATGCGGCGGCAGGTGTCGTCGTCGAAGCGCGGCTCCTGCAGCATGCGCACGTAGTAGGTCGGCACGCCCATCATCACGGTGGAACGCGGCAGGAATTTCAGCACCTGCGCCATGTCGAGCCGGGGCGCCCAGATCATCTTGGCTCCGGCCAGCAGCGCGCCGTGCGAAGCCACGAACAAGCCATGCACATGGAAGATCGGCAGCATGTGCAGCAGCACGTCGTCGCTGCGCCAGCCCCAGTATTCGTGCAGCGTCTGCGCGTTCGATGCCAGGTTGCCATGCGTCAGCATCGCCCCCTTGCTGCGGCCGGTGGTGCCGGACGTATAGAGGATGGCGGCCAGGTCATCGTCAGCGCGCTGCACGGTCTCGAACGTATCGGGCCGCGCCGCGGCGCGCGACAGCAGCGAGCCCGAACGGTCTTCGTCAAGCGTGAAGACGTAGCTGGTGCCGTGGCGGAACGCCACCTTCGATACCCAGGCGAAATTCTTGCTGCTGCACACCACCACCGACGGTTCGGCGTTGCCGACGAAGTAGTCGATCTCCGCTTCCTGGTAGGCCGTGTTCAGCGGCAGGTAGACATAGCCGGCGCGCAGCGTTGCCAGGTACAGGAACAGCGCCTCGGGCGATTTCTCCACTTGCACGGCCACGCGCGCGCCTTCGGGCAGGCCCAGGCCTGTCAGCAGGTTGGCCAGCTTGGCGGTGGCGCGGTCGAGATCGTCCCAGCTGTAGTACAGGCCGTCATGCGTTTCGATGCAGCACGCGGTGCGGTCGGCGGGAAAGCGGTTTTCGAACAGAGCGAACAGGTTGGCGTTCATGGTGCGGATGAAGACAAGGGCTTCCGGAATCCGGGCGCGCAATGCAATGGACGAAGGGTCGATGGAACGATGACGCGATGGGCGATTGTAATGCGGAAAGGCGCTAGTTTCCCTTGAACCGCGGCGGACGATGCGCCAGGAAGGCGGCCACGCCTTCGGCATGGTCGCCGCCTTCGGCGTAGGCGAAATGTGCGGTCAGTTCCTCGGCGCTCAAAGGCTCGGGCTGTGGCGACAGGCGGTGGATCGTGGCCTTGTTGATGCGTGCGGCGAGCGGTGCCCCCGCCGTGATGCGGCGCACCGCGGCCTCGACCTCCGCCGCCACGCCGCCGGCCGCAACCACGCGCGTCAGCAGGCCCTTCTCGCGCGCTTCGGCCGCATCGAAGACGCGGCCTTCGAGCAGGATCTCGAGCGCCACGGCACGGCCCGCCAGCGCCAGCAAACCCTTCAACTCGCCCGGCGCCATCGGAAAGCCGAGCCGGTTGATCGGCACGCCGAAGCGGCTGTTGTCCGCCGCGATGCGCAGGTCGCAGTGGCAGGCAATCTCCAGGCCGCCGCCGACGCATACGCCCTCGATCATCGCCACGGTCGGGTGCAGGCAACCGGCGATGGCCGCCAGCGCCGGCGCGATGATCTCCATGTGGTAGCGGCGCACCGCGGCTTGGTCGCCGCGCACCGTGGGGAACTCGGCAATGTCGGCGCCAGCGGCAAAATTGCCGTCGGCGCCGCGCACCACCACGCAGCGCAGCGAGCGGTCAGCCGACAGCCGCATGAAGCCGGCGGTCAGCGCCTCCCACATCTGCGCCGAGATGGCGTTGAGCTTGCCCGGGTGCGACAGCGTGACGGTGGCCGTCGTGCCTTCGACAGCGAACTGGACAGTACCGCTCATCGCTTAGTCGATCTTGGCGCCCGAGGCCTGCACCACCTGGGCCCAGCGCTTGATCTCGCTGCGCTGGAACTGCGCGAACTGCTCCTGCGTAAACTGCGGCGTTTCCGAGCCGTTGCTGATCCAGACGTGCTTGATATCCGGCGTGTTCAGGGCCTTTTCGGTCTCGATGTAAAGGCGGTCGACGATCTCCTTGGGCGTGCCCTTGGGCACCCACATCGCGTACCAGGTCGAGACCTCGTAGTTCGGCACGCCCGCCTCGGCCGCGGTCGGCACGTTCGGGAACGCGGGCGAGCGCTTGGCCGATGCCACCGCCAGCGCCTTGATGCGCCCCGCGCGGATGTGTTGCGCGGACGAGCCCAGGCCGTCGAACACCATGTCCACCTGGCCGGCGATCAGGTCCGACAACGCCGGGCCCGCCCCCTTGTAGGGGATATGCGTGATGAAGGTCTTGGTCTGCAGCTTGAACAGTTCGCCCGCCAGGTGGTGCGACGAGCCATTGCCCGCCGAGCCGTAGTTCAGCTTGCCGGGATTCTTGCGCGCATAGTCGAGCAGCTCCTGCAGGTTGTTGGCCTGCACGCGCGACGGATTCACCACCACGACCTGCGGCGGTTGCGCAATCACGGTGACGGGGATGAAGTCCTTCTCGATGTCGTAGTCGAGCTTCTTGTAGAACGACGGCGCGATCGCGTGGTGCGCGCCGCCGATAAAGACGGTGTAGCCGTCCGGCGCGGCCTTGGCCGCAAGGCTCGCGCCCAGGGTGCCGCCAGCGCCGCCGCGGTTGTCGATGACGAACTGCTTGCCGAGCTGCTTGGAAAGCTGCGCGGTCAGCGGACGGGCAAAGGCATCGGTGCCGCCGCCTGCCGGGAACGGCACGATCACGGTGACCGGCTTGGACGGCCAGGTATCCGCCAGCGCGGAGGGTGCCTGCCCGGCCATGCCGGCAACGCCGGCGACCACGACGGCGGCGCGCGCGCACGCGGCCAGGCTGAACTGACGACGATTCATCTTCACTGTCTCCCTTTCTCTCGAATTGGAAAGTTGGTTCCGATACGGCTTGTTGTTAATCCCGTCAAAGGCCGTCCCCGGCGGTCTGGGAACGGCGATGCCATGGCGTGTTTAATGTGACCTGACCAGAGTCACAGCAGCTTCGCGACAGCACGGCTGATGCGCGGGTTGCCTTCGCCAAGGCGCGCTAGATTGTCATCCAGTGCCTCGGGCGCGTAAAGGTAATTCACCATCATGCCGCACGATTGGTTGCAGCCTTTGCGCGACAGGTCCCCGCCCCAGTTCAGCCGTTCCACGCAAGCGCCGTTGCCCAGGTGGAAGCGCGCTACCGGGTCCGCGGGCATGGACTGGCTGCGCTCGCGCACGAGGTAATGCGCGGCGAGCGACAGCGCGGTGTCACGCACCACGGCGTCCTGCGAATCGGCTGGCAACGCGGCGAGCCAGCCCGCGCCATCGGCCGGCGCCGGGCCGTGCCGGTCCTGCCAGCGCGCCACCCGCCTGGCACCGAGCGCCTCGGCCACGGTGGTGCCGTCCTGCTTGCGCAGCCAGTCGGCAAACCCCGGGATCGGCGACAGCGTGGCGAACTGCCTGACCTTGGGAAACTCGCGTTGCAGTTCCTCGATCACGCGCTTGAGCAGGAAGTTGCCGAAGCTCACGCCGCGCAATCCGGCCTGCGTATTCGAGATCGAATAGAAGATGGCCCACTTCACGCGGCGCAGGTCTTCCAGCGGCGCGGCCTCGTCGAGCAGGGTCTGCACATTGGCCGCCATCTCCGGCACGAAGGCAACTTCCACGAAGATCAGCGGCTCGCGTGGAATGCGCGGATGGAAGAATGCATAGCAGCGGCGGTCGGAATCGAGGCGGTTGCGCAGGTCGGTCCACGACGAGATTTCATGCACCGCTTCGTAGCGGATCAGCTTCTCGAGCAACGAGGCCGGCGAGTCCCAGGTGATGGGCTGCAACTCGAGCAAGCCCACGTCGAACCAGTTGGAGAACAGGGCTTCCAGGTCTTCATCGAGCACGCGCAAGCCGGGAAGACGCCGTTGCCAGCGCAGCATGTCGGCACGCAGGTGAATCAGGAAATGCAGGCCGCAGGCACTGTTGCCACGCTGGCCATGCAGCGCGGCGAGCCGCTTGAAGAAGCGGATACGCGCATTCGACAAAGCCTGTGCCGCCCTGGCGGGCTTGTCCGCATCCGCCGCGCCGTTTTCCGGACCCGTACCGCCGGCCACCTCCGCCAGCACTTCGAGCATGCCGCGACGCCGGCCCTCGTCCGCGGCTTCGTATTCGGCCTGCCAGGCCTGGGCGGCGGTATTGGCATTGCCGTCGGTCAGCCGCGCATCAAGGCAAAGCCGCAATTGTTCACGCTGGCGGCGCGCCACGCGCGCGGGCAACGGCGCCGCCTCCGCGTTCCTGGCCGATGCGGGCGTCGCCTCGGCTTCGCCCTTGCGGCCCCACCAGCGTCCGATCCTGGACAACAGGTTGGGGCCTGACGGTTCGCTGACGCCCAGCGGGGCGCTGATCTTCTGGTCACCGGAGTCGAGGGCGCTCATGGGGTACCTGCCTGGGTGCGTGAAGAAACATTGGGGAACGCATGCGGCGCGGCCACGTCAGCCCGGACGCTGCGGTCCAGCGCCGTCAGCGCCGTCAGCGTCGTCAGTGCGGCACGCTGGCGCAGCAGATGCGTCTTCATCAAGACTTCCGCGCCTTCGGGGTCGTGCGCCTTGAGCGCAGCGAAGATGCTCAGGTGTTCGGCACAGGACTCGTTGATGCGCCCCGGCAATTTCAGGCTCTTGTGCCGCGACAGGCGCAGCACCTTGCGCAGGTCGCTGATCAGTCCCGACAGCCAGCGGTTGCCGGCCAGCCGCTGGATCGCTTCGTGGATCTGGAAATTGGTTTCGTAGTAGGCATCGATTTCGCCCGCGCCGGCATGCCGCGCGAGTTCGGCGTGCAACCCTTCGAGCGCCTCCAGGTCCTGCGCGGTCGCGTTGCGCGCGGCCTCGTAGGCGCAGCGTCCTTCCAGCAGCGCCATGAGCGGGAAGATTTCGTCGAGATCGCGCTCGGACAGCTCGTTGACGAAGCAGCCGCGCCTCGGCTCCAGGCGAACCAGCCCCTCGGCGGCAAGCACCTTGAGCGCTTCGCGCAGCGGCGTGCGTGAAATGCCGAGTTGCCCGGCGAGCGTGCTTTCGTCGATCCATGCCCCGGGGACCAGGGCGTGCGCATCGATCATGCCGCGCATGCGGTCCGCCACCTCCAGATACAGCGCCTGCTGGACGATACGCATAGGCCTCCGCCAGGATCAGTCCAGACCGTCCCGCATGCTGTGCAGGGGTCTTCATAATTCATAATTATGAATAACTGGAAGTATCAGGCAAGGCATTTCGATGCTGCGCCGCAGCGGCGGATGGGCTAGCGAGATCGATTCGGAAAGGGGCAGAGGTGCGGCGGGCGGATGCCAGGCCTCCCCGCCAGCATCCGCCCGCGCCTGAAAGAACAGCTGCGGACTATTTCATCGCCGGTCAACGCCTGGATAGGCATCGTCCCGCGTGGGTCATGGACTCCCGGCGCAGACCCTGCGCCCCCCTGTTGGCGCACACCGGTGCGCAGATTTTCCCGTCTGCCGTCGTTGTGGTCCGGTGCCCCTGCCTGACTGGCAGATCCTCCCTGGCGCCGTCCTGGCGGGCTCGGCATAGCCCGCTCTGTTGTAACAGAAGAGTTAGCGAGGATCGTGCCATGAAAGCTAATCCCTTGTTTTTATTGAAGTCGATGATGAGAAACTTGTTACAAGACCGCATCGATGTAACAGAATGTTTCCAGGTTGTTACGACACTGATCCTGTCCGGGGGCAGGTCGGGAAGTGGGGGCGGCCTTGAAGACACTGGCATTTGTGGCGAATTTGCCAGTTCAAATACCAGCAGTATGGGGAGTAAGGCACAATCGACACGCGCAAATTGGTTGCGCTGATGAAACAACGCGGCCCGGCTTCCGCAATACGACCCGAGGGGAATTCCGACCATGCAAACCGGCGACACCAGCGCAGTCCCCGCTTTCCCGGAAACGCAAGACCGCGCCCGGCCACCCTCGACGTCCGCGGTCGAGACCAGCGTCTTGCGGCTCGCTTTCACCGGCACAGGATCGGAATATTTCCGGATCTGGATCGTCAACACCCTGCTGACCATCGTCACGTTCGGCATCTACTCCGCGTGGGCCAAGGTCCGCACGTTGCAGTACTTCTATCGCAACACCAGCCTGGACGGGGCGACGTTCGATTACCACGGCAAGCCGACGGCCATCCTCAAGGGTCGCGCCATCGTGTTCGTGCTGGCACTCGCGTTTCAGCTGGCCGGCAAGGTGTCGCCGCTGCTGGCCGTCCTGCTGGCCCTGGCGCTGGCCGCGGTGTTCCCGCTGCTGCTGGTCCGGTCGCTGCGCTTCCGCATGGCGAACACGAGCTATCGCGGCCTGCGCTTCGCCTTCACTGGCGGCGACGCCGAAGCGTACAAGGTGTTCGTGCTGTGGCCGTTGCTGACGGTGTTCACGCTTGGCGCGCTGGCACCGCTGGCGCATCAGCGCCTGAAGCACTACCAGCACAACCACACGCGCTTCGGCACCGCGCCATTCGCCTTCAGCGCGGTTTCCGGGGATTTCTACAGCGTCTACCTGCGTGGCTGCGGGCTAACAGTTCTGGTGCTGATTGTTGCCGCCCTCGGCGCCGCCGGGCTCGCCGCAGCGGCGCGCGGGAACGAAGCCGCCTCGATGCTTGCGGGCCTGGTCGGAGCACTCGGGATCTACGCCTCGTTCCTGGCTATCGGGCCCTACTTCACCGCGCGGCTGCAGAACGTGGTGTGGAACCACACCACCCTGGCCCCGCACGGCTTGCGCAGCGAGGTGAAGGCAAGCCGTCTGTTCTATATTTTCCTGACCAACATGGTTGCCATCACACTGACCCTGGGCCTGTTCCTGCCGTTTGCCCGGGTCAGGTCCGCACGCTACCGCGTGGAACGCGTGTCGCTGCTGGCGCGCGCGCCGCTGGACGCCTTCGTTGCAGGGCAGGCCGAGAGCGTAGGTGCGCTCGGTGATGCCGCGGCGGACTGGTACGACATCGACATCGCGCTGTGAGCCCGCGCGCAGCAGATGCCGAAATGATTCACCCATGACATGGCGCCGATGATTCCCGTCACCTACTTCGATGGCCGCTCTTCCCGGGCGCACCCGGCCACGCTGGCCGTGGACGCCGGGCAGGCCGTGCTGCGCGATGCCAATGGCGCGGAACTGCGGCGCGCGGCGCTGTCGTCGCTGCGCGTATCGGAGCGGGTCCGGCGCGCGCCGCGCCTGGTCACGTTCGCGGACGGCGCCTTCTGCCAGGTCAGCGACCACAACGGGTTCGACCGGCTGCTTGCCGAAACGGGACATCGGGAAGGCTGGGTGGTCAGGGCGCAGAACAGCTGGCGCATGGCGGGCATGGCCGTGGCGGCGCTGGTTGCCGTGCTCGTGCTGGGCTATTACGTCGTGCTGCCGTGGGGCTCGTCGCAGATCGCACGCGCCGTACCGCCCGCGCTCGAGGCGCAGCTCGGGCGCGCCACGCTGGCCAGCCTGGACAACGGCGTGGTAGAGCCCACGCGCCTGCCCGCCGCGGAACAGGCGCGCATCCGCGCGGGCTTTGCCGGGCTGAAGCGGCCCGACGATCCGGGCCATGACTACCAGATCGTGTTCCGCCGCGGCGGGCGCCTGGGCGCCAATGCGCTGGCCCTGCCCGGCGGCATCATCGTGGTCACGGACGAACTGGCAGGGCTGGCGGGGACCGGCGCCGGCATGCTCGGGGTGCTCGCACACGAGGCCGGCCATGTGGCACAACGCCACGGCCTGCAGCAGGTCATCCAGGCATCTGCGGTCGGCGCGCTGGCGGCCTACATGTTCGGCGACTATTCCTCGGTGCTGGCGGGCGTGCCCGCCGCGATGCTGACGTTGCGCTATTCGCGCGAGCATGAACGCGAGGCGGATGCCTATGCCATCGAGATCATGCTGCGCAACCGGCTGCCGCCGTCAGCGCTCGCCGATGTCCTGATTGCGCTGGAGAACCAGAACCGTGGCGCGCGGAAGGACGCGGCCGCGCCCGCCGGCAAGGCGGAAGCACCCGAGAGGGATGATTTTCTTTCCACGCATCCGCACACGCGCGAACGGATCGAGGCATTGCGCGCGGCAGGCACCTGACTGCGCGCGGACGCCCTGTCAGGCGCCCGTTCCCGCCGCGGGCTGTTCCTCTGCGGGGCGCGGCTGGCGGCGATACGCCCACACCACCATGCCGATCCCGATCAGGATCATCGGCAGGCTCAGCCACTGGCCCATGGACAAGTGCAGCGCCAGCAGGCCCAGGAAATTGTCCGGCTCGCGCGCGAACTCGACGGCGAAACGGAAGGCGCCATAGCCGATCAGGAACACGCCCGACACCGCGCCCATCGGCCGCGGCTTGCGTGCGAACAGCCACAGGATGATGAACAGCGCCACGCCCTCGCCGGCGAACTGGTAGAGCTGCGACGGATGGCGCGGAATGTTGTCGCCTGCCTGCGGGAAGATCATGCCCCACGGCAGGTCGGTGGGCCGGCCCCACAGCTCGCCGTTGATGAAATTGCCGATGCGGCCGGCGGCCAGCCCGCACGGGATCATCGGCGCGATGAAGTCGGTCACCTCCAGCCAATGGCGCTCGCGCAGCCGCGCGAACAGCCACATGGCGACCAGCACGCCGAGAAAGCCGCCGTGGAAGGCCATGCCGCCTTCCCACACCTTGAAGATCTCCAGCGGATGCGACAGGTAGTACGACGGCTTGTAGAACAGCACATAGCCGAGCCGGCCGCCCAGTATCACGCCCAGCACGCCGAAGAACAGCATGTCATCGAGATCGCGCGCCACCCAGCCCTTGGCTGTCATATGCGGCTGGTGGATGCGCAGGCGCCCGAACCACAGGAACATGATGAACCCGGCCAGGTACATGAGCCCGTACCAGCGGATGGCAAGCGGGCCGAGATGGATGGCGACCGGATCGAATTGGGGATGAATCAGCATGGTGAGGTGGGTGGAAGTTATAAAGGCCCGGCAGCCACGGAACCCACTGGTCCCGCGAAGGCCAGCCCGCTCGCGATGTCGATCAGGGAACGCAGCGCCGGCGCGACGCCGGCGGCGCCCTCGCGCCAGACCAGGCCGGTCTCGATCTGCGGCCCGGCCTCGCGCAACGCGAGGTACGACACGCCGGTGCGGCGAAGGTTGCAGAGCGAGGCCGGCACCAGCGCCACCCCCATGCCCGCAGACACCAGGCTCACGATGGTCTGCATCTGGATGGCTTCCTGCGCGATCACTGGCGACAAGCCGTCGCGCGCATAGTAGCCCGTAATGATGTCATAAAACACCGGCGCGCTTCGTCGCGGGAAGATGATCAGCGGTTCCCGCGCGGCGTCGCGCAGCGAAACCTTGCCGTCGGACGATGCGGCGCCGTGCGCGGGCCGCCAGCCATCCGGCACGGCGAGTACCAGCGGTTCGCTGACCAGCGGCAGGTAGGACAGGCCGTGCGGCATGGCGGGCCATTGCGGGCGGATGATCAGCCCGGCGTCGATGCTGCCGTCGATCAGTGCCTCCAGTTGGATATCGCTGGTGGCCTCGCGCAACTGCAGCTGGACTTCCGGATGCTGTGCGCGGAAATGCCGCAGCAGCTCGGGCAGGATGCCGTAGTCGGCCGTGCTGACGAATGCCAGCGCCAGCGAGCCGATCTCCCCCCGCGCGAACCGCTGGGCGAGCGCTGGCAGCGCCGCCGCATCCGCCAGCACGCGCCGCACCTCGGGCAGCCATTGCTGCCCGGCGGGCGTCAGCATGACCGAACGGCGCGTGCGCGCGAACAGCTGCACGCCGATTTCCTCTTCCAGCGACTGGATCTGCTGCGAAAGCGGCGGCTGCGTCATGGCCAGCCGCGTGGCCGCGCGTCCGAAATGCAACTCTTCCGCCACCGTGACGAAGTACCGCAGCTGGCGCAGGTCCAATGCCGCTCCTGATATGTTTTTCGACTCAATAACGGTCAAATAATATATTTGACACGCCAAAACGCAAGTCGCATTCTTTCGGCACAACATTGCCCTGCCTTGCGCCCGTGCGGCGTGCTGGCGGCCGAGAGACATCCCCCGGAGACCCCCACCATGGCATTCAACAAGCGCTCCAAGAACATCACGCAAGGCGTGGCCCGTTCCCCGAACCGCTCGATGTACTACGCCCTCGGCTACCAGAAGGAGGACTTCGACAAGCCGATGGTCGGCATCGCCAACGGTCATTCGACGATCACGCCGTGCAACGCGGGGTTGCAGCGCCTTGCCGATGCCGCGATCGACGCCGTGAAGGCCGCCGGGGCCAATCCGCAGGTGTTCGGCACGCCGACCATCTCCGATGGCATGTCGATGGGCACCGAGGGCATGAAGTACTCGCTGATCTCGCGCGAGGTCATTGCCGACTGCATCGAGACCGCCGCGCAGGGGCAGTGGATGGATGGCGTGGTCGTGATCGGCGGCTGCGACAAGAACATGCCGGGCGGCATGATGGCGATGGCGCGCACCAATGTGCCCAGCATCTACGTTTATGGCGGCACCATCCGGCCGGGCAACTGGAAAGGCAAGGACCTGACGATCGTCTCGTCGTTCGAGGCCGTGGGCGAATTCACTGCCGGCCGCATGAGCGAGGAAGACTTCGAGGGCGTGGAAAAGAACGCCTGCCCGTCCACGGGTTCCTGCGGTGGCATGTACACGGCCAACACGATGAGTTCGTCGTTCGAGGCGCTCGGCATGTCGCTGCTGTACTCGTCGACCATGGCCAACCCTGACCAGGAGAAAGTCGACAGCGCGGCGGAATCGGCGCGCGTGCTGGTCGAGGCCGTCAAGCGGGACATCAAGCCGCGCGACATCATCACGCGCAAGTCGATCGAGAATGCGGTCAGCCTGATCATGGCGACCGGGGGTTCGACCAATGCCGTGCTGCATTACCTGGCCATTGCGCACTCCGCCGAAGTCGAATGGACCATCGACGATTTCGAGCGCATCCGCCGCAAGGTGCCGGTGATCTGCAACCTGAAGCCATCGGGCCAGTATGTGGCCACCGACCTGCACAAGGCCGGCGGCATCCCGCAGGTGATGAAGATCCTGCTGAAGGCCGGGCTGCTGCATGGCGACTGCCTGACCATCACCGGCCGCACGCTGGCCGAGGAACTGGAGCACGTGCCAGACCAGCCGCGTGCAGACCAGGACGTGATCATGCCGATCGAGAAGGCGCTATACGCCGAAGGCCACCTGGCCATCCTGAAGGGCAACCTGGCCGAGGAAGGTGCTGTCGCAAAGATCACGGGCCTGAAGAACCCCGTCATCACCGGCCCGGCGCGCGTGTTTGAAGACGAGCAGAGCGCCATGGACGCGATCCTGGCCGACAAGATCAACGCCGGCGACGTGCTGGTGCTGCGCTACCTGGGTCCCAAGGGCGGGCCGGGCATGCCGGAAATGCTGGCGCCGACCTCCGCCATCATCGGCAAGGGGCTGGGCGAATCCGTGGGCTTTATTACGGATGGCCGCTTCTCCGGTGGTACGTGGGGCATGGTGGTTGGCCACGTAGCGCCTGAAGCGTATGTGGGCGGGACGATCGCGCTGGTACAGGAAGGGGATTCGATCACGATTGACGCACACAAGCTGGTATTGCAGGTCAATGTGTCGGATGAAGAATTGGCGAGGCGCCGGGCCGAATGGAAACAGCCCGCGCCGCGCTATACGCGTGGAGTCCTGGCGAAGTTTTCGCGGCTGGCGTCAACCGCGAGCAAGGGGGCGGTGACCGATTGAGCGGACGGTTGCGCGAAGCGTCGCGGCTGCCGAGCCGCGCGCAGCGCAGCCGCAGGCGATGATGCGAAAGCGCCAGCAGGGCCGGGCCACGGACAGTTTCGGGGCTCGTTCAATCATTGTCCGAGAGCCTGCAGACGGACGCGCTCCACGCGGCAGGCAGCGTGGAAGACTATGAAGCCAATACCCGTACGAAGTTCTGCGCACGCTACGATCAATATTCGCCCGCTAGGGTAAGCGACGCGTTTTTTGCTTACTTTTTGTCGCCCGGACAAGAAGTGACTCGCCGGCTACGCCGGCGAAACAGCGGCGCCTGCCCGGGACGCCATCCTCACAACCCACCCGGATCCCGCTCAATCTCTTCCAGCGTCGCATCCAGCCACTCGACCAGCCGAGCCTCGAGCGCCTGGGTCAGTTCAGCCGCGAGCTGCGCGGTCAGTGGCGCCAGCCGCGCGCGCAGCGTGGCCTCGGTATGCGCCTCCACCACCTGCGGCCACTCCGTGCGAAAGCGCATCATGACGCGTGTCAGCAATTCGGAACGCATGGCGCGCAGATCATCCTCGCCGGGCGCATCCGACAAATAGCGCCCCGACACAGCGATGGCTTCAGGATCGGTCACCGGCAACGCGGTATCGCCGTCTTCCACCTCATCCATCAAAACCGGTATCGCCAGCGCATCCGGCTCGCCCGTGTCGCCCACATACGTGACCACGCCCGACTCGGCCATGCCGGCCGTATCGATGACACCGTCCTCGGATAGCGCCGTGGCGGCATCCGGAAACTCCACCACTTCGGTCAGCAGCGGAATGCTGTCGTTGGGCCCGAGCCGCGGGATCACCCGCGAGGTCGTGCGTTCGCTCATGCGGAATCTCCCTTGGGCTGGCCGAGGTCGTGGTGCGTCAGCGGATAACCGCGTTCACGATAGAAACGGTAGCGCTCGCGCCCTGCCTCGCGGTCTTCGGCGCCGGCACCCACGACTTCGATCAGGCGTTCAAAACTGGCGAACTGCGCCGGTGCCTGCGAGTCCAGGTTGATCAGCAGCTGATGGTGCGGCAGGCCTTCCAGCTGCGCGGCCAGCACGATCGGCGTGACGGCCGCATTGGGACTGTCCACGCCGCAGTGCGGCAGGAAGTCCAGCGGCGAGAAGGTCCACAGCCGCGCGTCGAGTTCCGCGAGCTGCGGCGGCTGGCCGTGTACCACCACCTTCTGGCCAGCGCCATATGCCTTGCGGACCAGCCGGCAGACATAGCCCAGCTTGTCCGGCACGTTGCTGTGGAAATCGATGCGCGTCATGACTGCCTGCCCCTTGCGCCCGTCAGGCGGCGCGATCCATCAGGAACTGGGCCAGCAGCGGCACCGGGCGCCCGGTGGCACCCTTGGCCGCCCCACTCTTCCACGCCGTGCCGGCGATGTCCAGGTGGGCCCAGTCGTACTTTTCGGTGAAGCGCGCCAGGAAGCAGGCGGCGGTCACGCTGCCGGCCGGGCGGCCGCCGATATTCGCCATGTCGGCGAAGTTCGACTTGAGCTGGTCCTGGTACTCGTCGTCCAGCGGCATGCGCCAGGCCGTGTCCATGGACTTGCGGCCGGCCTGCAGCAGCTGGTCGGCGAGCAGGTCGCTACGGGCGTAGAGGCCGCTGTTGATGTGGCCCAGCGCGATGATGCAGGCGCCGGTCAGCGTGGCCACGTCTACCACCGCGGCCGGCTTGAAGCGCTCGACGTAGGTCAGCGCATCGCACAGGATCAGGCGGCCTTCGGCGTCGGTGTTCAGGATCTCGATGGTCTGTCCCGACATGCTGGTCACCACGTCGCCGGGCTTGGTCGCGATCCCGCTGGGCATGTTCTCGCAGGTGGGCACGACGGCAATCACGTTGAGCTTCAGGCCCATCTCGGCCACGGCCTGCAGCGTGCCCAGCACCGAGGCCGCACCGCACATGTCGTACTTCATTTCGTCCATGCCCTCGCCCGGCTTGAGCGAGATGCCGCCGGTATCGAAGGTGATGCCCTTGCCCACCAGCACCACGGGCGCCTGCTTGGCGCCCGCGCCGTCATAGCGCAGCACGATGAACTGCGGCGGCTCGACGCTGCCCTTGGTCACGGCCAGGAACGAGCCCATGTTCAGCGCTTCCATCTGCTTGCGGCCGAGCACTTCCACCTTGAGCTTGTGGCGCTTGGCAATGGCCCGCGCCGTGTTGGCCAGGTAGGTCGGGGTGCAGATATTGGACGGCAGGTTGCCCAGGTCGCGGGTCAGTTCCATGCCGTTGGCAATGGCCGTGCCACGCACCACGGCCTGGGTCGCGGCCTTGGCATCGTTGGCGTCCACGGCCAGCACCACCTTGCGCAGCGCCGGCTTGTCGGGCGCGCCCGGCTTGCCGTTGGCGCGCTTCAGGCCCGGGTGACGCTCCAGCAGGCGGTAGCCCGCGTCGCGCACCAGCGTGATCGTCGTGATGACGGCCCAGCCGATGTCGCGCTGCTGCGGCGGCTGCTGCGACAGGCACCACAGCGCCGACGTCGCGCGCGTGGCCGACAAGGCACGCACGGCCGTGCGCACGGATTCGGCAAACGCCTTGTCGCTGAAGTCCGCTTCCTTGCCGAGGCCGACCAGCAGCACGCGGGCCGCGCCCACGCCGGCCACTTCGTGCAGCGTAAGCTGCGTGCCGCGCTTGCCTTCGAAGTCGCCCTGCTTCAGCAAGCGTGCGACCAAGCCCTTGGTGGCCACGTCAAGGGCCTTGGCGACCCCCGCCAGGTTCTGCCCTTCGAACACGCCGACCACCAGGCAGTCGGTCTTGGTCGCCAGGAAACCATTTTGGCCGGCTTTGCTCCAATCCAGGGCTTTTGTGCTAAATTCCATCGCGCTTCCTTCTAGGGGCTTGTAGTCACGAAAGCCCCCATTATCCGCGATTTTTATCCGCGACCTGCCGCTGCCGATCCGCCCCGCCGCCAGCCCGCTGTCCTGCGAGGCACTTGACACACGGCACATCGCCCGCGCCGGCCGGCAGCCCGGAACCGACACCGCATGATCCTTCAACAAGCCCTGCGACGCGAGCTCGCCTACACCGCCGGCGCGGTGTTCCTGGTGATGCTGACCTTCATGCTCACGTCGCTTGTGATCCGTATCCTGGGCCTGGCCGCCAACGGCAAGGCCAGTCCCAACGACGTGCTGATCCTGATCGGCCTGGCCACGATCGGCTACCTGTCCATCCTGCTCTCGGCCACGCTTTTCATCTCGACCCTGATCGTGCTCACGCGCTGGTACAAGGACTCCGAGATGGTGGTGTGGTTCTCGGCCGGCATCTCGCTGCGCGACCTGGTCAAGCCGGTGCTGCAGTTCGCGGCGCCGTTCATCCTGCTGTCGCTGTTGCTCGGCGTGTTCGCGTGGCCGTGGGCCAACCAGCAGAGCGCACTGTTCCGCGACCGCTTCGAGCAGCGCGGTGTGCTGTCGATGATTGCCGCGGGGCGCTTCATCGAACCGTCCAACGGCAACTACGTGCTGTTCATCGAAGGCATCGACGCCAACATGCAGTACGCGCGCAACGTCTTTGTCGCCAATGCCGAGGCCGGCAAGGTCGGGGTCGCGCTGGCCCACCAGGGCAAGTTCGAGACCATGCCCAACGGCGACCGCCTGGTGGTCATGGAGAATGGCCGCCGCTATGCCGGCACGCCGGGCCAGATCGACTACCGCATCGTCGAGTTCGAGCGCTATGCCGTCAAGGTGGACAATAAGCCACCTGAAAACCAGAACTCGGTGCCGCCCAAAAGCCGTGACACCATCGACCTGTTGCGCAATCCCACACGCGAGAACCTGGGCGAGCTGCTCTGGCGCATTTCTCTGCCGATCCTTGCCTTCAATTTCGTGATGATCGCCATCCCGCTGGCGTACGTGAACCCGCGGCTCGGCCGCTACACGCCGCTGGTGTTCGCGGTGCTGATCTACCTGACCTACAGCAACATGATCAACCTGGCCCAGTCCTGGGTGCGTTCCGGCTCGGTCCCGTTCTGGCTGGCCTGGTGGCCGATCCACCTGGTGGTGTTCCTGGCCGCGCTGGTGATGTTCCGTTACCGGCAGAACCGCAGCCTGGGCGGCTGGCGCGCCGTGTTCGGGCATCGGCCCGCGCCCGCCAAGGGGGGCACGGCATGAGGGTGCTGCGCGTCTATGAGCGCTACTTTGCGCGCCAGGTCTATGGGGTGTTCATCTTCATCCTGTTCGCGGTGCTGTCGCTGTTCGTGTTCTTCGATTTGCTCAACGAACTGGAGAGCGTTGCCGGCAAGTACACCTCGCTGATCGCGTTCTTCCACGTCCTGCTGCAGGCGCCGACGCGGGTCTACGAGGTGCTGCCGATCGCGGTGCTGATCAGCGCGATCTACGTCTTCTCGCAACTGGCCAGCCAGTCGGAGTTCACGATTTTCCGGGTGGCGGGTCTGAATACGCGGCAGGCGCTGTTCTCGCTGTTCAAGCTGGCGGTACCACTGGCCCTCATCACCTTCATCTTCGGCGAGTTCATCGGCCCCCGGGCCGAGCAGTTCGCGCAGAAGGTCAAGCTGGAAGCCATCGGTGCCACGGTATCGTCGGACTTCCGTTCCGGCGTCTGGGTCAAGGACCGCGACAAGGATCCGAAGGGCGATGGCGAGATCACGCGCTTCGTCAACGTGGCCGGGCTGCGGCCGGACCAGACCATCACCGGCATCACGGTCTATGAGTTCGATGCCCAGTACCGCCTGCGCGTCATCCGGGTGGTGAAGGAAGGCCGGTACCAGGGCGCCCAGTCGTGGCTGCTGAGCGATGTCAACGAGACCCGCTTCTCGGAACTGGGCAAGCCGGCCAACGCGCCGGGCGACGGGCTCGCACCGGAGTTCCGCGCCGAGCAGGTCAAGTTCCCCAGCATCACCATGCACTCGGAGCTGACGCCGCAGATCCTGTCCGTGCTGCTGGTCACGCCCGAACGCATGTCGACGCTGGACCTGTTCCGCTATATCCGGCACCTGCGCGACAACAAGCAGGACACGCAGCGCTACGAGATCGCCTTCTGGAAGAAAGTGGTCTACCCGCTGACCCTGTTCGTCATGATGGCCCTCGCCCTGCCCTTCGCCTACCTGCACGCGCGTGCGGGCGCGGTCGGCGTGAAGGTGTTCGGCGGGATCATGCTGGGGCTGTCGTTCCACCTGTCGAATACGCTGTTTTCGCACGTGGGCTTGCTGCATACCTGGCCACCGATCCTTTCGGCGCTGGTGCCCGGAACGCTGTACCTGCTGTTCGCGCTGACAGCGCTGCGCTGGGTGGATCGTCACTGACACAAGGATCGTGATGCCTCCAACCACAGCCACGCCCAGCCGCCAGGCCCTCGTGTTGTTCGCACACGGGGCGCGCGACGCGCGCTGGCGTGAGCCGTTCGATCGGCTGGCGCAGAAGCTCGGCGGGGTTCTGCCGGGCACGCCGGTGCGGCTTGCTTTCCTGGAGTTGATGTCGCCGCAGTTGCAGGAGGCCCTTGGTGAGCTCGCAGCCGCTGGCATCGACGAGATCACCGTGGTGCCAGTGTTCTTTGGCCAGGGTGGCCACCTGCGGCGCGACCTGCCCGCGCTGATCGATACCTGCCGGCAGCAATATCCTGCCTTGTCGATTCGCTGTGCGCCCGCAGTGGGCGAGGATGACAGTGTCCTCGATGCGATTGCCGCGTACTGCGTGGCATCGCTGGCGCCGGCCGCAACTGGCGGCGCATGAAAAAACCGGGCAGTTGCCCGGTTTTTCTTTCGTACGGCTACGCGGCCTCAGGCCGCTTTCGCCGCAACAGGCTCCGCCTGATCCAGCACCGGCTCGGTCGCCCGCGCCGCCAGCGCCTCACCGATCATCAGCAGGCTCGGTTGCGCCGGGTCGATCCAGCCGGCAGCCTCGCCCGCCGCCATCTGTCGCAGCGTGAACGCATGGCTGCGCTGGCGCGGGGTACTGACCGACTCCACCACCCATGCCGGCGTCGATGGCGCCTTTCCGTGCGCAATCAGTTGCGCAGCAATGGCCGCAGCCTGGTCGCGGCCCATGTAATAGACCAGCGTATCGGCCCGTACATCGGCCTCGATATCGGCCGCCGCAGCTGGCACTTCCGTGCCGTCCGCGGCCTTGGCCTGCGTGGCAAACGCAACGCTGCGCGACACGCCACGCTTGGTCAGCGGCTTGGCGATGGCCGATGCGGCCGCCAGCGCAGCGGTAATTCCGGGCACCACCTCATACTCGATGCCCGCGGCTTCCAGCGCCTGCAGCTCTTCGTCGGCACGGCCGAACAGCATCGGGTCGCCGCCCTTCAGGCGCACCACGCGTTCGAACTTGGTGGCCATGTCGACGATCTGGCGGTTGATGAACAGCTGCGCCGTCGAACGCTTGCCGCAGCGCTTGCCCACTTCCACCAGCTTCGCTTGCGGACACCAGGCCAGCATCTCCGGCGATACCAATGCGTCATGCAGCACGACCTGGGCTTCGCCCAACAACCGTGCACCACGCACCGTAATGAGATCCGCCGCCCCGGGACCTGCCCCGATCAGGTAGACCTTGCCGGTCGCTTTGCCTGCCTTGCTCATCATCTGCCCCTTGCGCTTGCGATTGACTATGTGCCGTAACGCTCAGGAGTATGCACGGATCATGCCCGCGGCCACCGTGTGATTGGTCGCCTCGTCGATCAGCACGAAGGCGCCGGTCGCCGGGTTGTCACCGTAGGTATCGCACACGATCGGCTTCTGCAGCGAGAGCTGCACCGAGCCAATATCGTTCAGGCGGATATCGTGGCGGCCGGTCTCGTGCGACAGCGTGTGGACGTCCAGCACGCGATCCACAGCCGACACACGTGCGAACACGCTGGCCGTGGTGTGCTTGAGCACGTACTTGCGCGACGGGTTCAGCGATTCGTCGTCGAACCAGCACAGGTCGGCCTGCAGCTTCTTGGCGGAGGCCGCGGTCGCGTCGGCGGCGACGAACATGTCACCACGCGATACATCGACGTCCTCGGCCAGGCGCACCGTCACGGTATCGCCGGCACTGGCGGAATCGGCGGCGCCGTTCGGCGTCAGCACTTCGGCCACCACGGCGTCGCGGTTGGCCGGCAGCACGCGCAGCTTCTGGCCCACGCGCACGGTGCCTGCCTCGACACGGCCGGCGTAGCCACGGAAGTCGTCCGACTGCGAGCCGTCCTGGCGGATCACCAGCTGCACCGGGAAGCGCAGCGTGGTGTCGCCCTCCGGCGCAGCCTCTTCCACCGGCAGTTCTTCAAGCAGCGGCAGCAGCGACTCGCCCTGGTACCACGGCATGGCGTCGCTGGCGTGCACGATGTTGTCGCCGCGCAGCGCCGACACCGGCACGTAGCGCACATCCTTCAGGCCGAGCTGTTCGGCCAGTTCGGCGTAGGCCGTGCGAATCTCGTTGAAGCGCTGCTCGCTGTAGTCGACCAGGTCCATCTTGTTGACGGCCACGATCACGTGCTGCAGTTCCAGCAGCTTCAGGATGGCCGAATGGCGCTTGGTCTGCGCCAGCAGTTCGGCGCGGCCGTCCTTGACCGTCACACGGGTGGCATCCACCAGCACGATGGCCGCATGCGCGGTCGAGGCACCCGTGACCATGTTGCGCGTGTACTGCTCGTGGCCCGGCGTATCGGCGATGATGAACTTGCGGCGCGCGGTCGAGAAATAGCGGTACGCCACATCGATCGTGATGCCCTGCTCCCGCTCGGCTTCGAGGCCGTCGGTCAGCAGCGAGAAGTCGATCTGCTCGCCGGCGGTGCGCTTGTTCTTGGCGTTGGCCAGCGCGGTCAACTGGTCGGACAGCACGGCCTTGCTGTCGAACAGCAGGCGGCCGATCAGCGTGCTCTTGCCGTCGTCGACGGAACCCGCGGTGATGAAACGCAGCAGGCCCTGGTGGGTAGATTGGTGAGTCATGTCTGAATCCTTGGCTGCGTCGGCTTAGAAATAGCCTTCCTTCTTGCGGCGTTCCATCGACGCCTCGCTGGTCTGGTCGTCCATGCGCGTGGCGCCGCGCTCGGTGATCTCGGTCACGGCCGTTTCGGCGATGATCGCTTCCGGCGAATCCGCCGTGCTGGCCACCGGGCAGGTGCAGCTGATGTCGCCCACGGTGCGAAAGCGCACCGACAGCACTTCGCTGACGTCGCCGTCCTGCTTCGGCGTGATCGGCGTCACCGGCACCAGCAGGCCGTTCTTGCGTACCACTTCGCGCTGGTGCGTGTAGTAGATCGGCGGCAGCGCCAGCTTTTCGCGGGCGATGTACTGCCACACGTCCAGCTCGGTCCAGTTCGAGATCGGGAACACGCGCATCTGCTCGCCCTGCGCCATGCGCGCGTTGTAGAGGCTCCACAGCTCGGGGCGCTGGGCCTTCGGGTCCCACTGGCCGAACTCGTCGCGGAACGAGAAGATGCGCTCCTTGGCGCGGGCCTTCTCTTCGTCGCGGCGGGCGCCGCCCATCAGCGCGTCGAACTGGTGCTCGGCGATGGTTTCCAGCAGCGTCACGGCTTGCGCCGCGTTGCGCGAATCGGTGTCCTTGCGCAGGCGCACGGTGCCGCGCTTGATCGAATCTTCCACGTGGCCCACCACCAGGCGCGCGCCGAGTTCGGCCACGCGCTGGTCACGGAAGGTGATCACTTCCGGGTAGTTGTGGCCGGTATCGATGTGCACCAGCGGGAACGGCAGCTCGATCTTGCGCTCACCGAGGCGGAAGGCCTTCAGCGCCAGGTGCAGCATGACGATCGAGTCCTTGCCGCCCGAGAACAGCAGCGCCGGGTTGCGGCACTCGGCCACCACCTCGCGGATGATGTAGATCGACTCGGCCTCCAGGCGGTCGAGGTGGTCGTTCTGTACCTGCAGCAGGTGCGCCACGCTGCTGGCGGCGCTTGCGATGTCGTTCATGATGCCCATGTCGTTCGGCCCCAATCTCAATGCTTGATGTTCTGTTCGTGGAGCCCGCACTCTTTCGAGTCCTTGCTCTCCCACCACCAGCGCCCGGCGCGTACGTCTTCACCGGCGCGCACCGCGCGGGTACAGGGTTCGCAGCCGATGCTGGGGTAGCCCTTGGCATGCAGCGCGTTGACCGGTACGTTGTGGCGCTTCAGGTATGCCCACACCTCGGCCTCGGTCCAGTCCGCGAGCGGATTGAACTTGGGGATGCCGCGGGCTTCGTCCATTTCCTCGAACGGCAGCTCGGCGCGCGTGACGGCCTGCTCTCGGCGCTGGCCGGTCATCCAGGCGTCCGCGTGCGACAGCGCGCGGTTGAGCGGCTCCACCTTGCGGATGCCGCAGCAATCCTTGCGCAGTTCTACGCTGTCGTAGAAAGCGTTCAAGCCGTGCCTCTTGAGGTAGTTTTCCACTGCCTCGGCATCCGGCGTGTATTGCTCGATGGTGTAGCCATAGTGACCGGTCACCTGGTCCAGCACAGCCAGCGTCTCCGCGTGCAGGCGGCCGGTGTTCAGCGTGAACACGCGGATGCCCGCGCGCACGGCCTGCGTGCCGCGCAGGATCGCGTCGGTCAGCACCATGTCCTCGGCGGCGAGGCTGGTGGCGAAGCGCGCGCGGAAGAAACGTGCGGCAATGCCGGACAGGCGGCTCGCCAGCTCGCGCTCCTTCTCTTCCAGCGCGGCCACGCTGCCCGTGTACTCGGGCATGGTCCACAGCGCGGGACGCAGCGCCGACGCCGGCGCACCGGCATCCACCACCGCGATGTCGCTCAATGCAGCGCTCATGCCGATTCCCTTGCGCCAACTTCGGCACGTGCACGGCGGAACAGCGGCAGCGGCTCGTCGACCGAAGCCTGGTACGCCACGGTGAACTCGGTGAAGCCCTTGATGGCGTCGTCGATGTTCTTGTCGGCGCGCACCGCGAAGGTGTCGAAGCCGCAGCGCTTCATGAAATTCAGCTGGTCGCGCAGCACGTCGCCGATGGCGCGCAGCTGGCCCTTCCACTGGTAGCGCGTGCGCAGCAGGTAAGCCGTGGAGAAACCGCGGCCATCGCGGAACACCGGGAAATCCACCGCCACCACGGCCACGCCGTCGAACAGCGACTGGGCATCGCCCGGCTCGTCTTCGGGGGCCAGCCACACGCCGGTACGCTCGCGCGCGCGGCCGGCCAGCAGGTCTTGATGCGACTTCCACACCGTCAGCGGGAACAGGACGGCGTCCTGGCCCTGCACGGCTGCGGTGATCTGCTCTTCGGTCAGCGGCTGCCCTTCGGCGCCGCGCAGCACGGTCCAGCTGTCTTCGACGATAACCGGGGTGACCGCGTCGGCGGTACGTTGCAGTTGAATGATCTTTGCCATGTGTCTTTCTCCGGTCCTCAGGCTTCGGCGCGCTCGCGCGGCTGCTTGTCGGCGTAGACGCGCTCCTTGAACGGGGCGACGCCGATCCGGTTCACGGTCTCGATGAAACGTTCGTCTTCGATGCGGTTGGCCACGAAGGTCTCGATGATGCGCGAGACCACGTCCGGCATTTCCTCGGCGCTGAACGACGGGCCGATGACCTTGCCGATCGCGGCGTCGTTGCCCTGGGCGCCACCCAGCGTGACCTGGTACCACTCGGAACCATCCTTGTCGACGCCTAGGATGCCGATATTGCCGACATGGTGGTGGCCGCAGGCGTTGATGCAGCCCGAGATATTCAGCGACACTTCGCCCAGGTCATGGACGAAGTCCAGGTTGTCGAAACGCTCCTGGATGGCCAGCGCGATCGGGATCGACTTGGCATTCGCCAGCGAGCAGAAGTCGCCGCCCGGGCAGGCGATGATGTCGGTCAGCAGGCCGATGTTGGCGGTGGCCAGGCCAGCCTTCTTCGCGAGCTGCCACAAGTCGTACAGGTCGTGCTTCTTCACGTCCGGCAGCACCAGGTTCTGCTCGTGCGCGACGCGCAGCTCGCCGAAGCCGAAGCGGTCGGCCAGGTCGGCCACGGCTTCCATCTGCTCGGCGGTAGCGTCGCCCGGAGGCGAGACCGGACCCGGCTTGGTCGACAGCGTCACGGCGGCGTAGCCCGGTACCTTGTGGCCATGCACGCTGCGGCTCACCCAGCGGGCGAAGGCCTTCTCTTCGAGCAGGTGCTTCTCGTACGAAGCATCGGTGTCGGCCAGCTTCTCATAGGCCGGCGGCGCGAAGTATTGCGCCACGCGGTCGAACTCGTCCTGCGTGAGCGTGCCGGGACCGTCCTTGCTGAACTGCCATTCCTCTTCGACTTCCTGCGCGAACTTCTCGGCGCCGATGGCCTTGACCAGGATCTTGATGCGCGCCTTGTACTTGTTGTCGCGGCGGCCATAGCGGTTGTACACGCGGATGGCGGACTCGACGTAGGTCAGCATGTGCTGCCACGGCAGGTCGTCCTTGATGATCGTGCCGAGGATCGGGGTGCGGCCCAGGCCGCCACCGGCCAGCACGCGGATGCGGGTCTCGCCGGCGTCGTTCTTGTAGACGTAGATGCCGATGTCATGCATCTGCACCACGGCGCGGTCGTCCTTCGAGGCCGAGATCGCGATCTTGAACTTGCGCGGCAGGAACGCGAATTCCGGCTGGAACGTGCTCCACTGGCGCAGCAACTCGGCCAGCACGCGCGGGTCCACCGACTCGTCCGGCGCGACGCCGGCGAAGTGGTCGGTGGTGATATTGCGCACGCAGTTGCCCGAGGTCTGGATGCCGTGCATCTCGACGCTGGCGAGTTCGGCCAGCACGTCGGGCACGCGCTCGAGTTCCATCCAGTTGTACTGGATGTTCTGGCGCGTCGAGAAGTGGCCATAGCCGCGGTCGTACTCGCGCGCGATATGGGCCAGCTTGCGCAGCTGCTTCGAGGCCAGCAGTCCGTACGGAATCGCCACGCGCAGCATGTAGGCATGGCGCTGCATGTACAGGCCGTTCTGCAGGCGCAGCGGCAGGAATTCTTCTTCGGTCAGTTCATCCGACAGGCGGCGGCGCACCTGGTCACGGAACTGGGCAACACGCTCGTTGACGATGCGCTGGTCATATTGGTCGTACTGATACATGGCGGGGTCCGTTCAGTATTCGTGGGATTCAGGAGACGAGCTTGATGGCGACCAGGGTCAGCGTGGTGGCCAGGGCCGCGCGCACCAGGCGCTCGGGCAGCGCGCGGGAGAGCTGAGCACCCAGCCAGATGCCGGGGATCGAGCCCACCAGCAGCGCCAGCAGCAGATTCCAGTCGACGGTGCCAAGCCACACATGGCCCAGCCCGGCCAGCGCCGTCAGCGGGACGGCGTAGGCGATATCGGTGCCGGCCACTTCGGCCGGCTTCATATGGGGATACAGCAGCAGGATCAGCGTGGCGCCAACCGCGCCGGCACCGATCGACGACACCGTGACCAGCACGCCGATCACGGCGCCGACCACGACGGTGGCAATCACTTGCGCACGGCCCTGGAGCTGGAAGCGCGGATTGCGCGCCAGCCAGGCCAGCATCTGCTTGCGGAACAGCAGCGACAGCACGGTCAGCAGCACCGACACGCCGATCGTCAGGCGAATCGCGTGCAGCCACTGCCCATGGAGTTCGCCGGCGCTCTTCAGGACGAGGATGGCGGCCACCGCGGCCGGCAGGCTGCCCAGGCACAGGCGGCGCACGACCTGCCACTGCACATGCCCGTGCGCACGGTGCGCCAGCGTGCCGAAGCCCTTGGTGATGGAGGCGAAGGCCAGGTCCGTGCCGACTGCCGTGGCCGGCGAGAAGCCAAACAGCAGCGTCAGCAGTGGCGTCATGAGCGAGCCCCCGCCCACCCCGGTCAGACCGACGAGGACGCCTACCAGCAAACCGGAAACGGTATAGGCAAGGGACATTGAGAGGCTCTTGTGGGCCATTCCGTCTTGCCCGCGCCACTTTCAGGGTGGCGGCTGCGGGCGCAATGCGGGCTGGCCATTCATTAACAAAGTTCGAGAATCGTAATAAACTGGCCTCATACCTCAAACTAATAAGAAGTTGTTTGTTTATACGATCGAAGTTATATGAACCTGCACCAGTTTCGCTTTGTGCGTGAAGCGGTACGCCAGAACTACAACCTGACGGAAGCCGCAAAAGCGCTCTACACATCACAACCGGGTGTGTCCAAGGCCATCATCGAGCTGGAAGAAGAGCTGGGCGTCGATATCTTCACGCGCCATGGCAAGCGCATCCGCAGCCTGACCGAACCGGGGCGGCGCATCCTCAACTCGGTGGAGAAGATCCTGCAGGAAGTGGAAAGCCTGAAGCGCGTGGGCATGGACTATGCCGCGCAGGACCAGGGCAACTTCACCATTGCCACCACTCACACGCAGGCGCGCTACGCCTTGCCGCGGGTCATCAGCGAGTTCACCAAGCGCTACCCGAAGGTCCGGCTGTCGATCCAGCAGGGCAACCCGGCGCAGATCGCCGACATGCTGCTCCATGACCAGGCGGACATCGGCATTGCGACGGAAGGCATCTCCAGCGAAAAGACCTTGGTCTCCCTGCCGGGCCACCAGTGGCAACATGTGGTCATTACGCCACCCGATCATCCGTTGCTCGAAAAGAAGCACCTGGCGCTGGAAGACCTGAAGGGCTACCCGCTGATCACTTACGATCCGAACTTTGCCGGCCGGCCGAAGATCGACAAGGCCTTCGCGCTACGCCACCTGGAGCCCGACATCGTCCTGGAGGCCATCGATGCGGACGTGATCAAGACTTATGTGGAAGTCGGGCTCGGCGTCGGCATTGTGGCCGGCCTGGCCTACGATGCAGAGCGCGATCGCAACCTGCGCGGCATTCCGGCCGGCCACCTGTTCGGCACCAATGTGACGCACCTGGCCGTCAAGCAGGGCGCCTACCTGCGCAGCTTCGTCTATACCTTCATCGAACTGTTCTCGCCGACGCTGAACCGCAAGCTGGTGGAGCAAGCCATGTCGGGCGAGCACGAGGTCTACGAACTCTGAGGCCGCGGCTCCCGCCCATCCCCATTTGTATGCAGGACACCTTTATGCACGTTTTCCTGGCACAACCGTGCCGACCGGAGGCCCGCCCGTGAGCGAATTGCCGCAAATCCATTGGACCGAGGACGGCGCCGAACGCAGCGCGCAGTGGCGCTCCGAAGCCGGCCTGCCGCCGCCGCGCCGCGTGGTGGTGGCCGATGACACCACCTCCGCCGATACCGCATACCGCCTGGCGTGCGAAGGCACCGCGCTGCTATGGCGCGGCGACTTCCAGAATGCCCGCCAGATGCTGCAGGCCATGGCCCGCCGCACCGAGCGCAAGCCGAAGAAAAAGAGCCGGCCCGGACACAAGCATGCGTCCGAGTCGCCGACCGAAGCCTTCCACCAGCACCGGCTGGCACAGTCCCAGCGTGCGCGCACGCTGGCCATGCTGCTGCTGCCGTTCGACGCCGGCCATACGGTGCCGCTGCGCCGCGCGCCGGATGTCGCGCAGGCTTGCGAGCAGGTCTATGGCAACGCCGGCGAACCCTACGTCGCGTCGATGCGCGAGCTGCTCGGCATGATCGGCGCCTACGAATGGCGCCGCAAAGGCGTGGAGATTCCCGCGCTGGGCGCGCGCATCCACCCGTGGTACGGCGTGTTCTCGCCGGTGCGCGGCGAGTACGTGGACCTCGTCGCCAATGCGCCGCTGCCGTCGAAGGCGCTGGCGTTCGACATCGGCGCGGGCACTGGCGTGCTGTCGGCCGTGCTGGCCCGGCGCGGCGTCAAGCGCGTGGTGGCGACGGACCAGGACCCGCGTGCGCTCGCCTGCGCGCGCGAAAATCTTGAACAGCTTGGCGTGGCTGGGCAGGTCGAGGTGCTCGAAGCCGACCTGTTCCCCGCGGGCCGTGCGCCACTGGTCGTCTGCAACCCGCCGTGGGTGCCGGCACGACCGAGTTCGCCCGTGGAGCGCGCCGTCTACGACCCCGACAGCGTCATGCTCCGTGGCTTCCTGGACGGCCTGGCGGCCCACCTGGAGCCTGGCGGCGAGGGCTGGCTGCTGCTGTCCGACCTGGCCGAGCACCTCGGCCTGCGTTCGCGCGAGCAACTGCTCGGCTGGATCGAAGCGGCCGGCCTGCAAGTGCTGGGCCGCACGGATATCCGTCCGCGCCACCCGCGCGCAACGGACGCGGCCGACGCACTCCATGCGGCGCGCTCGGCGGAAGTGACGTCGCTGTGGCGGCTGGGGGCGCGGTAAGCTTGCCCCCTTTGGTTGCTCCCCTCTCCCGCTGCGTGGCAGAGGGGAGCAACCCTCAAAAAGAAAAACACACACCAGGAGGAGAACCATGCCCAACCTGCTGCGCCGTGCGCTTGTCATCGCCTGCGCCTCCGCTACCACCTTGATCGCCAACAGCGCCCAGGCCGACATCCGCGTCGGCATTGACGTATCGACCACTGGCCCGGCGGCGTCGATTGGCATTCCGTCCAAGAACACCGTGCTGATGTGGCCCCAGACGCTGGGCGGGCAAAAGGCTCACTACGTGCTGCTCGACGACGGCTCGGACCCGGCCGCCGCGGTGCGCAACGTGCGCAAGCTGATCTCCGAGGAAAAGGTCGACGTCATCGTCGGCCCCAACATCACGCCTAACGCGATTGCCGCGCTGGATGCCATCGCCGAGAACGAAACGCCCATGGTGGCGCTGGCCGCCTCCGCCGCGATCATCGAGCCGCTGACCGATGCGCGCCGGCGCTGGGCCTTCAAGATGCCGCAGAACGACTCGCACATGGCCACGGTGCTGACCGAGTACATGAGCAACCATGGCGTGAAGACAGTCGGCTTCATCGGCTTTTCCGACACCTACGGCGAAAGCTGGTGGCGCGAGTTCTCGCGCCTGGCGGAGGTGCGCAAGCTGAAAGTGGTCGGCAATGAACGCTTTGGCCGCAACGACACCTCCGTGACCGGGCAGGTGCTCAAGCTGATGTCGGCCAATCCGGACGCCATCCTGATCGCCGGCTCGGGCACGCCCGCGGTGCTGCCGCAGAAGACGCTGGCCGAGCGCGGCTACAAGGGCAAGATCTACCAGACCCATGGCATCGCGACGTGGGATTTCCTGCGCGTCGGCGGCAAGGACGTGGAAGGCACGCTGTTCCCCACCGGCCCCGTCGTGGTCGCGCGCCAGTTGCCGGCCAGCCACCCGGTGCGCAAGGTGGCGCTCGACTTCGTCACGCGCTATGAAGCGAAGTACGGCGCCGACAGCGTGACCCAGTTCGCCGGCGACGCCTGGGGCGCGTGGCAGCTGCTCGACGATGCCTCGCGGCGCGCTCTGAAGACCGGCGCGCAGCCGGGCACGCGTGAATTCCGCAACGCCTTGCGCAACGCCATTGAAACCACCTCGAACCTCACCATTCCCAACGGCGTGATGAACATGAATGCGAAAGACCACCAGGGCTTCGACCAGCGTTCGCGCGTGATGGGAACCGTCCGCAACGGCAAGTTCGCCTACGCGGGCGACGAGTAAGCACCTGTAGCGATTGCGACCGGCACGGCCGCACTGAAAGGGAAACACCGCATGACCACCGCCAATCCACAATCCTCCGCGCGCACCGTCGCGTTTATCGGCCTGGGCGCCATGGGTTCGCACATGACCCGCCACCTCTTGGCCGCAGGCCATTCGGTGCGCGCCTTCGTGCGCCGCCCGGAAGCCGCCGAGGCTGCGCGCGCGCTTGGCGCCGAGCCGTACTTTACGCCCGCCGAAGCCGCACGCGGCACCAGCGTGGTGTTCACCAACGTCACCTCGTCCGAGGACGTGCGCGAGGTGCTGCTCGGCGAGAACGGCGTGATCCACGGCGCTGCTCCCGGCACGGTCTGCATCGACCACAGCACCATCTCGCCCATCGTCACGCGTGAAATCGCCGCCGCACTGTCCGCAGGCGGCATCGACATGCTGGACTGCCCCGTATCGGGCGGCACGGTCGGGGCCGAGGCCGCGACGCTGACCATCATGGTCGGCGGCAAGCCCGAAGTGCTGGAAGGCGTGCGCCCGCTGCTGGCGCTGCTCGGCAAGACCATCACCCACATCGGCGACCACGGTGCCGGCCAGGTGGCCAAGCTGTGCAACCAGATCGCGCAGGTGGTCAATATCGAAGGCATCGCCGAGGCCATGCGCTTTGCGTCCGCGCAGCAGGTCGATACCGCACGCGTGTTCGAGGCCATGTCCACCGGCCTGGCCGGCAGCCGCATGCTCGACATGATGGGGCCGAAGATGGTCGCGCACGACTTCGCCGCCGGCATCGAGGCACGGCTGCATGACAAGGACTTCGGGCTCGCGCGCAACATCGCCGAGGAAATCGGCCTGAAGCTGCCGGCCATGGAAGCCACCTCGGGCCAGCTCCAGACGCTCATGGAAAAGGGCTGGGGCAAGGACGATACCTCGTCCCTGCTGCGCGTGCTCGAAGGTTGAGCGCGCCGGCTACGTCCTGGCGCCCGTCAGCGTCAGGACAGCCCGCAGCAGCGTGCTGTCGGGATTGGCCAGGTCATCCATCACGTTGAAATGGTGGCGGCCCGGCAGCGGCACATCCTGCGCAGCATTGGCCGGCCACGCGGCGCGGATCAACGCGTTCTGGCGGTGGTACTCGGCGGCTTCCAGTTCGCCCACGGCCGTCACCAGCGGCGCATGCGTCGCGGGCGGCATGAACGCCGGCGACAGGCGCGCGACGTCGGCCTCGGACAGGCGCAGGTCGCGCTGCAGGAACTCGGCGCGGCGCAGCGGCTCCAGGTCGTACAGGCCGCTGACCGACAGGCCGCCCTTGACCAGGTCGTCCGGCAGGTCGGGACCGACCTGCGGCCACAGCGCCGCCATCAGCATGGCCACCAGGTGGCCGCCAACCGAATGGCCGGCCACGAAGATGCGCGCAGGGTCATGGCCCAGGCGCGATGATTGCCGGTACAGCCACGCCACGCTGCCCACCACCTGGCGCACGATCGCCGGGACCGCCACGGACGGGCACAGGGAATAGTTCACGACCGCCACCGATACGCCCAGCCGCGGCAGCTCGCTGGCCACGAAACTGTGGTCGCGCTTGTCCAGCGCGCGGAAATAGCCGCCATGCACGAATACCAGCAGCGGCGGGTTCTCGCCGGCGCCCGGGAAGTAGTCCAGCCGCTCGTCCTGCGCGTGGACCGAACCGGGTGCGGCATAGCTCAGATCCTCCTGGTAGCCGCCGCGCGCGCGCACCTGCGCCGACAGCGTCGCCCAGCGCGCCATGTGCTCGGCGTTGTCGGGCACGCGCGCACGGTTGTTGTATTCTCGCTCGTAGTAGGCCGGGTCCTGGGAAGGCAACCGGGCCAGGCTGGCCAGGGACGATTGTGCGGGCATGGCGGGCTCGGCGTGCATGGGAAAGCGCCATCGTAGCCCCGGCCCGGCACGCGCGGATATCCGGGCCAATACCACTGAATATTGCGACGGCACCCGCCACATCAACGCCCGCCGGCGCCGCTGAGCGCACCCGCAGGTTGTCGAAAGGGGCGATTTGCGGCATAATTCGCGGCTCAACGCGGTGCCGGCTCCGGCGCCCGCACCTGCCCGGGTGGTGAAACAGGTAGACGCAGGGGACTCAAAATCCCCCGCCGCAAGGCGTGTCGGTTCGAGTCCGACCCCGGGCACCATCAATACCGATCAAACCTTTGATTGACAAAGGATTTCCGGATCGGTGCTCCCCTGTCCCTGGCATTGCCGCGAACGCACCGGCGTACGCTTGCATTGCTGCGCGCACGACCCAAAAGATCCAGTCGTTCTGAGGCCTTCCGCACAAAGGTCATCAACCTTTGGGATGAAGCTGGCTGTGGTTGTTACTAAGCTCAAACATCCGAGCCAGTCCCTACAGCCCAGACAGGAGGCAACATGACTACGGCAGCCACACCCGCACGTTCCGTACTGGCGCAACGCGTCAAACAAACGCTGAAGCCATTCATGCCGTCGTGGGTGCTGAAGTTCCACCGCGACCGAAACATACGCAGGCAAACGGCGCTGTATGAAGGCAAGCCCCTTGGGGAAGTTTTCACCCACGTGTACCAGACCGGTGGCTGGGGCGTGGCGGAGGACCAGTCCGGGTTCTACAGCGGCAGCAGTTCCCATGACCCCAAGATTGTCGAACCCTATGTAAAGGCGGTGACCGAGTACCTGGGCGCGTTGTCGCAGCCGGCCGTCGTCGACCTCGGCTGTGGCGACTTCAACGTCGGCAAGCGGATTCGCGCCGTTTGCGGGCGCTACGTCGGCTGCGACGTCGTGGACGCGGCGATCCAGTCGAACCGGACAAGGTTCGCCGATCTCGACGTGGACTTTCGCTGCGTCGACATCACGACCGATCCGCTGCCTGCGGGCGACATCGTGTTCCTGCGCCAGGTGCTCGACCACCTGGACAATGCGCGCATCGCCACCGTGCTGTCGAAACTCGGGCCATACAAGGTGCTGATCCTGACCGAGTACCTGCCGCAGAGCGCGAACTTCACGCCTAACGTCGACAAGGCAATCGGCTCGCACCTGCGCCTGTTCGGGGCGCAACCAAGCGGGCTCGTGCTGACCGCGCCTCCGTTCAACCTGAAGGTACGGTCCGCGCGGATTCTCTGCGAGGTGGCCGATAGCGGTGGTGTCATCCGCACCATCGCCTACGAACTGCCGCAAAACTGAGGCGTCGGGAGCCGTCCCCGCAATGTGCGCGAAACGGCCCGAGGCCCGCTGAAAAAACGCTCCACGTCACAGGACGCGCGCGCTGGCGCGCGTCCTTGTCGGACAAACTCCACTGGCGCATTCGCTCCCGGTTTTCCTATGCTATGCATTTGTCAATTCCGCCCTGGAGCCGAACCATGACGCGAATCGCGCGAGTTGCCGTCCCTGCCGTGGTCTGCGTGGCCCTGCAGGCCGGCTGCGCCAACATGAACATGGACAGCATGACGCAAGCCGGCGGCAGCCTGTTCTCGGCAGCCTCGCTGACCGACGCCAACGTCAAGACCTTGTCCGACCAGTCCTGCGCGGAAATGGACAAGAAAAACACCATTGCCGCGGCCGACAGCCCCTACACCAGACGCCTCGCCAACGTGATGAGCGGGCTGGGCAATACCGGCCTGCCGCTCGACGCCAAGGTGTACATGACCAAGGACGTCAATGCCTGGGCCATGGCCAACGGCTGCGTGCGCGTCTACAGCGGCCTGATGGACCTGATGAGCGACGACGAAGTCCGCGGCGTGGTGGGCCACGAGATCGGCCACGTCGCGCTGGGGCATACCAAGCACGCCATGCAGGTGGCGTACAGCACGTCGGCGGCGCGCGGCCTGCTCGGTTCGCTGGGCAGTCCGACACTCACCGCGCTGACCTCGTCGCAGATCGCCGACCTGGGCGAACAATTCATCAATGCGCAGTTCTCGCAACGGCAGGAGAGCGCCGCCGATGATTATTCGTTCGACCTGCTCACCAAAAACGGCGCCAACCGGCAGGCGCTGGCCTCCGCCTTCCGCAAGCTGGCGGCACTCGACGGCGGACAGTCCAGCATGCTCAGCAGCCACCCCGGCTCGCTGGAGCGCGCCAAGCACATCGACGCACGGCTCGCCGGCGGGAAGTAGCGCGTGACGTTGCCATGGCGGCGCCGCACCCGACCGGGTGAAGCGTTCCGGGTCCGCCGCGTGGTGCGGCGCAACGAAAATCGGACGCGTTTAATTATTTAAATCACCGATAAAAGCTTTCAGTACGCCGGTTTCGACCCCGCAGTGATAATCCATCACGCAGCATCCCCATGCGGATGCTGATGCGTTCTGGCCGCACGGCCGCGCGCTTTGAGCGGCAATGCGCAATACGTTTTCGCGCCACGCCGCACGCCCCAAGGATATCGCTGCCGCGCCATGGAATTCCTTTCAGGCCTGCTTGCCTCGCAACCGGAAATTGCGCTGTTCCTCGCGCTTGCGGTCGGCCATGCGATCGGCGCGATCCGCTTCGGCCCGTTCCAGCTCGGCGGCATCTGCGGCACGCTGATCGCCTCGCTCGTGATCGGGCAAAGCGGCGCGCGGCTCGACAACGACGTCAAGAACGTTGCGTTCGCCGTCTTCATCTTCGCGCTGGGCTTCACCGGCGGGCCGCAGTTCTTTGCCAATGTCGGACGCGAATGGCGCATCGGGCTGCTCTCGCTCGTGGAAGTCTTCGTGCTGCTGGGCCTGCTGGCCGTCGCCGTGCCACTGCTGAGACTCGATCAGGGTACCGCCGCCGGCCTGCTCGCCGGCGCCGCGACCGAGTCTGCCGTAATTGGCACCGCGTCCGAAGCGATTTCCCGGCTGGGCATCTCGCAAGAAAAGATACGGGTGCTGCAAACCAATATCGTCACCGCGTACAGCGTGACCTACCTGTTCGGCCTGGTTTCCATCGTCCTGTTCACAAGCCAGCTCGCGCCGTGGCTGTTGCGCGTGAACCTGCGCGACTCCGCCGAAAAACTGTGGCACAAGCTCGGTGGCGAGAACGACATGGGCCAAGGCCAGAGCAGCGCATTGCCGCTGCTGGTCGGACGCGTACTGCGCGTCGAAGACGTGGCCGGCAAGACCGTGCTCGATACCGAGAAGCTGGTCGCGCTGGGCGTGACGATCCGGCGTGTACGGCGCGACGGGAACACGTTTCGGCCGACCCCCGACGAGATCCTGCGCGGCGGTGATGCGGTGCTCGCCGTTGGCCGGCGCGATGCCATGGTGGCCTTCGCCGGACTGGTCGGCCCCGAATTGCCGGAAGAGCCCGACATGGACGCCGTGCAGAGCGAGCACGACGTCCTGCTCACGCGGCGCGAGGTCATTGGCCTCACGCTGGCACGCCTGCGCCAGATGGCCGATGTCGGCATGGGACGCGGCGTTTATATCCAGCGCATTGCGCGCATGCAGCACAGCGTTCCCGCGTTGCCCGAAACCGTACTCAGGCGCGGCGACGTGCTGACCCTGGCGGGCCCGCAGGAGGCAGTGCAGCGCGTCGTGCCGGAACTCGGCTACACGGTCACGCCGACCATCAAGACCGACTTCGTGTTCCTGGGCGTCGGCGTGCTGCTGGGCATGCTGATCGGCAGCCTCAGCGTAAAGCTCGGCCGCGCCGATCTCACGCTCGGCACCGGCGGCGGCTGCCTCGTGTCAGGCCTGATGTTCGGCTGGCTGCGCGCGCGCGTGCCGCTGTTCGGCTCGCTGCCCTCTTCCGCCGCCGAGATCCTGAAGGACTTCGGCCTGGCCACCTTCATTGCCGCGGTGGGCCTCTCCGCCGGTCCTGACGCGATCAAGCTCATCCGCGAATATGGCCTGATCCTGCCGGTGGCGGGCATCCTCGTCTCGGTGGTGCCAGCCGCGATCTCGCTGTTCATCGGTCATCGCTGGCTGAAGCTCGACACGCCCATCCTGCTCGGCGCCGTTGCCGGGCAGCACTGCAGCACGCCGACCATCATGGCGCTGACCACCGCGGCCGGCAACGGCACCCCGGTGATCGGCTACACCATCACTTATGCGATTTCCAATGTCCTCCTGCCGCTGCTGGGCCCGATATCGGTGGCCATGGCCGGAGCACTGGCAAGGCATTGACCAGACGCGGCACGCAGATGCCGCGCGAGAAGACTGTCCCTACAACACCCGGCAGCAGCAAGTCGAAAACGTCGTCTCAACTCGCATCGATCGCTTCAGGAGGGCACCATGGATTGGTTGCACACTATCTTCCAGAAATCGCCGGAGTCAGCGCTATTCCTGTCGCTCGCCGTCGGCTATGCCATCGGCAAGATCACCTTCGGGCGCTTTCAGCTCGGCGGCGTGGCCGGCTCACTGCTTGCCGCGGTGGTGATCAGCCAGTTCGGCGTCCAGATCGACAACGGCGTCAAGGCCGTGATGTTCGCGGTCTTTATCTATGCCGTCGGCTACGAAAGCGGCCCGCAGTTCTTCAACTCGCTCAACCGCAGTTCGCTGCGCGAGATCGCCATGGCGGTCTTCATGGCGGTGTGCGGCCTGGTGACGGTGGTGGTGCTGGCCAAGATCTTTGATCTCGACAAGGGCATCGCCGCCGGACTTGCGGCTGGTGGCATGACCCAGTCGGCCATCATCGGCACGGCGGGCGATGCGATCACCAAGCTCGGCCTGTCGGCCGAGGAGGTGAAGCGGCTGCAGGCCAACGTCGCGATCGGCTACGCCGTGACTTATGTATTTGGGTCGCTCGGCGCCATCATCGTCTGCGTGAACATCCTGCCACGCTTCATGAAGGCGGACCTCAAAAGCGACGCCAAGAAGATGGAGGTCAAACTGCATGGCGGGTTGCCGCAGTTCGGACCGGGCCAGCGTGGCGCACTCCCGCGCCTGACCGGCCGCCTGTTCCGCGTCACCGATGCTGCCGGCAAGACCGTTTCGCAGATCGAGATTGGCGGAGAGGACCTGGTCACCGTGGAGAAGATCCAGCGTGGCGGCAAGGCCCTGGAGGTCAAGCAGAATGAGGTCTTGAAGGAAGGCGACCTGGTCCTGCTGGTGGGCCGGCGCGATGCCATGATACCGACTGCCGCCCGGATCGGTGAGGAAGTGGCTGACGCGGAAGGCATGGGCGTAGTCATGCAGGCGCGCAAGGTAGTCTTCTCCGCCAAGGGCATGAACAACAAGACGGTGGCCGAGATTGTCGAGATGGTGGGACGCGATATGCGCCATGGCGTCTACATCGAGCATATCGAGCGCTATGACCATCCGCTGCCGTTGTTGCCGGAACTGAAGCTGCAGCACGGCGACATCCTCACGCTCTACGGCACCCCGGCCGACACCAAGCGCGCGTCGGAAATGGCGGGCTATGAGCTGGTGCCTAGCGAGAAGACCGATTTCGTGTACTTCGGTGCCGGCGTTCTGGTGGGTCTGCTGATCGGCCTGCTGGTATGGCGCGTCGGCGGAATTCCGCTCACCCTGGGCTCGGGCGGCGGTGCGCTGCTGTCCGGCCTGGTGTTCGGCTGGGCGCGGTCCAAGCACAGGATGTTCGGCGCGATGCCCACGGCGGCCTGCCAGCTGCTCAAGGATTTCGGGCTGGCCGCGTTCGTCGCCATCGTCGGCATCAACTCCGGCCTGCAGGCAGCCAACACGCTGAAGCAGCAAGGCCTCACTATCTTCGTGCTCGGCGCGGTCGTCACGCTGCTGCCGCTGTTCCTGACCATGCTGTTCGGCCGCTATGTACTGCGCTACGACAACGCCGCCTTGCTGGCTGGGGCCCTGTCGGGATCGCGCAGTGCGAACCCGGCATTTGGGGGCGTGCTGGACAAGGCGGAAAGCCCCGTGCCTACTGTTCCGTTCGCCATCACGTATGCCATTGCCAACGTTCTGCTGACGCTGCTCGGCCCCCTGATTGTGGGATTGGTCTAGTCGCGCCAGCATTCCTTGCGTTCCCAACCGCTACGCGGGCCCTACCCTTCCGGCCCGCCAGCGCCAACCCGACAAGCGTCTTTACAGGAGCAAGTCATGAGCAAACCGGATATCTCCAAGCTGGCCAGCCTCTCGCCGTTTGAACTGAAGGACGAACTGATCAAGCTTGCCAGCAGCGACGCGGACCGCCTGATGCTCAACGCGGGCCGCGGCAACCCGAACTTCCTCGCCACCGTCCCGCGCCATGCCTTCTGGCAGCTTGGCCTGTTCGCCATGCGCGAATCCGAGCGTTCGTTCTCTTACATGCCCGAGGGCGTGGGCGGCTTCCCGCGCCGCGAAGGCATCGAGGAGCGCTTCGACCTGTTCGCACGCGAATTCGCCGATGTGCCCGGCGTGTCGTTCCTGGCGGGTGCGGTGTCCTATGTGCGCGACCAGCTTGGCCTGAATGCCGGCGCCTTCCTTTATGAGATGTGCGAAGGCATCCTGGCCTGCAGCTACCCGGTGCCGGATCGCATGCTGAAGCTGTCGGAGGTCATCGTTGGCCAGTACATCCGCAAGGAGATGATCGGCAATCATCCGTTCATCGGCGAGTTCGACCTCTTCGCCGTCGAAGGTGGTACTGCGGCGATGACGTACCTGTTCAACTCGATCCGCGAGAACCATCTGCTCAAGGCCGGCGACACCATCGCGCTGGGCATGCCGATTTTCACGCCGTATATCGAGATCCCCGAGCTGAACGACTACAAGCTGGTCGAGCTGTCCGTGGACGCCGACCCGGCCAGCAACTGGCAGTACTCGAACAAGGAACTCGACAAGCTGCGCGACCCCAAGGTCAAGGCCTTCTTCCTGGTGAACCCCAGCAACCCGCCTTCGGTGCGGATGAGCGATGAAAGCCTGGAGTACCTGGCTTCGATCATCGAGGAGCGTCCGGACCTGATCATCCTGACCGACGACGTGTATGGCACCTTTGCCGACAACTTCGTCTCGCTGTTCGCGATGTGCCCGAAGAACACCATCCTGGTGTACTCGTTCTCGAAGTACTTCGGCGCGACCGGCTGGCGGCTCGGCGTGATCGCCACGCACCGCGAGAATATCTTCGACCAGAAAATCGCCGCGCTTCCCGAGGCCGCGCGCAAGGAACTGCACGAGCGCTATACCTCGATCACGACCGAGCCGGACAAGCTCAAGTTCATCGACCGCCTGGTGGCCGACAGCCGCACGGTCGCGCTGAACCACACCGCGGGCCTGTCGACGCCGCAGCAGGTGCAGATGGTGCTGTTCTCGCTGTTCTCGCTGATGGACACGCCGGACAGCTACAAGACCGCCATGAAGCGCCTGATCCGCAACCGCAAGGCGGCGCTGTACCGCGAGATCGGCATCGCGCCGGAGGCGAACGATCCGAACGCCGTGGACTACTACACGCTGCTCGACATTGAAGCGCTGGGCGGCAAGGCGCTGGGGCCGGACTTCGTCAAATGGGTGATGGCATCGGTGGAGCCGAACGAACTGCTGTTCCGCCTGGCGGAGGATTCCGGCGTGGTGCTGCTGCCGGGCCGCGGCTTCGGTACGCGCCACCCGTCGGGCCGCGTGTCCCTGGCCAACCTGAACGAATCGGACTACGCCAAGATCGGCCGCTCGATCCGCAAGCTGTTCGAGGAGTATGTGGAGAAATACAACGCGGCCACCGGCAACAAGGCCAACAAGAACGTGGTGAAGAAGTAAGCGCCGCACTGGCCGGCACCCGCGAGGTGCCGGCCCCGGTTGCCCGCCGCGGTTGCCCACTTATGGCCGCGGGCAGCCGGCTCTGGTATGGTCTGGGCGATTTCCGCCCGCCCTCCGCCGCCATACCCGAGCCCTGGCATGCTGCTTCCGTCGTTCCTGTCTTCGCTGCCCGACCCCGCCCTGTGGTCGGACCCGCTGTTCACGCTGACCGAGTGGGCGATCCGCCTGACCATGCTGGTCTATGTGCCGCAGCGCCGCGCGCCGGCGGCGGCGCGCACCTGGCTGTTGCTGGTGTTCTTCCTGCCCTGGCTTGGCTTGCTGCTCTATGCGCTGTTCGGGCGCATCTACTATCCAAAATCACGCAGCGTGAAGCTGGCCCGCATCAACCGCGGCATCGAGCAGCTGCGCGAGCGCATCAGCCACGAGCTGCCGGAAGGTCCGCTGCCCGACGGGGTGTGCCAGACCGGGGCCTGCCTGATCGAGCGCGTCGGCTCGTTCGCGCCGATGCGCGGCAACACGGTCACGCTGATGGACCGCTACGACGAAGTCGTGGCGGCAATGGTGGCCGATATCGATGCCGCGGTGCAGTCGGTGCACATCCTCATGTACATCTACGCCGCCGATGCCACCGGCCGCACGATCACCGACGCCGTGCTGCGCGCCGCACGCCGCGGCGTGCGCTGCAGCGTGCTGCTCGACGCGCTGGGCGCGCGTGGCGGCCTGAAGGCCTTCACCGACGTATTGCGGCACGCCGGCGTGCAGGTGGTGCCGGTGCTGCCGATGGGCTCGCTGTCCGCGGTGCTCAAGGGCAAGAGTGCGCGCTTCGACCTGCGCAACCACCGCAAGATCGTGGTGCTCGATGGCCGCGTAGGCTATATCGGCTCGCAGAACATCGTCGATGCGGAGTCGATGCCGGGCCTGCCCAACGAGGAACTGGTGGCGCGCGTCACGGGGCCGGCGGTGTCGCAGTTGCAGGCCGTGTTCCTGGCGGACCGCTACCTCGAAACCGGCGACAAGGACCTTGGCGCGGCGGATTTCCCGCCGCTGTCGCCGGAAGGCCCGAGCATCGCGCAGATGCTGTCCAGCGGACCCGGCTACGGTACGCAGAACGCGCAGATGGTGCTGGTCTCGATGATCCATAACGCCGTGCGCCGCGTGGTCATCACCACGCCCTACTTCGTGCCGGACGAGTCGTTCCTGCAGGCGCTGCACGTGGCCTGCTACCGCGGCGTGGAGGTGCACCTGGTGCTGTCGCAGCGCATCGACCAGCGCTTCACGCAGGCCGCGCAGGAAGCTTATTTCGGCGTGCTGCTGGAATCGGGCGTGAAGATCCACCTGTACCGGCCGGCATTCCTGCATGCCAAGCACGTGACCATCGACGACACCGTGGCCATGGTGGGATCAACCAATATGGATATCCGCTCGTTCGCGCTCAATGCCGAGGCGGCGCTGGTGATCTATGACCGGGAGGTGGTGGAAAAGATGGTGCGGATTCAGCAACGCTATCTGGCGGACAGCGATACGGTGGCGCGGGAAAAATGGGCTCGGCGGCCGTTGCGGACGCGGACGTGGCAGAACCTTTGCAGGTTGGCGGATTCGTTGTTGTAAGCGTGTTGGCTCGGGCGAGCGCTGGCCCTCTTCCCCGCCCCTCACCCACAAGTGGGAGAGGGGATCCCACCGATTTTAGCCTATCATCAGGGTTGCCGGCACAGCAAGTCATTGATTTTCTTATGATTTGTCGTGATTTCTCATGATTTCCCGCGCAGCCGCCTGAAGAAAAACGCCCCGAATCTGCCTACAAGGTTGTAGGCAATTTGTGGGCAAACCGGATGCCTGATGATGCCCAAAAACCTGACCGCGCGCCAGATAGCCCGCCTGCCCGAAGGCACGCACCGCGCCGCCCCTTCCCTGTACGTCCAAGTCAAGGGCGGTAGCCGCCTTTGGGTGTTTCGCTACAGCCTTGCCGGCAAATCGCGTTACATGTCCCTCGGCAGTATCGACAACGTGACGATGGACGAAGCGATAGCCGCCGCCGCTGCCGCGCGCCTGCGCGTGCGTCGTGACCGCGTGGACGTGCTGGCCGAACGCAAGGGGCAACGCGCGCAGGACGTGGCGGAACTGACCGCCGCCAGGGCCTTGGAGCCGGTGCCCATCCGGCGCAGCGGCCATACCTTTGGCGATGCGCTGGACGCGGCCGTGGATGCCGAAGCAAAGGCATGGAAGCCGGACCCGCAGGCCAAGGCGAAGTGGACCTCACCGGTTCGCCGCTACTGCGAATCCCTCATTGGCAAGGACGTGGCCACCATCACGGAACAGATGGTGGTTGATGCGCTGACCCCGCATTGGGAAAGCAGCCACGTGATGGCGGTTCGCACGCTTGGCCGCTGCATCAAGGTCATGGGGCACGCGCGCCGCCTTGGCTGGATCAAAGGCGACAACCCATTGGTGCTGGACCGCGTCAAGGAAAAGTTGCCCCGCGTTGCCAAGCGCAAGGCCGTGCACCATCCGGCCATGCCGTTGACGGTCCTGCCCAACTTCGTGCGCAAGCTGGAAGGTCACGGCGATGACCCCATGGCCCAACTGTTCCGCTTCCTGATTCTGGCCGGCACCCGCTGCAACGAAGCGGCCGGCACGCGCTGGTCCGAAATCGACATGGCCACGCGCACTTGGACCATCCCAGGCGGTTCCGTGGACTCCCGTTTGAAGCGTTGGCAGCATGGGGATTTTCGCGTGCCCATCAGTGATGGCATGGCCGCCATTCTGGAGGCTCGGCAGGCGTTGCGCACCGATGAAGGGGACGGCCTGGTGTTCTCTGCGGCCGATGGCAGCGCCTTTGATGCGGACCAGTTGACCGCGATGCTGCGCAAACACGGATTTGCAAAGGGTGTGGCCAGTGTGCATGGGATGCGTTCTGCCATGCGCGGTTTCTTGGCCACGCACGTGGATGGCGAATTCATGGTGAAGGAACTGTGCCTTGCGCACGAAACGAGAACGGACGTGCAATCGGCTTATGACCGTGGAGACTACTTGAACGAGCGGCGCGGCATGATGGCCGCATGGTCCGAATTCTGCGCGGGCCGCGTGACACTGGCCGCCGCCAGCGTGACCGCCCTGCCATTGCGTCACGCCGCATTGGCAGTGGCAGCTTGAGGGGGCAGGCCATGGCAAAGCGCACCGCGACTGAGAATCCGACTACCGGCAAGGCCGCCACGTCCAAACACGTGGAGCAATGCGCGCTGGTGATTGGCCTTATCAACAGCCTGCAATTTGATGACCGGTTAGCAGGAGCGCATGACCTAAAAAAAAGGCTCATTGAGTTTGGAGCCTTCTTAGGCCACGCGGCACGGCATCCCGAACTGCTGGCCCAACCGCAATATGACCTGATCGAACGGGACGTGCGTGGTGCGGGTGGCCGTGCCGGACGTGGACGGCCGAAGAAGCTGGCGCCATTGCGCGAGGCCAGCGGCTCGCGCGCAGCCGTGGAACTGGTACGCGCTGCGTGGCTGGAATGGCAGCGCAAACCGGCGACCTATCCGGACTTTGCCCGCTTCCGCAATGCAATGAAGGCGCGCGGGCTAGTAGGTGATGACCGGACGCTGGCGGGCTGGTGCGCACGCTTCGCGCAAAGCGAACGCGTGTATGTCGGCTGGCAGCGTGCGCATGAAAACGGCCGCCTGCCTGCTGTCCTGCGGGACGCCTTGCAGGCTAAATCTGTTCTGCAAGCCACGGCGGCATAGAATTCCTTCGGCCACCAGCTTGGGTTTGCGGGTAGTTTTTGGGAGGGTACAGTATCCTCCTGTGGCAGTTTTCGCCGTGATTGTCCATGCTTTTAGTCAAGCAATCACCGAGCAACTGCCATGACGAAGGACACTTCCCCGATCACCAACGTCCACCTCCTCGACCAGCCGCCCCGACGCGGACCGGGTAGGCCGCGCAAGGTGCCACAGGCGCCCGTTGCCAGCAAGCCGGCGATGGCTTCGCGTGAGGGCTTTGCACAGCAAATAGACGTCAGCCCGCGCCACACCTACGAACTGGAAAAGACGGACCCGGACTTCCCGGTGCCCATCAAGCTGGGGCCGTCCACCGTGCGATTCATGCAGGCCGATATAGACGCCTACATCAAGAAAAAAATCGCGCAGGCCATCAAGGAACGCCGTCAGCGCGCCAACCGCGACGCGCCCGACCACGCCGTCACCTAATCCCCCCGCCTGACACGGCGCTCTGTGGCGCCGCACACAGACACCCAAGGAAACGAACAGCGCGCCCCGCCAGGCCAATTGCCCGGCGGGCATGGGGCACCTTTGCGCCCACAATCTTCGTCGGAGTCGTTCATGCGTCCGATTGACCGAGTGGTACCGAGGTTCCAGCACGTGCACCAGTCCAGCCCGACCACCGGGCGTGCAGCGTGCCCCGCCCACGGTGATGGGCAAAAAAAATCCTTGGCTTGGGCCGAAATGCCGGACGGCCGGATGTTGCTGCACTGCTTTGCAGGGTGCGACGTGGCGGCCATCGTGGGGGCCATCGGCCTGGACCTGTCTGACCTGTTTCCCGAACGCACCTTCCCCATCCATCCGCACCCGCGCGAACGGTTCAACGCCCACGATGTCATGCACGCCATCATGGGCGAGCTGCTGGTGGTTGTTGCGACAGCGCGCGCCGTGCGAAACGGTGAAACGCTGGACGCGCAGGCGTGGGCGCGATTCGATCTTGCCGTAACGCGGCTGGTAACCGCTGAGGGGATGGCAAATGGCTGAGCGAGATGGATGGGAACGCGGCCTGCGCGTGCTGGACGGCAACACCACCGAACAAGGGATGGACAGGTGGCCGGACCCTCAACCGCTGATTGCCCACATAGAACCGGACCCTTATCCGCTGGATGCCCTGCCGGGGATGCTGCGTGAAGCAGTAGTGGAAGTGGAGAGCTTCACCAGGGCGCCGGTTTCCCTGATCGCCAATTCCGCGCTGACTGCGGCATCCCTTGCCGTACAGGCCTTGTGTGATGTCCGCCGCGATGAAGCCCTATCTGGTCCATGCAGCTTGTACTGCCTGACGATTGCCGAATCAGGGGAACGCAAGAGCACGGTGGACGGATTGTTTATGGAACCTGTCAATGCCTTTGAACGTGAGCGTTCCGAAGCTGGCGAACCGCTGCTAAAGGATCATGCCGCCGCGCTGGAAGCGTGGGAAACGATGCACCGCGCCCTTACCCGCAAGTTGGAGAAAGGCCAGAAGGGCGGCGCACTACAGGGGGCGGACAGCCTGAAAGAAGAACTGCGCACGGCAATTCATGACAAGCCCAACGCACCGCGCATCGAACGGTTGCGATACACCGATGCCACACCCGAAGCCCTGGCCTACTCCCTCAAGCACAATTGGCCGTCTGGTGCGCTGATCTGCGCCGAAGGTGGCGCCGTGTTCGGGGGCCATGCCATGGGCAAGGATTCCGTGGTGCGGACCCTTGCCCTGTTCAATCACTTGTGGAGTGGTGAGCGCTACTACGTGGACCGCCGCACCGCCCCGAGCTATGCGCTGCACGATGTCCGCCTGACGGTCGGCATCCAGGTGCAGGACGGTGTATTGCGGACCGTCTGTGATGATCTGGGGCCGGTGTTTCGCAAAAGCGGGTTCTTTGCACGATTCCTGATCGCGTGGCCGGAAAGCACAGCAGGCACCCGGCTGTATCAGTCACCACCCAAGAGCACCCCCGCCCTGAGCGCGTTTCATCGGCGCGTGCGGCAATTGCTGGATGTCACGCCGCCCCTGACTTCTGACGGCGTGTTGGACTTGCAGGCCATTGGTATGTCCCCCGCCGCCTTCGATCTGTGGGTGTGGGCATACAACACTATCGAACGGGGATTGGGCAAGTTTGGCGAACTATCCGACATCCGCGATGTTGCAGCCAAGGCGGCGGAAAACATCGCGCGGCTTGCCTGCATCTTCCACGTGTTCGAAACCGCCGGCATTCAACCTGGTGGCACGGACTTGGCCGTGTCGCCAATTTCGGACGCTGCCGTAAAAGCCGCGTTCCGCGTGGTGTCGTGGCACCTGCTGGAAGCACGCCGCTTTTTCGGGGAGATGGCGCAAGGTCAGGACATAGCGGACGCCATCCGGCTGGATAGATTCCTGACCGACTGGTGCATGGGTGAGCGGACCACGATGGTATCCACTCGGGACGCCCAAAGGCTTGGGCCGATCCGCGACAAGGGCCGATTAGCTGAGGCGTTGCGCTACCTGGAAGAACTGGACCGGGTGCGCATTAGTCAGGAAGGGCGCCGCAAGATGATCCGGGTCAACCCTGAATTGATCGGAGGGACACCATGAAACTGCGGGACATGATCCGGGGGACTTGGGACAAGGACGCACCCACTGTGCAAAGTTCAATTCCTGACGGTGCGACAGCGACAGTTGCGACACTTGCGACAGATAGCCGTAGAAGTGATGTCCGCGCCCAAAGTGTCGCACCTGTCGCAACTGTCGCTGTCGCAAATCCTAGAAGCGAAAATTCGCAGGGGGCACCCTTCACCCCCTACGTGGTTCCCCTTTCGGCCGACCAGGTGGCGCGGATGTTGGCCGATATCCGCGCGTGCATCCAGACGTTAGCCGCCATCGAAGCGTGGCCGGCAACCCGGCTTGCGCGCGTCATGAATGCCGTGAGCCGCGCGCCCGTGGGTTCCCTCGCGGAAGACCTCGCTTACTTCACCGCCCGCATTGCCGATGTCAGGCCGCTGCCGCCGCCTGACTTCGTGGTGCGTTGCTGCGAGAACTGCGCCTTCTGGCGGCGCCATCCGAGAACGGGCGCCAATCTCTGCGCGGCCGTGATGATCCTGCAGGAAGACATCGTTGCAAGCCAAGTTGCCCTGGCCAGCGGCAACACTTTGAGCCACTGCCGGCACTACTTGCGCCGCGAAGTCCCGACCATCTCGGGGGGGAAATCATGACAAAGGACGAACGCCGCGCCTAGGAGGAATCATGACCTTTAAGAACCTAGCGCCGGACTAGTTGGCCTCCAGGCTCGAAAGCTGGCGCAGTGAACAACTCGCGTCCGTGCATACCAGGGCATCTATCCTTGAAGACAAGCCCGCGCGTGGAGTCACAGCAATGACAACCGACCACACCACCCGACCGCAAATCATCATCACACACATGGGCGCGGATACCTACGCCATGCGACTGGAATGTGGGACCGGCGTTTTCTTTGACACGCAAGAGGACGTGCCGCCAGAAGGCATCGCCGCCACTGCCGAAATGATGGGCCACGCGCTGCGCGCCGAAGGCATCGCCACCACAGGCTTGACAGTATGGCCACCGCCGGACGTGGACCCGCACCGCGCCGCGATGATTTGTTGGGCCATCGTGGAGAGCATCGAACGCGGCTGGCGCAAGGCCGCTTCCCCACACTGAACTTTTGGAGGACGAAAAATGGAAATCCAAACCACCACCGGCCGGAATGTCTCGACTGTTGTCACCATGGCCTTGGCCAGCTTGCGCGAGTTTTCGCGCCCGAACAGCGGCACGATGGCCAGGCTGGACGCGAGCAACATCCACGCGAAGGCCGCGCAGAACCCTGCGGATACCGTCACAGATGGATGGGCCAAGCAACTGGTGGCAACTAGCGTCTTTGACTTTTTTGAAAGCGTGCCCAACAGCGTGTTGGCCCGGCTGGTCCCCTATGCCACCAAGCTGACGGTGCAGGGCAAACTGCGTGTGCCGGGGCATGTGACACCATCGCAAGTCGCAACATTCGTTGCGGAGCGGATGCCCGTCCCCGTGGTGTCCGGATCCGTGGGCGCCGGCGCCACGATTGCGTCCAACAAATTGGCCACCATCGTGGCGTGCTCGCGCGAACTGCTGGACGCAGGCCCAGGCACAGACGTCATGCTGGAAAGTCAGCTGTCCGAAGCCATCGCCATGGGCGCGGATGCTGTGCTGTTGGGCAACGGTGCCGGCAGTGATAGCCAGCCGCCTGGACTCGGGAACGGTGTCACCGCATTACCGGGTAGCGCGGACGCGGTGGCCGATACCAAAGCCATGGTGGAAGCCGCACCCGGGTCCGGCATGGTGACGCCCGTATGGCTGATGCATCCATCGCAGGTGATTGGCGCGAAGGCGGCTAACATCGTGGATGCCAGCACGATTGGCGACGCCCCCATCATCGCGTCCGCGCACGTAGAGCTTGGCACCGCATGGTTGATCGACGCGGCGGACTTCCTCATGAACGCCGGGGGCGAAGTGGAGTTCTTGCGCACGGAGGAAGCGTTACTACATTCCGATAATGCACCGGCCGCCATCGTGGATGATGCGGGCACGCTGGCCAGTAACGTCATTTCCGTTTATCAAATGGGCCTGGTTGCCGTGCGTGCAGTCCTGCCGGTTCATTGGGCCATGCGCGACAACACGCGCGTGGTCAAGCTGTCCGGCGCGACTTGGTAAGGGGCTGGCCATGAGCGACCCGACGAAGGAATGGCAGGACTACATAGCCCGCGAGATTGGCGCCGCGCGCCTGGGCGTCACACAGGACTTGGCGGCAATCACGGACGCGCTAGTGGCGCGCATCGCGGACTTGGAAGTGTCCACGGACAAGATGGCCAAGGAATTGGCCGTGCTGCGCGCGGGTGTCAAAAGCGCCGTCAATCTGGCCGGCGACGCGAAGCCTGTCCCGTTGGCTAGGCCGGCCTTGCCCCGCATCACGCGCCCTGGCGTGGTGGGTAATGGTGCCCCCCGTGTTTAACGTTGCCCTCGCGCCGCGCCGTCCCAGTAAGCGTTCCTGGTCCGCTGCGCGCCAGCAGGCCACGTAGATGCGCGCCTACACGCCGCGCCTTCCAGGCACCTGCCTGGTGGTGGTCACGAACTGGCCAGGCTGTGGCGACTGGCTGTTGAGCATCGAGCGCCGGACCACCGACCGTGCAGGCAATCCGCAGTGCTACCCGTGCGCGGACGTTGCCGCCATGCTGATGGCGGTCCGTCGCGTGGCCGCCGACCTGGCGCAATCTGCTCCGCCGGTCCTGCTCGTCCGACTCGACGATGGCCTGGACCATGGCCTGATGGTGCGTGTGGGCCTGGTGCTGTTGGCCGCTGCCCAAGCTGGAGACCAGGCCGATACGTACCGCAATGTCCCGCTTGAATCCAGGACATTCCGTGAAACGGTACGCAAGGGTTAAAAATACCCGGTAGAGCAGCAGCCGCGGCATGGCTCGTAATTGGCGGCCTTAAGAAGCGTCAAAGGAATAACGAAATCTTCTGAGCCTGACTGCTTTACGTAAAGCTCGAAGAGGGAATTGATGATCTTCCACTTGAGATCGAAGAAGGCGCGCACCATCTGTACGATCGCTTCATCCTTTAGGCTCGATAGTGCCACATTGATATGTGGCGCATACCTGACGGCCCTGATGCTCTCTCCAGAATGCGTGTCCTGCAGCATATGATTCGCTTCCTCGATCGAATCGGCGATCGTGGCCTGTAAAGCTTCGATTGACATCTTGCTGATGTCGTGGACCCCGCTATTGACGAACGTGATTTGCTCTGGCGTGTTTTTGATTTTGAACTTTATACGAACAATTGCCCAGAACGCATCGTTCGGTTCTTTTTGAAGCTCCTTTCTATTCTTTTCACAAAATTCTTGGAATTCGCGCACCTTTTCTTGTCCCTGCGCTTCGATTTCTGCAGGAACTAGATAATTTGAAAAATCCGATTTCAGGTACTTGCAGTCGTTTCTCTCATGAAATTTCGGATTACCAACGCTTAAAACATACCTACGCGAAAACGTTCGCTGAGACATCTTGAGACGGTCGAACTTTCCTTCGATCATCAGCTTTTTTGTATGCAAATCCGTTGCTTCTTTGGAGTTGATGATTGACCGCAAGCTCTCTCGATAAATCACAGAGAAAATTTTGTCGATGGAGATATCCCCGTCCACCATAAGGATTTTGGCCAACCTTTGGTAGCTGTATTTTGTTACGTACGCAGCTTCCATTCTCTTCCCTTTTTTATGTTTTTCATGTTCTGATTATCGTTTCGGCCTTGTATTCTTGCGCCCCTCACTCTGAGGGAATTCATCGCTGCGCAAAAAATGTCGTCACTTCAACTTGGAAAACACGACTTTTTTGATGAAGGGATTGCTGAACGTGATAAGCCCTTCGCTAGTCAAGATTCCCAACGCGCTGTTATTGTGGGGCTGCCCCAACTCGGACGTGACCCGCTCCGCTGCGTCCAGAATGGCATCCGCGTGGTCGAGCGAAGATGCCGCGTATTCTGCAAGCTTCCGCGAGAGCGCATCCGCAACGAACTCTGATGGTGACTTCTTATACAGATGTGCGATGACGTCCAGCATCGCGGATACTTTCTCGCCCGGCCGCACGTTGACCATAACATAGCCTTCGTAGTTCTTTGCGGACTGGGCCTCAATGACGCTTGAAATTACCTTGGAAAAAATTCCATCGCTCATTTTTCCATCCCCTCCAACGCTTGCTTGACAAGAAGAAACGCGTCACTGTTCCAATTATGATCAGCCGGAACGTTAGGGTCTTCCTGAACCAGCAACTCCGCTCTGTTGTAGCGCATGACGTTCTTCATAAGCTGAATGCATTCGCTCTTGATCGCGTCCAACACCCACGGACTCGACAGTTCATCATAGTTAGCACGTTGATCTGCGCTCTGCGCGAGCAGCAGGCGGACGTCGTGTTCCTGAATACCCTGTAATTCATTCAGGAGAATCTCATGCAAAAGATTGTTCAACAGCAACGAACGTGGAATATTGTGTTGAGTTGCTAGAGCATCGAGCAGGAACACATCTTCCTGCATGATCTTGATGTTGTACTTCCGATCGTACTTTCCGCGACTGGCCAGTGGCTTGTTGGCCGATGAATGGAACCGATCCACCTGAAGCGAAATGGTGGTGTCTCGTCCCTGCCCCGATATTTCCCTGGTGAATGATTTGCTCATGGCTTCTACCTTTTTGTGTCGCGATAAACGGTGATCAGGATTTCGTTCCGGGTCACAACGGTAACGGGACCCTTCCTGCGCAGGCGCTCCAGATCTCTGATCTCGCGTTCCAACCGCTTTCGCTCTCGACGCTTTTCGGTGATGACTTCGTCGAGATCGTGGTCTGTTCGCTGATCCAAAATCAGTCGATCGCCCCGATCGTTCCACTGCCCCAAATCCAGAATGGCGCTGACCATGTCGGGAGTGAAGCTGCGTTGAGTCATACGGGCCTTCATGTGCATCGACGTTTGCATAGCATCCTCGCTTGCTCATTGCTGTGTCACTATGAGGCTATAGTAAAAGCCAACATTAGGCTTTGCAAGTTTTTTTTACGCGAGATGTTCGGTGCGATCGCGATTAACGCACTTTGGCACGTGGTATCAGAAGGATCGCGTAACGCGCTTGAACGCTCCGCTCGTGCGACGCGGGTGCCGCTCGGGCGGGGGGTATGCGGGAAGAAATTCACTTTGTCTTTTGAGCGGCCCTCGACCCGCACTTTTTGAAAAAGCGCAAAAAACGGGGCCTAATTTTCCGGGACCGAAACGTGACCCCATACGCACCTAATGCCACCTGCCGCGCACCTGACATCACCATACCGTGATGTTTTGGGAGTCTTACTATTGGATGAGGTTAGGCAATAGGGAAAGCGAAATGAGCGCTGGCACGCGGGGATGGCACCGACGAGGGGGCAGGCGGACACTAGGCGCCGGCCACCGACAGGGTGGCGCCGAAAACATCCGCCGCCCGCGCCGGATGATGGCCAGCAGCGTGGCGCCCGTCTCGCCTTCGCGTGAAACTACCCCGTCCGTGGTATTGCTTGTGGACCTGCCGCGCCCCCATCATGGCCTGACCGCGCGCCGCAGTAGCTGCCGCGCGGACGCTACCAAGGCCCAATGCGGACGCGTCCGTGTTGGGCTTCTTTTTTTGCCGCCCGCCTGCTATCCATTGCATCCGTGGCTTCCGATATGTTGGCCATCGGGTTTGCTGAGAGTGGAGACACCCGACAGATCAGCACTGCGGAAAAAAGCCCGGGACCACCGGGAACCAAGGGGGCGGCGGCCACGGATGATCCCGCGCATTGCACGCCGGACCTGAAAACAGGGCAGGCCTTCAGACCCGCCCAACCATGCAGAAACAGACCCCACGCCCAACGGTCATGTGTGGTCATGTTCCAGTGTAGGTGCCGGCCTGCGGCCCACCAGGCGCGGACCCCTGGCGCGGCGTTTCGACCTTGGCATGTTCGCCCCCCTTCGTTGCGCCATGCCGCAGGCTACCGGCAAGCACCCACCGCAGGCCCAAACGCCGGAAAGCCGCGCCGGCTGGAATTTACAAGGTAAAATCCGCCCATTGGCTGCCCCGTCCACCATGTAGGTAATCTTGTAGGCAAACCCCGCGAATTCCCCGAAAACCGGGCCAGACAAGGCTTTGGCGCGAGAGGGGAGCAAACCGCGTATCGCAGCACGTGGCGCTTCCAAAGCCGGCGTGGGCTGCTACCCTCTCCCGCCTGCGGGCGAGGGGCTGGGGGAGAGGGCAGGCGTCCCCACGAAGTACGGCTCAGCGCCCTTCCACAAACCCCAGCACCGCCACCAGCATCTGCTTCAGCGACGGCTGCAGCGCCGACGCCTTCGCTTCGTCATACGCGAACGGATACGACTCGCTCATATACGCGGACTGCGCCAGTTCAAGCTGCACGGCGTGCACGCCATCACGCGGCTGCCCGTAGTTGCGCGTGATATAGCCGCCCTTGAAGCGTCCGTTCAGCACGGCGGTATGGCCGGGCACGTCCTGCGCGATCTCCAGCAGTTCGTCCGCAAGCGCCTGGTCACAACTGTCGCCATTGGCCGTGCCCAGGTTGAAGTCCGGCAGCTTGCCTTCAAAGAAGCGCGGCAGGACCGAGCGGATCGAATGCGCGTCCCACAGCGCCACGGTGCCGTGCTGCTGGCGCAGGCGCGCCAGCTCTTCGGCCAGCGCGGTGTGGTACGGCCGCCATACAGCATCGCGGCGCATGCCGATCTCGGCTTCGTCCGGGCCCACGCCACTGACGTACAGCGGCGTCTTGTCGAAGGTGTCGACCGGGCACAGGCCGGTGGTGTCCTGGCCGGGATACAGGTTGGCGTTGTCGGGCGGACGGTTCAGGTCCACCACATAGCGCGAATGCGTGGCCGCCAGCACCGAGGCGCCGAGTTCGCGCGCGAAGTCGTAGAGGCGTTCCAGGTGCCAGTCGGTATCGGCTACGGTACGCGCTTCGGCAGTCAGCCGCTGCGACACGGTTGCGGGCAGGTAAGTGCCGACGTGCGGCATCGATACCAGCAGCGGACGCGTGCCGCGATGCAGGGTAAAGGCGGGGGTATCGGTAGAAAAGGGCATGGTCTGTGTGAGGCTTGGCAGCACGCCGCCCCAAGGCGGCGGCTTCCGGTTTCAGTCGCCGAGCAGGCTCGCGCGCGCGGCCACGAACAGCCGGCCGGCCTCCGCCTGCAAAGGATGCGCGCCATGCTGCACGCGGCAGCGGCCGGCCGTGCGGACCTCCGCTAGTGTCTCATGGCCGTGGTTGGCAAAGACATGGGTGGCCAGCGCCTGCGCGCCGTCCAGGCCCGCAAGCGCCGGATGCGCACCGTCGAGCACGACGAAATCCGCCTGCTGGCCGGCTGCCAGTCCCGCCACCGCACGCCCCGCGGCGCGCGCCCCGCCGGTCACGGCTTCCAGGTACAAGCGGTCCGCGACCTGCAGGTGCGATTCCGACGCCAGCACATTGCGCTGCTGCAGCGCCAGCCGCTGCCCGTATTCGAACATGCGCAGCTCCTCCGCCACGCTGACGCTCGCATGGCTGTCCGAGCCGATGCCCCACGCGCCGTGCTGCGCCATGTAGGGCGCAGCCTCGAACACGCCATCTCCAAGGTTGGCCTCGGTGGTCGGGCAGATGCCGGCCACGGCGCCGCTGTGCGCGAGCCGCCGGCGCTCATCCCAGTCCATATGGGTCGCGTGCACCAGGCACCAGCGTGCGTCGACCTCGGCGTGGTCGAGCAGCCATTCGACCGGACGGATGCCGGCCCAGGCGATACAGTCGTCCACCTCGCGCTGCTGCTCGGCGATGTGGATGTGCACCGGAGCGGTCGGATCGATCGCATGCAGGCCGGCCAGCGCGTGCGTCAGGCTTTGCGGCGGCACCGCGCGCAGCGAATGCGGGGCGAGCCCAAGACGAGCACCGTGCTCGCTGCAGGCCGGCGCGAGCCGTTCAAGCAGCTTCAGCATGGCATCGGTGTCGTGCAGGAAGCGGCGCTGCTCGGCCAGCGGCGGCTTGTTGCCGAAGCCAGCGGTCTGGTACAGCACGGGCAGCAACGTCATGCCGATGCCGGCGCGCTGAGCCGCGCGCAGCAGGCGCAGCGACATCTCGGCCGCGTCTGCATAGGGCTTGCCATCGATGTCGCGGTGCACGTAGTGGAATTCGCACACGCTGGTGTAGCCCGCGCGCAGCATCTCGATGTAGAGCTGCGTGGCGATGGCCTCGAGCGTGTCGGGCGACACGCGCAGCGCAAAGCGGTACATCTGCGTGCGCCAGCTCCAGAACGAGTCGGCACCGGCGGGATCTCCGCGCTGCGCCACGCTGCGGTACTCGGTCAGGCCGGCAAAGCCGCGCTGGAACGCGTGCGAATGCAGATTCGGCATGCCGGGCAATACCGGACCGGCCGCGCGCGGCACGTCGGCCGCGGCGGATGCGCCCGCCTGTATCGAGGTCAGGCGGCCATCGGCGTCCCATGCCAGCAGCACGTCGCGAGCCCAGCCAGTGGGCAGCAATGCATGGGATGCAAAAATGCGTGATTCGCTCATGCTCTCATGCCCTCCCGCCATGTTGCGATGGCGCCGGATGGATGCGTCCCTGACGCACCACGGCAGCAGCCGGATTGCGGCCGAACCAGTAGGCCAGTTCGGCCGGGGAATCGACGCGCCAGAGCACGAAGTCCGCGGCACGTCCCATTGCGAGCAAGCCATGCCGGTCGGCTGCGCCTAGTGCGCGCGCCGCGTGCGTGGTCACGCCGGCCAGCGCCTCGGGCACGGTCAGGCGGAACAGCGTGCAGGCCATGTTCATCATGAGCAGGAGCGATGTCACCGGTGAGGTCCCGGGATTGTGGTCGGTGGAGATCGCCATGGGCACGCCATGGCGGCGCAGCAGCGCGATCGGCGGCAGGTTCGTGTCGCGCAGGAAATAGTAGGCGCCCGGCAGCAGCACCGCCACCGTGCCCGCGGCCGCCATGGCCGCCACGCCCGCTTCGTCCAGATGCTCCAGATGGTCCGCCGACAGTGCGCGATGGCGCGCGGCCAGCGCGGCGCCACCGAGGTTGCTCAATTGTTCCGCGTGCAGCTTGACCGGCAGGGCATGGCGGGCGGCGGCTTCAAAAACGCGCTCAGTCTGCGCCAGCGAAAAGCCAACCGATTCACAGAAGGCGTCGACGGCATCGACCAGTCCTTCTTCGGCGAGGGCCGGCAGCATGGTGTTGCAGACCAGGTCGATGTAATCGTCGGCACGCCCCGCATACTCCGGCGGCAGCGCATGCGCGCCAAGGAAGGTCGTGTGCACCGACACCCCAAAGGCTTCGCCGAGCAGGCGCGCGACGCGCAGTTGCCGGCGCTCGGCCTCCAGTTCCAGGCCATAGCCGGACTTGATCTCGATGGCCGTCACGCCTTCTGCCAGCAGCGGCGCCAGGCGCGCAGCAGCCTGCGCGAACAGCGTGTCTTCATCCGCGGCACGCGTGGCACGCACCGACGACACGATGCCGCCGCCCGCTCGTGCGATCTCCTCATAGCTGGCGCCCGCCAGCCGCATGGCGAATTCATCGGCACGCTGGCCGCCGTAGACCAGATGCGTATGGCAATCGACCAGGCCCGGCGTGACCCATGCCCCGTCCGCATCGTGACGGGGCAGGCCGCGATAGTCGTCGGGCAGCTCGGCCTCGGGCCCGAGCCACGCGATGCGGCCCTGCTCGACCACCAGCGCGCCGTCGCGCACGGCGCGGTCCGGGTCGGCATCGGGCAGCAGGTGACAGTGGTGCCAGACGCCGTCGGCGGACCGGGCTTCGGGCAGGCCCGCAGCAACAGGCGCGGTCATTCGTCGGCCTCCGTTTGCAGCGTGATGCACAGGCACAGCGAATCGTCTTCGAGCGGCGCGAGCGCATGGAATGCCGCAGTGACGCCAGTGGGATACCAGACCCCCTCGTTGGCGCGCAGCGGCTCCATCAGGCTCGCGCCGGGATCGCGCCAGGCGCCCCGGAGCACGAACAGCGCCACGGCGTCCTCGCCCGAGTTGAACGAGAAGCCATGCCGCATGGCGTGGACGTGCGCGCGGCACACGCCGCGGCGCGACATCACGTTGAAGTCGCGCGTGGTGCCGGCGACGAGCGTGGCGTCCACGGCTACGTCGCCCGAAAACGCGAACGGTTCGCCGACGGTATCGAGGCGATGATCGAAGCTGCCGTCGGCGGCGCGCAAACGCACGCCGGCACCATCGAGCAGCACGATGTGCCGCTCGATGCCCGCGAAGGCCGAGAAGGGGCCGTCCGCCGCGATGTCGGCGACGCTGATGCGCCACGCAAAGTCATCGAGCCCCGCATCGGGTGGCCACACGGCGACTTCGCGCGTGGTGCCGCCGCCGTTCTTCCACGGCGTGGGAGAAAGGGTGTCGAGTGCGAAGCGGGTCATGCGCGGTCCACCATGGGCAGGTTGAGGCCCTTCTCGCGCGCGCAGTCGATGGCGAGGTCATAGCCGGCATCGGCATGGCGCATCACGCCAGTGGCCGGGTCGTTCCAAAGCACGCGCTCGATGCGCTTGGCCGCGGCATCGGTGCCGTCGCAGACGATCACGACGCCCGAATGCTGCGAGAAGCCCATGCCGACGCCGCCGCCATGGTGCAGGCTGACCCACGTTGCGCCGCCCGCGGTGTTCAGCAGCGCGTTGAGCAGTGGCCAGTCGGACACGGCATCGGAGCCGTCGCGCATCGCTTCGGTCTCGCGGTTGGGCGAGGCCACGGAGCCGCAATCGAGGTGGTCGCGGCCGATCACGATCGGCGCTTTCAGCTCGCCCGACTTCACCATCTCGTTGAACGCCAGGCCGGCGCGGTGGCGCTCGTCCAGCCCCACCCAGCAGATCCGTGCGGGCAGGCCCTGGAACGCGATGCGGTCATGTGCCATGTCGAGCCAGCGGTGCAGGGCCTTGTCCTCGGGGAACAACTCCTTCATCTTGGCATCGGTCTTGTAGATATCCTCGGGATCGCCGGACAGCGCAACCCAGCGGAACGGCCCCTTGCCGCGGCAGAACAGCGGACGGATATAGGCCGGCACAAAGCCCGGGAAGTCGAACGCATTCTTCACGCCTTCGTCGAACGCGACCTGGCGGATGTTGTTGCCGTAGTCCACGGTGGGCACGCCCATCTGCTGGAAGGCGAGCATCGCCTGCACATGCTTGACGATCGACGGACGCGCGGCCGACTCCACCGACTTCGGATCCTGCTGGCGCGCCTGCTCCCATTGCTCGACAGTCCAGCCTTGCGGCAGGTAGCCGTTGACGAGGTCATGCGCGGAGGTCTGGTCGGTGACGATATCCGGACGCATGCCGCCCGCCTGTGCGCGCTTGACGAGTTCCGGCACGATGTCGGCCGCATTGCCGAGCAAGCCCACCGAGATCGCTTCCTTCTTCTGCGTGGCCTCGGCGATCATCGCCAGCGCTTCGTCGAGCGTGGTGGCTTTCCTGTCGAGATAGCGCGTGCGCAGGCGGAAGTCGATGCGCGATTCCTGGCATTCGATCGCCAGCACGCACGCACCGGCCAGCACGCCGGCCAGCGGCTGCGCGCCACCCATGCCGCCCAGGCCCGCGGTCAGGATCCATTTGCCCGACAGGTCGCCGTTGTAGTGCTGGCGGCCCGCTTCGACGAAGGTCTCGTAGGTGCCCTGCACGATGCCCTGCGTGCCGATGTAGATCCACGAGCCCGCGGTCATCTGGCCGTACATCATCAGGCCGGCGCGATCGAGTTCGTTGAACTTGTCCCAGTTGGCCCAGTGCGGCACCAGGTTGGAATTGGCGATCAGCACGCGCGGCGCGTCCGGGTGCGTGCGGAACACGCCGACCGGCTTGCCCGACTGCACCAGCAGCGACTCGTCCTCGCCCAGGCGGCGCAGGCTGTCGAGGATGGCGTCAAAGCATTCCCAGTTGCGCGCGGCCTTGCCGATGCCGCCGTAGACCACCAGGTCCTGCGGACGCTCGGCTACGTCCGGGTCCAGGTTGTTCTGGATCATGCGGTAGGCCGCTTCGATCAGCCAGTTCTTGCAATGCAGCTGCGTGCCGCGCGGCGCGCGGATCTCGCGCTGGCCGCGCTGGAGGAATTGGGATTCGTGGGCGTTCATGAGGTCTCTCTCCTTGCTCAGGCGCTCTTGGTGTTAGTGGGCAGGATGTCGCGAACCGCCGCCGGCCACCCCGCGCCCGCATCCCCCTGCACCACCCACTGCTTCATCGCTTCGATATCCGGTGCCAGGTAGCGGTCCGCTTCCACGAACGCGACGCGCGCGCGGATGCGGGCCAGTTCGCTTTCGATCAGCGGCGATGATTTCAGCGGCCGATGGAATTCAATGCCTTGCGCAGCGGCCATCGCTTCAATGCCGACCACCACCGCGGTATTGGCGGCCATGTCGCCCAACCGGCGCGCGCCGTAGGTGGCCATCGACACATGATCCTCCTGATTGGCCGACGTCGGCAGGCTGTCCACGCTCGACGGATGCGCCAGCGACTTGTTCTCCGATGCCAGCGCCGCTGCCGTCACCTGCGCGATCATGAAGCCCGAGTTCAGGCCGCCATCGCGCACGAGGAACGGCGGCAGCCCGGACAAGCCCGTATCCAGCAGCAGCGCCAGGCGGCGCTCGGAGATCGCGCCGATCTCGGCGATCGCCAGCGCGATGATGTCTGCGGCGAACGCCACCGGCTCGGCGTGGAAGTTGCCGCCGGAGATCACGTCGCCCTGCTCGGAGAAGACGAGGGGGTTGTCCGAGGCGGCATTCGCTTCGATGCGCAGGATGCGCGCGGCGTGCTGCAGGTTGTCGAGGCAGGCGCCCATCACCTGCGGCTGGCAGCGGATCGAGTACGGGTCCTGCACGCGGCCACAGGCCTTGTGCGAATCGACGATCTCGCTGCCGTCGAGCATCGCGCGCGTCGCGCCCGCCACGGCGATCTGACCCGCCTGCCCACGCGCTTCATGGATGCGCGCGTCAAACGGCTTGACCGAGCCCTTGATCGCTTCCAGCGACAGCGCCCCGGCCACGAGGCCGGCCGCGAAGGCATCTTCGGCGGCGAACAGGCCCGCCAGCGCCAGCGCGGTCGATACCTGCGTGCCATTGAGCAGCGCCAAGCCTTCCTTCGGACCCAGTTCGAACACGGACAGACCGGCAACTTCCAGACCTTCGGCGGCCGGCACGCGGCGGCCATCGACGATCACATCGCCCACGCCGATCAGCGTGCACGACATATGGGCCAGCGGCGCGAGGTCGCCCGAGGCGCCTACCGAACCCTTGCCCGGGATGCACGGCGTCACGCCGTGGTTGGCCAGCGCCAGCAGCGCTTCGATGAGCTCGGGCCGCACGCCCGAGTGGCCGCGCGCAAGGCTCACAGCCTTGATGGCGAGAATCAGGCGCACCGTGTCCTCGGCCAGGTCCGGGCCCGTGCCGACGCTGTGCGACAGCACCAGGTTGCGTTGCAGCGTGGCCAGCTTGTCATGGGGGATGCGCGTCTGCGCAAGCTTGCCGAAGCCGGTATTGATGCCATAGACCACGGCGTCGGCGTCGATGATGTCCTGCACGGTGGCCTGTGCGGCACGCACGCCGGCCCAGGCCGAGTCGGCCATTGCCACGCGCACTTCGCCGCGATAGATGCGGCGCAGGTCGGCCAGGGTGACCTCGCCCGGATGCAAGGTCAGCAACGGGCGGGAGGCGAGTTTGGTTTGGCTGGCGGTCATGAGTGAATCCTGTCTTGTATGTTCCTGTCTATACAGCTTAGAACAAAATTGGGATGGATGGCTGGCTTCTGTCCGAAATCAGTTGGAATCAGCCGAAGGCGGGATTGCCGTCGGCGCGGAAGCGGCTGCCGAGGCGGTAGCGGTTGCCCGGGTGCAGGCAACGCACGAAAGTCACCGGCACGCCGTTGGTCCAGGTGCGGCGGGTCAGCATCAGGCAAGGCTGCGTCGGCGGCATTTCGAGTTGCGCGGCCTGGTCGGGCGTGGCGGAAATGGCATCGACGACGTGCTCGACCTGGTCATAGGGCACATTGCGCAGCAGGTATTCGCCGGGCTTGATGCCGGTGAAATCCTGGCTGATGAAGTCCGGTGCCACGCGCGGGTTGACGTATCGGTCTTCCAGCTGCACCGGCACGCCGTCCTCGCGATGCACACAAACGGAATGGAACACCGATTCGCCGGTGCGCAGCTCCAGCGCCGCGGCCACTTCGATCGATGCGGCCACCCGCTCCACCAGGATCACGTCGCAGGCATAGTCATGCCCGCGCATGCGGATCTCGTCCTGCAGGTTGACCACGCTGAGCAGCGTGGACTGCGGCTTGTGCTCGGCCACGAAGGTGCCCACGCCGGCCACGCGCACCACCCTGCCCTGCTCGGACAGTTCGCGCAGCGCGCGGTTGACGGTCATGCGCGATACGCCGAAGCGGGTCACCAGCTCCTGCTCCGATGGCACCCGGTCGCCCGGCTGCCACGCGCCGCTCTGGATCTGGCGCGCGATGTACTCCTTCACCTGCTGGTAAAGCGCGGTGGGAGAGTTCGTAGCGGAGTTGGCTGGCCCTTGGCCGACGGCGTGGTTCATGGTATTCAGTGCTCGGCCGCGGCCATGGCCTCGGCGCGGATCTCCTCGGTCAGCCGCGCCTTGAGCGCGGAAAACTCCGGCGACGTCTTGATCGTGTAATGGCGCGGATGCGGAAAATCGACCGCGATCTCGCTCTTGATCCGACCCGGCCTGGCGGAAAACACCGCCACCCGGTTGGCCATGAAGATGGCCTCGTCGATATCGTGGGTCACGAATAATACCGTCTTGCGCGAAGCTTCCCAGATGCCGAGCAGCAATTCCTGCATCAGCACGCGGGTCTGGTTATCGAGCGCGCCGAACGGCTCGTCGAGCAGCAGGATCTTGGGATCATTGGCCAGCGCGCGCGCAATCGCGGTGCGCTGCTGCATGCCGCCCGAGAGCTGCTTGGGATAGTGGTGCTCGAAACCGCGCAAGCCCACGCGCTCGATGAAGAAGTCGCTGCGCTCGCGCTGCTCGGCCTCGCTCATGCCGCGCTCGCGCAGGCCGAAGCGCACGTTCTGTTCGATCGTCAGCCACGGGAACAGCGTATAGGACTGGAACACCATGCCGCGGTCGGCGCCCGGCCCGCTGACCGGCTGGCCGTCGAGCAGCACGGTGCCGCTCGTGGGCGTGTCGAGACCGGCGACGATGCGCAGCAGCGTGGACTTGCCGCAGCCCGACGGGCCCAGGATGGTGACGAAGTCGTTGTCGCGCACTTCGAAATCGACGGGCAGCAGCGCATGGGTCTGGCCGCCGCGCGGATTGGCGAAGGTGCGCGAGACCTGCTGGATGGACAGTGCGCTCATCAGATCGAACTCCACGGGAACAGGCGCTGGTTGGCCTGCTTGAAGACGAGGTCCGACACCAGCCCGATGCAGCCGATGACGATGATGCCGAAGATGATCTGGCCGGTATTCAGCAGCGCCTGGCTGTCGGTGATCATGTGGCCGATGCCCGAGGACGAGCCGATCAGTTCCGCGACGATCACGTAGGTCCAGGCCCAGCCCAGCACCAGCCGCAGGATCTCGGCAATCTCCGGCGCTGCGCCCGGGATCAGCACGCGCCTGACGATGCCTCGGCTGTTGGCGCCGAGTGTATAGGCGGCTTCCACCAGGTCCTTGCGCGCGCCGGCCACGGCGACCGCCACCATCAGCACGATCTGGAAGAACGAGCCGATGAAGATCACCAGCAGCTTCTGGGTCTCGCCGATACCGGCCCACAGGATCAGCAGCGGAATGAAGGCCGAGGCCGGCAGGTAGCGGCAAAACGAGACGAACGGTTCGAAGAACGCCTCGGCCGCCTTGTACGCGCCCATCAGGATGCCGAGCGGCACCGCGAGCACCGCCGCCAGCACGAAGCCGCCGAGCACGCGCCACACGGTCATGCCGATATCGCCGATGAAGTTGTACTCGGCGAACAGGGTCATGCCTTCGCGCGCCATCGTCAGCGGATCGGCCAGGAAGGTGCGCGGCACGAAACCGCCCAGCGTGACCACGGCCCAGACCGCGAAGAACAGCACGAAGAAGGACAGGCCCAGCACCCAGCGCGCGTGCGGCGACACCGGCACCAGCGGCGACAGCCACGGATGCCGGCGGCGCGCCGGTGCCGCCTTCGCCGCCATGGCGACCGGCGCCGGGGAACTCACTTGAACTTGCGCCATGACATCGGCCCCTTGCTTACTTGAGGAAGCGTGCGTCGTACAGCGCGGTGACGTCCGGCACCTGGCGGATCACGCCGATGTCGAGCAGCACGCCGGCGGCTTCCTTGCTGAAGCTGGCCAGTTCGCCGGAGAAGAACTTGCGGTTGGCGTCGCGGTCCTGCCAGCGCAGGTAGGCCGACGACTTCGCGAACTGCTCGCCGGTCTGCTTGACCGCCGCGCCCATGATCTCGTTCGACTTCCCGGGCTCCTTTTGGATCATCTCGATCGCTTCGAAGTAGCTGTCGACCAGCGCCTGCGCGGCCTTGGGATTGTCCTTGAGCCACTTGGGCGCACAGCCGAGCGTGTCGGTCACCATCGGATAGTCGAGCGTGGTGGCCAGGATCTTGCCCTTGTCCGGGTTCTGGCGAACGGTGGACAGGTAGGGCTCGTAGGTCATGGCGCCGTCGTTCTGGCCGGCGACGAAGGCCTGCGCGGCCGCCTGCGGCGACAGCGTGGTGGTTTTCACGTCCTTGAGCGTCATGCCGTTTTTCTTGAGCATCCACGCCAGGCCGAAGTACGGCGCGGTACCGGGCGCGTCCACGCCGATGGTCTTGCCCTTCAGGTCGGCAAAGCCCTTGACGTCGGCGCGTACGGCCAGGCCATCGGCGCCGTAGGACTTGTCGAGTTGCACGATCTGCGTGATCGGCACGCCGTTGGCGTTCCAGGCGACGTGCGTTTCCACGGTGGTGGCCGCGCACTGGATCGCGCCGGAGGCCAGCGCGAGATGGCGGTCCTTCTGCGGAATCATCTTGATGTCCACGTCGACGCCATGCTTCTTGAAGATTCCTGCCTTGTCGGCCAGCGTCAGCGGCGCGAAGCCGGTCCAGCCGCTCATGCCGAGCGTGACCTGCGTGGTTTGGGCATGGGCCACCCCTGCCATGGCAACGGCTGCCAGCAGCGACGCACGGGCCACGCGCGTGGCGGCCTGACTTGCAATCCGGCTCTGAATCCTCATCGGTAAGCTCCTTTGGTTTGTCCGTCAGCGGCGGCGCCATGCGTGTGGCACTGCTCGTGTCCGGGGATTTTACAATCCTGTATATACAAGTCAACGTAGTAGTTGCCCGGGGCATGGCGTACGTAAGGCATCGATTTGCGCACTTCCGTGGCGTGCTTCGGCACCAGGTGCGCGAGGAAGCCGCTTTGGCAAGCGCGGCCGATGCACGGTGGCGGGGCAAAAAGCCGGTCGCTGTATAGACAGGAAGGATGCGGCCGATGGAAAGGCAAGCGCCGTGCCTGAAACGGCACGGCGCGGACTCTTGCGGCTCAGGCGTCGAAAAAAGACGAGACGGTGGGATAGCGCAGCCGCAGACGCAGCTCGCGCTTCAGGCGCCGGTTGTCGAGGCGGCGCGATTCGCTCATGAAGCTGAGCAGCGTGGGATCGATCACTTCACGCGCCTGCTGGCGTGTGATGCGCGGCGGCCGTGGCAGGCCACGGCGGTCGGCCACCAAGTCGAAATAGTCCGCCATGCGCAACTCGGTGTCGTCGCTCGCATGGACCACGCGCTGGGGCCTTCCGCGGAACAGCGCGGCGACCATGGTGCGCGCGAGGTCGTCGGCGTGGATGTGGCTGGTATAGACGTCGTCCTGCGGCGCCAGCGCCGGCGTGCCGCGCTTCAGGCGCGCCAGCGGCAGGCGGTCCTCGGCGTAAATGCCAGGAATGCGCACGATGCTGGTGCGCCAGTTCCCCGCACGGCCGAACTCGCGCACGGTGCGCTCGGCCGCCACGCGGCGTCGCGCCCGCGCAGTCTGCGGGCGAAGGCGGGCGAATTCGGCCACCCGGGCGCCGGCCCGGTCACCATAAACCCCCGATGTGCTGGCATAGACAAAGGCCGGACGGGCCCTGCGGCGCTCGGGTAGAATGACGGGCTCGCCGGCGTGCGCCCGGGCGCGGCGCCAGGCGGTGCGGCGCAGGGTGGCGAGCAAGGCGCGCGTGCGGGGATCGCCCTCACCCGACCCGGGTGGCGGCGCCAGGTCCAGCACGCGATCCGCCAGGCCGCGCAGGCGTGCCAGCGTGGCGGGCCGATCCAGGTCCGCGACCAGCGGCACCGCGCCGGCGGCACGCAGTTCGGCGCGGCGCGCCGGCTGCGACGTCACGGCAAAGACACGCATGCGCGCCGACAGGATTCGCAGGCAGCGCGTCCCCACATCCCCGCACCCGACGATCAGCAGGCGCGGGCGGCCCAGGCGAACGGCAGGGCCCGGACGGCGCGATGGCTGCAGCTTCTTAAGAATTTCGCTCATAGATCGATTATGGCTTATCAAGTCACCGTAATGCCCAGCGGCCACAAGTTCGAAGTGGCTGCCGATGAAACCATCCTGGGCGCGGCCCTGCGCCACAGCATCGGCCTGCCCTACGGCTGCAAGAACGGCGCATGCGGCTCGTGCAAGGGCCGCGTGCTGGCAGGCACGATCGTACAGGGCGACCACGCCCCTGCCGCGCTGACCGAACAGGAAAAGACCGAGGGCCGCGCGCTGTTCTGCTGCGCCAACGCCAGCTCGGACATCACCATCGAAAGCCGCGAGGTCCACGGCGCGGGCGATATTCCCATCAAGAAGGTGCCGTGCCGCGTCACCTCGCTGGAACGCCTGGCCGACGATGTCATCGCCATCAAGCTGCAACTGCCCGCCACCGAGCGCATGCAGTACCTGGCCGGCCAGTACGTGGAATTCCTGCTGCGCGACGGCAAGCGCCGCAGCTATTCGATCGCCACGCCGCCGCATGAGGACGGCCCGATCGAACTGCATATCCGCCACATGCCCGGCGGCGCGTTCACCGACTACGTGTTCGGCGCCAAGGAAGGCGCGCCGGCCATGAAGGAGCGCGACATCCTGCGTTTCGAAGGCCCGCTGGGCAGCTTCTTCCTGCGTGAAGAGTCCGAAGCGCCGATCGTCCTGCTGGCTTCGGGCACGGGCTTCGCGCCGATCAAGGCCATCGTCGAGCACGCCGCCTACACCGGCATCACGCGCCCGATGACGCTGTACTGGGGCGGCCGCCGGCCGAAGGACCTGTACATGCACGCGCTGTGCGAGCAGTGGGCACGCGACCTGCCCAACTTCCAGTACGTGCCGGTCATCTCCGACGCGCTGCCGGAAGACAACTGGAGCGGGCGCACCGGCTTCGTCCACCAGGCCGTGATCGCGGACCACCCGGACCTGTCCGGCCACGAGGTCTACGCCTGCGGCGCCCCGGTGATGATCAACGCCGCCCGCACCGACTTCACCAAGCAATGCAAGCTGCACGAAGACGCGTTCTTCGCGGACTCGTTCACGTCCGAGGCCGACATGCACGCCGCTGCGCCAGCTGCCTGAAGCGAACCGCCAGGCCGTTCCGTCAGCACAACAATGCCGCCGACCGCCAAAATTCGTTTTGACACCGGGGGCCATGCGTCTTATATTTGCCCGCATGAACGCCGCCATGATCCGACGCAGTTTCCGTACGATGCTCCCCACCGGGGTGCCGCGCGGCTGACCGTCGACAGCGTCTGTTCAGGTCAACAAGCCACGGGCAACCCCCGTGGCTTTTTGCTTTGGGCCGTGCCCTTGCGGGTTTCGACCTGTTTGTCCCTTCGCCATCCCGTCTAACGATTTACGCCGACCCCTGGAGTCCGCCATGGCATTTGCCGAGTATCCCGTTCAATCCCTGATGTACATCACCAACCGGCCCGAGCTCGTCTTCACCGAGGGCAAGGGTTCCTGGCTGACGGACCACAACGGCAAGCGATACCTGGACTTCGTGCAAGGCTGGGCAGTGAACTGCCTCGGCCACTCCAACCAGGGCATGGTCGACGCCGTGGTCGCGCAGGCGGGCAAGCTGATCAACCCGAGCCCGGCGTTCTACAACGAGCCGATGATCAGGCTGGCGAAGCAACTGACCGACAACAGCTGCTTCGACAAGGTCTTCTTCGCCAACAGCGGCGCCGAAGCCAACGAAGGTGCGATCAAGCTCGCGCGCAAATGGGGCCGCAAGCACAAGAACGGCGCGTTCGAGATCATCACCATGGACCACAGCTTCCATGGACGCACGCTCGCCACCATGAGCGCATCGGGCAAGGCCGGCTGGGACACCATCTTCGCGCCGCAGGTTGCGGGTTTCCCGAAGGCCGACCTGAACGACCTGGCCTCGGTGGAAAAGCTCATCAACGACAAGACTGTCGGCATCATGCTCGAGCCGGTGCAGGGCGAAGGCGGCGTGATCCCCGCCACGCGCGAGTTCATGCAAGGCCTACGCGCGCTGGCCGACAAGCACAAGCTGCTGCTGATCGTCGACGAGGTGCAGACCGGTTGCGGCCGCTGCGGCACGCTCTTCGCCTATGAGCTGTCGGGCGTGGAGCCGGACATCATGACGCTGGGCAAGGGTATCGGCGGCGGCGTGCCGCTGTCGGCGCTGCTGTGCAAGGCCGAAGTCGCCAGTTTCGAAGCCGGCGACCAGGGCGGCACCTATAACGGCAACCCGCTGATGACGGCCGTGGGCAGCTCGGTGATCGAACAGCTGACCGCGCCCGGCTTCCTGGATGACGTCAACGCCAAGGGCGAGTACCTGAAGGAACAGCTGCTGGCGCTATGCGGCGAATTCGGCCTGGAAGGCGAACGTGGCGAAGGCCTGCTGCGCGCGCTGCAGCTCGGCAAGGACATCGGCCCGCAACTGGTCGAGGAAGCCCGCGACATGGGACCGGAAGGCATGCTGCTGAACGCGCCGCGCGCCAACCTGCTGCGCTTCATGCCGGCACTGAACGTGACGCGCGAAGAGATCGACCAGATGATCGGCATGTTGCGTACGCTGCTGAAGAAGCTGGCCTGATCGCATTGCGCTTCAAAACAAAAAGCCCCGCTTTCGCGGGGCTTTTTGTTGCTGCCGAGCGCCTTACTCGCCCAGGTACGCCGCCCGGACCTTGGGATCATCCAGCATCTGCTTCGCCTCGCCGCTCATCGTGATCAGGCCCGACTCCATCACGTAGCCACGGTGCGCGGCCTGCAGCGCCAGGCGCGCGTTCTGCTCGACCAGCAGCACGGTCACGCCCTGTGCCGAGACGTCGCGCACGACTTCGAAGATCTTCTCGACCATGATCGGCGACAGGCCCATCGACGGCTCGTCGAGCAGCAGCACCTTGGGCTGGCTCATCAGCGCGCGCGCCATCGCCAGCATCTGCTGCTCGCCGCCCGACATGGTGCCCGCCAGCTGGTTGGCCCGCTCCTTCAGGCGCGGGAAGATGCCGAACATGCGATCGACATCGTCCTTGATCTTGCTGTCGTCGCTGCGGGTGTAGGCGCCCATCTGCAGGTTCTCGGTGATGGTCATGCGCGCGAACACGCCGCGCCCTTCCGGCACCATCGCCAGGCCGCGCTTGAGCAGCGCGTAGCTGGGCACGCCCTTGATGGACTTGCCCATGTACTCCACATCGCCGCCGGCCCAGCCTTGCAGGCCGGTGATGGCCTTCATGGTGGTGGTCTTGCCGGCGCCGTTGGCGCCGATCAGCGTCACCAGTTCGCCATCGTTGATTTCAAGGTCGATGCCCTTGACGGCCTGGATGCCGCCGTAGGCAACCTTCAGGCCGGAGATCTTCAGTACTGTCTGTTTCATTGCTGTCCTCCCGCCTCAGTGCGCCGACGAACCCAGGTAAGCCTCGATCACCGCCGGGTTGCTCTGTACTTCATGCGGCAGCCCTTGCGCGATCACCTTGCCGTAGTCCAGCACGGTCAGGCGGTTGCACAAACCCATCACCAGCTTCACGTCGTGCTCGATCAGCAGGATGGTCTTGCCATCGCCCTTGATCTTCTCGAGCAGGCCGCGCAGCTCCACTTTCTCGGTCGCGTTCATGCCGGCAGCCGGTTCGTCCAGCGCCAGCAGCTTGGGCTCCGTCGCCAGCGCGCGGGCGATTTCGAGCCGGCGCTGGTGGCCGTACGACAGGTTGCGCGAGGTGAAGTTGGCGTACTTGCCGATGCCGACATAGTCGAGGAGGTCATGCGCCAGGTCCTCGATGCCCTCTTCCTCGCGGCGCACCGCCGGCGGACGGAAGATCGCACCGAACAGGCCGGCCTTGGAACGCACATGGCGTCCAACCATCACGTTCTCGAGCGCGGTCATATCGCCGAACAGGCGGATGTTCTGGAACGTACGGGCGATGCCGGCCTTGGCCACCTCATGCACGGCGGTCGGCCGGTAGGGCTTGCCGCCCAGCACGAATTCGCCGGAATCGGGCGTGTAGAGGCCCGTGATGACGTTGAAGAACGTGGTCTTGCCGGCGCCATTGGGGCCGATCAGGCCGTAGATTTCGCCCGGTTTGATCTCCAGGCCGACCTCGGACAGCGCCTGCAGGCCGCCGAAACGCTTGTTCACCCCCTGTACCGACAGGAGGAAATTGTTATTGCTCATGTTGTCCTCCTGGTCAGAAACGGCCCACGCTGCCCGCGCGGCGTGCGACGGGGCGATCTTCCTTGCGCGGCGACGGCCAGATGCCCGCCGGGCGATACAGCATGACACCGACCAGGGCCAGGCCGAAGAGCAGCTGGCGCAGGACTTCCGCATCGACGATCACATGGCCAAAGATGCCGGTCTGGATCGGCTCCGCCACCACGCGCAGCAGTTCCTGGAAGCCGACGAGCAGGATGCCGCCCAGGATCACGCCCGGGATATGGCCCATGCCGCCGAGCACCACGATCGCCAGCACATAGATCGATTCCCACAGCGTGAACGATTCCGGCGACACGAAGCCCTGGAACGCGCCGAACACCGCACCGGAGGCGCCGCCGAACGACGCGCCCATGGCGAAGGCCAGCAGCTTGATGTTGCGGGTGTTGATGCCCATCGCCTTGGCGGCGATCTCGTCTTCGCGAATGGCGACGAACGCACGGCCAATACGCGAGTTCTGCAGCCGCAGGCACACGAACACGATCACGATGACCAGGGCCACCAGCAGGTAGTAGTACATGAACACCGGCGAGAACTTGAGGCCGAAGATATCGTGCGTCTTCGAAAAGTCGAAGCCGAAGATATGGACCGGGTCCACCGCGGTAATCCCTTTCGGCCCGTTGGTGATGTTCACCGGGCGGTCGAGGTTGTTCATGAAGATGCGGATGATCTCGCCAAAGCCCAGCGTCACAATGGCCAGGTAGTCACCGCGCAGCTTGAGGGTCGGCGCGCCCAGCAGCACGCCGAAGGTGGCTGCCACCAGGATCGCCAGTGGCAAGACCCACCACATCGACAGGTGCAGCCCATTGGGGAACAACTGGTGGATCCACTCGAACTGGTTGGCCAGGTGCGGCGAGCCGAGCAGCGCCATCATGTAGGCGCCGACCGCGTAGAACGCGATGTAGCCCAGGTCGAGCAGGCCGGCGAAGCCCACCACGATGTTCAGGCCCAGCGCCAGCATGATGTACAGCAGCGCGAAGTCGAGCACGCGTACCCAGTAGTTGCCGCCCAGGGTCTGGACGAAGAACGGGGCGCACAGGGCGATCACGAGGAAGCCGACCAGCGCGGCCAGGGTTTTCGCCGGAACTTTGGACGGCGCGGCGACGGCGGCCGTGGATGGAATCGGAGTATTCATGGATTCGCTCCCCTCAGGCACGGTCAGCCACGCGTTCGCCCATGATGCCGGACGGACGGAACACAAGTACGGTAATCAGCACAATGAACGCAAAGACATCCTGGTAGTTGGAACCAAAGACGCCGTTGGTCAGGTCGCCGATATAGCCGGCGCCCAGTGCCTCGATCAGGCCCAGCAGCATGCCGCCGACCATGGCGCCGGCCAGGTTGCCGATGCCGCCCAGCACCGCGGCGGTGAACGCCTTCAGGCCGGGAATGAAGCCCATGTAGAAGTGGGCGTTGCCATAGTTGGTGGCCATCATCACGCCAGCCAGCGCGGCCAGCGTCGCGCCGATCATGAACGTGGCGGAGATGACGAAGTTCGGGTTCACGCCCATCAGGCCGGCAACCTTCTGGTTTTCGGCAGTGGCGCGCATGGCGCGGCCCAGCTTGGTGCGGTTGACCAGGGCCAGCAGGCCGGCCATGACCATCACGGCGAGGCCGATGATGACCATTTCCTTGCCGGTAATGGTGGCGCCGGTGGAGCCGATGTCGATCGGTTCGGAAGGCAGCAACTGCGGGAAGGTCAGCGGGTTGCGCGACCAGATCAGCATGCCCGCGGTCTGCAGGATGATGGAAACGCCGATGGCGGTGATCAGCGGCGCCAGGCGCGGTGCATTGCGCAGCGGCCGGTAGGCGATCCGCTCGATGGAATAGGCCAGTACAGCACAGACCGGCATGGCGATGAGCGTGGCAATCACCAGCGTCAGCCACTCGGGCAGCCCGGGAGCGAATTTCTGCAGCCCCAGAATCGCTGACAAAGCGGTCAGCGCGCCAATCATCAGGACGTCGCCGTGGGCGAAGTTGATGATGCCTAGAATGCCGTAGACCATGGTGTAGCCCAGTGCGATCAGCGCATAAATGCTGCCGAGCACCAGACCGTTCACGATCTGCTGGATAAAGATATCCATGAAAACTCCTGCTTCAGCCCCGGTTCTTACGGCATGGTGTGGATGCCGGAGGGACCATGGTGCGAGATGGGTAGGTGAGTGTGGTGGGTTGCTGGTAAGCGGCCTGCCCTGTTCCATCCTTGGTAAGGATGCTTCTACATTAGGCGAGGCTAAAAAGAACGGCACCGCAAAATACTCACGGTGCCGTTCGGATGGGCCGGTAAGCCCGAATTACATCTTCACGACGTCGAGAACGGACTTCTTCTTGTCCTTGTACTCGTACAGCGTGATGGTGCCTTCCTTCATGTCGCCCTTCTCGTCAAAGGCGATGTTGCCGATCACGCCCTTGTAGTTGGTCTTGGGCATTTCGGCCAGGATGGCGGCCGGCTCGGTCGAGTTGGCGCGCTTCATGGCGTCCACGATGACCATGACGGCGTCATACGTGAACGGTGCGTAGATCTGCACCGGGGCATTGAAACGAGCCTGGTAGCGCTTCTCGAAGTCGGCGCCGTTCTCCATCTTCGACAGGGCCAGGCCTGCCTCGGAACAGATGATGTTGGACACGGCATCGCCGGCCAGCTCGGCCACCTTGTCGGTACAGACGCCGTCGCCGCCAACGATCTTGGACGAGATGCCCAGTTCCTTGGCTTGCTTGGCGAACGGCCCGCCGGTGGCGTCCATGCCGCCGTACATGATGACGTCAGGCTTCTTGCCCTTGATCTTGGTGAGAATGGCCTTGAAGTCGGTGGCCTTGTCGTTGGTGGCTTCACGCGCCACCACGTTCACGCCTGCCGCCTTGGCGGTCTTCTCGAACTCGTCGGCCAGGCCCTTGCCGTAGGCAGTGGCATCGTCGACGATGGCCACGCTCTTGGCGTGCAGGCTCTTGGCGGCGTAGTTGGCCAGCGCCGGACCTTGCTGGGCATCGGTGGCGACCACGCGGTAGGTCGTCTTGAAGCCCTGCTTGGTGTAGTCGGGGTTGGTCGACGACGGCGAGATCTGGACGATGCCGGCATCGCTGTAGATCTTCGACGCCGGGATCGACACGCCCGAGTTCAGGTGGCCGACCACGGCCACGACCTTCTGGTCGACCAGCTTCTGGGCCACGGCGGTGCCGGTCTTCGGATCGGCCGCGTCGTCCTCGCCGATCAGTTCCAGCTTGATTTTCTTGCCACCGATCTCGAGACCCTTCTTGTTGACTTCTTCCACGGCAAGGCGGGCGCCGTTTTCGTTGTCCTTGCCAAGGTGGGCGATACCGCCGGTCAGCGGAGCGGCGTGACCGATCTTGACGACAACTTCACCGCCGCCGGCGGCCGGAGCGGCAGCAGCAGGAGCCGATGCCGACGGTTCAACCGGCTTTTCTTCTTTCTTGCCGCAAGCTGCAACGAGCGCCACTGCGGCCGCAATCGGCAGAATCTTGGCAAACGAGATTTGCATGAGTGATCTCCTAGGATTCACAAAACGGGGATTTGCGACGCCTCCCGGACGTCTCCCCGTACCGCCTTTGTTTAGTTTCAATTTGAAACGCGCGCATTGTATCCCCTTTCTTCGGCGATGCAATACGCGACGCAACAACCTGGACGAATCAACCGCCAATCGAGCTAGGGAATTTCCCCAATGCACAGATTGAGGCAATTCCTGATCGCCTGGCGGCGTCAACGCCAATGCTTACAAGAACCGTGCCTGCTTCTTCTCTCCATTGAAATATACGCGCCTGGGGCCATACATAATCCATCCGTATTAATTAGGCATTTCATTCGCAATGCCATGCACCGCTATCTAATGTGCAGAATGTAGCGCCGCACCATAATAGGGAAAACCCCAGTTACGGGGATTACCCTGATTTGTCTGCTTACCCGAACAGGCACCTAATGAGTGCCCTTTGAAGGGGCGTATTAAGAGGCTTCCGTGGAATTTAATTTCAAAGATTATCGTTGTGACGATAAAAGCATCCGGCCAACTGGAGCGAAATGTCGGTACGCCCGCGCACGCTGGACGCGCATACGGCAGGAAAAGCGAAGCGGGGAATCAGGCGCCGCAGGAGGCGGCGCCTGGCAGCTCAGGCGGTAACGCCGGCGGGGATAGCGGCCTGCAGCCCGCGCGGAAGCGGGAAGGCCATGTTTTCTTCAATGCCTTGCAGGGCGCGGACATGGCCCGCGCCGAGTTCGCGCAGGCGCGCGACGATGGACTGGGCAAGTTCCTCGGGCGCCGAAGCGCCCGCGGTCAGGCCAATGCGACGCTTGCCCGCGACCCATTCCGGGCGCACCTGCTCCGGCGCATCCACCATATAGGCCGGCACGCCGAGGCGCGCGGCCAGCTCGCGCAGCCGGTTCGAGTTGGAACTGTTGGGGCTGCCCACCACGATCACCACGTCAACCTGGGGCGCCATGAACTTCACGGCGTCCTGGCGGTTCTGCGTGGCATAGCAGATGTCCTGCTTCTTGGGCTCGCGGATCAGGGGGAAGCGTGCCTTGAGTGCCGCCACGATCTCGAGCGTCTCGTCCACGGACAGCGTGGTCTGCGTCACGTAGGCGAGGCGCGCGGGATCGGTCACCGCCAGGCCGGCGACATCAGCCACCGACTCGACCAGCAGCATGCCGCCTTCGGCCTGCCCCATCGTGCCCTCGACCTCCGGATGCCCGCGGTGGCCGATCATCACGATCTCGCAGCCCTCCGCGCGCATCTTGCCCACTTCCACATGGACCTTGGTCACCAGCGGGCAAGTCGCGTCGAATACATTGAGGCCGCGCATGGCGGCCTCGGCCCGGACGTCCTTGGACACCCCGTGGGCACTGAAGATGACGGTGGCGCCGGCAGGCACCTCGTCCAGCTCGCGCACGAACACGGCGCCCTTGCGGCGCAGGTCCGCCACGACATAGGCGTTGTGGACGATCTCGTGACGCACATAGATTGGCGCCCCGAAGCGTGCCAGCGCGCGCTCGACGATCTCGATGGCGCGGTCGACGCCGGCGCAGAAGCCGCGCGGCTGCGCCATCAGGATCTCGGCATCGGGGGCGGTAGTCAGGTCAGGCATGCTGCAATATCAGAGGATCCCGATCAGTTGCACGTCGAACAGGATGGTCTGCCCGGCCAGCGGATGGTTGAAATCGAACAGCGCCGCCGTGTCGCCGAACTCCTTGAGGACGCCGGCGTACTTGCCGCCGCCGGGCGCGTTGAACTCGACCAGGTCGCCCGGGCTGTAGTCTTCCTCGAACGAACTGTTCTCGCGCAGCGTGGCCAGCGAGACCCACTGGAGCAGTTCCGGGTTGCGCGGGCCGAACGCCTGCTCGGGCGCCAGGCGATAGGTCATGCGCTCGCCCTCGGGCATGCCGAGCAGCGCCTGCTCCAGGGTCGGGGCGAACTGACCCTGGCCGAGCAGCAGCGTGGCGGGCTTGTCCTCGAACGTGCTCATGACTTCGGTGCCGTTTTCGAGAGAGAGACTGTAATGGAGGGTCAGGAACGAGTCGGCCTGGACCGTCTTGCGGCCAGCTGCGCCGCCGTCGGCTTCCGACGCAAATGTTTGCAAATTCATGGGTGATCAACCAGGGAACAACCCGTATTGTATTCGACTGGGCTGCCGGGCGCCCTGCCCATCCACGCCTGCCCGACCCGGGCCCACCCGTCCAGAGACTCCCGAGACATGAGCATCACAAACTGGCCACCCTGCGAGCGGCCGCGAGAAAAGCTGCAGGCGAGCGGCGCCGCTGCCCTGTCCGACGCCGAACTGCTGGCCGTGTTCCTGCGTATTGGCGCGACGGGCAAGAGCGCGGTGGAGCTGGCGCGCGATCTGATGATTCATTTTGGCTCGCTGACCCGCCTGTTCTCGGCCGATGCACGCACCATCCTGGACATCCGGGGCATGGGCGAAGCCAAGTACACCCAGCTGCAGGCCGTGCCCGAACTGGCGCGCCGCATGCTGGCCGAGTCACTGCAACTGCCGCGCGGGCTGGATTCCCCTGCGGCGGTACGCAACTACCTGCGCCTGACGCTGGCCCCGCTCGCGCATGAGGTCTTCATGTGCCTGTTCCTCGACACCCGCAACCGCATGATCGCGACCGAGGAAATGTTTCGCGGCACGCTGACCCAGACCGCGGTCTATCCGCGGGAGGTGGCACGCCGCGCGCTGGCGCACAATGCCGCCGGCGTCATCATCGCGCACAACCACCCGTCCGGGTCGTGCACGCCAAGCCAGAGCGACCTGCAGATGACCCGCATGCTGGGCCGCGCCCTGGCACTGATCGATGTGCAGCTACTCGACCACTTCGTCGTAGCCGGCACCCATGTGCACTCCTTTGCCGAGCACGGGCAACTGAAATCCGTCACGTGATGCTGACGGCACCGCGGAAGGGTATACAACACCAGAGTGCAGAAGGCATTGATTCATCGGCGGCTTCCAGTCTATAATGCCCGTTTGCTGTGTCTCATCCGCTGCAGTCCGGGCCCGCGCGCCTTTTGTTGATCTGTTGCGAACATTGTCCACGAATAGAAGAGTTAGGAGTGCTTCATGGCACGCGTCTGTCAAGTGACCGGGAAAGCGCCGATGGTCGGCAACAACGTTTCCCACGCAAACAACAAGACCAAGCGCCGTTTTCTGCCCAACCTGCAGAATCGTCGTTTCTTTGTTGAATCGGAAAACCGCTGGGTGAGCCTGCGCGTCTCGAACGCCGGCCTGCGCCTGATCGACAAGAAAGGCATCGACTCCGTGCTCGCCGATCTGCGCGCACGTGGCGAAGTCTAATTAGGAGTACATCATGGCAAGCAAGGGCGGCCGCGACAAAATCAAGCTGGAATCGACCGCAGGTACGGGTCACTTCTACACCACCACCAAGAACAAGCGCACCATGCCGGAAAAGATGGAGATCATGAAGTTCGATCCCGTCGCCCGCAAGCACGTCGCTTACAAGGAAACCAAGATCAAGTAATTGATCCGGATTCCAGCCAGAAAGCCCCGCCACCGCGGGGCTTTTTGTTTTTGTGGCGTCAGCGCGGCTTATGGCGCGCACCGAGGCTCGCGGCAGTGCTTTTAGCCCTTGCAGCGGCGACAGCGCTGATGCGTGAGGGCACCCCCGGGTGTAGACTTTCGAGCTTTCCCTCCAATGCCGCGCCCTCGCGCGGGCACCTCCTGCACCATGAACTTCGACGTCGCCATCGTAGGCAGCGGGCTGGCCGGTCTCACGGTCGCGCTGCAACTGGCCGACACCCACCGGGTTGTCATCCTCAGCAAGCGCGCCATGACGCATGGCGCCAGCGATTGGGCCCAGGGCGGCATTGCCGCAGTGCTGGATTCAGGCGACAGCCATGACGAGCACACGCAGGACACGCTCGTCGCCGGCGCTGGTCTTTGCGATGAAGAAGCCACGCGCTTTATCGTCGAGCACGGGCGGGAAGCCATCCAGTGGCTGATCGATCGCGGCGTGCCGTTCACCAGGGACGAACAGGCCGAACTCGGCTATCACCTGACCCGCGAAGGCGGACACAGCCGTCGCCGGATCATCCACGCCGCCGACGCGACCGGCCATGCCGTCGTCAGCACGCTGTCGGAGCAGGCGCGCCAGCATCCGAACATCACCATCCTGGAAGACCAGTTCGCCGTCGACCTGATCACCTCGCGCAAGCTCGGGCTACCTGGCAACCGCTGCTACGGCCTGTATGTGCTCGACGACCGCACGGAAGAAGTCCGCACCATCACCGCTACGCACACGGTGCTGGCGGCGGGCGGTGCCGGCAAGGTCTACCTGTACACCACCAATCCTGACACGGCCACTGGCGACGGCATCGCCATGGCGTGGCGCGCGGGTTGCCGGGTGTCGAACATGGAATTCATCCAGTTCCATCCAACCTGCCTGTACCACCCCTATGCCAAGTCCTTCCTGATCTCGGAAGCCGTACGCGGCGAAGGCGGGCTGCTGAAGCTGCCGGACGGTACCCGCTTCATGCCGGAGCATGATGATCGCGCCGAGCTGGCGCCGCGTGATGTGGTGGCGCGCGCGATCGACTTCGAAATGAAGAAGCGCGGCCTGGACTGCGTCTACCTCGACATCACGCACCAGCCCGAGGCCTTCCTGAAGGAGCATTTCCCCACCATCCATGCGCGCTGCCTGGAGCTTGGCATCGACATCGCGCGCGAGCCGATCCCAGTGGTCCCGGCCGCGCACTACACGTGCGGCGGCGTGGTGACCGATACCGCGGGCCGCACCGATATCGGCAACCTGTACGCCGTCGGCGAGACGGCCTGCACGGGCCTGCACGGGGCCAACCGGCTGGCATCGAATTCCCTGCTCGAGTGCATGGTGATCGGGAGAGCCGCCGCTGCCGACATTGCTGGCCAGGACAAGGCGGCATTGCCTGACCTGCCGCTGCCGGCCTGGGATGAAAGCCGCGTCTCCGACGCCGACGAGGAAGTCGTGGTCTCGCACAACTGGGACGAACTGCGCCGCATGATGTGGAACTATGTCGGCATCGTGCGCACGAGCAAGCGGCTGGAGCGCGCGCAGCACCGCATCCGCCTGCTGCGCGAGGAGATCGCCGAGTACTACGCGAATTTCCGCGTCACGCGCGATCTGCTCGAACTGCGCAATCTGGTGGAGGTCGCCGCATTGATCGTCGATAGCGCGTATTCGCGTCACGAAAGCCGCGGCCTCCATTTCAGCCGCGACTATCCGGAGACCCTGCCCAAAGCACTGCCTACCGTGATGCAGCCCGCGCGCAAGCGCTGAGAGGCAGCGCCGCGCAAGGCAGCATGCAAAACGGCCCGCATCGAGCGGGCCGTTTTGTTCTGCACAGTCAGGGATCAGCCGATGATGCGCAGCGAGTAATCGGTGGCGCGCACATCCTTCGTTAGCGCCCCGACCGAGATGCGGTCCACGCCGGTCTCGGCAAAGGTGCGGATCGTTTCCGCATTGACACCGCCCGACACCTCCAGCAACGCGCGCCCGGCATTGATGCGCACGGCGTCATGCATCATCGGCACCGTGAAGTTGTCGATCAGGATCGACGTGGCGCCGGCAGCCAGGGCCTCTTCCAGTTCGGCAAGCGACTCCACCTCGACCTGGATCGTCGCATCGGCGCCCAGCGCCAGCGCGGCGCGCATCGCAGCCGTGATGCTGCCTGCCGCGGCAATGTGGTTTTCCTTGATCAGGATGCCGTCATAGAGCGCCAGCCGCTGATTCTCGCCGCCGCCCACTTTGACCGCGTATTTCTGCGCCAGCCGAAGGCCCGGCAGTGTCTTGCGGGTATCCAGCACGCGCGCGCGCGTGCCGGCGATCAGGTCGGCATAGCGCCGCGTGACGGTCGCCACGCCGGACAGCAGTTGCAGGAAATTCAGCGCGGGCCGCTCGGCGGTCAGCAGCGCGCGTGCGGGTCCGGTGATTTCGCAGACAATCGAATCGGGTGCCATGCGGGCGCCCTCTTCCTGCTTCCAGCTCACCACCAGACGTTCGTCGATGGCCTTCATGCAAGCGGCGAACCACGGCTGACCACAAAGCACCGCCTGCTCGCGCACGATCACCCGCGCCAGCACCTGCTTGTCCGCCGGCACCAGCAGGCCGGTCAGGTCACCGCTGCCTACGTCTTCGGCAATGGCCGCGCCGACGTTGGCTTCCAGCGCCGCCTTCAGCGCCGAACCATAGCTGTCGAAAATGGGATTCACGCTCATGCCGGGCCGATTCCCTGGAACAACGCCTGTTCCTTCGCGAGGTCAGCCACCGGGCGGACATTGGCTTTCTGCTGCGCGGCGAAATCCAGCATGCGGTTGATGCAGACCACAGCCTGGCGGCCCGTGGCCGGATCCACGTGGATCTCGTTGCGGCCGGTCTCGAGCACCTCGGCCAGGTTCGACAGCGCGTTCATCGCCATCCACGGGCAGTGGGCGCAGCTCTTGCACGTGGCGCTGTTGCCCGCAGTCGGCGCTTCAATAAAGTGCTTGCCCGGGGCGGCCATCCGCATCTTGTGCAGGATGCCGTTGTCCGTCGCCACGATGAATTCGGTCGCGTCAAGTTCCTGCGCGGCCGCGATCATCTGCGACGTGGAGCCCACCACGTCCGCCTGCGCCACGACGTTGGCCGGCGACTCGGGATGCACCAGGATCTTGGCGTTGGGAAACTCGCGGCGCAGCAGGTCCAGCTCGACGCCCTTGAATTCGTCATGCACCAGGCAGGAGCCCTGCCACAGCAGCATGTCGGCACCAGTCTGCTTCTGGATATAGCCGCCGAGGTGCTTGTCCGGTGCCCACAGGATCTTCTCGCCGCGCGCATGCAGGTGCTCGACGATCTTCAGGCCGATGCTGGAGGTCACCATCCAGTCGGCCCGGGCCTTCACCGCCGCGCTGGTATTGGCGTACACGACCACGGTGCGGTCCGGATGCGCGTCGCAGAAGGCAGCGAACTCGTCGGCCGGGCAACCCAGGTCCAGCGAGCAGGTCGCATCCAGGTCCGGCATCAGGATGGTCTTTTCAGGGCTCAGGATCTTGGCGGTCTCGCCCATGAAGCGCACGCCGGCCACCACCAGGGTCTGGGCCGAATGGTCACGGCCGAAGCGGGCCATTTCCAGCGAGTCCGAGACACAACCGCCGGTTTCCTCGGCCAGGTCCTGCAGGTCGGCGTCCACGTAATAGTGCGCGACGAGCACGGCGTTGCGTTCTTTCAGCAAGCGCCTGATGCGTGCCTTGAGCGCCTGCCTTTCGTCGGGAGAGAGCACCGGAGGCACCTTGGCCCAGGCATGGGCCACGCAGCTGCCGCCGGCGGCGTTGTCGGTATCCGCCAGGTTCGGCTTTTCGAACTCGACGGTCTTGATCGATTGGGGGGTCATCTCCGGTACTCCTCGTGGCCCTCGCGCATGCAACTTCATGCGGGCGGCCAGAACATGGGGGAGTTTATCTAAAACAAAAGGCCCCGCCATGGGCGGGGCCTTGTGTAGCCATTCGGGCGCGGGCCGATTGTATCAGGCGTAGCGGCGCAGGCGCAGCGAAAAATCGTGCAGCGCCTGGATTCCGCTGGCCTCGGCACGATGGCACCAGGCCTGCAGCTGCTGCAGCAACTGCTCCCGCGTCAGGTTGGAACGGCCCCAGATGGCGGCCAGCTCACGTCGCATTTCCACGAAGGTGTGCAGCGATTTGCTCTGCTCGACGATGCTGGCCAATTGCTGGCGCTGCGGTGCGGCCAGCTTGGTTTCTTCGCGGTGGAACCACTTGCCAGCCGGCTTGAGGGTGCGGTACTCGGCGCCGCGGCCTTCCTTGAGTTGCTCCAGTTCCTGGCGGAACGCGCTCTTCAAGGCTTTGGCGTAGCGCGCCATCACGTCATAGCGATTGGCGATGATGGCTTCCAGCGTGTTGTCGTCGACCGGACGCGCTTCCACGAGCCGGGCCTTGGGCGGCGTCTTCTTCACCTTGGCCAGCCCCACGGCCTGCATGGCGCGGATATAGCCCCAACCCACGTCGAACTCGTACCACTTGATCGAGAACTTGGCCGAAGTCGGATAGGTGTGATGGTTGTTATGCAGCTCTTCGCCGCCAATGATCAGGCCCCATGGCGACACATTGGTCGAAGCATCTTCGCAATCGTAGTTGCGATAGCCCCACCAGTGGCCCAGGCCATTGATGATGCCGGCAGCGTGAATCGGGATCCACAGCATCTGCACAGCCCAGACCGTCATGCCGATCACGCCGAAAAGGGCCAGGTCGATAATCAGCATCAGGCCGACGCCCTGCCAGCCAAAGCGGGAATACACATTGCGCTCGATCCAGTCATTGGGGCAGCCATGGCCGAACTTGGCGATGGTTTCCTTGTTCTTGGCTTCGGCGCGGTACAGCTCGGCGCCTTCCAGCAGCACCTTGCGGATGCCACGGGTCTGCGGGCTGTGCGGATCGTCTTCGGTCTCGCACTTGGCGTGGTGCTTGCGGTGGATGGCAGTCCACTCGCGGGTGACCATGCCCGTCGTCAGCCAGAGCCAGAAGCGGAAGAAATGCTGGGCAATCGGGTGCAGGTCCAGCGATCGGTGCGCCATGCAACGATGCAGGAAGATGGTGACCCCGGCGATGGTGACGTGCGTCATCACCAGCGTGTAGATCACGATCTCCCACCAGGACCAGTTGGCAAGGCCATTGGCGGCCCAGTCAAGAATAATGTCGAACAAACTCTGTTCTCCGTCGGTTAAACAGGGGCATTCCCTTGCGGCTGCCCCGGCGCCGTGCACAACGCGCAGAAAAAAGACTGCAAATCTACTGATTGCGATATGGTCTGGCGTCCGCCAGGGACCGGCCATCTCATGGCGGGAACCCCCGGCGCGCAGTTCCGGCGCCGGCGGTTGGCAGGCGGGACAGGCACGAGCCGCTGCAATCTGGCGGCTGTCGGTGTGAGGATGCGGGATGCTCGCAACCCGCGACAACCCAGCATTCTACCGGATTGCGCAAGCCTGAGTCATACGCTTTTTCCCGGAGTTTGACGAGGCGCCGCGATTTTTGTTCCGTTGTGCGGCTCTTGCCTGTTTCTTTATGAAGTCATGCCGATTTGGCCACTTCCGCGGGTGGCGCGGAAATATCATCGACCGAGTTGAGTTCCTGCGGCGCATTGAGCACGCGGATTTCCCGCTGGGGATACGGGATCGAAATCCGGTGTTCTCGCAGCGTACGCCAGATTGCCCGGTTCATGGCCGACTGCACGCCGAGCTTGCCGTTCTGCGGATCGGCAATATAGACGGCTACCTCATATTCGATGCCGCTATCCGCGAACATCACCAGAAATGCCGCCGGCGCAGGGTCCTTCAGCACGCGTGGCAGTTCGCGCACGCATTCGGTCAGCAGCATGATCACGGTTTCGGGATCCGCCGCATAATCGGCCTGCACCCGCGTCGCCACGCGGACATGCGTGTTGGAAAACGAGTGGTTCTGCACGGACTGCGCCACCAACTGCTCGTTAGGCACCAGGGTCTCGCCGTCGCCGTTGCGCACCACCGTGTAGCGGGTGCGGATCTGAGAGACAGTACCGGAGTACTTGTCCACCGTAATCTGGTCGCCCAGCTTGACCGAGCGGTCGAGCAGGATGATGAAGCCCGAAATGTAGTTGCTGGCGATCTTTTGCAGGCCAAGACCCAGGCCGACGCCAAGTGCACCGCCGAACACGGACAGCACGGTCAGGTCGATGCCCACCAGCGACAGGCTCAGCAGCAGCGAGACCAGCAGCAGCAGCGCCTTCGAAATGCGGGTCAGCACGACCTTCAGGTTCACGTCGAGACTGGCCGAGCGCATCAGGCGCTCTTCCAGCCAGGACCCGAACCACATGGCCACCAGCACGGTCAGCAGGATCCACACGACCGCCATCAGGATGTCCGCCAGGCTCACCTTCTGCTTGCCCAGCGAGAAGCGCATGGCCTCCATCCATCCCGTCACGTCGGAAAGCAGGCCAAGCACGTAAAGCCCCATGGCCACCCAGACCAGCGTGGTCAGCACTTTTTCGACCAATAGCAGCATGCCGTGCAACTGGCCGCTGCCGGACAGCACGCGCCGCAGGATATAGAACGTGAAGTACAGGGAGGTGATGCCGAACAGCGGCACAAGCGCCAGCCGCAGCACGCTGATCGCCATCATCGGCTCCAGCGCGAAACGGGCCGACATCACGAGCAGCCAGCCAAACAGCGGGAACATGGCACGCTCAAGACTGGCTGCGGCAAAGCGCAGCGAGAAACTCGACGATGCGTAACGATCCTCTAGCCGTTTGACGATAAAGCGCGCGAGCGGCCAGGCTGCCAGCAAGCAGCCGCCCAGCACGACAAGCTGCCAGATGAAGCCGGGGCCGCCCGCATCCCGGAGCAGGTCGTCGAGCATCCTGCCGAATGTCGTGTGCGTGGCCGTCAGGCCGGCCAATGGGTTTCCGCTCATGGAGAATCTGCCTGGACCTTGCTGCCGCACCGGTCGTCGCGCTTGCCGCGCCACGACCGGTGGGAGGGATTACTGCGTACGCTCCAGGACCGCGGCGAAGAAGCCATCGGTCTGGTGCAGGTGGGGATACAACGCGAACATGCCGCCTTCCGTCGGCAAGTCAGGAACTTCGATCTTCTGCTCGGCCAGCACCTCTGCTGCCGGAACCAGCCGGAAATTCGGGTGGGAAGCGAGGAAGCTGCGCACGATGGCCTCGTTCTCGGCTTCCAGCACGCTGCATGTCGCGTAGACCACGCGGCCGCCGCCTTTCACCAGGCGTGCCGCCGCGTCCAGGATCGCGCTTTGCTTCGCGGTAAGTTCCAGCACCGATTCCGGGCTCTGGCGCCATTTCAGGTCCGGATTGCGCCGCAGCGTGCCAAGCCCGCTGCAGGGCGCATCGACGAGCACGCGGTCGATCTTGCCGGCCAGGCGCTTGACCTTGGCGTCGCGTTCCGAATCGATCAGCACGGGGTGCACATTCGACAGACCGCTGCGCGCCAGGCGCGGCTTGAGATTGGCGAGGCGCTTCTCAGATACATCAAACGCGTACAGGCGGCCGGTCGAGCGCATCGCCGCGCCGAGCGCCAGCGTCTTGCCGCCGGCGCCCGCGCAGAAATCCACCACCATCTCGCCGCGCTTCGGCGCGACCAGGCTGCACAGCAGCTGGCTGCCCTCGTCCTGGACCTCCACCAGCCCATTCACGAACAGCGGCAACTGGTTCAACGCCGGCTTGCCTTGCAGCCGGATGCCGGCCGGCGCCATCGGCGTGGGCTCGGCACGCAGGCCGGCTTCTTCGAGCTCGGCCAGCACGGCTTCACGGGTGGCCTTGCCAAGATTCACTCGCAGATCCAGCGGAGCCGGGCGCAACCATGCATCCCCAAGTGCCGAAGCAAACGCTTCGCCGTGCTGTGCCACCAGGTTATCGAACAGCCATTCCGGCAGGTTCGCCCGCACGCGGGGCGACAGGCTGGCGCGCTCGATCGTGGTCAGGCGATCGAGCCACTCGCCTTCCTCCGGATACAGGAAAGGCGAAAGTACATCGCGTCCAAGGGTTGCCGCCAGACCCAGCAGTGCCAGGCGGCGCGACGCCGCGCCGGTGCCACTCTCGGCAAACTGGCCGAACTCGACGCGGCGGCGCAGCACCGCGTAGACCGCCTCGGCGATGATGCCGCGCTCGCGATGTCCGAGCTTGGGGTTTTCGCGAAAGTAATAGCTCACCACGGCATCGGCCGGGCGCGCGAACAGCATGACTTTGCCAAGCAAGCGGTCGATATGCTGGATGTGCGTAGCGTGAAGTCCGCTCGACGAACGTACCTGCTGACCGTCCGCACCGGGGGCCTTGCGAATAGGACTGGACTTGCGGACCCGCGCAGGCTGGCGGGAATCCTTGGACGCCGGGCGCGCCCCGGCCTGATGACGACTCATGGCTTTGCTCCTGCCGCCGGTACACCGGCGGAGATGGCCATAAGCAATTGAGGCTCGGCCGGATTGACGTGAACGACCCCGTTCCGGACCAGCAGGCGTCCTTCGACAAACCATTGGATGGCACGGGGATAAATCAGATGCTCGCAATCGAGCAGGCGAACGGCAAGGCTCTCGGGCGTATCGACCGGCAATACATCGAGAGCCGCCTGGATCACAATAGGACCATGATCCAATTCAGGCGTGACGAAATGCACGGTGGCCCCGTGCAGCTTCACGCCGGCGTCGAGCGCCTGCTTATGGGTATTCAGGCCCGGGAAGCAAGGCAGTAGCGACGGATGGATATTGAGCAGGCGGCCGGCATAACGATCCACGAAGCCCGCGGTCAGGATGCGCATGAAGCCGGCAAGCACCACCAGGTCCGGTGCATAACCATCGATAGCCTCCGCCAGCGCCGCGTCGAAGCTCGCGCGATCGGGATACAGGCGGTGGTCGACCACGCTAGTGGCGATGCCGTGGTCCTTTGCAAACTGCAGCCCGGCCGCTTCCGGCCGGTTGGAAATTACCGCAGCGATGCGCGCCGGCCACCCGCCGGCCGCGCATGCCTGGACGATGGCTTCCATATTGGAGCCCCGCCCTGAAATCAGGATGACGATTTTTTTCATCGCGCAATTCTACCAAGGGCAGGCACCAAACTCCGGCAAAGCCAAACTATCAGGCGCCTAATTCGCGTGAATCGGAGTCGGGACACTGCAACGGGCACGCGACAGTGAAGCCCCAAAGACCCGTTTGATAGATTGTGACGCCTCGCACCCTCTGATAGAGTGGCCTCTACGTCCACGCTCCAGTTTTGTGCAAGCTGGTGACAACAAGGACGAAACGGGAAATTACGGGAATTAGCATGTCGAACGCTGCACCGACGTTGTTGGTGGTCGATGATCATCCGATGGCCTTGTCAGGCACTACTGCATTCCTGACCGAGGTGATGCCAGATGTTGCAGTCCATGCCGCCGGCAGCGCCCGGGAAGCGCTGACGAGCCTCCAGCAAGGCCTGCGCCCGGATATCGTCCTGCTCGATATCTGGCTGAACGACGGCACGGGCTTCGATGCCATGCAGTCCTTCAAGACCGTCATTCCAGGGGCGCGGTTCATTTTCATGTCGGCCGAAGCCACGCCGGAAATCGTCGGACGCGCCCGCGCCTTGGCCGCCTGTGGTTTCGTGGGCAAGCACCTGGACGCGCACGCCTTCACCTCCGCGGTGCGCAAAGTGCTCGCCGGCGATACCTCGTTTCCGACCGATGAGGCGCTTAGCGGACGCGCCCAGTCCTTTGGACCGGCTCATGGTATCCCCGTGACGCCTGCCGAGCTTGGCCTGACGCCGCGCCAGGGCTCGGTGCTTGCGCTGGTGCTGGAAGGATTGCCGAACAAGGTGATCGCGCGCCGGCTCGGGCTGACCGAAAACACCGTAAAGGAGCACGTTTCGGCCATCCTCCAGCGGCTCGGTGTCCGCACGCGCATGCAAGTCATGTCCCGCATGGAACGCTTCCGCCTGCGTCAGTAAGGTCCTCCAGCTTTCAGACCAGGCTCTCAGGCCGCGGCGCGCAGCCAGCGGCGCAGCAGTACGCGCAGCGATGCCGGATCCACCGGCTTCGGCAAGACGAAATATCCCGCGTCCTCCGCCGCCGCCAGCGCGGCGGATTTCAGGTCGCCCGTCAGCAGGGCGCTGCGCGCCTGCGGCTGGGTGTTTTGCCAGCGTTCCAGCAGATCCAGGCCATTTTCGCTGCCAGGCAGGCGCAGATCGCAGAAGATGATGTCCGGCCGCAAACCCATGGCAAACAGCTTGTCGGCTTCCGCGCCATGGGCGGCACAGGCCACCCGGATGCCCCACGCCTCCATCAGCGCAATCCACGCCTTGCGGATCTGCGTATCGTCGTCGACCACCAGCACCGTGCCTTGCAGCTTGTCCGGCCTGGAATCCTCGGCCGCCGCCATGGCCCGCATTTCACGCACGCTGGCCACTGTCTCGGCCGGCACCGGAGGCAGTGCGAACCAGAACACCGAGCCCTTGCCGGGCACCGACCGTACGCCGTACGTGCCGCGCATCAGGCGCACGCATTCCTTGAAGATGGCCAGCCCCAGCCCCAGGCCTTGCGACGGGTCTCGCTGCGGGTTATGGACCTGGTAGTACGGTGAAAAGATGTCCGGCAGGTGGTCGGGCAATATGCCGGCTCCGGTATCCCACACTTCCAGCCGCACATGCTTGCGGCGCTGGCGCGCGGTGATCAGTACGCCCCCGCGCTTCGTATAGCGCAAGGCGTTCTGCACCAGGTTGAACAGCGCGCGGCGCAGCAGCACCGGCTCGGCCATGGCATAAAGCTCGTCCGGCACGCGCGGCGTCAACGTCAGGCCGCTTTCGCGCGCATCGGCGGCGAACTGGCTCATGACGTCGCGGATCAATCCGCTCAGTTCGCACGGTTCGAGGGTGGGCAGGACTTTGCGGCCCTCCAGCTTGGACAGATCCAGCAAAGAACGGAACAACAGGTCGATGGTCTGCGTACCGGCCGCCACCTGCTCAACGAGAGGATGGAGCACCGTGGACTGGTTGCGCGCGCGCAACGCTTCCACCAGCATCACCAGCGCATGAACCGGCTGCCGCAGGTCGTGGCTGGCCGCGGCCAGGAAGCGCGATTTCTCCTCGCTCGCATGCAGCGCACGTTCCTTCTCTTCCTGAAATTGCTTGGCCAGTCGGCGGCTGTCGCCTTCCAGCTGGATCGCCCTGACCAGCGTGCCCTGCAGGCCGACTGCATGGCGTCCCAGCATCAGCGCATAGATAACAAGCAGCAACTGCACGTAGATGCCGTGCCCCGGAAACGCAATCTCGGCCAACAACATGTTCGGGACCATTACGGGCACGCCGGCATAGACCAGGTTCGACGGCACGGGAGCCTGCGACACCGCCCCGCCCGCCAGAACGCCGAGACTGAGCAGGTACAGCACGCTGGAGAAGATCGTCGAGCCCGTATACATATGAAGCAGGGCCGAACTGCCCCAGGTCAGCCCGGTCAGGAACGCCACGGCGCGCATATTGCCCCACCACTTCCGCGTGTGCGCCGAACGGCTCATGGAAGCGCCATCGCGCTGGTAGCCCAGGTAGAACCACACGCCGCCGCCGGCCAGCAACAGCATCACCGCGCCCCAGCCGAGCAGCGCGGCGTGGTCGGCGGAATCCCAGAAGGCGAAGATGGTCAGCGCTGGCAGCAGTACCGCCGCCAGCGTGCCCGACGGCGACCCCTTGTGGACGATCGCCATCAGTTTCGCGCGCGTCTCGGTATCGAGCGGGGCGCCGGCAGGCGGCAGGAATCGCGGCAACAGCCGATTGAGCAGCGCGTTCAAGGGAATTTGTGGGATCGAGGCTTGGACGCGCCGGCAGCCAAGGCCGCGCGTCTGGACTGGCGCCTATCATGCCGCCTTTTGCCCTATCGCGCCACGACGACAGGACGATTGCGCCACAAAAACCGCGGCGGTCGACGACACATGGGCGCCCGGCAGGGGCAATCGGACCCATTCGCCTTATAATGCCCGCTTTATCCGAAACATTTCCCGCCGTCCCCGTGAAAGTCTTCCGCGGCCTGCCCAACGCCGAGAGCCGGGCGCCTTGCGCGCTCACCATCGGCAATTTCGACGGTGTGCATCGCGGCCACCAGTCGCTGCTTGCGCGCGCACGCGCGGCAGCCGACGCGCGCGGCCTGCCGCTGTGCGTGATGACGTTCGAGCCGCATCCGCGCGAGTTCTTCACGCCTGACAAGGCCCCGGCCCGTATCGCCCTGCTGCGCGACAAGCTCGAGAGCCTGCGACGCAATGGCGTGGATCGCGTGGTGGTGGAGCACTTCAACGCCCACTTCGCGGGCCAGTCGCCGCAGGCGTTCGTCGAGAACGTGCTGTGGCATGGCTTGCACGCGCGCTGGGTGCTGGTTGGTGACGATTTCCGCTTCGGCGCCAAGCGCGCCGGCGATTTCGCCTACCTGCAGGACGCGGGCCAGCGCTTCGGCTTCGACGTGGAGCAGATGGGCTCGGTGTCCGAGGGCGGCATCCGCATCTCCAGCTCGGCCGTGCGCCAGGCGCTGGCCGATGGCGACCTTGAGCACGCACGCCGGCTGCTCGGCCATGGCTATGCCATCAGCGGCCACGTGATCCACGGCCGCAAGCTGGGCCGCGACCTGGGCTTTCCGACGCTGAACCTGCGCATCTCGCACAAGCGACCGGCGGTCAACGGCATCTTTGTCGTGCAAGTGCACGGCATTGCCGAGCATCCGTTGCCCGGCGTGGCCAGCATCGGCGTGCGCCCGACCATCGAGGACGCCGGCCGCGTGCTGCTGGAAGTTCACCTGTTCGACGTCAACGAGAATCTGTACGGCAAGCTGATCCGGGTCGAGTTCATGAAGAAGCTGCGCGATGAAGCGCGTTTCGATAATCTGGAAGAACTGACCGCGGCCATCGCCAAGGATAGCGCCGACGCGCGCGCCTTCTTCGGCCTGACCGCGCCGGACGCCTCCACCGGCCGCGCCGAGGGCGCTGGCGGCTTCGCCACGTCGGCCACGGACCGAATTAGCTAGCGGCCCGGCACCCCGCGGTGCCGGTTCGCGCTCCGCCCTATCCAGTCTTTCCTGCGCGCACGCCCCAGTGCGACCCATGCGTGGCCAGATCAACGGCCCGGTGCGCGCCAAACGAATTGCCCCGAGAATCGACATGTCCAACGACAAACGCGCCAAGCCCGAGAAAAGCAAATATCCGGTCAACCTGCTGGACACCCCCTTCCCGATGCGCGGCGACCTGCCCAAGCGCGAGCCGCAGTGGGTCAAGCAGTGGCAGGACAAGCAGCTCTACAAGAAGATCCGCGCGGCGCGCAAGGGCGCCAGGAAGTTCGTGCTGCATGATGGCCCCCCGTATGCCAACGGCGACATCCATATCGGCCACGCGGTCAACAAGGTCCTCAAGGACATGATCGTCAAGGCGCGCGGACTGACCGGCCTGGACGCCGTCTACGTGCCGGGCTGGGACTGTCACGGCATGCCGATCGAGATCCAGATCGAGAAGCAGTTCGGCAAGGGCCTGCCGGTGCAGGAAGTCCAGGCCAAGGCACGTGCCTACGCCACCGAGCAGATCAAGCGCCAGATGGTGGACTTCGAACGCCTGGGCGTGCTCGGCGACTGGGACCATCCCTACCTGACCATGAACTACAGCAACGAGGCCGACGAGATCCGCGCCCTCGGCAAGATCATGGAAAAGGGCTATGTGTTCCGCGGCCTGAAGCCGGTGAACTGGTGCTTCGACTGCGGCTCGGCGCTGGCCGAGGCCGAGGTCGAGTACAAGGACAAGGTCGACCTGTCGATCGACGTCGGTTTCCCGTTCGCCGACACCGACAAGCTCGCGCACGCCTTCAAGGTGCCGTTCGAGCAGATCAACGCCAAGCCGGGCTGGATCGTGATCTGGACCACCACGCCCTGGACGATCCCGAGCAACCAGGCGCTCAACGTGCATCCCGAAGTCGAGTACGCGCTGGTCGACACCCCGCGCGGCTTCCTGATCCTGGCAACCGAGCGCGTCGAGGAACAACTCAAGGTCTACGAACTGGAAGGCAAGGTCGTCGCGACCACGACCGGCGCCGCGCTGTCGGAAATCCGCTTCCACCATCCGCTGGCCAAGATGGACGCCGGCTATGACCGCCTGTCACCGATCTACCTGGGCGACTACGTGACCACCGACACCGGCTCGGGCATCGTGCACTCGGCCCCGGCCTATGGCGTGGAAGACTTCCAGTCGTGCAAGGCGCACGGCATGAGCGACCACGACATCATCAGCCCGGTGATGGGCAACGGCGTGTACGCCGGCACGCTGCCGCTGTTCGGCGGCCTGTCGATCTGGGACGCGAACCCGAAGATCGTCGAGGTACTGAAGGGGTCCGGCAACCTGTTCAACTCGCACAAGTACACCCACAGCTATATGCACTGCTGGCGTCACAAGACGCCGATCATCTACCGCGCCACCTCGCAGTGGTTTGCGGGCATGGATGTCGATCCGGTCGAGCAGGACGGCAAGCCGGTGCCGACGCTGCGCGAAACCGCGCTGGCGGGCATCGAGGCTACCGAGTTCTTCCCGTCGTGGGGCAAGCAGCGCCTGCACAACATGATCGCAAACCGCCCGGACTGGACGCTGTCGCGCCAGCGCCAGTGGGGAGTGCCGATGGCCTTCTTCCTGCACAAGGAAACGGGCGCGCTGCACCCGCGCACGCCTGAGCTGCTGGAAGAAGTGGCCAAGCGCGTCGAGCAGCACGGCATCGAGGCGTGGCAGACGCTGGACCCGAAGGAACTGCTCGGCGCCGAGGCCGACCAGTACGAGAAGAACCGCGACACGCTCGACGTATGGTTCGATTCGGGCACCACGCACTGGACCGTGATCCGCGGTTCGCACCGCGAAGACCTGTACGACCCGTCGGCCGATGAAGCCGACGGCCGCCTGGCGGACCTGTACCTGGAAGGCTCGGACCAGCACCGCGGCTGGTTCCATTCGTCGCTGCTGACGGCGTCGATGCTGTATGGCAAGCCGCCGTACAAGGCGCTGCTGACGCACGGCTTCACCGTCGACGGCGAAGGCCGCAAGATGTCGAAGTCGGTCGGCAACACCGTGTCGCCGCAGGACATCGCCAACAAGATGGGCGCCGAGATCATCCGCCTGTGGGTGGCCTCGACCGACTACTCGGGCGAGCTGTCGATCTCCGACGAGATCCTCAAGCGCGTGGTGGAAAGCTATCGCCGCATCCGCAATACGCTGCGCTTCCTGCTGTCGAACCTGTCCGACTACGACCATGCCAAGCACGCGCTGCCCGCTTCGGAATGGCTGGAGATCGACCGCTACGCCGTGGCCTTGTCCGAGCGCCTGCAGAAGGAAGTGCTGTCGCACTACGACGCGTACGAGTTCCACCCGGTGGTGGCCAAGCTGCAGACCTTCTGCTCGGAAGACCTGGGCGGCTTCTACCTGGACGTGCTGAAGGACCGCCTGTACACCACGGCGCCTGACTCGAAGGACCGCCGTGCGGCGCAGAACGCGCTGTACCACATCACGCAGGCCATGCTGCACTGGATGGCGCCGTTCCTGTCGTTCACCGCCGAGGAAGCGTGGCAAGTGTTCGCGCACGGCACCGGCCACACCGACACCATCTTCACGAGCACCTACTACACGCTGCCGGAAGTGGACCAGGCCGACGACCTGCTGCAGAAGTGGCACACCCTGCGCGAAGTCCGCGCGGAAGTCACGAAGCAGCTCGAGGCAGTGCGCGTGGAAGGCGCGATCGGCTCGTCGCTGCAGGCCGAGGTCAACATCCAGGCCGGCGGCCCGGTGCTGGACGCGCTGCAGAGCCTTGGCGACGACCTGCGCTTCGTGCTGCTGACGTCCGCGGCCACCGTCACGCCCGCGCCGGAAGCCGGCGACCTGCTCGTCACGGTCGCAGCTTCGGCGCATGCCAAGTGCGAACGCTGCTGGCACTACCGCGCCGACGTTGGCCAGAACCCCGACCATCCGACCCTTTGCGGCCGCTGCGACAGCAACCTGTTCGGCGCCGGTGAACACAGGAGCCATGCCTGATGGCATCGTCCACGACCCGTTCCGCCCGCCCGGCACGCCGCAATAACAAGGCGTCGGGCCATAACAACAAGGCCTCGGGCAACGCCACGCCGCTGCTGTGGATGGCGTTCGCCCTGCTGGTGGTGGTGCTGGACCAGTTCTTCAAGATCGTCATCGTGCGTACGTTCTCGTACGGCGAATCGCGCCCGGTGACGCGCTTCTTCAACCTGGTCCTGGTCTACAACAAGGGCGCGGCGTTCAGCTTCCTGGCAGATGCCGGCGGCTGGCAGCGCTGGTTCTTTACCGGGCTCGGGCTCGTGGTCGGCGCGTTCATCGTCTGGCTGCTTTACCGCCATACCGGCCAGCGCCTGTTCTGCTTCGCCGTGTCGCTGATCCTGGGCGGCGCCGTGGGCAACGTGGTCGACCGCGTGGTCTACGGGCACGTGATCGACTTCCTCGATTTCTACGTGCGCAACTACCACTGGCCGGCCTTCAACGTGGCCGACTGCGCCATCACCGTCGGCGCTGTGCTGCTGGTCGTCGACGAGCTGCGGCGCGTTCGCCGGCACTGAGCCGGCACCAAGCCGCCCCCGGCAGCCCGCGCGGGCTGCCGGTATCATGCCGACACCCCTTTCTTTGACGAGTCCCCCATGGATTTGCGCGGCAAGCACATCGTTCTCGGCCTGGCCGGCGGCATCGCCTGCTACAAGTCGGCCGAGCTGGTCCGCCTTTTGACCAAGGCCGGCGCCACGGTACAGGTGGCCATGACCGAGGCAGCGACCCATTTCATCACCCCGGTCACGATGCAGGCCCTTTCGGGCCGCCCGGTGTTCCTGTCGCAGTGGGATGCGCGCGTCGACAACAACATGGCGCACATCGACCTCTCGCGCGAGGCCGACGCCATCGTGATCGCGCCCGCATCGACCGACTTCCTCGCCAAGCTGGCCAATGGCCTGTGCGACGACCTGCTCACCACGCTGTGCATCGCGCGCGACTGTCCGCTGCTCGTGGCACCGGCCATGAACCGCCAGATGTGGGCCGCCGCGCCCACGCAGCGCAATGCGGCGCAACTGCGCGCGGATGGCGTCGTCATCCTCGGCCCCGGCAGCGGCGACCAGGCTTGCGGCGAAGTCGGCGACGGCCGCATGCTGGAACCGGAAGAGCTGGTCGATGACCTCATCGCCTTCTTCCAGCCCAAGCCGCTGGCGGGCAAGCGTGTATTGATCACCGCGGGCCCGACCTTCGAGGCTATCGATCCGGTGCGCGGCATCACCAATCTCTCGTCGGGCAAGATGGGCTTTTCCATCGCCCGCGCCGCACGCGAAGCCGGCGCCGAGGTGCTGCTGGTGGCCGGCCCGACCGGCCTGCCCACGCCGCGCGGCGTGGTGCGCACCGATGTGCGCAGCGCCCAGCAGATGCATGACACGGTGCTGGCCCAGCTGCGCGACGTAAACGTCTTCATCGCGGTTGCGGCCGTCGCCGACTGGCGCCCCGCCGAGGTCGCGCAGCAGAAGCTCAAGAAGGCCAACGATACCGATACGCCGACGCTGCAGTTCGTGCAGAACCCGGACATCCTGGCGACCGTCGCCGGACGCGCCCATGCGCCCTACTGCGTCGGCTTTGCCGCGGAGAGCGAGAACCTCGAGCAGTACGGCGAACAGAAGCGCCAGCGCAAGGGCGTGCCGCTGCTGGTGGGCAATATCGGCCACCACACCTTCGGCCTCGACGACAACGAGATCGTGCTGTTCGATGCCGCCGGCATGACCCGGCTGCCGCGCGCCGACAAGCTCACGCTGGCGCGCCAACTGGTGGCTGCCATCGGCCAGCGCCTGCCGGGCCGCGCCCAGCCCTGAAGCATCATGACCGCGACCAAACCCCGCCTGCGCCTGTCCGTGCTCGACCAGAGCCCGGTCATCGCCGGCCACACCGCGCGTGATGCGCTGGCTGCGACCGTAGAACTGGCGCAGATGGCCGACGCGCTTGGCTACACGCGCTACTGGTGCGCCGAACACCATGGCCTGCGCGGCGTCTGCAATCCCGCGCCGGAAGTCATGCTGGCGCGCATCGGCAGCGTCACGCAGCGTATCCGGCTGGGCTCGGGCGGCGTCATGCTGCCCTACTACAGCCCGTTCAAGGTGGCCGAGCAGTTCCGCATGCTCGAAGGCCTGTTCCCGAACCGCATCGACCTCGGCGTGGGCCGGGCGCCCGGCGGCGACCTGCGCACGGCGCAGGCCGTGGCAATGGGCCAGTACGACCGCGGCGCGCAGTTCGAGGAGCAGGTGCGCGACCTGTCCTGCCTGCTGCGCGGCGACGTGCCGCCCGGCCATCTGGCCGAGGGCGTGCTGCTCCAGCCCGTGGTCGATACGCAGCCTGAACTGTGGATACTGGGCTCCAGCGACTACGGCGGCGCACTGGCCGCGCGGCTCGGGTTGCGGTTTGCGTTTGCGCATTTCATCAACGCGCACACGGGCCATCATGTCGCGCGGCAGTACCGAGAGGACTTCCAGCCAGGCTATGAGGCCCAGCCTTACAGTGCCGCCGCGATCTTCGTGATCTGCGCCGACACCGACGCCGAAGCGGCCGACCTGGAACGCGCCGTGGATCTGCGGCGGCTGCAGATGGCCTATGGGGTCAACGCGCCGATCCCGTCGCTGGAGCAGGCCGAAAACCATGTGCCGACCGAACGCGACCAGCTGATCATCGAGCGCGAGCGCCCGCGCACCCTCTGCGGCACGCCCGAACGCGTGGCGGAGCGCATGCTGGCCCTGCGCGAGCAGTTCGCCGCCGACGAGCTGGTGGTGCTGAGCGTGACCGCGACCTATGCCGCCCGGCTGCGCACGTACGAACTGCTGGCCGAAGCGTTTGAACTGAATTCCGAAAACTGAACCTCGTCAAGGCAAGCCGCCTTGCCGGAGATTCTCAGAACCGATCCCGAAATGAGCCTAGAACTGAACCCGTCCGTTGAAATCAAGGTGCTGGATTCCCGCCTGAACGAGTGGGGCCTGCCCGCTTACCAGAGCGACATGGCCGCCGCCATCGACCTGCATGCCTGCGTCGACGCACCGGTGTCGATCGCAGCGGGCACCGCCGCGCAACTGGTGCCGGCCGGCATCGCCGTGCATATGGGCAACCCGTACATGGCCGCGACCATCGTGCCGCGCTCGGGACTAGGCCACAAGAAAGGCCTGGTCTTGGGCAATTCGATCGGCGTGATCGACGCCGACTACCAGGGCCAGATCATGGTCAGCGTGTGGAACCGCAACGCGCCGGGCACCGAGCCCATCGTGATCCAGCCCGGCGAGCGCATTGCGCAGATGATGTTCGTGCCCGTGCTGCGCCCGGTGTTCACGACGGTCGAGGAGTTCTCGGAAAACAGCGAGCGCGGCGCCGGCGGTTTTGGCTCGACTGGTGTGCACCACGCCAAGGCCAGCGCCTGACGCTGCCCGGCTTCAGCCCTGCTGTTCGAACAGCAGGGCAACGCCGCCGGCGGCGCTCGCCGGAATCAGGGTCTCGTGCGGTCCGAGGTCCTGGGCCGGAATGCCGGCCGCGCGCCAGATCTGGCGCGCTTCTGCCAGTGCGCCAGTGCGCAGGCGGATCGCCGCATAGCCCGGCACATCGCGCTGGATGTGCGCGGTGCCGGTTGCCGCTGCCAGCGCCTGGGGCGTACTGACGACCAGCGTGGCATCGTCCACCGCGACACTGCAAATGTGGTCGCTCAGCTGCGTCATCTCGCCGCCGGTCAGCTCGGCATAGGCGCGGCCGGTCGCATCCAACAGCGCCGGCGCTACCACCATGAACATCGACGCAATCCCCTGCGCGCCATTGGCGTGCCGGATCCATTCCGGCCGCCAGAGCAGTTCGGGCGTGCGGTGCTCGCAAACGAAGTAGCGCGCACCCGGTGCGTCATCGAGCGCCGTGACGCGAAACGTGGCAGCGTGCTCGCTGCCATCGTCGAGCACCACCGGACGCGAAAACTCGATCGGCTCGGAAATATGCCAGCCGCCCTCGCGCAGTCGGGCCGCCGTGGCGAAGGCATCGGCGCTCTTGCATGACATGGCCGCACAGCCGCCACCACGCGCCTGGGCGTCCCAGTAATACTGCCGGCTTGGGTTCGGTGCGGTGACGTGGAGCAACTCGACATAGTCGCGCGCCAGCATGATGCAGTGGTTCTGGGAACCCAGCGTGTGATAGCCGCGCGGCGTCAGCGTAAAGCCGAGCCGGCGCCAGGCCTCGGCGCCGGCATCAAGATCGGGGCAGACCACGACAGCGTGGTCGAACATTTCGGCGTTGCCTGCCATTACTCGAACTGGATATTGGCCTTGCGTGCCACAGCCTGCCACTTGTCGTGCTCATGCCGCACAAGGTTTCCAAGCTCGGCGGGGCTGCCGCCGACGATCTCGAAGCCTTGCGCCGCCAGGGCATCGACCACGCGCGGCTGGTGCAGCGACTCCACCAGGGCGTCGTGGATGCGGCTCACGGTGGCGGGCGCCATGCCCGCCGGGCCGAACACGCCGATCCACGAATACGCCTCAAATCCGCGCACGCCCTGCTCCGCCACGGTAGGCACTTGCGGCAACTGCTTCAGCCGGCTGGTTCCCGTGACGCCAAGCACCTTGATGGTCTTGGCCGCGATATGGGCCTGCACGGCCGCGTAGCTGCTGAAGAAGATGTCGACTTCGTTCGACAGCACGGCCTGCACGGCCGGGCCGCCGCCCTTGTAGGGCACGTGCAGCATATGCACGCCGGTCTCGGTGGCCAGCGCTTCGGCGGCAAGCTGGTTGAGGCTGCCGATGCCGGACGAGGCATAGCGCACGCCGTCGTGCCTGGCCTTGGCCAGTGCCGCCAGCTCCCGCACATTGGAGGCCGGCAGCGCCGGATTCGCGGCAATCACGAGCGGAAAACGCACCAGCTGCGAAATCGGGGTGAAATCGCGGAAGGTGTCGTAGGGCAGCTGCTTGTAGGCAAACGGGTTGATGGCGTGGGTGTCGAAAGCCATCAGCAGGGTATTGCCATCGGGCTTGGAACGCGCAACGGTACTGGAGGCGATCAGTCCGCCGGCGCCAGGCTTGTTGTCGACCACGACCGTCTGGCCGAGCAAAGCCTTGAGGCCCGGCTGCAGCTGGCGCGCCACGATATCGACGCTGCCACCCGGCGGAAACGGCAGGACCATCGTGATCGGACGGCCGCTTGCGGGCGAATCGGCGGGCGCGCCGGCGGCCACCGCGGTCAGCGGTGTAGCGGCCAGCGGCAGGGCTTTGAGCAGCATGCGGCGCAGCCGCGTGCGTTCGGGACGGGACATCGGTCTTTCTGGAAGAGGCGGCCCACTGGCTGCCGTGACAAAAAACAAAGGGCGGCATTTCTGCCGCCCCTGTATTTTGCCCGAGGATGGCCGCAATTGCAGACAATGTCCTCGCGCGTCGCTCAGACCTCCGCGCGCTGCTCGCTTTCCGGCGCCTCGGGCGGCTCCGGATCGGCTTCGGAGAAGTCGAGCTTGATCTGGTCCTGATCGTCGAGATCGACCACCACCTTGCCCCCGGACACCAGCTTGCCGAACAGCAACTCGTCGGCCAGCGCCTTGCGGATCATGTCCTGGATCAGACGCTGCATCGGGCGGGCGCCCATCAGCGGATCGAAGCCCTTGCGCGCCAGGAACTTGCGCAGTGCCTCGGTGAAGCTGGCTTCCACCTTCTTCTCGTGAAGCTGCTCTTCCAGCTGCATCAGGAACTTGTCCACCACACGCAGGATGATCTCCTCGTCCAGCGAACGGAAGCTGATCATCGCGTCCAGCCGGTTGCGGAACTCCGGCGTGAACATGCGCTTGATGTCGGCCATTTCATCGCCCTGCTCGCGCGACGTGGTGAAGCCGATGGTGGCGCGGTTCATGGTCTCCGCCCCCGCATTGGTGGTCATGATGATGATCACGTTGCGGAAGTCGGCACGCCGGCCGTTGTTGTCGGTCAGCGAGCCGTGGTCCATGACCTGCAGCAGGATATTGAAGATATCCGGATGCGCCTTCTCGATTTCATCCAGCAGCAGCACGCAGTGCGGCTTCTTGGTAACGGCCTCGGTCAGCAGGCCGCCCTGGTCGAAGCCGACGTATCCCGGCGGCGCGCCGATCAGGCGGCTGACCGCGTGGCGCTCCATGTACTCCGACATGTCGAAGCGCAGCAACTCGATGCCCATGATGAAGGCGAGCTGCTTGGCGACTTCGGTCTTGCCCACGCCCGTGGGGCCCGAGAACAGGAAGGAGCCGATCGGCTTGTCGGTCTTGCCCAGCCCCGCGCGCGACATCTTGATCGCCGAGGCCAGTGCTTCGATGGCCGGGTCCTGGCCGAACACCACCGACTTCAGGTCGCGCTCCAGCGTCTGCAGCTTGCTGCGGTCGTCCTGGTTCACGCTCTGCGGCGGGATGCGGGCAATGCGCGAGACGATATCCTCGATCTCGCCCTTGCCGATGGTCTTCTTTTGCTTGGACTTCGGCAGGATGCGTTGTGCCGCGCCGGCTTCATCGATCACGTCGATCGCCTTGTCAGGCAGGTGGCGGTCGGTGATGAAGCGCGCCGACAGTTCGGCCGCCGCGGTCAGCGCCGAGGCCGCGTACTTGACGCCGTGGTGCTCCTCGAAGCGCGACTTCAGGCCGCGCAGGATCTGAACGGTCTGGTCGACCGAAGGCTCGACCACATCGATCTTCTGGAAGCGCCGCGACAGCGCCGCGTCTTTCTCGAAGATGCCGCGATATTCGGTGAAGGTGGTGGCGCCGATGCACTTGAGCTGGCCCGACGACAGGGCCGGCTTGAGCAGGTTGCTCGCGTCCAGCGTGCCGCCTGACGCGGCGCCCGCGCCGATCAGCGTGTGGATCTCGTCGATGAAGAGAATCGCGTTCGGGTTGTCCTTGAGCGACTTCAGCACGCCCTTCAGGCGCTGTTCGAAATCACCGCGGTATTTCGTGCCGGCCAGCAGCGCGCCCATGTCGAGCGAGTAGACGGTCGCCTTTTCCAGGATGTCCGGTACTTCGTTCTTGGTGATGCGCCACGCCAGGCCTTCCGCGATCGCGGTCTTGCCGACGCCGGCCTCGCCGACCAGCAGCGGGTTGTTCTTGCGCCGCCGGCACAGCACCTGCACCACGCGCTCGACTTCGCTTTCGCGGCCGATCAGCGGGTCGATCTTGCCGGCTTTGGCCAGCGTATTCAGGTTCTGGGTGTATTGCTCGAGCGGGCTTTCCTTGCCGTCACCGCCTTCGCCTTCGCCCGTGCCATCGCCATGCTTGGCGGGCTCGGACTGGTCCTTGCGGATGCCGTGGCTGATGAAGTTGACCACGTCCAGGCGCGTCACGCCCTGCTGCTGCAGGTAGTAGACGGCGTGCGAATCCTTCTCGCCGAAGATGGCGACCAGCACGTTGGCGCCAGTCACTTCCTTCTTGCCGTTGGACGTGGACTGCACGTGCATGATCGCGCGCTGGATCACACGCTGGAAACCCAGCGTCGGCTGAGTGTCGACCTCATCCGTGCCGGGAACGACCGGTGTGTTGTCAGCGATGAAATTCTTCAGGCTGGTGCGCAAGTCCTCGATATTGGCCGCGCAGGCGCGCAAGACCTCTGCTGCCGTCGGGTTGTCGAGCAACGCCAGCAACAGGTGTTCCACGGTGATGAACTCGTGGCGTGCCTGCCGGGCCTCAACGAACGCCATGTGCAGGCTCACTTCCAATTCTTGCGCAATCATGCTTCCTCCATCACGCACTGCAGGGGGTGGCCCGCCTGCCGCGCGTGCGTTGACACCAGCTCGACCTTTGTCGCGGCGATATCTCTGGTGTAGATACCGCAGACGCCCTTACCTTCCCGATGCACGGTGAGCATGATCTGCGTCGCCGTTTCACGGTCCCTGCTGAAATACTGTTGCAGGATCATGACTACAAACTCCATCGGAGTGTAGTCGTCGTTGAGCAGCACCACCTTGTACATAGCGGGCGGTTTGAGCGCCTGCTCCTTCCGCTCCAGAATGGTGCCTGCTTCGCGTTGTGGGACATTCGCCAGCCGTGTAGCCATGGCTTTATTCTAACCCTTACTCGCAACTCTGCAATTTGGGGAACTGTGGCGGGATTCAAGGGCCGCGCCACGCGTTCGCGTCGTTAGGAAAATGCCAAAGGCATTGCAATGCACGTGACTGGCCCACGCCGGCACGCTAGCGCCAATGTGCGCCACGCCGCTGTGCGCATCCCCACACGGTACCATCAGCGGCCGTCCGATTCCCGCCACACCCTTCCGGGAGTGGGGAATCCGCCAGCTTGACAGTAAATGGGTTTGCCAGAAGAATCGGTCGCACACCGGGTTCAGGCCAGCGAGTCAAGCAAAAGGGCCGGACCTCGTGATCCGTGAGCAGGGAGGCTTACGAACCAGTGGCGACGATACTGGCACACAATAACCAGAAGCGTTGCCACGCGATTCACCCATGCTGCGTCATTGCCGTCCGCATCCCGAAGGGAAGCGGCGGCCTGGCGCCGCAGCGCGTGTCATCCAGCTGGCCGCAGGCTTCCCCGCTTTGAAATCTGCTATTTCGTTGGGGGAGTATATGGCAAGCGGTATCGTCAAATGGTTCAATGACGCCAAGGGCTTCGGGTTCATCAAGCCGGACGAAGGCGAGGAAGAACTGTTTGCGCACTTTTCGGCAATCCAGATGGCGGGCTTCAAGACGCTCAAGGAAGGCCAGCGCGTCTCGTTCGAGGTGACCCAGGGCCCCAAGGGCAAGCAGGCCACCAACATCCAGGACGCGCAGGGCTGAAGTGCGCCGCGACTGCACCCGGGCCGACAGAGTTTCGGGGTAGTCACCAAGGATGCGGGGGGAAACTCCCCCGGAACGGGATCCGCGAAAACAGCATGGCCTCCGCCCTCAGGGCCGCGGCAATGCCGTTGCACGGCTCTCAGCTGCACGCTACCGCATCGGACGAAAAGCCCGGCCTCGCGCCGGGCTTTCTGCATTCTGCGGCCGTGCGCCGTGCCGCAATACCCTGCCCGGATCCCGACGTCGCTCATCGGCGTTAAAAAGCCCCGGTCGCCGCATTGCGGCGCCGGGGCTTTCGCACGCAGACGCGCGCGCCTGCCGGGCCAGTGGATCACATATTGTCGATCATCACCTGGCCAAAACCTGAGCACGACACCTGCGTCGCGCCTTCCAGCAGGCGGGCGAAGTCATACGTCACCTTCTTCGACAGGATCGACTTTTCCATGGAAGCGATGATCAGGTCGGCCGCCTCGGTCCAGCCCATGTGGCGCAACATCATTTCCGCCGACAGGATTTCCGAACCCGGATTGACATAATCCTTGCCGGCGTATTTCGGCGCCGTGCCGTGGGTGGCTTCGAACATGGCCACGGAGTCGGACAGGTTCGCACCCGGGGCGATACCGATGCCGCCGACCTGGGCCGCCAGCGCGTCGGAGATGTAGTCGCCGTTGAGATTCAGCGTGGCGATCACCGAGTATTCGGCCGGACGCAGCAGGATCTGCTGCAGGAAGGCGTCGGCAATGGCGTCCTTGATGACGATATCGCGGCCGGTCTTCGGGTTCTTGAACTTGCACCACGGGCCGCCGTCGACCAGCTCGGCACCGAATTCCGCCTGGGCCAGCTCATAGCCCCAGTCACGGAACCCGCCTTCCGTGAATTTCATGATGTTGCCCTTGTGCACCAGCGTGACCGACGGCTTGTCGTTGTCGATAGCGTACTGGATGGCCTTGCGCACCAGGCGCTGGGTGCCCTGCTTCGATACGGGCTTGACGCCGATCCCCGAGGTTTCGGGAAAGCGGATCTTCTTTACGCCCATCTCGTTCTGCAGGAAGGCGATCAGCTTCCTGGCCTGCGGGCTTTCGGCTTCCCACTCGATACCGGCGTAGATGTCTTCTGAGTTCTCGCGGAAGATGACCATATTGGTCTTCTCCGGCTCGCGCACCGGCGAAGGCACGCCCTTGAAATAGCGCACCGGGCGCAGGCACACATACAGGTCGAGCTGCTGGCGCAACGCCACGTTCAGCGAACGGATGCCGCCACCGACCGGCGTGGTCAGCGGGCCCTTGATCGAGACCACATATTCCTTGAGCACGTCCAGGGTCTCGTCGGGCAGCCACACATCGGGGCCGTAGACCTTGGTCGACTTCTCGCCGGCGTAGATCTCCATCCACGAGATCTTGCGCTTGCCGTCGTACGCCTTGGCCACTGCCGCGTCCACCACCTTGATCATCACCGGGGTGATATCCCGGCCCGTACCATCGCCTTCAATGTAAGGAATGATCGGTTGGTCCGGGACATTCAGCGAAAAATCCTGGTTGACCGTGATCTTCTCGCCAGCCGGGACCTTGATGTGTTGATACATGACGTCTCCAGTACGGAACGGTTAAGACAGCCGCCCGGCACGCACGGCCCGGCAGCAAAATGAGCGAGGCGGAGCGAAGGCATTGTAGCCGGAGGCCCGGGGCCGCCTGCGTTGCGCCGCACCACGTCAGTCTTATATAAGACACAAGACTAACCACTAATTATGCAGCAATTCCGGGCGATCTGCCACGCTGGAAGCGCCGATCAGGGAACGCCGGGAATCGCCCCGGCTCCGGCATACTGCTGCCCCATGACGTTGATTGCCCTGAACAAGCCTTTTGGCACCATGAGCCAGTTTTCCGAGCATCCCTCGCGGCCGACGCTGGCCGAGTGGATCGCGACGCCTGGCGTGTACCCGGCCGGCCGACTCGATGCAGACAGCGAGGGGTTGCTGCTGCTCACCGATGACGGCGGCCTGCAGGCGCGGATCGCCGATCCCCGCCACAAGCTCGCCAAGACCTACTTCGCGCAGGTAGAGGGCATTCCCGACGAGGCCGCCCTGGCGCGCTTGCGGCAAGGCGTCGACCTCGGCGATTTCCATACCTTGCCGGCCAAGGTCCGCGTGGTCGAGGAGCCGTCGTGGCTCTGGCCCCGGCATCCGCCCGTGCGCTATCGCGCGGCGATCCCGACCAGCTGGCTCGAACTGCAGATCCGTGAAGGCAAGAACCGCCAGGTCCGTCGCATGACCGCTGCGGTAGGTTTCCCGACGCTGCGCCTCGTGCGCGCGACCATCGGCCGGCTTGACCTGCGCGCACTGTCGTTGCTGCCGGGGCAATCCTGTGTCGTGGCGCCGGACCTGCTTGGCCTGCCCGTCGCCCGCGCGCCACAGCCTGCCCCGCGCGGGCCGGGCGCCGGCAACAAGGGTCGCGTGCGTTACAAAAACTAACACCGGGTACGTCAACGCAGCGGGCGGTGTCCTCGTTGTTGTCGGTGACGCGTCCAATTGCGCGCCAACTTTCCGACTACAGTCACTCTTCGAGGTAATCGCAATGAAAAAACTGATCGCTGCCCTGGTTGTTGGTCTGTTCGCCACGGGCGCTTTCGCCCAGGCTTCGGCTCCGGCCGCCGCTGACGCAGCTCCGGCCGCCAAGGAAGCCCCGAAGGCCACCAAGAAGAAGAGCTCGCACAAGAAGCACCACTCGAAGAAGGCCGCTTCGGCTGCAGCCGCTTCGGCACCGGCCGCACAGTAAGCACGCGGCCGCGCCGGATCTCCGGCGCACGTGCGAAAGGCAGGTTGCCCGGCAACCTGCCTTTTTTTGTATCCACCGCGCCGCCGTGCGGACGTCGCTCAGTCTGCCCGTGCGTGCGTTATGCTTGCGCCTGCCATTGACCCCCCGCCGCATTGCCATGCGAATCCTGACCAAGACCCTGCTTTCCCGCTGCATCCTGTTGGCCGCCACCGTCACCGGGCTGGCCCACGCACAGAGCGCCCTGCCCGTGGTGCCTCTCACGGCCGGGATGTACGCCATTCAGGCAGAGGTCGCGTCGACGCCTGCGGCGCGCGAGCAGGGGCTGATGTACCGCAAATCGATGCCGGCCAATGCCGGCATGCTGTTCGTGTTCGAGCAGAAGGCCGGACACTGCTTCTGGATGAAAAATACGGACCTGCCGCTGTCGATCGCCTTCCTGGCCGATGACGGCAGCATCGTCAATATCGAGGACATGGCGCCGCAGACGCAAGACAATCACTGCCCCAAGGCGGCGATCCGCTACGCACTCGAGATGAACAAGGGCTGGTTCGCGCAGAAGGGCATCCGGGCCGGCGCGAAGATCGGCGGGCTGCCGCAGGCGCGCTGAGCGCCGCCGGCGGCCTCGCACCGCGCCGGCATTGCACCGGCGCGGGTACGGGAATCAGTCCCGGAAGTTGTTGAAGTCCAGCGGCGCCTCGGACACGTCCTTGCGCAGCAACGCGATCACGCCCTGCAGGTCGTCGCGCTTGGTGCCTGACACCCGCACGGCGTCGCCCTGGATGCTGGCCTGCACCTTGATCTTGCTGTCCTTGATCATGCGCACGATCTTCTTGGCCAGGTCGCCGGTCACGCCTTTCTTGATGGTGACGACCTGCTTGACCTTGTCGCCGCTGATCTTCTCGACCTTGCCGTAGTCGAGGAAGCGCACGTCGACATTGCGCTTGGCCATCTTGTTGATCAGCACATCCTTGACCTGGCCCAGCTTGAAGTCATCGTCGGCGAAGGCGGTCAGTTCGCCTTCCTTTTGCTCGACCCGTGCGTCCGAACCCTTGAAATCGAAACGCGTCGAGATCTCCTTGTTGGCCTGTTCGACCGCATTCTTGATCTCGACCATGTTGGCTTCGCACACTACGTCAAACGACGGCATTGCATTCTCCTTTTCGCTTGCCTGCACGGCGTCCGGGCCCGGTTCGGGCCACGCCGGCACTTCCGTATAATCCAGCCTGCCTCGCACCATGAGGCGCCAGGCCGCGCTGTGGCGGCCGCATCACCTCTAGCTTGCATGGCAGATTTCCACGAATTTTATCCCCTGCGCCGCCACAATACATTCGGATTCGATGTCCGCGCGCGCTACGCCGTCCATGTCCGCAGCGAAGCCGACCTGCTGGCCGCGCTGGAAGACCCGCGCGGCCGGGGCCTGCCGCTGGTGGTGCTCGGTGGCGGCAGCAATGTCGTGCTGACCGGCGATCTCGACGCGCTGGTGTTGCTGATGGAGATTCCGGGATACCGCGTGGAGACCGGCACTGACGCATGGCGCGTCACCGCCGGTGCCGGCGAAAACTGGCATGGCCTGGTCTGCCGCACCATTGCGGACGGCCTTCCTGGCCTCGAAAACCTCGCGTTGATCCCCGGCACCGCCGGCGCGGCACCCATCCAGAACATCGGCGCCTATGGCGTGGAACTGCGCGAGCGCTTTGCCGGCCTGCGCGCGCTTGACCGCCAGACGATGCGCTTCGTGGACCTTGACCTGTCACGGTGCGCCTTCGGCTACCGCGACAGCCTGTTCAAGCAGGCGGGCCGCGACCGCTACATCATCACTGCGGTCACGCTGCGGCTGCCGCGCGACTGGCAGCCTGTGCTCGCTTATGGGGAACTGGCACGGGAACTGGAAGGCAATGCCGCACCTGACGCCGCAACGATCCGCGACGCGGTGATCGCCATCCGCTCGCGCAAGCTGCCGGATCCCGCGCAGATCGGCAATGCGGGCAGCTTCTTCAAGAATCCGCTGGTCAGCGCCGAGCAACGGCGCGCGCTGGTGGCCAGCCACCCCGACCTGGTCAGCTATGCCCAGCCGGACGGCACGTTCAAGCTGGCCGCCGGCTGGCTGATCGACCGCTGCTGCTTCAAGGGGGTCAATGACGGCCCGGTGGGCGTCTATGGCAAGCAGGCGCTGGTGCTGGTGCACCATGGCGGCGGGACTGGCGCAGCGTTGCTGGCCCTGGCCACGCGCATCGCCGATACGGTCCAGGCCCGCTTCGGCGTGCGTATCGAGCCGGAACCGGTCGTGCTCTGACCGGCTCCGTCGCCACGATCAGGCGAAGTGGCAGACGTAGTCGAGCGTTTCCTGCACTTCGATATCGAAACTGCTGTTGCCCGGCACGCTGAACTGCTGGCCGGCGCCATAGGTCTGCCAGTCTTCCGAGCCCGCCAGGCGCACGCGGCACACGCCCGCGTTGACTTCCATGATCTCCGGCGCGCCGGTGTTGAAGGTCAGCGTCGCCGGGAAGATCACGCCCAGCGTCTTGCGCGTGCCATCGGCAAACAGCACCGTGTGGCTCACGCACTTGCCGTCGAAATACAGGTTGGCCTTCTTGACGACCGATACGTTGTCGAACTGGCTCACTTCCATCTCCTTGATTGCATTCATGTGGATGCGGTCACGTAAAAAGAGGGGCCATCATGGCCCCTCCCCTTGTGCCTGCCGGCGCGTGCTTCAGTAGCGGCCGCAGAGCAGGTATTCCATCAGCGCCTTCTGCACGTGCAGGCGGTTTTCCGCCTCGTCCCAGACCACGCTCTTCGGGCCGTCGATCACGGCGGCCTCGACTTCCTCGCCACGGTGCGCGGGCAGGCAATGCATGAACAGCGCATCGGGCTCGGCGCGGTCCATCATCGACGTGGTCACCATCCAGTCCTTGAAGGCGCGCTTGCGCGTTTCGTTCTCGGCCTCGAAGCCCATGCTGGTCCACACGTCGGTGGTCACCAGGCTCGCGCCCTGGCATGCCGCCAGCGGATCGTCGAACACCTTGAGCTGGCCTGCGGCCGATGCCGTCACCATCGCCGGATCAAGCTGGTAACCCGGCGGCGCCGAGAAATTGAAAGTGAAGCCAAGCCGCTCGGCCGCCTGGATCCATGTGTAGGCCATGTTGTTGGCGTCGCCGATCCATGCCACGGTCTTGCCGCGGATGCTGCCGCGCTGCTCGATGTAGGTGAACACGTCGGCCAGGACCTGGCACGGGTGGTATTCGTTGGTCAGGCCATTGATGACCGGCACGCGCGAATGCGCGGCAAAGCGTTCGATGATGTCCTGCCCGAACGTGCGGATCATGATGATGTCGACCATGCGCGAGATCACCTGCGCCGCGTCTTCGATCGGCTCGCCGCGGCCCAGCTGCGAATCGCGCGTGTTCAGGAACACCGCGTGGCCGCCGAGCTGGTGGATGCCGGCTTCGAACGACAGGCGCGTACGCGTCGAGTTCTTCTCGAAGATCATGGCCAGCGTGCGGTCGTGCAGCGGATGCCAGGTTTCGTAGTTCTTGAACTTGGCCTTGAGGATCCGTGCGCGGTCCAGCAGGTACTCGTACTCATCGGGAGACAAGTCGCTGAACTGGAGGTAATGCTTGATCGGGGTTGAGCTCATAAAACAAAGAAGGCGGCCCGGAGGAGACACGCCGTCATGAACCTGCATGACAGAAGCGCGTCGCGGAGCCGCCTTTCGCGTCGCATACGCAATTTACGTGCAACGATCATAAGGGATTATTTCTGCTTTGGCGAGCCCGGAAGAACCCGCCTCGGCACCTGCTGACAGGTTCCCGACAGGTTTTCGGGCTTATGCGCAAGTCTTATATAAGATATAATACTGGCTGATTCACGCGGGGCCCGGCATACCCTTGCCGCTGCCCGCCGCCGGCATCAAAAGTGCCCCCGCAGACACCGACGCCCCGCCACCCCGGCCTGGAAAGAGCGAACCAAACACTCGCCGGCCGCGTCAAACGGGCGCCCGTTCCGCGGGTTTTCCGTCGAGTCACCTCGCCTCACCCGCAGTCGCCCAGTCTCATGAACCCCAATGTTCGCGAATACTTCATCCAAGGCATTACCAAGGAAGGCAAGACCTTCCGTCCAAGCGACTGGGCTGAACGACTCTGCGGCGTCATGGCGCAATTCCGCCCGGAAGGCGATACCGGCGATCCCCGCCTGACCTATTCCCCGTACGTGCGCCCGATCTTCTCGGGCAACGTCAAATGCGTGGTGGTCGATGTGCGCCTGCGCGAGATCGAACCGAAGGCGCTCGACTTCGTGCTGAATTTCGCGCGCGACAACAACCTGCAACTGGTCGAAGCCTGCTCGCTGGAATAAGACGACTGGGCGCCGCGCGCAGCGGCGGCCGGAAAATAAAAAAGCTCGTCATCCGACGAGCTTTTTTATTGAGACGGGCACTTTGCAGTACCGTCGGGGCCGCCGGAGCGGCCCAGGCAACTATCAGGCAGCCATGGCCTTGATAGCAGCCGACAGACGCGACTTGTGACGTGCAGCCTTGTTCTTGTGCACGATCTTCTTGTCGGCAATGCTGTCGATGGTAGCTTGCGAATTCTTGAAGATTTCAGCAGCAGCAGCCTTGTCGCCGGCGTCGATGGCCTTGCGGACGGCCTTCACGGCAGTACGCAGGCGCGAGCGCAGGCTGGAGTTGTGAGCGTTTTGAGCAACGGCTTGGCGGGCGCGCTTGCGTGCTTGTGCGGAATTTGCCATGTAATTAAATATCCTGAATTCAGATGCGTGCCGCGGGGGACACAACAATTAAGTCATATCAAGCGACCCGGGATGCACTGACACACGAATCCGGAACGCAGCTGTCCTTGTGAATCGGCAATTATACACACACGCCGAAGCCACATGCAAGACCGGGCTCGGTATACCAAGCTGGGCCGGAGTTGCAGCCAAGCCGATCCGTATAATAGGCGCCACTTCGCCGCACGCGGCGTGTCGCTGCGGCAACTTTACCGCGCGCCGGGCGTCTGAACCGCCATCCGCGCGCCTGCACGCAATGCGCGGCACGCACGCCGCCATGCCCGCCAGCCCGTACCAGCCCGATCCACCGCTTCCCGCCGACTCACCTTGAACCTGCTCAAAGCGCTCGCCACCATCAGCAGCCTGACCATGCTCTCGCGCATCACGGGCCTGGTGCGCGAAATCATGATTGCCCGGGCCTTCGGCGCCTCGGACATGACCGACGCCTTCAACGTGGCGTTCCGGATCCCCAACCTGCTGCGGCGCATCTTCGGCGAGGGCGCGTTCTCGCAAGCCTTTGTGCCGATCCTCGGCGAATACCACGCCAAGCGCGGCGACGCGGAGACCAAACACCTGATCGACGCCGTTGCGACCATCATGACCTGGGCGCTGATGGGGGTGTCGTTATTGGGCGTGATCGGCGCGCCGCTGGTCATGACCATAGTCGCGACCGGCTTCCGCGGCCAGGGCGAGACCTATACGGCGGCCGTCTTCATGACCCGGGTGATGTTCCCGTATATCGGCCTGATCTCGCTGGTGGCGCTGGCGTCCGGCATCCTGAACACCTGGCGCAAGTTCGCCGTGCCGGCGTTCACGCCGGTGCTGCTGAACCTCTGCCTGATCTTCGCGGCGCTGTTCGTCGGCCCGCGCATGGCGCAGCCGATCTATGCGCAGGCGTGGGGCGTGCTGGTCGGCGGCATCCTGCAACTGCTGATCCAGGTCCCCGCGCTCAAGCGCCTGGGCGCCATGCCGCGTGTGACTTTCAGCGTGCGCAAGGCCTGGGCCGATCCCGGCGTGCGCCGCATCCTCCGGCAGATGGGTCCGGCACTGCTGGCCGTGTCGGTGGCGCAGATCAGCCTGATCATCAATACCAACATTGCCTCGCGCCTGGCTGCCGGCAGCGTGTCGTACCTGACCTATGCCGACCGGCTGATGGAATTCCCGACCGCGCTGCTCGGCGTGGCGCTCGGCACCATCCTGCTGCCAAGCCTGTCGAAGGCGAGCGCCCAGGACAATCGCGCCGAATACTCGGGCCTGCTCGACTGGGGCCTGCGCCTGACATTCCTGCTGGCGGTGCCGTGCGCGGTCGGGCTCTATGTCTTCGGCGCGCCGCTGACGTCGGTCCTGTTCAACTATGGCAAGTTCGACGCGCACGCCGTCGAGATGACACGGCAGGCGCTGGTGTCCTACGGCACCGGCCTGCTTGGCCTCATTGTCATCAAGATCCTCGCGCCGGGGTTCTATGCGCGCCAGGACATCCGCACGCCGGTGAAGATCGCCCTGGTGGTACTGGTCATTACGCAGGCCTGCAACTACGTGTTCGTGCCGTGGCTGGGCCATGCGGGCCTGGCGCTGTCGATCAGCGTCGGTGCCACCATCAACGCCCTGTTGCTCTTTGCCGGCCTGGTCCGGCGCGGCTACTACCGGCCCGCGCCCGGATGGGGACTGTTCCTGGCCCAGTTGTTCACCGCGGTGCTGCTGCTGTCGGGCCTGCTGCTCTGGTTCGTGCGCAACTTCGACTGGGTCGGGCTGGGGGCCACGCCGCTGCTGCGCATCGCGCTGCTGGCTTCCTGCCTGGTACTTGCAGCGGTGGTCTACTTCGGTACACTGTGGCTCATGGGACTGCGATACGCCGCCTTCAAGCGCCGGACGGTCTAGGGCTCGTTCACCGACGGAACGGGCCGTAGCACCCAAGTGAGCGCCAGGGCACGGCACGGCCGTGCCGCATCAGGAATCCGCAATGACAAGTACGAAAGTCCTTGATTACTTCGCCAGCCTGGTGGCGGACGAGAACGGCATCCCCCTGACTGAAACCGCACTTTCCATCGCGCAGGACGCCTTCCCCGACCTGGATCTTCAAGCCGAACTGGCCGCGCTGGATGTGCTGGCGCTGCGCCTCAAACGCAGGATTGCCGAAGGTACTCCGGCCATCCAGCGGCTGCGCCTGCTGAACCACTTCTTCTATCGCGATCTCGGTTTTGGCGCCAACGCCAACGACTACTACGATCCCGACAACTCGTACCTGAACGTGGTGCTGAAGCAGCGGCGCGGCATCCCGATTTCACTGGCCGTGCTGTACATGGAGCTTGGCCAGCAGATCGGCTTGCCGCTCAAGGGCGTGTCCTTCCCGAACCATTTCCTGGTGCGCATGACGATCCCGGCCGGGGAAGTCATCCTTGACCCCCTGAGCGGCGAGACCCTGTCGAAGGAGCAGCTGCAGGAAATGCTTGACCCGTACCTGGAGCGCGAGGGGATTTCCGATCCCGGCCAGGTGCCGCTTGGCCTGTTCCTGCAGGCCGCCAGCCACCGCGAGATCATTGCGCGCATGCTGCGCAACCTGAAGGCGATCTACCTGCAGGAATCACGCTGGCAGCGGCTGCTGGCGGTGCAGAACCGCCTGGTGATCCTGCTTCCCGGATCGATCGAGGAAGTGCGCGACCGGGGCCTCGCCTATGCCAACATGGAATGCTTCCGGCCGGCGCTGGAGGATCTGGAGGCCTACGTAAAGGCACGCCCGGATGCCGCGGATATCGCCCAAATCCGCGACCGAATGCCGGCCCTGCGCATGATGAGCCGCAGCCTGAACTAGGACCGCGGCAGCGCTGGGCTCAGCGCTCGACGCTCGACGTGCTGCGCTTGTTGCCGCGCACGAGCTTCCACATCCCGCCCAGCACCAGCGGCACGACGGCCGCGCCAATGCCAGCCAGCACGATCAGGTTCAGGTACTGCTTGATGAACGGCAGGTTGCCGAAGAAGTAGCCCGCGAACACCAGTCCCGCGACCCACGCCAGCGCGCCGATCACGTTGAAGAGCTGGAAGCGCCCGAACGTCATCTGCGAGACGCCGGCCACGAACGGCGCGAACGTACGCACGATCGGGACAAAGCGCGCCATCACCAGGGTCTTGCCACCGTGACGCTCGTAGAAGTCGTGCGTGCGGCGCAGCGCCTTCTGGTCTAGGAAGCGCCATTGATGGTCGAACACCTTCGGACCGATCCAGCTCCCGACCCAGTAGTTCACGGTGTTGCCCGAGATCGCCGCGGTCAGCAGCAGCCCGATCAGCGCCCATTCGTTCATGGCGCCCGTGGCGCAGAACGCACCCGCAATGAACAGCAGCGAGTCGCCCGGCAGGAATGGCAGCACCACCAGCCCGGTTTCGGCAAACACGATCGCGAACAGGATGGCGTAGACCCAGACGCCATACTGCTGGATGACCGTGCCGAGGTATTTGTCGACGTGCAACAGCATGTCGATGAGCTGCAGAGCGAGATCCAAGTCTTTCCCCGTTGTGTTGTAGGTTGATCCAACAAGCGCGACATCATACAAGAGCCGCCCGACGCTTCGGTCACCCGGCGGCCCGGAAGCGGTCATCCCGCGTGTGGCACGGCACGTATAATCGCCGCATGCCAGCCTCCGCCTCCCGAACCGCGCAGCCGCCGCGCCCGATCCGCCCCCTGCCCGACCAGCTCATCAGCCAGATCGCCGCGGGTGAAGTCGTGGAACGCCCGGCCTCCGTGGTGAAGGAACTGCTCGAGAACGCGCTCGACGCCGGCTCCAGCCAGCTCGGCATCCGGCTTGAGGAAGGCGGCGTGCGGCGCATCGTCATCTCGGACAACGGTTGCGGCATCCCCGCATCCGAACTGCCCGTGGCCCTGATGCGCCACGCCACCAGCAAGATCGCTTCACTCGATGAACTCGAGGCCGTGCTGACCCTCGGCTTCCGCGGCGAGGCCCTGGCCTCGATCGCTTCCGTGTCCCAGCTGTCGCTGACCAGCCGTACCGCAAATGACCCGCACGCCACGCTGGTCAGTGCCGATACCGGCGCCTTGCAGCCGGCATCTGGCGGAGTCGGCACAACGGTGGACGTCCAGCATCTCTACTTCAACACTCCGGCGCGCCGAAAGTTCCTCAAGTCGGAACAGACCGAGCTGGGGCATTGCCTGGAAATGGTCCGGCGCGCGGCGCTGGCTCGTCCCGACGTGGCGATCTCGGTCCACCACAATGGCAAGCCGCTCGAACACTGGAACGCCGGCGATGTGGCCACGCGCACGGCGCAGGTGCTCGGCAGCGATTTTGCCCGGGCCCGGTTACCGCTCGATGAAGCGGCCGGCGATCTCCATCTCTATGGTTTTGCCGGATTGCCCACGGCCTCGCGCGGGCGGCCGGACCAGCAGTACTTCTTCGTGAACGGCCGCTTCGTGCGCGACAAGCTGCTGAACCACGCGGTGCGCAGCGCCTACCAGGACGTGCTGCATGGCGACCGTTTCCCGTCCTACGTGCTGTGCCTGGACCTGCCGCCCGAGATGGTGGATGTGAACGTCCACCCGTCGAAGATCGAGGTGCGCTTCCGCGAATCGCGCGCCGTGCACCAGTTCGTCTATCACGCCGTGCAGCGCTGCCTGGCGCGCCAGGCCGGAGAGAATGGCGACAGCCTGCACAGCGGCACGGACGACGAGCCGGTGCCCGCGCCGGGCGCCATCCGGCTGCAAGAGCCACGCGCGCCCTACGGTGCAGCGGGCAGCGGCAGCCAGTGGATCAACTATTCGGCGGCGCGCCAGACCGAACTTGGCATCGCTCAGCCACGCCAGGCCTATCTGGGGATGGTGCGTGGCGCCACGGCGCCGCGGCCTTATATGCCGTCGTCCCAGCCTCCCGCATGGCTGGCCGATGCGCAGGCCGCGCGGGCCGATGAGCCGCCCGGCCTGCTCGACGGCATCGCCGTGGCCCGGCCACTCCCGCCCGCCGCGGACGACGCCGCGCAGGACACCGACGATCACCCGCTCGGCTATGCGATCGCCCAGCTGCATGGCGTCTACGTGCTCGCGCAGAATGCGCGCGGCCTGGTGCTCGTCGACATGCACGCGGCGCACGAGCGCATCCTGTACGAGCAGATCAAGGACGCGCTTGATGCGCGCGATCTCGCCGTGCAACCGCTGTTGCTGCCCGTGACCCTGCCGGCAAACCCGGTGGAGATCGGCACGGCCGAGGAGCATCGCGATACGCTGGCGTTGCTCGGTTTCGACATCGCGCCGGTATCGCCGACCACGCTCGCCGTGCGCGCCGTGCCGGCTTTGCTGCAGCAGGCCGACGCCGAGGCGCTGGCGCGCGACGTGCTGCGCGACCTGAACGCCTACGGCGGCTCCCGCGTGCTGGCCGAGCGTCGCAACGAACTGCTGGCCACGCTGGCCTGCCACAGCGCGGTGCGCGCCAACCGCAAGCTCACGATAGAAGAGATGAACGCGCTGCTGCGCCAGATGGAGCAGACCGAGCGCGCCGACCAGTGCAACCACGGCCGCCCGACCTGGGTCCAGCTCAGCGTGGCCGAGCTGGACCGGCTGTTCCTGCGCGGCCAGTAAGGCCGCCCTCCCGCACCACGTCCTGCCCTGCCTGAGTCCTGACCTGATGTCCGCCTTGCCGTCGTCCGCACACCCGCCCATCGTCTGCCTGCTCGGCCCGACCGCCTCCGGCAAGACCGCCGCCGCGCTGGCCCTGGCACAGGAGGCAGCCGTGGAAATCATCAGCCTGGATTCGGCGCTGGTCTATCGCGAGATGGATATCGGCACCGCCAAGCCCACGCCCGACGAGCTGGCCGCGGTGCCGCACCATCTGATCGACATCATCGATCCGGCCGACAGCTACTCCGCCGCGCAGTTCGTCGCCGACGCTGAACGGCTGATCGGCGAGATCCGCGCGCGCGGGCGCCAGCCGCTGATCGTCGGCGGCACCATGCTCTACTACAAGGCGCTGACGCAGGGCCTGAACGACCTGCCCCAGGCCGATCCGGCCGTGCGCGCCGAACTCGACGAACTCGCCGCCGCACGCGGCTGGCCAGCGCTGCATGCCATGCTGGCGGAAGTCGATCCGGTCACGGCGGCGCGGCTCGCGCCCAACGATGCCCAGCGCATCCAGCGCGCGCTGGAGATCCACCGTTTGTCCGGGCAACCGATGTCCGAACTGCTGGCGCGCCAGGCAGACGGCCGCGCCTTCACGGGCGCGGCCGACCAGCGCTACCGCGTGATCGCGCTGGAGCCGTCGGACCGCGCCGTGCTGCACGCGCGCATTGCCGCGCGCTACGACGCCATGCTGGCCGGCGGCCTGATCGAGGAAGTCGAACGCCTGCGCCGGCGCGGCGATCTGCACCCGGGCCTGCCGTCGATCCGCTGCGTGGGCTACCGGCAGATCTGGGAATACCTGGACGGCGATTGCAACTACCCGGCCATGCGCGAACGCGGCATCGCGGCCACGCGCCAGCTTTGCAAGCGCCAGCTCACATGGCTGCGCAGCACGCCGGAACGCTTGTCCGTCGATTGCCTCGCGCCCGACTACGTCGCGCAGGTTGCGCGGCTGGCCGGGATGTGACGCAGCGGCGATAATCGTCGTCTGTCCCGCACCATGCCCTGCCCCATGCCGTCTCCTTACTTTGCCATCCGCCCCGCCGCGCCTGCCGACTGCACCACGCTGTTCCGCCTGATCTCGGACCTGGCCGAGTACGAAAAGCTGACCCATCTGGTCGAAGCCACGCCGCAGAAGCTTGAACACGCGTTGTTTGGCGCGCAGCCGCAAGCCGAGGCCGTGCTGGTCGAAGCCCATACACCAGATGGCACACGGCCCGTCGGCTTCGCGCTGTTCTTCCACAATTTCTCGACCTTCCTGGCCAAACCCGGCCTGTATCTCGAAGACCTGTTCGTCGAACCGGCCTGGCGCGGCCATGGCCTTGGCAAGGCGCTGCTCAGGCACCTGGCGGCGCTGGCGGTGGAGCGCGGCTGCGGCCGCTTCGAATGGTCGGTGCTCGACTGGAACACACCGTCGATCGAGTTCTACAAGGCCATGGGCGCGGACGTCATGCCGGACTGGCGCATCTGCCGCGTCACCGGCGATGCACTGGCCCGCCTCGGCGTACCGGACTGACCCGGCCTATTGCGGCAAGGCTTCGCCCTCGCCGCTGATCTGCGCTGCCACCCGCTCGATGCAGCGGATCGCTTTCACCGCCATCGGCGACGGCGTGCGGTGGCGCAGGTTCACAATACCCATGCCGGCCTGCAACGCGGGAAATCCCTCCACCGCCAGCGCGACCAGTTGGCCGGAAGCCAGCTCCGCCCTGACCGAGGCATCGGTCGCGCCAAGCACCATGTCGGTGGACAAGGTGACCGCCCGGATCACGGCAAAGTCGTCGCACTCAAGCGCCAGCACGGCGTCGTGGCCGGGCGGCAGTCCAAGCGCCCGGGAGAACGCCGCCGTCACCACGCGCGGCGCCTTGACGCTCGCGACCCCATACTGCCAGGCCTCGCCGATCGTGCAAGCCGTACCGGCCAGTGGATGCCCCGCGCGGACAAAGAAGCGCCCGGACTGGGCCGGCAGCGGACGCACTTCCAGCGCCGCGTCCTCCGGCAGGTCGCGCACGTCGGCGACGAAGAACTCGATGTCCTCCGCGCGCAAGCGCTCCAGCAACAGGACCCAGTTGCTCTCCTCGACCCGCAGCGAGACCTGCGGATGCTGGTGCCGAAGCTCCGACAGCACGCGCGGCAGCAGCGTCGCGGCCGGAAACGGTCCGACGCCGAACGCCGTGTCGCCAAGCTGGGTGTCCCGGTAAAGCTCGACATCGCGCTGCATGCAACGTGCCTCGAACAGCAGCCGGCGCGCGCGCTCGAGCACGAATTCCCCGGCCGGCGTGGGCCGGATATCGCCCGCTTCGCGCTCGAACAGCCGCACGCCGAGATCACTTTCAATGGCCTGGATGCTGCGGCTGAACGCGGGCTGGCTGAGGTGAACCTGCTCCGCCGCGCGGGCGAAGTGCAGCGTATCGGCAAGCGCGACCACATGGCTGAGCCGGCGGAGATCCATGGGCAACCTCATTGCGCAAGACACATTGGGATAATGTCCATTATGCATTGGACGCATCGGCAGCGCCAACCTAGAGTTTCCGCACAACCAGCATCGAAGAGATCGGAGACAGCCCGCATGAACCTGCAGCTACAGAACCTGCTGATCGGCAGCATCATCCTTGGCTTTGCCGTCATGGAATTTGCCACGCGGCGCTACCAGCAAGGCGTGCGCGCCGACGCCAACGACACCAAGCTCGAAGTGCTGATGTTCGTCAGCCTGGTCGCCGTGACGCAGCCGTTCGCGCTGCTGGGCGCCAACTGGCTGTGCAACTGGCTCATGCCCGACATGCGCGGTGCATGGTCCCATCTGCCGTGGTGGGCGATGACGGCGATCCTGCTGGTCGCCGACGACATGACGCAGTACTGGTGGCATCGCGCATCCCATTCGCCGTGGTTGTGGCCGCTGCATCGCGCGCACCACTCGGCGTCGTACATGAGCATCCGCGTCACGTACCGGAACAACTTCTTCTATTACCTGATGATGCCGGGGCTGTGGAGCGCGGGCGTGCTGCTGTACCTGGGCTTCGGCAAGGTCTATGCCGTGTACATCGTGGTCAAGATGCTCGTGATCCTCGGCGCGCACTGTGCCTGGCGCTGGGACGAGCCGCTGTACCGCATCCGTGCGCTGCGCCCGCTGATGTGGGTGGTGGAAAGAACCATCTCCACGCCGGCCACGCACTGGGCCCACCATGCGCTGACCAATGCCGACGGCATCGGCCACTACAAGGGCAACTTCGGCAACCTGCTGTTCATCTGGGATATGCTGTTCGGCACGGCGCACATCACCCGCCAGTACCCCGCGAAGGTCGGGCTGGAGGATGACCGCCGCTTCGGCGCCGAGCACTGGGCCGCGCAGATGTTCTACCCGTTGCGCCACTCGCAGCGCCAGCATACGGCGCTGCGCTTCGGCGGAAAGGCTTACGGCGACCAGGACGCCGCCTCCGACGCCACGGCCGCTGGCAATCCCTGACGCGGACAACGCATCGGGACGCCTTCACGCCTCAACCGGAACCAATCAACAGGAGACCCCGTGGGTGCCATTGACCTGCCAGCCGATCACGTGGTGATGCCGGAAGAATTCCAGGCCTGTTTTGCGCGTCAGCGGCAGGCCTATCTCGCCGACCCCGAGCCAGGCCATGCGCAACGGATTGCCGACCTGACCATGCTGTCGCGCATGCTGAAGGAAAACCGCGCGCACATCGTCGAAGCGATCGCGCGCGACTACGGCAGCCGCTCCGAATTCGAGACCCTGTTCGCGGAGTTCTTCGTCGCGCTCGAATCGATCCGCGACGCCCGCAAGCAGTTGCGCAAGTGGATAAAGCCGCAACGGCGCCATATCGACAGGCTGATGTACCCGGGTGCGCGCAACCGCGTCATCCCGCAGCCGCTGGGCGTGGTCGGGGTCATCGTGCCGTGGAATTTTCCGCTCAACCTAGCCTTCTGCCCGCTTGCGGCAATTTTCGCGGCTGGCAACCGCGCCATGGTCAAGATGTCGGAGAACTCGCGCCACCTGGCGCAGTTGCTGGCGCGCATCAGCCCGCGCTACTTCCCAGAAGACAAGTTGAAGTTCTTCGAGGACGGCGGCGGGCGCGGACCGGCCTTTTCTTCGCTGCCCTTCGACCACCTGCTGTTCACCGGGTCGGGCGCCACGGGCCGCGCGGTCATGGCCAATGCGGCGCGCCATCTCACGCCGGTCACGCTCGAACTGGGCGGCAAGGCCCCGGCGATCGTGGCATCGGACTTTCCAATCCAGGCCGCCGCCGAGCGCATCCTGTGGGTCAAGCTGTTCAATGCCGGGCAGATTTGCACCAATGTCGACTACGTCTTCCTGCCCGAGGGCGCGGTGGACGCGTTCGTCGCGCATGCCAGGCGGCTGGTTGCCGAGCGCTTCCCCGACCTGACCAGCAACGACTACACCGCCATCATCGACCAGCGCGCCTATGACCGCCTGCATGCGACGCTGGAGGATGCCAGGGCAAAGGGCGCAACGATCGTCGAGCTGGCCACCGGCGACGCCGCGGCGCGCAAGTTCGCGCCTTGCCTGGTGCTCGATCCCCGCGAGGACATGCTGGTGTCGCAACGCGAGATCTTCGGGCCGATCCTGCCCATCCGCACCTATCGCGACCATCAGGAAGTGGCCGACTACATCAACGCGCATGACCGGCCGCTGGCGATCTACCCGTTCACGCATGACAAGGCGCTGCAGCGGTACTACATCACGCACGTGATGTCCGGTGGCGTATCGGTGAATGACGCGCTGCTGCACGTGGCGCAGCATGACCTGCCATTTGGCGGTGTCGGGCCGAGCGGGATGGGGCACTACCACGGCCGGGAGGGGTTCAATACCTTCTCCAAGCTGCGGCCGGTGTTTTATCAGGGGCCGGTGTCGCTAGTGCAGAAGCTGTTTCAGCCACCGTATGCAGGAAGGGCCCTGAAGCTGATGAATCTGCTGACCCGGCTGAAGGGATAGCGTTTCGGCCCCGGGCTTGTTGCCGGGATGTCCGGTGCCCCTCGCCTGAAAATCAAAAAGGGCACATGCCATGCATGTGCCCTCTTCAACTTCCTGTTCGATCACCGGCTGCCGGCCGCAAGGCCGGCCTTCGGACCGTCAGACCACCACGGTCTGCGCCTGGCCTTCCGCGCGCTCGCGGATCTCGCCGATCTGCCACACGGCTTCGCCGGCAGCCTGCAGGTGACGGATCGCGCGTTCGGCATCTTCCTTCGCGACGATCACCACCATGCCGATACCGCAGTTGAACACGCGATGCATTTCGTCGTCCGCCACGCGGCCTTGCGCCTGCAGCCACTGGAACAGCGGCGGCAGCGTCCAGGCGTCGCGGTGGAGCACGGCCGTGGTGTTCTGCGGCAGCACGCGCGGCACGTTTTCGGTCAGGCCGCCGCCGGTAATGTGGGCCATGCCCTTGACCGGCAGCGTTTCGATCAGCGACAGCAGCGGCTTCACGTAGATATGCGTCGGCGCCATGATGGCGTCCTGCAGGCGCTGGCCGTGGAAGTCCGCGTTCAGGTCCGGCTTGGCCACTTCGATGATCTTGCGCACCAGCGAATAGCCGTTCGAGTGCGCGCCCGACGAAGCCAGGCCCAGCACCACGTCGCCCGGGACAATGGTGGTGCCGTCGATGATCTTGCGCTTTTCCACCGCGCCGACCGCGAAGCCGGCCAGGTCGTATTCGCCGTCCGGGTACATGCTCGGCATTTCGGCGGTCTCGCCGCCGATCAGCGCGCAGCCCGACAGTTCGCAGCCGCGGGCGATGCCCTGGATCACGGTGGCGGCGGTGTCCACGTCGAGCTTGCCGCAGGCGAAGTAATCGAGGAAGAACAGCGGCTCGGCGCCCTGCACCAGGATGTCGTTCACGCTCATGGCCACCAGGTCCTGGCCCACGGTGTCGTGGCGGTTCAGCTGGAACGCCAGCTTGAGCTTGGTGCCCACGCCGTCGGTGCCCGACACCAGCACGGGCTCCTGGTACTTCTTCGACAGCTCGAACAACGCGCCAAAACCGCCGATGCCAGCCATTACGCCTTCGCGCATGGTCCGCTTGGCAAACGGCTTGATGCGGTCGACCAGGGCATCGCCGGCATCGATGTCAACACCGGCATCGCGGTAGGAAAGGCCTGCCTGGCCGGCGGTCGGGGAAGCGCTCATGGGAACCTGCTTGTGTCAGAGGAGATAAAGTGGTGAATTCGCCGCTCCGGCGGCCCCAGCAGCAGCAGGGGGCGGGCGCGAGTCCAGTAGAATCGCGATTTTAACGGATACAGGCGCCCGGCTACCAGTTTCGCCATTCCATCCTATGCGCCCACCGATGAACGCTCCCCTGCTGAACCAAGAGACCAAGCGCGTCCTGCTGTGGATTGTGGTTGCCGCTGGCCTGTTTGCGGCCATCGTCGCGCTTGCGCCGATTCTGACGCCGTTCCTGCTCGCGTTCATCTTTGCGTACATCCTGACCCCGGGCGTCGACTGGCTCCAACGCCGGCGCATACCGCGTGCCGTCGGCGTGACGCTGATGATCCTGCTGCTGCTGGTGATCGGCGTGGTGCTGGTACTGCTGCTGATCGCCGTGCTCCAGCGGGAAATCCCCCAGGTCCGCGAACAGTTGCCGGTGCTGCTGAAGAAGCTCAACGCCGTGGTCGCGCCGCGCCTGGCGGACTTCGGCGTGCGCGTGCGCTTCGATTTCCCGGGCCTGCGCAGCATGCTGTCGGATCGTTTCTCGGCCAGTCCCGAAGACCTGCTGGCGGTGTTCCTGAACTATGCCAAGGTCTCGGGCTCGGCCCTGATCGAAGTGGCCGGCATGCTGTTCATCGTTCCCATCGTCATGTTCTACCTGATGATGGACTGGCACATGGTGATGCGGCGCATCGAAGGCCTGGTGCCGCGCCGCTGGGTGCCCAAGGTGCGCGAACTCACCGGCGAGACCGACGTGCTGCTGTCGCAGTACCTGCGCGGCCAGATCCTGGTGATGGTGATCCTGGCCTCGATCTATTCGATCGGGCTGACCGTTGCCGGCTTTGACGTTGGCGTACCCGTGGGCGTGTTCACGGGCCTGGCGGTCTTCATTCCCTATATCGGCTTCGGCGTCGGCCTGGTGCTGGCGATCCTGGCCGCGCTGCTGCAGTTCGGCGACTGGTATGGGCTGGCGGCAGTCGCGGTCGTGTATGGCATCGGCCAGTTCGTCGAGAGCTTCTACCTCACGCCGCGCCTGGTCGGCGAGCGCATCGGGCTGCACCCGCTGGTGGTGATCTTCGCCCTGCTCGCCTTTGGCCAGCTGTTCGGCTTCTTCGGCGTGCTGCTGGCGCTGCCCACGTCCGCCGTATTGCTGGTCGGCGCCAGGCAACTGCGCCGCGCGTACCTGGCCAGCGACCTTTATCGGAAATAACGGAAGCAACGGGAAAAATGACGGACAATAGTCGGCTTGAGCCGATTCCAAGCGCACCGCGCGAGCTGTCCCCAGCAAGCAAGCCATACGTCATGTCCCCGCGTCCCAAGCAACTTTCGCTCGAGCTTGGCAGCCCCCCGCCTTCGACCTTCGACAATTTCGTCGTGGCTTCGAACCGCGAGGCGGTGCAGCGCCTGCACGACCTGCCCAATGCGGTCGCGCAGGAGCGCGCCGTGGACCGGCTGGTCTACCTGTGGGGCGAAGTGGGCTGCGGCCGCACGCACCTGCTGCACGCCGTATGCGAAGCCACGCCGCAGACCGGCATCAACTGCCGCTACCTGAGCCCGCACCACCCGCTGTCGGATTTCCTGTTCGATCCGTCCTGCCAGCTCTATACGGTGGACGATGTCGACCTGCTCGACGAAGCGCGCCAGATCGCGGTGTTTTCGCTCTACAACGAAGTCCGCGCGCACGTGCGCACCGCGCTGGTGGTGGCCGGGGGCCTGGCGCCGCGTGCCATGCCGGTCCGTGAAGACCTGCGCACCCGGCTGGGCTGGGGCCTGGTCTACCAGGTGCAGCCGTTGTCGGACGAAGACAAGATGTCAGCTGTGCTGCAAGCGGCACGCGAACGCGGACTGCAGCTTTCACCGGAGATCACCCACTGGCTGGTGACCCGCCATTACCGCGACATGCCCAGCCTGATGGCGCTGCTCGATGCGCTCGATACGTACTCGCTGGAGCGCAAGCGCCCGGTGACCTTGCCCCTGCTTCGCGAGATGTTCGCGGAGTTCCGGGAATAATCGCCATTTGCTTCGTTCCGGCCGGAGCGGTCGCGCGGGCCACGTTGCCGACCGGTCTCCTCCCTTAAGGTAAAATCGCGCCCCATGAATCTGGCACTCTTTGATCTCGACCATACCCTGATCCCGACTGACAGCGACCACGAATGGGGCCGCTTCCTGGTGCGCCAGGGCGTTGTGGACGAGGAATCCTACCGCAGCAAGAACGACGAGTTCTATGGCCACTACAAGGCCGGCACCCTGGATATCCAGGCTTTCCTGCGCTTTGCGCTGGCGCCGCTGGCCGCCAACTCGCGCGACCGGCTCGACGCCCTGCGCCAGCGCTTCATGCATGAAGTGATCGACCCCGTCATGACGCCGCAGGCCCGCGCGCTGGTCTACAAGCACCTGGAAGCCGGCGACCTGTGCGCTGTGGTCACGGCCACCAACAGCTTCGTCACGGCGCCGATCGTGGCGGCGTTTGGCATCAAGCACCTGATCGCCACCGAACCGGCAACGGTCGACGGCAAGCCGGAAAGCCAGTTCACCGGCGAGGTCGACGGCGTGCCGAGTTTCCGAGAAGGCAAGATTACCCGCGTCGACGCCTGGCTGAAGAGCCAGGGCGCGCACTGGAACGATTTCAGCACCACCTACTTCTACAGCGACTCGGCCAACGACCTGCCGCTGCTGGAAAAGGCCAGCGAGCCCATCGCCACCAACCCGGATGATCGCCTGCGCGAGCATGCCGCCGCCGCGGGCTGGCGCATCATGGATCTGTTCTGACGTGATCAAGAAGCTCATCAACCGCCTACTGGGCAATCCTGGCCCCAAGCAGCGCCGCATCGGCCGCGCCCACACGCCGCGCATCGTTACCGTGGAAGAGCACCGCATTGACCCGACCCTGCTGTCGCGCAATGCCGTTAAAGTCACTTCCACGCTGCAACAGGCAGGCTACCAGGCGTTTATCGTCGGCGGCGCGGTGCGCGACCTGCTGCTGGGCATCAAGCCCAAGGATTTCGATGTCGCCACCAACGCCACGCCCGAGCAGGTGCAGGCGCTGTTCCGGCGCTCGCGCATCATCGGCCGGCGCTTCCAGATCGTCCACGTCACGTTCTATGGCGGTCGCGAGCAGGAGATCATCGAAGTCTCCACGTTCCGCGCGCTGGTCGATGCCGTGGCCAGCGAGACGCTGCCCGAAGGCCGGCGCCTCAAGCGCTCCGAACTCGACAGCAAGACCCACGCCATCGATGCCTCGGGCCGCGTGCTGCGCGACAACGTGTGGGGCTCGCAGGCCGAAGACGCGGAACGCCGCGACTTCACCATCAACGCGATGTACTACGATCCGGCCGCGCAGACCGTGCATGACTACCATCACGGCATGGAAGACATCCGCGCGCGCACGCTGCGCATGATCGGCGACCCGGTCACGCGCTACCGCGAGGACCCGGTGCGCATGTTGCGCGTGGTGCGATTCGCTGCCAAGACCGGCTTCGGCATCGACGAGGCCACGCGCGAGCCGATCGAAGGCCTGGCCACGCTGATCCACAACGTGCCCAGCGCGCGCCTGTTTGACGAGATGCTCAAGCTGCTGATGTCCGGCCACGCCTGGGCATCGCTGCAGGAACTGCGCAAGGCCGGCCTGCACCAGGGCCTGCTGCCGCTGCTGGACGTGGCGCTGGAGCAGCCCATGGGCCAGCGCTTCGTGCAGCTGGCGCTAGACAACACCGATCGCCGCGTGCAATCGGGCAAGCCGGTGTCGCCGGGCTTCCTGTTCGCCGCGCTGCTGTGGCACCACGTGCTGCAGCGCTGGAATGCCGAGCGCGCACGCGGCGAGCACCCGATCGCGGCGCTCAACACGGCCATGGACGCCGTGCTGGAAAAGCAGACCGGCCAGCTGGCAATCCAGCGCCGCTTCGTCACCGACATGCGCGACATCTGGGGCATGCAGCCGCGCTTCGAGAAGCGCGTGGGCCGCATGCCGTTCCGCCTGCTGGAGTCGCCGCGCTTCCGCGCCGGTTTCGACTTCCTCCACCTGCGCTGCCAGTCCGGCGAAATGCCGGAGGACCTGGCGCGCTGGTGGCAAGATTTCCAGGACGCCGATCCCGACGAGCGCGAAGGCCTGATCGATGGCGCCCGCACGCCGCGTAGTCCGGCGGCCGAGGGCGACGCCCCGGCACGCAAGAAGCGCCGCCGACGCAGTCCGCGGAAATCGGATAAAGTTTCTTCCCGGAGCGACACGGAAGCGGGGCCGGAAGTCCATGCCGGCCGCGACCAGCCGGAGGAACATCAATGAAACTCGCCTTCATCGGCATCGGCGCCAACCTGGGCGATGCCCGCCAGGCGCTGAAAGACGCCATCGTGTGCCTGGCCCAGCAGGTCGGCATCACGGTGCTGGCACGGTCCTCGCTGTACCGGACTGCGCCTGTCGATGCCGGTGGCGACGATTACTACAACGCGGTGGTCAAGGTGCAGACCTCGTTCACCGCCGCGCAACTGCTGCGCATCTGCCACCACATCGAAGACCAGTTCGGCCGCGAACGCCCGTTCCGCAACGCGCCGCGGACGCTGGACCTCGACCTGCTGGTGTTCGGTGACGAGCAGCACAACGACGAACAGCTCACCGTGCCGCATCCGCGTGTCACCGTACGTGCCTTCACGCTCGTGCCGCTGCTCGAATTGGCCCCGGATCTCGTGATCCCCGGCATGGGCCCCGCGATCGACTACCTCGCCGGTGTCGGCGACCAGCGCATCGAGAAGGTTTCCTCCTGCAAGTGCCTGCGGGCACTTGCAGCCGGCAGCGGCGGCTGAGCCGCGGGGCCGCACGCCCGCGCTGTCAACGATATGCTCGAACATCTGCGTCGCATCGTGGTGGAAGGTCCGGTCGGCTCCGGCAAGACCGCACTGGCCCAACGCCTCGCGCACACGCTGCACGCAACGGCGCTCCTCGATAGCGCCCGCGCCACCCCCTTCCTGGAACGCTTCTACCGCGAACCGGCCCGCTACGCGTTGCCGCTGCAGCTGGCCTGCCTGAACAAGCGCGCCGACCAGCTCCAGCAATGGCAGAACGCCCTGCTGGCCACGCAGCGCATGGTGGCCAATTTCCTCTTCGCCCGGGACCGCCTGTACGCTTCCCTGACGCTGCCCGAAGACGAACTGGCGCTCTATGACGCGATTGCCGCACGGCTGCAGCTGCCGCCGCAGCGCACCGACCTGGTCATCATGCTGCAAGCGACGCCGTCATTGCTGCGCGAGCGCATCGCCCGCCGTGGCGCGCCCGGCGAGGCCACCGGCATCGACGAGTCATACCTGCAACGGCTCACGGACGCCTACGGCGAACTGTTCCATCGCTACGACGACGCCCCGGTGCTGATCGTGGATACCGCCCATTTCAATCCGGTGGACAACGATGGGGATTTCCGTACACTACTGACGCGCATCGAGAACATGCGCGGTCGCAGGGCCTTTCTCAACCTGGCTGCGCCCTGACCGCAGCCGGGCAGCCGAGCAATGCCCGGGGCGGTACATAACCATAACGACAGCCGCGCCGGCCGCTACACGCCGAGCGCCTCTCTCCTGATTCGTCACTGCCATGAGCTACCTCCTCGATCCCACCCGCAAGACCGTCACCATCCCCCGTCTGCAGGCCATGCGCGACGCCGGTGAAAAGATCGCCATGCTGACCGCCTACGACTCCAGTTTCGGCGCACTGCTGGATTTCTGCGGCGTGGAAGTCATCCTTGTGGGCGACTCCCTGGGCAACGTGATACAAGGCCAGCAGACCACGCTGCCCGTGACGCTTGAGCACATGGCCTACCACACCGAATGCGTGGCGCGCGCCAACCAGACCGCGCTGCTGGTGACCGACCTGCCCTTCGGCACCTACGGCACGCCCGAAATGGCCTTTGCCAGCGCCGTTGCGCTGATGCGCGCCGGCGCCCACATGGTCAAGCTCGAAGGCGGCGACTGGCTCGCCCCGACGGTCAGGTTCCTGGTCGAGCGCAGCATCCCGGTGTGCGCCCACATCGGTTTGACGCCGCAGTCGGTGCACGCCTTCGGCGGCTTCAAGGTGCAGGGCAAGACTGATGAAGGCGCGGCCCAGCTCAAGCGCGATGCGCTCGCGATGCAGGACGCCGGCGCCCAGATCGTGCTGATGGAAGCCGTGCCGGCCACGCTGGCCGGCGAGATCACGCGGCAGCTCAAGGTGCCGACCATCGGCATCGGCGCCGGTGCCGAATGCTCCGGCCAGGTGCTGGTGCTGCAGGACATGATCAACGTCTACCCGGGGCGCAAGGCCAAGTTCGTGCGCAACTTCATGGAAGGCCAGACCACGATCGAAGGCGCCATCCGCGCCTACGTGGCCGCCGTGAAGGACGGCAGCTTCCCCGCAGCCGAGCACACCTTCTCCGCCTGACCGGTGGAGATCGGCGCCGCCACGCTGGCCGCGTTCCGCCTGCTCGCCAGCGGCGACGCGGCACTCTGGTTCATTGTCTGGACCTCGCTGATGGTGGCGGTGCTGGGGCTCGCCATCGCTACCGCCCCCGCGGTGGGCGCGGCCTGGCTGATCGCCACGCATCAGTTTCCGGGCCGCCGCGCGGTGGTCGTGGTGGCGCAGGCCTTCCTCTCGTTTCCGACCGTGCTGGTCGGGCTCATCCTCTACCTGCTGCTGACGCGCCAGGGACCGCTCGGCAGCCTGGCGCTGCTGTTCACGCCGGCCGGCATGGTGCTCGGGCAGGCGGTGATCGGCTTTCCCGTGATCCTCGCGTTTTCGCTGTCGACGCTGCAGGGTGCCGATCCGCGCCTGCACGAAACTGCACGCGTGCTCGGCGCGGGACGCTGGCGCACGTTCGTCACGGTCATCCGGGAACTGCGTTTCGGGCTGATGGCGGCCATCGTTGCCGGCTTCGGCCGCGTGATTGCCGAAGTCGGATCTGCGTTGATGATCGGCGGGAATATCGAAGGCTCGACGCGCACCATCACCACGGCGATCGCGCTGGAGACCAGCAAAGGCGAATTCGCGCAGGGGATCGCGCTCGGCATCGTGCTGGTAGCGCTGGCGCTGCTGGTGAACATTGCCCTGGCGTGGCTGCAGGGCGCCGGAGGCTTCCGCCGATGAACGCTTCGCCCACGCCATTGCTGACCGTGCGCGGACTGTCACGCAGCATCGGCGCGCGCCGGCTGTTCGAGATCGGCGAACTGGTCTTTCCGCGCGCCGCGGCTATCGTGCTGACGGGGCAGAACGGCGCGGGCAAGACCACGCTGCTGCGCATGGTGGCCGGCCTGGAACCTGCGCCCGGCGCTACGGTGCACTGGACCGGCGGCAACGCCGCGGCACGCAGCGCTCCGCTCGATCCGCTGCCGCGCGAACTGCGCGAACGCATTGCGTATCTGCATCAGCACCCCTACCTGTTCCGCACTTCCGTGCGCGAGAACATCGCCTACGGCCTGCACGCGCGCGGGCTGCCGCAGCCGGAGATCGCGCAGCGGGTGAACGAGGCGCTGGCGTGGGCCGGCGTCGCGCACCTGCAGGACACCGCGCCCGAGCGCCTGTCCGGCGGAGAAGTCCAGCGCGTCGCGCTGGCGCGCGCCAAGGTGCTGGAGCCGGAACTGATGCTGCTCGATGAGCCGACTTCGAGCCTGGACGGACAGGCGCGCGAACAGGTCATTGCGCTGGTGCGCGAACTGGCGGCCGAGGGCCGCACCGTGGTGATGATCTGCCACGACCGCGACCTGATCAACCTGCCGGGAGTGGTGCGCTGGAAGCTCGGCGACGGGGTTCTGGATACGCACCATAGGTAGTGGTGCGACCGCCATCAGTTGCTAACGCAACGTGGCCCGCATCGCCCCGCGCAGCGAATTGACCGCCACGATCGCCTGCGCGCGCATCAGCATCGCACGCGTCACGATGGACTCGCGGGCCGGGCCATCGAGCACTGCATCGCCCTCCTCCAGCACGACGGCACGCATCACACCGGGCAGGATATCGGCGGCCAGCGGCGGCGTCAGCCATTCGCCTTCGACCTTGACGAACACCGAGCTGCGGCCGCCTTCCAGCAGTTCGCCACGCGTGTTGAAGAACAGCCGGTCGAAGCAGCCTTCCCGTTCCGCCGCCTGCCAGGCGGCGTCGTAGACGGCGCGCACGCTGGTCTTGTGCCGGCGCAGCGGATCGGCATCCGGCAGCGGTTCCACAGCGCAGTCGAGCATGACCGTCTGCGCAGCCAGCGGCTGCAGTGCTCCGCTGGCGAATACAAGCTTGCCGGCCTTGTCGACGCTCATGCGCAAGCGCCAGTCGCCGGCGCCAAGACGTGCGGCCTCCCCGTCGATAGCGGCTCTCGCTGCCGCGCGGTCGAAGGCAAACCCGAACGTCGCCACCGATGAGGCCAGGCGCGCAAGATGCCGATCAAGACGCAGGCAATGGCCGTCCTCGACTCGCAGGGTTTCGAACAGCGTGAAGCCCGGATCATGGCGGGTCACGAAGCGCGCCTTCCAGCCGCACTCGGCAAACTCGTCCGACGCCACGCTGTCATGCACGATGCCGCCACCCACGCCCATCTCGCCGGCACGTAGCCTGTCAGCCGCCCTTGGCGACAGCGCCAGCGTGCGGATGGCCACCGACATGGCGAAGCGGCACAGGCCGTGATCGCCGGCAGCCGGCGCGTCGAGCCAGCCGATTGCGCCCGTATAGAGTCCGCGCGGGGCGGATTCCAGTTCGGCAATGATCTGCATGGTGCGCCGCTTGGGCGCGCCGGTGATCGAGCCGCACGGAAACAGTGCGCCGAACAGCTCGCCAAAGCGCGTATCCGGCCGCGCGGTCGCCGTGACGGTCGAAGTCATCTGCAGCACGGCGCCGAATGGCTGCACGACGAAGCGGTCGGGCACCGCCACGCTGCCCGGCTGCGCGATGCGGCCCAGGTCATTGCGCAGCAGGTCGACGATCATGACGTTCTCGGCGCGGTTCTTGGCATCGGCAGCAAGAGCGGCCGAGGCTTGCGCGTCCTTTGCCCGATCACCGGAACGCGGCGCGGTGCCCTTCATCGGGCGCGTCACAAGGCCGCCTTCGCCGTCGTGCCGGACGAACAGCTCAGGCGACAGCGACAACACCCAGGCATCGCCCGGCAGGCAGGCCAGCACGCCGAATGGAACTGGCTGTGCAGCGCGCAGCGCCGCATACAGGGCACGCGGATCGCCGAAGGCGGAGAACGCGAGCCGCTGCGTGAAGTTGACCTGGTAGGTGTCGCCAGCCTCGATCCATGCATGGATGCGCGCGATCGCGGCATCGAAGGCTTCGCGTGGGGTGTCGGCGGTGATATCCATGAGCCCCGCGGGCGCTTGCGCATCCGGCGCCGGAAGCCACGCGCGCACGGCATCGCCGTCCAGGCGTTGCATTTCGCGGAACCACAGCAAATGCACGGCACCGTCATGGAACGGCAGCCGGTTGTCCGTATGCGCAGGCGCACCGACCAGCGCGCCCCCGAATTCGTACGGCGCGAACAGCGTGGCATGCCAGCCGTGGCGCCAGCCTTCGGCGAGCAGGATGTCGAGCTGGGTGACGTCACTGCCGGCTGGCAGCAGGTCTTCGTGGATCAGGCCAGTGTATAGGCGCGAGGCCGCTTCGCCAGGCAACGCAGTTGCATCGTCCAGCAGCACGAAGGGTTCGGAATTGGAGCAGGGATGCGGGAAAGGCACAGCGGAAAGCGGGGAAAAACACAGCGCCTGCATTATGCGCTGCCGGCCCGCATTGCGGGCACAAAAGCAAACCGGCCACGCGCGTGCGTGGCCGGTTTGCGGGGCGGATCAGCTAAAGAAGCTCTTCACCTTGTCCAGCCAGGACTGCTCCTGCGGACTGTGGCGCGAGCCGCCTTCATGGACCGAGCGGTCGAACTGGCGCAGCATGTCCTTCTGGGCGTCGGTCAGCTTGACCGGCGTCTCCACGGCCACATGCACGTAGAGGTCGCCCGGATAGCCCGAACGCACGCCCTTGATGCCCTTGCCGCGCAGGCGGAAGGTCTTGCCGGACTGCGTCGCCTCGGGCACCGGGAAGGTGGCCTTGCCGTTCAGCGTCGGCACTTCCAGGTCGCCGCCCAGCGCCGCCGTGGCGAAGGAGATCGGCATCTGGCAGTGCAGGTCGTCGCCGTCGCGCTCGAACACCGGGTGCGCCTTGATGTGGACTTCCACATACAGGTCGCCCGGCGGGCCGCCGTTGATGCCCGGCTCGCCGTTGCCGGACGAGCGGATGCGCATGCCTTCGTCGATGCCGGCCGGAATCTTCACTTCCAGCGTCTTCTGCGACTTCAGCTTGCCCTGGCCGTGGCACTTGGTGCACGGCTTCGGGATGAACTTGCCGCTGCCGTGGCACTTCGGGCAGGTCTGCTGCATGCTGAAGAAGCCCTGCGATACGCGCACCTGGCCGGCGCCGTGGCAGGTCGGACAGGTTTCCACGCTCGAGCCGGGCTCGGCGCCATTGCCGTGGCAGTGGTCGCACTCGTCCCAGTGGGGCACGCGGATCTGTGCCTCGTGGCCGTGCGCGGCCTGCTCCAGCGAGATTTCCATGCTGTAGCGCAGGTCGGCGCCGCGATAGGCCTGCGGGCCGCCGCCGCCGCGGCGCCCGCCCGCGCCCTGCTGGCCGAAGATGTCGCCGAAGATATCGCCAAAGGCCTCGGCAAAGCCGCCGTAGCCCTGGCCGCCGCCGAAACCGCCGGCCATGTTCGGATCCACGCCGGCATGGCCATATTGGTCGTATGCTGCCTTCTTCTCCGCATCGGAAAGCATCTCGTAGGCCTCTTTGACCTCTTTGAATTTTTCCTCGGATTCCTTGCTGTCCGGATTGCGGTCCGGGTGGTATTTCATCGCGAGCTTGCGATAAGCCTTCTTGATCTCGTCGTCGCTCGCGTTCTTGCCTACCCCGAGCACTTCGTAGTAGTCACGTTTTGCCATGGTGGCTCATTACCTTTTGGCCCGGAACCGCCGCTACTGCGGCTCCCGGCGAATAGCAAAAAAGCCGAGCGAGGCATCCGACGGCGGTTTCCCGCTGGGTCCGATGTCCGTCGCCCGGCGTCGGGACAGGGGCGGCGCCGGCGCATGCCCGCGCCGCCCTTCCCGATTACTTCTTGTCGTTGACTTCCTTGAACTCGGCGTCGACCACGTTATCGTCCTGCGGCTGGGCCTGCTGCTGGGCACCGGCGCCTGCGGCACCCGCCGCGCCCTGCTCGCCGGCCTTGGCCTGCATGTCGGCGTAGACCTTCTCGCCCAGCTTCTGGCTGACTTCCGACAGCGCGGCAACCTTGGCGTCGATCTCGGCCTTGTCGCCACCGCGTGCGGCGTCTTCCAGTTCCTTGACCGCAGCTTCGATCTTTTCCTTCTCGCCGGCTTCCAGCTTGTCGCCGTATTCGGTGACAGCCTTCTTGGTCGAGTGGATCAGCGCGTCGGCCTGGTTGCGGGCGTCAGCCAGCTCGCGGGCCTTCTTGTCTTCCTCGGCGTTGGCCTCGGCGTCCTTCACCATGCGCTGGATCTCGTCTTCCGACAGGCCCGAATTCGCCTTGATGGTGATTCGGTTTTCCTTGCCGGACGCCTTGTCCTTGGCGCCCACGTGCAGGATACCGTTGGCATCGATGTCGAACGACACCTCGATCTGCGGCGTGCCGCGCGGTGCCGGCGGAATGCCTTCGAGGTTGAACTCGCCCAGCAGCTTGTTGCCGGTCGCCATTTCGCGCTCGCCCTGGTACACCTTGATGGTCACCGCCGGCTGGTTGTCGTCGGCGGTCGAGAACACCTGCGCATGCTTGGTCGGGATGGTGGTGTTCTTGGTGATCATCTTGGTCATCACGCCGCCCAGGGTCTCGATACCCAGCGACAGCGGCGTCACGTCCAGCAGCAGCACGTCCTTGCGGTCGCCCGACAGCACCGAGCCCTGGATCGCGGCACCGACGGCCACGGCTTCGTCCGGGTTCACGTCCTTGCGCGCTTCCTTGCCGAAGAACTCCTTGACCTGTTCCTGCACCTTGGGCATGCGGGTCATGCCGCCGACCAGGATCACGTCGTCGATATCGCTGACCTTGACGCCCGCATCCTTGATCGCGGTGCGGCACGGCTCGATGGTGCGCGTGATCAGCTCTTCCACCAGGGATTCGAGCTTGGCGCGGGTCATCTTCAGGTTCAGGTGCTTCGGACCCGATGCATCGGCCGTGATGTACGGCAGGTTGATCTCGGTCTGCTGCGAGCTCGACAGTTCGATCTTGGCCTTTTCAGCGGCTTCCTTCAGGCGCTGCAGGGCCAGCACGTCCTTCGACAGGTCGACGCCCTGGTCCTTCTTGAACTCGGCGATGATGTAGTCGATGATGCGCTGGTCGAAGTCTTCGCCGCCCAGGAACGTATCGCCGTTGGTCGACAGCACTTCGAACTGCTTCTCGCCGTCCACGTCCGCGATCTCGATGATCGAGATGTCGAAGGTACCGCCGCCGAGGTCATACACGGCGATCTTGCGGTCGCCCTTCTCGTTCTTGTCCAGGCCGAAGGCCAGCGCGGCCGCGGTCGGCTCGTTGATGATGCGCTTGACGTCCAGGCCGGCGATGCGGCCGGCGTCCTTGGTGGCCTGGCGCTGCGAGTCGTTGAAGTACGCGGGCACCGTGATCACGGCCTCGGTCACCGGCTCGCCCAGGTAGTCCTCGGCGGTCTTCTTCATCTTGCGCAGCACTTCGGCGGACACCTGCGGCGGCGCCAGCTTCTGGTCGCGCACGCCCACCCATGCGTCGCCGTTGTCGGCCTTGACGATGGAATACGGCATCAGGCCGATGTCCTTCTGGACTTCCTTCTCTTCGAACTTGCGGCCGATCAGGCGCTTCACGGCATACAGCGTGTTGCGCGGATTGGTCACGGCCTGGCGCTTGGCCGGCGCACCGACCAGGATCTCGCCGTCTTCCATGTAGGCGATGATCGAAGGCGTGGTGCGGGTGCCTTCCGAATTTTCGATGACCTTGGGCGTGCTGCCTTCCAGGATCGCCACGCAGCTATTGGTGGTACCGAGGTCGATACCGATGATCTTTCCCATTTGTTCTCTCCTATTGAGCCATCGCTATCCGCGCGGCCGCAATTCATCCTGAGTGCGAAATGTGGCCGTCCGAGGCCATTTCAAGGGCGGAATCTGCAAATCCGAGTAATTTTCTCGGTTACTTCCATCCGGTCAACGGCGCGCCCGCGTCCGGCCTTGAACAACCCGTGCGGCAAGCGATTTTCGACGGCAAAAAGCAATTTTTCAGTCACTTTTACTCGAAGAATTCGCCGTATCCCGTCCGCGCTGCCACAAAACGTCGCTTCCCCCATCGACACGGTTCAGCACCCGGGCCAACACGAACATCAGGTCCGACAGCCGGTTCAGGTACTGGCGTGGTGCTTCATTGAGCGCCTCCGTGGCGCCCAGCGCGACCAGCGCCCGCTCGGCGCGCCGGCACACGGTGCGGCAGATATGGGCCTGCGCGGCGGCCCGGCTGCCGCCCGGGAGGATGAATTCGGCCAGGCGCGGCAGCCCCGCGTTGTAGTGAGCCAGCCACGCGTCGAGCTGCGCCACCTGCTCGGGCTTGAGCAAGGTGTAGCCGGGGATGGAGAGTTCGCCACCAAGGTCGAACAGGTCATGCTGGATATGCAGCAGCGCGTCACGCACGTCGGCCGGCAGCGTTTCGGTGAGCAGCACGCCGATCTGCGAATTGGTCTCGTCGACGTCGCCGATGGCGGCGATGCGCAGGCTGTCCTTGCCCGTGCGGCTGCCGTCGCCGAGGCCGGTGGTGCCGGCGTCGCCGGTGCGGGTGGCTATCTTGGACAGGCGGTGGCCCATGCCGGTCTCCTCTGGAAGTCTTGGGGATGGCGCGCATTATGGCGTGCTTTGCCGCCCGCGCGAGCGCCGCGCGTCCGCTCGTCCCGGTCCAGGGGAAGGGGTGCATCAGCCGCCGCGCGGCGTAGAATGGCGGCATTCCCCAATCAACAATCGGGTCGCGCCCCATTCCGCCGCCGACACCCGCCGACGGTTCCGGAGACTGGCCGCACGCCGCAGCGACCCGCCGGAGACCTGCATGAACCACCCCACGCCACACGCCGCCCTGGCACGCCGCCCCTTGCCGCACGCCCTGCGTGATGCGCTGCAGGCGCGCTTCGGCGACCGCTTCTCGACCTCCGCCGGCGTCTGCGAACACCATGGCCGCGACGAATCGCCGTTCCCGCCGGCCCTGCCGGACGGCGTCGTGTTCGCCCACAGCACCGAGGAAGTGGCCGAAGTCGCGCGCCTGTGCAACGCGCACGGCGTGCCGCTGATTCCCTACGGGGCAGGCTCATCGCTCGAAGGGCACCTGCTGGCCGTGGCCGGCGGCATCAGCCTGGACCTGTCGCAGATGAACCGGGTGCTGGCGATCCAGCCGGAAGACCTGACCGTGACCGTGCAGCCCGGCGTCACGCGCAAGCAGCTCAACCAGGAGATCAAGGACACGGGCCTGTTCTTCCCGATCGACCCGGGCGCCGATGCGTCGCTGGGCGGCATGTGCGCCACGCGGGCGTCCGGGACCAATGCGGTGCGCTACGGCACCATGCGCGAAAACGTGCTGGCCCTGACCGTGGTGACGGCCGACGGGCGCGTGATCCGCACCGGCACGCATGCGCGCAAGTCGTCGGCGGGCTATGACTTGACGCGCCTGTTCGTCGGCAGCGAGGGGACGCTCGGCATCATCACCGAGGTCACCGTACGCCTGTACCCGCAGCCCGAGGCGATTTCCGCCGCGGTTTGCGCGTTCCCCAGCATGAGCAGCGCCGTGCAGGCCGTGATCCAGACCATCCAGCTTGGCGTGCCGATCGCGCGCGTGGAGTTCGTCGATGCGCTGGCCATCCGAGCGATCAACCGGCACGACAACCTGACGCTGCCGGAAATGCCGCACCTGTTCTTCGAGTTCCACGGCACCGAGGCCGGCGTGCGCGAGCAGGCCGAGACCGTGCAGCAGATCACGGCCGAGCATGGCGGCCAGGACTTCGAATGGGCCACGCGGCCCGAAGACCGCAGCCGGCTGTGGAACGCGCGCCATACCGCGTACTTCGCCATGCTGCAGCTCAAGCCCGGCTGCCGGGCAGTCACCACCGACGTGTGCGTGCCGATCTCGCGCCTGGCCGACTGCGTGGCCGAGACCGAGCAGGACCTGATCGCCTCCACGCTGCCCTGCCCGATCGTCGGCCATGTCGGCGACGGCAATTTCCACGTGGCGATCCTGGTCGATCCCGACAAGCCGGAAGAGATGGCCGAGGCCGAGGACATCAACCGCCGCATCGTCGAGCGCGCATTGTCGATGGGCGGCACGTGCACCGGCGAGCACGGCGTGGGCCTGCACAAGATGGATTTCCTGGTGCGCGAGCACGGCGAAGACGCACTCGACCTGATGCGCGTGATCAAGCAAGCGCTCGATCCCAACGGCATTCTGAACCCGGGCAAGATCTTCCACTCCGTGCGCGGCCCGGGCGGCTGAGCGGGATGGCATCGATGTTCAACCGCGTTCCTCCGCTGCACCTGCTGGTCGCCTTCGAGGCCGCGGCGCGCCTGGGCAGTTTCGCGCGCGCGGCCGAGGAGCTGTCGGTCACGCCAAGTGCGGTATCGCACCGCATCAAGAACCTGGAAGAACTCTGGGGCGAAGACCTGTTCGTGCGCTCCAACGCCGCGCTGCGCCTGACGGCGGCCGGCACGCGCTACCTGCGCAATGTGCAGGACGCGCTCAAGTCGCTCAACGAACTGGCGCGGCCTGAGTACAACAAGCTGCGCACGCGCCTGCGCGTGGCGATCCCGCCGACCTTCGGCCGCCAGCACCTGGTGCCGCGCCTGCCCGAGTTCGGCGCGCTGTATCCGCATATCGACATCGAGCTGCACCTGGCCATCCCGTTCCTGGACGTGAAGGCCGAGGACAGCGACGTCGAGATCCGCTATGGCACCGGCCGCTACCCGGACCTGAAGACCACCAGGTTGCTGGTCGAACCCGTGTTCCCGGCTTGCGGGCGCGAGTACTACGAGCGCGTCAACGGCCGCGCCATCACCAGGCCCGAGCACCTGCACGGCCTGGTGCTGCTGCGCAGCCCGCTGGAGCCGTGGAAGCCATGGTTCGAGACTGCCGGGCTGGATTGGCCCGAGCCGCAGACCGGCCCGCAGTTCAACGATATCGGCCTGATGCTGGAAGCGATCGCCTCGAACCAGGGCGTGGCGCTGGTGCGCCAGCGCATGGCGCGGCACTGGCTGTCGCTGGGGCAGATGGTGCGGCTGCTCGATGTCGAATCGGTCTCGCCGCATGGGTATTACATCGTCGAGCGCGAACATGCGCCGCTCAAGCCTGAGGCGCGTTATTTTGTCGACTGGCTGTTGAGTCTGGACTGGTAAGGATGCGTTGGCATCGGTGCGATTTGTCTGGCTTCACTGGAGTGTGGGGATTAGGGTTGGGGTGGATGGATGGGGTGTCGTGCTCAGCGCTCGCCAAGCACGCCAACCAGTCCCCGGCCACGGCCAGTGCATTGGTCGGCCCGCATGATGAGCATTTTTGATCGGCCTGCCTCGCCGAATTCACGTACCCCGATATGCTCGCGGCGCAGGCGCTGCGCTATAGTCACCCGTCCCCTCCGGCCCGCGCCGGCCTCGCCGACAGGCCCCCACAGGAGTTGCCATGAATGCCCCGCACGAAGCCCCACTGAGCGCCAGCCCCGGCAATCACGGCGCCGACGACGGCCGCCGCAGCGCGCTGCTGGCGGGCCTGGCGCAGATCCTTCCGGATGCCGCGCTGCTGTGGAAGCCGGAAGACACCGTCCCCTATGAATGCGATGGCCTGGCCGCCTACCGCCAGGTGCCGATGGCCGTGGCGCTGCCCGACACTGAGGAACAGGTCTGCGCGATCCTGCGCCTGTGCCACAAGCTGCGCGTTCCCGTAGTGCCGCGCGGCGCCGGCACCAGCCTGTCCGGCGGCGCCATGCCGATCGCCGAAGGCCTGGTGCTGTCGCTGGCCAAGTTCAAGCGCATCCTGAAGATGGACCCGCTTTCGCGCACCGCCGTGGTCCAGCCCGGCGTGCGCAACCTGGCCATCTCCGACGCGGCCGCGCCGCATAACCTGTACTACGCGCCGGACCCGTCGTCGCAGATCGCCTGCACCATCGGCGGCAACGTCAGCGAAAACTCCGGCGGCGTTCACTGCCTGAAGTACGGCCTGACCGTACATAACGTGCTGCGCGTGCGCGCGGTAACGATGGAAGGCGAAATCGTGGTGTTCGGCTCCGAAGCGCCGGACGCCCCAGGCCTTGACCTGCTGGCCGCGATGATCGGCTCCGAAGGCATGCTCGGCGTAGTGACCGAAGTGACCGTGCGGCTGATCCCCAAGCCGCAACTCGCGCAGGTGATCATGGCCTGCTTCGACGACGTGGAGAAAGGTGGCAACGCGGTGGCCGCGATCATCGCGGCCGGCATTATCCCGGCCGGCCTGGAGATGATGGACAAGCCCGCCACGGCCGCCGTGGAGGAATTCGTGCATGCCGGCTATGACCTCGACGCCGCCGCCATCCTGCTGTGCGAGTCCGACGGCACGCCCGAGGAAGTGGCGGAGGAAATCCAGCGCATGAGCGACGTACTTACCGCCTCCGGCTGCACGCGCATCGTGGTGTCGCAGAACGAGGCCGAGCGCCTGCGCTTCTGGAGCGGGCGCAAGAACGCGTTCCCGGCGGCGGGCCGCATCTCGCCCGACTACTACTGCATGGACGGCACCATTCCGCGCAAGCACATCGGCACGCTGCTGCGGCGCATCGAGGAAATGGAGCGCAAGTACGCGCTGCGTTGCATCAACGTGTTCCATGCCGGCGACGGCAATATGCATCCGCTGATCCTGTTCGATGGTGCGGACCAGGACGAATGGCACCGCGCGGAGCTGTTCGGCTCGGACATCCTGGAAGCCTGCGTGGAACTCGGCGGCACCGTCACCGGCGAGCACGGCGTGGGCGTCGAGAAGCTCAACTCGATGTGCGTGCAGTTCTCGCGCGCCGAGTGCGAAGCCTTCTTCGGCGTCAAGGCCGCGTTCGACCCGGCGCGCCTGCTGAACCCGGACAAGGCGATTCCCACGCTCGCGCGCTGCGCCGAATACGGCAAGCTGCACGTGAAGAAGGGCTTGCTGCCCCACCCCGACCTGCCCCGCTTCTGAACGGCACGCCAACCATGCCGCCACGCCAGACCAACGAGACCCTGCGCCAGCGCCTGGGCCGGCCCGAAGCCGGCTGGCGCGAGCGCTGGTACACGATCATCTTCGAAGCCGACACCCGCGAGGGGCGCGCGTTCGATATCACGCTGCTCGTCGCCATTGTCGCCAGCGTGCTGATCGTGATGGCCGACAGCCTGCAGGGTATCAACGCACACCTGCGCATGCTGTTCACCGTGCTCGAGTGGATGTTCACACTGCTGTTCACGGCCGAGTACGTGATGCGCATCCTGGTGGTGCGGCGGCCGTTGCGCTATGTCTTCAGCTTCTTCGGCGTCATCGACTTCATCTCGATCATGCCGACCTGGCTGGCGTTCTTCTCGCCAGAGCTGGCGTTCCTGATCGACGTGCGGCTGCTGCGGCTGCTGCGCGTGTTCCGGATCCTCAAGCTCACGGTGTACTTCGAGGAAGCCGAGATCCTGTACCGCGCGCTCGCCAACAGCCGCCGCAAGATCTTCGTGTTCCTCGGCACGGTGTTCATCATCACCGTGATCCTGGGCACCATCATGTATGTGGTGGAAGGCCCGCAGCATGGCTTTACCAGCATTCCCGTAAGCATGTACTGGGCCGTGGTGACGCTGACCACCACCGGCTTCGGCGACATGGTGCCCAAGACGCCGCTGGGGCAGTTCATTACGTCGCTGACGATCCTGCTGGGCTACGGCATCATCGCCTTCCCGACCGGCATCGTCGGCGCCGAGCTGGCGGCCAGCATCATGAAGCGCCCGCTCACCACGCGCAGCTGCACCCACTGCCTGACCGAAGGGCATGACCCGGACGCGGCGCACTGCAAGCATTGCGGCAGCGAGTTGCCCGAATACCAGAATGATCGCCCGGAGGTCCCGGGCGGCCCCGCCGGCCAACGCCGCAAAGATACCTGACCGAACCGGACCCACATGCAAGCCACTCTCGACTCCTTCCGCGATGCCGTGCGGCATGCCACCGAGACCCGCACGCCGCTGCGCCTGCGCGGCGGTGGCAGCAAGGACTTCTACGGCCAGGCCATGGACGGCCAGCTGCTGGATACGCGCGCGTATCGAGGCATCGTCGAATACGATCCGGCCGAGCTTGTCATCACCGCGCGCTGCGGCACGGCGCTGGCCGAGATCGAAGCCGCGCTCGCGGAAAAGCGCCAGATGCTGGCCTTCGAGCCGCCGCACTTCGCGGCTGCAGGACAGCCCGGTGCAGCCACCTTCGGCGGCGCCGTGGCCGCCGGCCTCTCCGGCCCGCGCCGGCAGTCGGTCGGTGCGCTGCGCGATTTCGTCCTCGGCGCGCAACTGATGGACGGCCACGGCGAGGTGATGAACTTCGGCGGCCAGGTCATGAAGAACGTCGCGGGCTATGACGTGTCGAGGCTGCTGGCGGGCTCGCTCGGCACGCTCGGGCTGATCCTGGAAGTCTCCGTCAAGGTGCTGCCGATCCCGTTCGGCGATGCCACACTGCGCTTCGCGATGAGCCAGGCCGAGGCCATCGACCGCCTGAACCAGTGGGGTGGCCAGCCGTTGCCGATCGCGGCATCGGCGTGGCACGAAGGCGTGCTGCATGTACGCCTGTCCGGCGCCACCGCCGCGGTGCAGGCCGCACGCGCACGGCTCGGCGGCGAGACCGTCGCGCAGGACGAAGGCGTGGCGTTCTGGCAATCGCTGCGCGAGCAGACGCATGCGTTCTTCACCCCGGCGCTGCAGGGACGCGCGCTGTGGCGCCTGGCAGTACCGCCGACCTCGGCGCCGCTGGACCTGCCCGGCTCGCAACTGGTCGAATGGGGCGGCGGACAGCGCTGGTGGCTGCCCGAAGCGGGTCCCGACGGCAACCATGCCGGACTCGTGCGCGGCATTGCGCAGGCGGTCGGCGGCCACGCGACGCTGTTCCGCAACGGCGACAAGTCGGCGGGCGTGTTTACGCCGCTGGCCTCGCCGCTGGCCGCGATCCATACGCGGCTGAAGGCCAGCTTCGACCCGGCCGGCATCTTCAACCCGCAGCGCATGTACCCCGGCCTCTGAGCCGCGCGCCCCGTTCAACGCCAAGGCAACCACACCCCACACCATGCAAACGACCCTGGCCGATTTTCTGCGCAATACGCCCGAAGGCGAAGAAGCCAAGTCCATCGTCGGCAAATGCGTGCATTGCGGCTTCTGCACCGCCACGTGCCCGACCTATCAGTTGCTCGGCGACGAACTCGACGGCCCGCGCGGACGTATCTACCTGATGAAGCAGGTGCTCGAAGGCAATGCCGTCAGTGAAAGCACGCGGCTGCACCTGGACCGCTGCCTGACCTGCCGCAACTGCGAATCGACCTGCCCGTCGGGCGTGCGCTACGGGCGGCTGGTCGATATCGGCCGGCAGGTGGTGGACGACCAGCTCGAAGCGCGCGGCATCCGCCGCCCCGCACGCGAACGCGTGACGCGCTGGGTGCTGCGCGAAGGCCTGACGCGTCCGGCGCTGTTCGGCACGGCACTGAAGCTCGGGCAGATGGTGCGCCCGATGCTGCCGGCCACGCTGCGCAACAAGGTGCCGGAACTGAGCAAGACCGCCGATCCCGGGCAATGGCCGCGCACGGCGCACGCGCGCAAGATGCTGTTGCTCGACGGTTGCGTGCAGCCTGCGATGTCGCCCAACATCAATGCCGCGACGGCCCGAGTGTTCGATCGTGTCGGCGTACAACTGGTGGTGGCGCGCGAAGCCGGTTGTTGTGGCGCCATCCGCTTCCACACTGGCGACCACGATGGCGGGCTCGACAATATGCGCCGCAATATCGATGCATGGTGGCCGCATATCGAAGCGGGCGCGGAAGCGATCGTCATGACCGCATCGGGCTGCGGCGCGATGGTGAAGGACTACGGCCACCTGCTGCGCAACGATCCGGCGTATGCCGAGCGCGCGCGCCGCATCTCGGCGCTGACGCGCGACCTGTCGGAGATCCTGCCCGACTTTGCCGATGCGCTGCATGCGCGCGCCGGCGCGGTGCCGCGCGACGGCCGCCGCGTGGCCTACCACCCGCCGTGCACGCTGCAGCACGGCCAGCAGATCCGCGGCAAGGTCGAAGCGCTCTTGACCGGCCTCGGCGTGGAAGTCAAACTCTGCGCTGACAGCCACCTGTGCTGCGGTTCGGCGGGCACGTATTCGGTGCTGCAGCCGGAACTGGCCTACCGCCTGCGCGACGACAAGCTCGCCAAACTGCAGGCGACCCAGCCCGAAGCCATCGTGTCGGCCAATATCGGCTGCATCACCCACCTGCAGGGCGGTACCGAAACGCCGGTCATGCACTGGATCGAACTGGTGGACAAGATGCTGGGCTGAACCGCCCCGGAATCGGGGCGGTGTGGTTGTCGCCCCTCTCCCGCCTGCGGAAGAGGGGAAAACAGTACAACCCAAGACGCCCCATGCTCCAGACCTTTGCCATCCTCCTGGTTTTCCAATCCGTCGGCGAGGTGATCAGCTACGCGCTGCACCTGCCGGTGCCCGGCCCCGTGCTGGGCATGATCCTGCTGTTCGGCTGGCTGGTCTTCGACGACCGCCTGCTGCCCATCATCCAGGGCACCACCAGCGAACTGCTCAAGCACCTGTCGCTGCTGTTCGTACCGGCCGGCGTCGGCATCATGGTCCACGCCAGTCGCATCGAAGGCGAATGGTTTCCGATCCTGGTCGCGCTGGTGGTATCGACGTGGCTCGCCATCGCCACCACCGCCGTGGTCACGCGCATGCTGATGCGCAAGGCGACCAGCGCCGAGAACAACAGCGGAGAACAGGCATGATGACGCCCCGCCTCAACGAGATCTGGGTCTACCTGGCCGCAAGCCCGCTGGTGGGGCTGACCGCCACGCTGCTGGCCTACGTCTTCGCGTTCCGCATCTATGAGCGCTCACGCTTCTCGCCGCTCGCCAATCCGGTGATGATCGCCGTCGCACTGCTGGTCACCGTGCTGACGGTTACCGGCACGCCGTACAAGACCTACTTCGATGGCGCGCAGTTCGTGCACTTCCTGCTCGGCCCCGCCACCGTGGCGCTGGCCGTGCCGCTCTACCTGCAGCTGCCCAAGCTGCGCACGCATGTGTTCCCGCTGCTGATCGGGCTGGTGGCCGGATCGCTGGTGGCAGTGGTATCGGCCGTTGGCATCGCATGGTTGCTCGGCGCCTCGCGCGAGACGGTGCTGTCGCTCGCGCCCAAGTCGGTGACGATCCCGATCGCAATGGGCGTGGCCGAGAAGATCGGCGGCCTGCCCTCGCTGACTGCCGTGCTGGTGATGGCCACCGGCATCATCGGCGCCGTCAGCGCGACCAGCCTGCTGAACCTGCTGCGCATCCGCGACTACACCGTGCGTGGCTTCGCCACCGGCGTGGCGGCGCACGGCATCGGCACCGCGCGCGCGTTCCAGGTGAACCAGGAGGCCGGCGCGTTCGCCGCGCTGGGCATGGGCCTGAATGGCGTGCTGACCGCCATCATGGTGCCGGTGCTGGCGGCGTGGATGCCGCATTGACCCTGCTGCCAGGCTCCTGACAGGACGCTGTCAGCAGCCCGCGCGCATGATGCGGACTCCTTTCCCCGTGACCCAGGAGTCCATCATGAGCAATGGCCTGATCAACTGGCTTGAGATCCCCGTCGACGATATGAAGCGTGCGATCCACTTCTACGAACAGGTGTTCGAAACGACGCTGCGCCGCGAAACCATGAGCCAGGTCGACATGGCGGTGTTCCCGAATCCCGACCCCGGCGGCGCGCTGGTAGCCGGCGAAGGCTACCGGCCCAGCCAGCACTATGGCCCGGTGCCCTACCTGCATGCGCCGGGGCTTGACGCCCTGCTCCAGCGCGTGGCCCATGCCGGCGGCAAGACCGTGTTCGGCCCGCTGCAGCTGCCCGGCGACATCGGCCGCATTGCGCATATCGCCGACAGCGAAGGCAACCGCATCGGCCTGCACGAGCCGATCGCGGGCTGAGGACCGATGAGCCGCCGCGCCGATCGCCTGTTCCAGATCGTCCAGGTCCTGCGCGGACGCCGCCTGACCACGGCTGCGCTGCTCGCGCAGCGGCTCGGGGTGTCCGAGCGCACGGTCTACCGTGACATCCAGGCGCTGTCGCTGTCAGGCGTGCCGGTCGAAGGCGAGGCCGGCATCGGCTACCGGCTGCGCGCCGATTTCGATGTACCGCCGCTGATGTTCACCGCTCTCGAAGTCGAAGCGCTGGTAGCCGGCCTGCGCCTGCTGAAGGCCTGGGGTGGCGGCGCGCTGGCGGCCGCGGCCGATCCCGCGCTGGAAAAACTGATGGCCGCGCTGCCGCCGCCACGCCGGCTGGCCGCGCAGCAAAGCCGCGTGTTCGCCCCCGAGTACGTCAACCGCGCGCAGGTGCGCGAGGCGTTCGATGTCGTGCATGGTGCGCTGGGCGCGCAGAAGCTGCTGCTGCTCGACTATTGCGATGCGGAGCAGCGCGTCACCGAACGCGTGGTGCAGCCGCTGGGATTGTTTTTCTGGGGCAATGCGTGGCTGCTGGCGGCATGGTGCACGACGCGCACCGACTACCGCAGCTTCCGCCTGGACCGCTGCCGCGCGATCAGCATGCTCGACGACCGTTTCCACGAAACGCCGGACCGCTCGCTCAATGGCTTCCTGCGCGCGGTACGGGCCAGCGGCGCCTAAGCCTCAGGCGGCAGGATCGGCGATCAGCCTCTCGATGTCCGCGCGGATCTCCTCCGGCTTGGTCATCGACCCGTAGCGCTTGTAGACCGTGCCGTCGCGGCGCAGCAGGAACTTGGTGAAATTCCACTTGATGGCTTGCGTGCCCAGCACCCCGCGCTTCTCGCTGGTCAGCCACTGGTACAGCGGATGCGCGTCGGGCCCCTTCACGTCGATCTTGGCGAACATCGGGAACGTCACGCTGAAGCGCGATTCGCAGAACTGGCCGATCTGCTGCGCATCGCCGGGCTCCTGCTTGCCGAACTGGTTGCACGGAAAGCCCAGCACTTCGAGCCCGCGCGCGGCATACGCATCGTGCAGCGCCTGCAGGCCGGCGTATTGCGGGGTAAAGCCGCACTCGCTGGCGGTGTTGACGATCAGCAGCACCTTGCCGCGGAACTGCGACAGCGGCACCGGCTGCCCGGCGAGGGAATTGGCTTCGAACTGGTAGACATTGCTCACGGCGACTTGGCTCCCGGATCTGGCGTTTGCAGGCTGCGCATCAGATCACGTTCAGGTGCTCGGTACCCGCGCCCAGGTCGGCGTCCTTCCTGGTGGCACTGTGCAGTTTGATCATCAGCCGCAGGTCGTTGAGCGAATCGGCATTGCGCAGCGCGTCCTCGTACGTGATCTTCCCGCTTTCGTGCAGGTCGAACAATGCCTGGTCGAAGGAGATCATGCCCTGCTCGCGCGATTTCTTGATCACTTCCTTGAGTTCGTGGATCTCGCCCTTGAAGATCAGGTCGGCCACCAGCGGCGTGCCGATCATGATCTCGACGGCCGGCACGCGTCCCTTGCGCCCGGCACGCGGCAGCAGGCGCTGCGAGATCATGCCCTTCAGGTTCAGCGACAGGTCGATCAGCAACTGCTGGCGCTTTTCCTCGGGGAAGAAGTTGACGATGCGGTCGATGGCCTGGTTGGCGTTGTTGGCGTGCAGCGTGGCCAGGCACAGGTGCCCGGTTTCCGCGTACTGCATCGCGTATTCCATGGTCTCGCGGTCCCGGATTTCGCCGATCAGGATCACGTCGGGCGCCTGGCGCAGCGTGTTCTTCAGCGCGATGTGCCAGGACTCGGTATCGATGCCGACCTCGCGCTGCGTGACGACGCAGTTCTGGTGCGCGTGCACGTATTCGATCGGGTCCTCGATCGTGATGATGTGGCCGTAGGAATGCGCATTGCGGTGGTCGAGCATCGCCGCCAGCGTGGTCGACTTGCCCGAGCCCGTGGCGCCGGTCACGATCACCAGGCCGCGCTTGGACATGACGATCTCATGCAGCGTTGGCGGCAGGTCCAGGTCCGCCACCGACGGAATGCGCGTGTTGATGGTCCGCACCACCATGCCGGCCTTGCCCTGCTGGATGAAGGCCGAGACGCGGAAGCGCCCGGCCTTGGGCGCCGAGATGGCGAAGTTGCATTCGCGGGTGTCGTCGAACTCCTTGACCTGGCGCTCGTTCATGATCGAGCGCACCAGGCCCAGCGCCTGCGTCGGGTTGAGCGGCTGCTGCGAGACCGGCGTGACCTTGCCGTCCACCTTGATGGCCGGCGGAAAGTCGGAGGTGATGAACAGGTCCGACCCGCGGTTGCTCACCATCAGCTCGAGCAGGTCGTTGATGTACTTGGCGGCGGATTCGCGGTCGAGCATGGCATGGTCCTGCGAAGAAGCGGCCGCCCCAAAGGCGCGGCCGGCGGGCGAGGCGCGGGCCTCAGCCCATGAAGGCGTCGGGGTTCTTGGCAATGGCCCGTGCGTCGCTGTAGCTGATCATGCTGCGCTTGATCAGGTCCGACAGGCACTGGTCCAGAGTCTGCATGCCCAGCCCGCTGCTGGTCTGCATCATCGAGTACATCTGCGCGATCTTGTTCTCGCGGATCAGGTGGCGGATCGCCGGCGTGGCGATCATGATCTCGTGCGCGGCGGTGCGGCCGTTGCCGTCACGCGTCTTCAGCAGCGTCTGCGAGATCACCGCCTCCAGCGATTCGGACAGCATGGTGCGCACCATGTCCTTCTCTTCAGGCGGGAACACGTCGACCACGCGGTCGATGGTCTTGGCCGCGGAGCTGGTGTGCAGCGTGCCGAAAACCAGGTGGCCGGTTTCGGCCGCGGTCAGCGCCAGGCGGATGGTTTCGAGGTCGCGCAATTCGCCGACCAGCACCACGTCCGGATCTTCGCGCAGTGCCGAGCGCAACGCGTTGGCGAACGAGTGCGTATGCGGGCCAAGTTCGCGCTGGTTGATCAGGCTCTTCTTGGACTGGTGAACGAATTCGATCGGGTCCTCCACCGTGAGGATGTGGCCCATGTCGTTGTCGTTGCGGTGGTCCACCATCGCCGCCAGCGTGGTCGACTTGCCCGAGCCGGTCGGCCCGGTCACCAGCACCAGGCCACGCGGCTTCATGCACAGGTCGGCGAACACCGCCGGCGCGCGCAGCTCTTCGAGCGTGAGAACCTTGGAGGGAATCGTACGGAACACCGCGGCAGCGCCGCGCTGCGTGTTGTAGGCATTGACCCGGAAACGCGACAGGCCGGCAATTTCAAACGAGAAATCGATCTCCAGGCGTTCTTCGTAGCTCTTGCGCTGGGAGTCGCTCATGATGTCATACACCATGGCGTGGACATCCTTGTGCGCCATGGGGGCGACGTTGATGCGCCGCATGTCGCCGTGAATACGCACCATCGGCGGCATGTCCGCCGAGAGGTGTAGATCGGACGCCTTGTTCTTGACTGCGAAAGCCAATAGCTGCGCGATGTCCATCTATAATGACCCCACCCGATTAATTGTTTGTACTTTTCGTACTTCTTTTTACTTCTTCTGTATGTCCGCCGGATTATGTCTGTAATTGCCGCCAACTTGCAAGCTGTGCACCGTGGCGTCGCGGCGGCGGCACAACAAGCCGGAAGAGTCCCTGAAGACGTGGCCTTGCTGGCGGTTTCCAAGACCGTCGCGCCCGGCATCGTGCGCGAGGCATTCGACGCCGGACAGCGCGATTTTGGCGAAAACTACGTGCAGGAAGGCGTGGAAAAGATCGTGGCGCTGGCCGACCTGCGCAGCCAGGTCGCGTGGCATTTCATCGGGCCGCTGCAAAGCAACAAGACGCGGCTGGTGGCCGAGCATTTCGACTGGGTGCATGCGATCGACCGGCTCAAGATCGCGCAGCGGTTGTCGGAGCAGCGCCCGGCCGGCATGGCGCCGCTGCAGGTCTGCATCCAGGTGAATATCAGCCATGAAGCCAGCAAGAGCGGCGTCGCCCCTGAAGACGTGCCGGAACTGGCGCGCGCGGTGGCCGCGCTGCCGGGGCTTCGCTTGCGCGGGCTGATGGCGATTCCCGAGCCGGCGAGCGATCCGGCCGCGCAGCGCCTGCCGTTTGCCGCGATGCGGGCCCTGTTGCAGTCGCTGCAAGCGGCAGGCCTGCCGCTCGATACCCTGTCGATGGGCATGTCGGGCGACATGGATGCCGCCATCGCCGAAGGCGCCACCATCGTGCGCATCGGCACCGCCATCTTCGGCGCGCGTGCGTAAGCGCCGCCACCGCATTCCCTGATTCCCTTCCAGCCAGAGACTGACATGCTCGAAACCCTGACCTTCGGCTTCCTTGGTGGCGGCAACATGGCCACCGCCCTGATCGGCGGCCTGATCGCGCGCGGCGTGCCCGCCGGATCGATCCGCGTGGTCGATCCGTTTCCCGATGCCCGGCAGCGCCTGGCGCGCGACCTGGGCGTGCATGCGTACGAGGCGCCGGATGCGGCCTTCGGCGCGTCTGACGTACTGGTGCTGGCCGTCAAGCCGCAGCAGTTCCGCGAAGCCGCGGCCAGCCTGCTGCCGCACCTGCCCGCGACCGGTGCCGGCAACCTGGTGATCAGCGTCGCCGCCGGCATCCGCCTGCAGGACATGCAGCGCTGGCTGGGCGGCCGCTCGCGGCTGGTGCGTGCCATGCCGAACACGCCCGCGCTATCGGGCATGGGCATGACGGGCCTGGCTTCCCCTGCGGGCTTGTCGGCGCACGACCGCGCGATCGCCACAGCGGTGGCCGAAGCCGTGGGCAAGTGCGCGTGGGTCGATGGCGATGACCAGATCGATGCCGTCACGGCTATTTCCGGCAGCGGGCCGGCCTATGTGTTCTTCTTTATCGAAGCGATGGAACGCGCGGCTACCGAACTGGGACTGAGTGCCCAGCAAGGTCGTGAACTTGCCGTGCAGACTTTCCTGGGCGCTGCCACGCTGGCTGGCGAATCGCCGGAAGCGGTGTCCACGCTGCGCGAACGCGTGACGTCCAAGGGCGGTACGACGTATGCCGCCGTGACGGCTATGCAGAGCGCGGGCATTGCCGATGCGTTCGTGCGGGCCATGCACGCGGCGGCGGCGCGTGGGAAAGAGATGGGGGAAGAGTTCGGGAAGGATTGAGCGAGCGCTCTACCCGATATCACCGGCTTCCGCATGCCGCAGGTCATCTCCCCTATCCCATTTATTGGAGAGGGGAGAAAACCTAGCGCATCGCGTAGGCCAGCGCCGTTCCTGCAAACACACAGGCACCCAGCCAGTTGTTATGGCGGAACGCTGCAAAACAGCGCATACGGTCTCGGTCGCGAATCAGGGTGTAGTGATAGCCAGCGCAAATCGCCGCTGCGACAAGCCCTGCCCAGTACGGCCATCCCAGCGACAGCATCACACCTGCCCAGGCCATCATCCCCAAAAAGACCGCGTAGCAAACCATGATCGCGGCCACATCGAAACGGCCGAACGTTATGGCTGATGTCTTGATGCCGATCAGCAGGTCATCGTCGCGATCCACCATCGCATACGCCGTGTCATAGGCGACCGCCCAGAACACATTGGCCAGCAGCATTACCCACGCCACCAGCGGCACCTGATCCTGCACGGCGGCAAACGCCATCGGAATGCCAAATCCAAAAGCGATACCCAGGTAAGCCTGCGGAATCGCAAAGAAGCGCTTGAAGAACGGATAGGTCCCGGCCACTACGGCGGCCACCACGGCCAGCCATTTGGTGAGGCCGTTCAGCGGCAGGATCAGTGCGAATGCGGCCAGCGCCAGCACCGCCGCCACCGCCAGCGCTTCCCACGCGGCAATCTTGCCCGCCGTCAGCGGCCGTTCCCTGGTGCGCTTGACGTGCTTGTCGAAGTCGCGGTCGGCGTAGTCGTTGATGGCGCAGCCCGCCGAACGCATCAGGAACGTGCCGGCAAAAAAGATGCAGAACACGCCCAGCGCCGGCGGCCCGCCGGCAGCCATCCACAGTGCCCACAGCGTGGGCCACAGCAACAGCAGCGTGCCGATGGGCTTGTCGATGCGCACCAGGCGCGCATAGAGGGCAAGACGTTCAGACATGGGAGCTCGGGGACAGGAAATCAGCACGGCAGCAGCGGGGGCGGAAGGAATCAGAAAGACAGGGAGCGCAGTGACGCTCAGAACAAAAACGCGCCGCCCCCGAGACGGTTGCGGCGCGTCGTGCCGGCATGGCAGTCAGGCGACGATCAGGCCAGCATCGAGCGCAGCATCCACGCCGTCTTCTCGTGCGTCTGCATGCGCTGCGTCAGCAGGTCGGCCGACGGTTCATCGCTGGCCGCGTCGACCAGCGGGAAGATCGAGCGCGCGGTGCGGATCACGGACTCCTGGCCTTCGACCAGCTTGCGGATCATCTCGGTGGCTTCCGGCACGCCGTCTTCTTCCTGGATCGACGACAGGCGCGCATATTCCTTGTAGGTGCCCGGAGCCGGGTAGCCCAGCGCGCGGATGCGCTCGGCGATCAAGTCCACGGCCAGGGCCAGTTCGGTGTACTGCGTCTCGAACATCAGATGCAGCGTGTTGAACATGGGGCCCGTCACGTTCCAATGGAAGTTGTGGGTCTTGAGGTAGAGGGTGTAGGTGTCGGCCAGCAGCTTGGACAGGCTTTCCGCGATCTTTTTGCGGTCCTTGTCCGAGATACCGATATTCACGCTCATCTCATTCTTCTTTGCCATGGTAAGTACGCTCCATTCTGGAAAAGCACGAGGATTGCCAAACGACCGGGCCGGACCCGGCCGAGCGGCATAGCCCCGACATTATTGCACTACCCTGCAAGCCCGGACAAACCCGGGGCCAGCCCGCCGCAGTCGAAAAACAAAAACGGCCGCTCATGGCGGCCATTGATTCACGACGTACAGAAAAGACTCAGGCGGCCTCGGCCAATTCCTTGGCGTTGAGCCTGCGCACGCCCGGCAACTCGCACGCCGCCACCGCGCTCGCCAGCGCTTCCATGGCGGGCAGCCGGGTGAAGCTCTTGCGCCAGGCCAGCACCACGCGGCGGTCCGGCACCGGCTCGGCGAACGGCACGTAGGCCAGCATATCGCCCTTGGCCTTCATGTCCGGCACCGAGGTGCGCGGCAGCACGGTAATGCCGACGCCGCTGGCAACCATATGGCGGATGGTTTCGAGCGACGAGCCTTCGAAGGTCTTCTGGATGCCGTCGGAAGCCTGCGAGAAGCGCGACAGCTCCGGGCAAACGCCCAGCACGTGGTCGCGGAAGCAGTGGCCGCTGCCGAGCAGCAGCATGGTCTGCTGCTTCAGCTCGTCCGGATCGACGTGGCTGACCTCGGCAAGCTGGTGCCCGCGCGGCACCGCGACGACGAACGGTTCGTCATAGAGCGGGCGCACCGTGAGGCCGGAGTCGGCAAACGGCTCCGCCATGATGGCGCAGTCGATCTCGCCCTGCTTGAGCAGCTCGATCAGCTTGACCGTGTAGTTCTCCTGCAGCATCAGCGGCATTTGCGGCACGGCTCCGATCATCTGCTTGACCAGCGACGGCAGCAGGTAGGGCCCGATGGTGTAGATCACGCCCACGCGCAGCGGACCGGCCAGCGGGTCCTTGCCCTGCTTGGCGATCTCGCGGATGGCCATGGTCTGTTCGAGCACGCGCTGGGCCTGGGCCACGATCTGCTCGCCCACGGAGGTCACGGAGACTTCGGACGTGCCGCGCTCGAAGATCTGCACGTTGAGTTCGTCTTCCAGCTTCTTGATCGCCACCGACAGGGTCGGCTGCGACACGAAGCAGGCCTCGGCAGCACGGCCGAAATGGCGCTCCCGCGCCACGGCGACGATGTACTTCAGTTCGGTGAGCGTCATGACTTATCAATTTTCGATAGGCGATAGATTTTACCTTCGATTCCGCAATCTGTCAGAACACTGCGCGAATGCGGCGCATGGGACACCAAAACGCGAAGTTTGCCCGGTTTTCAGGCCTTCAGGTAATGCTCGCGGCCGCCGAGCCAGCGTGATAGATGGGCCTCCACGGCCTCCGGAAACTGCGTCAGCATGAGCTGGGCGGCTTCCTGCGCGTACTCGACCAGCCAGGCATCGGTATTCAGGTCGGCAAAGCGCAGCATGGCTTCGCCCGACTGGCGCGCGCCCAGGAATTCGCCCGGTCCGCGGATATCCAGGTCGCGCCGGGCGATCTCGAAGCCATCGGTGGTCTCGCGCATGGTGGCCAGCCGCTCGCGCGCGGTGGGCGACAGCGGCGCCTGGTACATCAGCAGGCAGACCGACTCGGCGGTGCCGCGCCCCACGCGGCCGCGCAACTGGTGCAGTTGCGCCAGCCCAAAGCGCTCGGCATGCTCGATCACCATCAGCGAGGCGTTGGGCACGTCCACGCCGACTTCGATCACGGTGGTAGCGACCAGCACCTGCAGGCGGTTGGCGCTGAAATCGTCCATCACGGATGCCTTCTCGGCCGGCGGCAGGCGGCCGTGGACCAGCCCGACGCGCAGGTCCGGCAAGGCGGCAACCAGCGTTTCGTAGGTCTCGACGGCGGTCTGCAGCTGCAGCGCCTCGCTTTCCTCGATCAGCGGGCAGACCCAGTAGACCTGCCGGCCCTCGGCGGCAGCATGGTGGATGCGCTCGATGACCTCGTCGCGGCGCTCGTCGTTGACCAGCCGCGTGACGATCGGCGTGCGGCCCGGCGGCAGTTCGTCGATCACCGACACATCGAGGTCCGCGTAGTACGTCATGGCCAGCGTGCGCGGGATCGGCGTGGCCGACATCATGAGCTGGTGCGGCACGGTTTCCGGCCCGGCCGGGGCTGCAGCGGGCGCCGCGTCGGGCGCCGGCTCGGTCGCAGCGGCCTTGCCGCGCAGCGCCAGCCGCTGCGCCACGCCGAAGCGGTGCTGCTCGTCCACCACCGACAGGCCGAGCTTGGCGAAGCGCACGGTGTCCTGGATCAGCGCATGCGTGCCGATCGCCAGCCGGGCCTCGCCCGATTCCACGCGCGCCACGGCCGCGCGCTTGTCGCGCGCCTTGAGGCTGCCGGCCAGCCACACCACCGGCACGCCCAGCGGTTCCAGCCACGCCGACAGCTTGCGGTAGTGCTGCTCGGCCAGGATTTCGGTCGGCGCCATGATCGCGGCCTGGTAGCCGGCGTCGATCGCCTGGCACGCCGCCAGCGCCGCCACGATGGTCTTGCCGCTGCCCACGTCGCCCTGCAGCAGGCGGTGCATCGGGTGCTGCGCGGTCATGTCGGCCGCGATTTCCTCGACCACGCGCTGCTGCGCGCCGGTCAGGCGGAACGGCAGTGCGGCCAGGAACTGCGTCAGCAGGCCGCCCTCCCGCCGGGGCATGGACGGCGCATTCTTTTCGCGCCGGGCCTCATGGGCGCGCCGCAGCGAGATCTGCTGGGCCAGCAGTTCGTCGAACTTGATGCGCAGCCAGGCCGGATGCGAACGGTCGGCCAGCGCCGCCTCGCTTTCCTGCGGTGGCGGCGTGTGCAGCAGGCGCAGGCATTCGGCGAGCGGGCGCAGCTTCAGCTTGGCGAGCGGCCCCTTCAGCACGGCCGCGGGCAGTGTTTCCGGCATGGGCGTGCGCGTCAGCGCGCCGGAAATCGCTTTGCGCAGATAGGCCTGCGAAATGCCGGCCGTGGCCGGATAGACCGGCGTGAGCCGGTCAGGCAAGGCCTCGTCGGGCGCGACCGGGCGCACCGTCGGATGCACCATCTCGGCACCGAAGAAGCCGCCCCGGACTTCGCCGCGCACGCGCAGGCGCACGCCTTCCTCCATCTGCTTGGTCTGGCTGCCGTAGAAATTCAGGAACCGCAGCGTCAGCTCGCCGCTGTCATCGGCGATTTTCACGACGAGCTGGCGGCGCGGACGAAAGGTGACCTCGTTGGAAATGACCTCGCCCTCGACCTGCGCGGCCTGACCGAGACCCGCGCGGCGGATCGCCTCGGCGATCGGCATCAGCGTGGTCTCGTCCTCGTAGCGCATCGGCAGGTGCAACACCAGGTCGACGCTGCGCCGCAGGCCCATCTTGGCCAGCCGCGCGACCGCGGACGACGGCTTGCTGTCCTTGCCCGCGGCCTTGCCCCTTGCAGACGGCGCTGAGTCAGGGGCTGCGGCTTTGTCCTGGGTCGGTTCGGTGGCGGTTCCGGGCATCGGCAGTCGGGCAGGCGGAGAAATAAGGGGTATCACACAGGGCCGGGCGGCGCCTGGCGCCCAAGCCTTACAATATCGGATTCGCCGATTGTACCTATCCCGGTTGCCGCTCCGTACCCTGCGTACAGCGCCTGGCCGGGTCTTGCCGTTTCCTCATGCTGACGCTGTCCGATTTCGATTTCCCGCTGCCGCCCGAACTGATTGCACAAAGCGCCCTGCCCGACCGCAGCGCCAGCCGGCTGCTGGTAGTCAAGCGCCTGGCGCCGGGCGAGCAGCCCGACGCTGTCCGGCTAGTCGACCGCGCGTTCAGCGAGATCACCGAATACCTGCGGCCCGACGACCTGCTGGTGTTCAATGACACGCGCGTGATCAAGGCGCGCTTCTTTGGGCACAAGCGCAGCGGTGGCAAGGTCGAGGTGCTGGTGGAGCGCGTGCTGGATTCGCACACCGTCCTGGCCCAGGTGCGCGCGTCCAAGACACCGCCCGAGGGCAGCCAACTGCACCTGGCCGATGACGCCTTCGCCGTCACGGTCGGCCCGCGCGTCGACCAGTTCTTCACGCTGCGCTTCCCCGCACCAGCGCTGGACCTGATCGAGCAGTATGGACGCTTGCCGCTGCCGCCATACATCACGCACGACCCGGACGCCTACGACGAAACGCGCTACCAGACCGTCTACGCGCGCAACCCTGGCGCGGTGGCCGCGCCGACCGCCGGGCTGCATTTCGACGATGCGCTGTTTGCCAGGCTCGACGCCGCCGGCGTGCGCCGGGCGTTTCTGACACTGCACGTCGGCGCCGGCACCTTCCAGCCGGTGCGCACCGAGAATATCGCCGAACACAAGATGCACTCGGAGTGGTACGCCATCTCGCCGGAACTGGCGGACGCCGTGCGCGAAACGCGTGCGCGTGGCGGGCGCGTCATTGCGGTGGGCACGACCTCGCTGCGCGCGCTCGAATCGGCCGCGAAGCCCGACGGCACGCTGGACGCCGGCAGCGGCGACACCGACATCTTCATCACGCCGGGCTACCAGTTCCGCCTGGTCGATGCCCTGATCACCAACTTCCACCTGCCCAAGTCGACGCTGCTGATGCTGGTGTCGGCGCTGGCCGGCGTGGAAGCCATCCGCGCCGCCTACCGCCACGCGGTCGAGGCGCGCTACCGTTTCTTCAGCTACGGCGACGCGATGTTCCTGACCCGCCAGTGAAACTTGCAGATCCGCGCCAGCCCTGAAGCCAGAACCGAATTCCGAATCCCGCCATGCTTAACTTCGAACTCCTCACCACCGACGGCAACGCGCGCCGCGGCCGCGTCACCCTGAACCACGGCGTGGTCGAGACGCCCATCTTCATGCCGGTCGGGACCTATGGCTCGGTCAAGGCCATGTCGCCGCTGGAACTGAACGAGATCGGCGCCGAGATCATCCTGGGCAACACCTTCCACCTGTGGCTGCGCCCGGGGCTGGACGTGGTGAACGCGCATGAAGGCCTGCACCGCTTCATCGGCTGGGACAAGCCGATCCTGACCGACTCGGGCGGCTTCCAGGTGTTCTCGCTCGGTGATCTGCGCAAGATCACCGAAGATGGCGTCACGTTCGCGTCGCCGGTCAATGGCGACAAGCTGTTCCTGTCGCCCGAAATCTCGATGCAGATCCAGCGCACGCTGAACTCGGACATCGTCATGCAGTTCGACGAATGCACGCCGTACGAGATCGAAGGCCGTCCCGCCACGCACGAAGAGGCGGCCACGTCGATGCGCATGAGCCTGCGCTGGGCCAAGCGCTCGCGCGATGAATTCGAACGCCTGGCCAACCCGAATGCGCTGTTCGGCATCGTCCAGGGCGGCATGTTCGAGGACCTGCGCGATGAATCGCTGGCCGGCCTGTCGGAGCTGGACTTCCACGGTTTCGCCATCGGCGGCCTGTCGGTGGGCGAGCCCAAGGAGGACATGATGCGCGTGCTCGAGCACGTCGCGCCGCGCCTTCCGGCCAACAAGCCGCATTACCTGATGGGCGTGGGCACGCCCGAAGACCTGGTGGCAGGCGTGGCCGCCGGTGTCGACATGTTCGACTGCGTGATGCCGACCCGCAATGCGCGCAACGGCTGGCTATTCACGCGTTTCGGCGACGTCAAGATCAAGAACGCCGCGCATCGCAACGACCCGCGCCCGCTCGACGAAAGCTGCGCCTGCTACACCTGCCGCAACTTCTCGCGCGCTTACCTGCACCACCTGCATCGCGTCGGCGAGATCCTGGGTGCGCGCCTGAACACCATCCACAACCTGCACTACTACCTGCAGCTGATGCGCGAAGTGCGCGAGTCGATCGAACAACACCGCTTCAGCGACTTCCGTCGGCAGTTCGCCAGCGACCGCGCGCGCGGCGCGCGCTGAGCCGAGAACTTTCCGGCCCGGCATGGTCGAATACCGGGGTTGTGACGGCCTTGCCGCCCTTAGCGGCAAGTCGTCCAGAACGCACCCCGAACAAACCCGAATTCCGGCCTAGAATGCCGGGGCGTGACCGAGTCGGGTGATAGAATGGTCGATTACTTGAATGACTTTTGTGACGGAGAATCAACGTGCTGATTTCTAATGCATTCGCCCAGACCGCCGGTGCCGGCGGCGCAGCGGGTGGCCTGATGAGCTTCCTGCCCATCATCCTGATGTTCGGCGTGCTGTGGTTCATCATGATCCGCCCGCAGATGAAGCGCCAGAAGGAAAGCAAGGCCATGCTGGAAGCCCTCGCCAAGAACGACGAAGTCGTCACGGCCGGCGGCATCCTGGGCAAGGTAACCAAGGTGACCGACCAGTACGTCAGCCTGGAAATCGCCGCAGGCACCGAAATCACCGTGCAGAAGAACGCCGTGACCACGGTGCTGCCGAAGGGCTCGCTGAAGTCGCTCTGACTCCCGTTCGCGACACTGCCCTTTGTCTTTTCCGGCATGCCGCATGCGCATGCCCTGGCAGCCGCCTGATCAGCCCGTGGGCCTGTAAAAGGCCTTCCCGTGGCGGCCAGGCGGCTGTTTGCCAACCGGTCCGGCTCCGCCGGCGTGCCCCTTGGGCCCCCGGCGAATCCGCCAACCGCAGAATGACTGGCCAGAGATGAATCGTTATCCGCTTTGGAAATATGTCGTGATCCTGGTGGCCCTGGCCATCGGCATCACCTACACGCTGCCGAATTTCTTCGGCGAGGCGCCCGCCGTGCAGGTCTCCTCGGGCAAGGCTACGGTCAAGGTGGACCTCTCCATGCAGAAGCATGTGGAAGAGATCCTGGCCCAGAACCAGCTCAAGCCTGACGGCGTGTTCTTCGATGTTTCGGGCCAGTCCGGCTCGGTCAAGGCGCGCTTTCGCACCACCGACGACCAACTCAAGGCCAAGGACGTCCTGACGCGCACGCTCAACCCCGACGCGGCCGACCCGACCTACGTGGTGGCGCTGAACCTGCTCTCGGGCTCGCCGCGCTGGCTGACCGCCATGCACGCGCTGCCGATGTACCTGGGCCTGGACCTGCGCGGCGGCGTGCACTTCCTGCTGCAGGTCGACATGAAGGGTGCCGTCGACAAGAAGCTCGACAGCCTTTCGGGCGATGCCCGTACCCTGCTGCGCGACAAGAACGTTCGCCACGGCGGCATCGACCGCGACGGCGACAAGCTGACCGTGCGCTTCAGCAATGCCGACGACGCCAACAAGGCGCTCGCCATCCTGGCCGACAACCTGCGCGAACTCGCCTTCGCCATGGACGGCAACAACGTGGTCGGCACCTTTACGGATGCCGCCCGCAAGGCCGTGCAGGACGCCGCCGTCAAGCAGAACATCACGACCCTGCACAACCGCGTGAACGAGCTTGGCGTGGCCGAGCCCGTGATCCAGCAGCAAGGCGCGGATCGTATCGTGGTGCAGCTGCCCGGCGTGCAGGACACCGCCAAGGCCAAGGACATCATCGGCCGTACCGCCACGCTGGAAGCCCGTCTGGCCGATCCCGACGCGCCGCGCAACCCGCGCCCGGGCGACCCCGTGCCGTTTGGCGACGAACTGTTCACGCAAGGCAACGGCGCCCCGGTGATCCTGCGCAAGCAGGTGATCTTCACCGGCGACCGCATCGAAAGCGCATCGGCCGGCTTCGACCAGAACCAGCGCCCGTCGGTCAACATCAAGCTCGACGCCCAGGGCGGCCGCGTGCTGCGCGACGTCTCGCGCGAAAACATCGGCAAGCCGATGGGCATCGTGCTGTTCGAAAAGGGCAAGGGCGAGGTCCTGACCGTGGCAACGATCCAGTCCGAACTCGGTTCGAGCTTCCAGATCACCGGCTCCTACTCGACCGAAGCCGCCAACGACCTGGCCCTGCTGCTGCGCGCCGGCTCGCTGGCCGCGCCGATGGAAATCATCGAGGAACGCACCATCGGCCCGTCGCTGGGCGCTGACAACATCCAGAAGGGCTTTGACTCGGTGGCCTATGGGTTCGGCGCCATCGCCGTGTTCATGGTGCTGTACTACATGCTGTTCGGCGTGTTCTCGGTGGCGGCGCTCGGCATCAACCTGCTGCTGCTGATTGCGGTGCTGTCGATGCTGCAGGCCACGCTGACGCTGCCGGGCATTGCCGCTATCGCGCTGGTGCTGGGCATGGCCATCGACGCCAACGTACTGATCAACGAGCGTATCCGCGAGGAACTGCGCGGGGGCGCTTCGCCGCAGATGGCGATCGCCGTCGGCTTCGAGCGCGCCTGGGCCACCATCCTGGACTCCAACGTGACCACGCTGATCGCGGGCCTGGCGCTGCTGGCCTTCGGCTCCGGTCCGGTGCGCGGCTTTGCCGTGGTGCACTGCCTGGGCATCCTGACCTCGATGTTCTCGGCGGTGTTCTTCAACCGCGGCCTGGTCAACCTCTGGTACGGCCGCAAGAAGAAGCTGCAGAGCGTGGCCATCGGCCAGATCTGGAAGCCGGGTGCGGACACCCCGGTCGCCAAGTAAGCACGGATACATCAGGACAACATCATGGAATTCTTCCGCATCCGGCGCGACATTCCGTTCATGAAGCACGCGTTGATCTTCAACGTGGTGTCCTTCCTGACGTTTGCCGCCGCCGTATTCTTCCTGTGGCACAAGGGCCTGCACCTGTCGATCGAGTTCACCGGCGGCACGGTGATGGAGGTCAACTACCAGCAGGCGGCCGATCTCGAAAAGATCCGCGGCCAGGTGGGCAAGCTCGGCTATACCGACGTGCAGGTGCAGAACTTCGGCACCTCGCGCGACGTCATGATCCGCCTGCCGCTGCAGAAGGGCCCGGACGGCAAGCCAGTCACCTCGGCCCAGCAGAGCGAGCAGGTCATGGGCGCACTGCAGGCGGCCACGCCTGACGTCAAGCTGCAACGCGTGGAGTTCGTCGGCCCGCAGGTCGGCAAGGAACTGGCCACCGACGGCCTGCTGGCCTTGCTGTGCGTGGTGATCGGCATCGTGATCTACCTGTCTTTCCGCTTCGAGTGGAAGTTCGCGGTGGCGGGCATCATCGCCAACCTGCACGACGTGGTGATCATCCTGGGCTTCTTCGCGTTCTTCCAGTGGGAATTCTCGCTGTCGGTGCTGGCAGCTATCCTGGCGGTGCTCGGCTACTCGGTGAACGAGTCGGTCGTGATCTTCGACCGGATCCGCGAGGCCTTCCGCAAGTACCGCAAGATGACCACGCACGAGGTCATCGACCACGCGATCACCAGCACGATGTCGCGGACCATCATCACCCACGGCTCGACCGAAATGATGGTGCTGTCGATGTTCTTCTTCGGCGGCCCCACCCTGCACTACTTCGCCCTGGCGCTGACGGTCGGTATCCTGTTCGGTATCTACTCGTCGGTGTTCGTTGCCGCGGCGCTGGCCATGTGGTTTGGCGTCAAGCGCGAAGACCTGGTCAAGGGCGACAAGAAGGCCGGGGGCACGGATCGCGATGATCCGAACTACGGCGCGCAGGCCTGAGACTGATGCCGGACAAAAAAAGCGCACCTTTCGGTGCGCTTTTTTGTTGCTCGGATCAAGGTTGCTGAGCCGGTGCGGCCGCTCACCCCCGTTCCGAAAACCGCTCGATCCAGATCGCCAGCCGGTCCGTCGAAAAGCTGGCCGTGCGTGTGCCGGCACGGCAGGCAATGGTCTCGCCTTCGCGCGAGAACTGCAGCGCGCCGCCGGCTTCTTCGAGCCACAGCAGGCTGGCCAGCCACGCCGCATGCTGCGCGGAAACCGCCTCGCCCACCGGCTTGGCAAGGAATTCGCTGAGCGCGGACGGTGCGGTCCATACCACGGTCTCGCCTTCGCGGCGCACGGTGCTGTCGCCCAGCGCCTCGGCCACGACCTGCAGCGCATCGGCGGCGCCGCGCCCGGCATGCTGCGTGCGCAAGGCCGCCAGCTGCGTGCCCACGGCATGGCCGAAGGTACCGCTGCGCTCGCTCTCGGCGCCTACCAGGTCGGCATAGTCCATGCGCTGCCAGTCGGGTTCGGCATTGCGCGCGCCGCCCAGCTCCGTGCCGGCCAGGTAGGTCTCGACGGGTTGGAAGCGGCCCGGGCCGATCAGGCTCGCGCACAGCGCGTGGATCATGCCGATGCGCGTGGCCACGGTCTGGGTCTGCAGCACGCCCAACTTTTCGCGCACGAGCTGGTCGCGCTCCTTGCGCAGGCCGGCCATCTCCAGTGCCTGCTTCAGTTCCATGCGCAGCGCGGTGATGTCCCACGGCTTCTTGATATAGCGGTGGATCTGCCCCTGGTTGACGGCCTCGACGGTCTGGTCCAGTTCCGAATACGCGGTGGTCAGGATCCGCACGATATGCGGATAGCGCTCGCGCGCATGGCGCAGCAGCTCGTTGCCATACTCGCCCGGCATGCGCTGGTCGGACACCAGTACCGCGAGGCTGTCGGCGTGCGCTTCGAGCTGTGCCTTGCCCTCTTCCACCGAGCCGGCGGTCACCACAGGGGCCAGCGCGCCGATCGCGCGCTGGAAATATTTGACGGCCGTGGCTTCGTCGTCGACGAACAGAATCGCCGGGGGTGGTGCCTGGGTGGCATTCGGTTCGTTCATCGGTCACTCCTGTTCATTCGATTCTTGAAATTTGGGAAGTCCAGCGTCACGGTCGTGCCGGCTCCGGACGCTGAGGCGATCCGGATGCCGCCGCCAAACGACTGCATGACGCGGTTGCAGAAAATCATGCCGAGGCCGCTGCCGCCGGCCCCCGCGTGGGTGGTGACGGGGTCCACGAGCAGGCGCTCCATCACCTCGGGCGGAATCCCCGGGCCGTTGTCGCAGATGCGGATCTCCTGACGCGGCTTCGACACCACGACAAAGCGCAGCAGGGGCGCGCCGACGTCGCCGAGCGCGCGCAGCGCATTGCTCATGACCGAGGACAGCACCAGCGCCACGCAGTTGGGCAGCGTCTGCACGGGAAAATCGCCGTGCATCTCCACCTGGACCCAGTTGCGCTGGTCGGCATTGAACGGATAGCTATCGAGCAGCGACGCGACCAGCGCGCCCGCGCTCACTTCGGTGCCCGGCTCCTGCCGCCCCGGCGTACTGCCCGCACTGCTGCGCACGGATTGCAGGAACGACGACAGCACCGCCAGGCAATACTGGGCGTTGTCGCGCATGGCGCTGGCGGCCTGGCCGATCTCGCCCTGGCGCTGTGCGGTGTATTCGGCCGTCACGCGCCCCTCGATGCCGCGCGCGAAATTGGCAATGGCCGCGAGCGGCGTATTCAGCTCGTGGGCCAGGAAGGCCAGCGTTTCGTCGATCGCCATCAACCGCTGCTGCCGCAGGGCCCGCTCGCGCGAGCGCTCCACGGCCAGGCGCAGGACATTGCGCACATCGCCGACGCTCAGCGGCTTTTCCAGGATGCGAAACACTTCGCCGCTGTTGACGGTCTGCAGCAGCACGTCCTTGTCGGCATACGCCGTGACGAGAATGCGGACGATCTGCGGGAATTCCTCGGCCACCTGGCGCAACAGGTCGCCGCCATCGCGTCCCGGCATGCGGAAATCGGTGACCAGGATTGCCGTGCGCGCGCCGGCGCCACGCAGAATGTCGATCGCCTCGTCGGCGCCGGCTGCGGTCAGGACTTCATACTCGTTGCCCACGGCGCGCGCAAAGTACTTGAGCGCCATGTCTTCATCGTCGACGTAAAGCACGGTCGGCCGTGCCTGCTGGACTTCGCTCATGGCCAGATCACTCCGCGCGCGGCAGGTCGAAACTGAAGGCGGCCCACTTGCCGAATTCGCTCTCGGCAAACAGCTGGCCGCCGTGCCGCTCGATCACCGCATAGCTGATCGACAGGCCCAGCCCCAGCCCCTGCCCTACGTCGCGCGTGGTAAAGAACGGCTCGAACACGCGCGCCAGGTTCTCCGGCGCAATGCCCGGGCCGTTGTCCTGGACTCGCACATGCAGGCGGCTTTCCACCCAACGGATCGTGGTATGGATGGCCGGCGCCACCGTGCCTGCCTTGCGCATCGCCAGCGCGGCGTTGGAGAACAGGTTGATCAGCACGCCGATGACGGCCGCTTCGTCGCCGAGCACCAGCGTGTCATCGGGCAGTTCGCGCGTCATCTTGACGCCGCGCAGCTCGTGGGCCGTGAGGCGGACGGAGGAATCGAGCGCCTTCTCGAACAGGAACGGCGTGCCTTCTACCTCGGCACCGGGCTTGCGGTAGGCGAAGGTCTTCAGGTCCGACACGATATGCTGGATGCGCTGCATGCCCTGCTTGGCATCGACCAGGCATTCCTCCAGCGACGGATTTTCCTTGGTCTGCGGCTCTTCCATGGCCACCTCGATGGCCATCAGGCAGAAGTTGACCGGATTGTTCACCTCATGCAGCAGGCCTGCCGCGAGCGTACCGATGGCCGCCATCTTTTCCTGCTGCAGCATCTGGCCCTTGATGTCCGCGAGCCGGCGGTTGATGTCGGCCAGTTCCTCGTTCTTGCCCGCCAGCTCCTGCTTGAGCCGGATCAGGTGGAAGTGACCGCGCTCGTTCATGAACGTGTAGACGGCGCTGGCCACGATCGAAAACACGATGAACAGCGAATTGACGAGGAAGTGCCCATTCTGTGCCAGGCCTTCGGGATGGACCAGGCAGGCCACGAAGTACAGCAGATAGGTCACCGCGCCGAAGCCGACGGTCTGCCACAGGCCCATGGGCATCGCTATGCCGACCGCGAAGATGACAAGGTTCAGTCCCGCATAGTAGATAGAGGAGGCGCCGTCGGTCGTGGCAATCATCCAGGCGATCATCACCTGCGGCAGCAGCAGCCAGGCCAGCGTGAGCGGCTGGACAAAGCGCCGTCCGGCCCCCTTTACCAGCAGCAGGAAAATCAGCCCGATCAATACCGAGACCACCAGGCGTGCCACGAAGAACTGCAATTGGTGGCCGGGATAGATACCGTAGTCGAGACCGACGCCAGCCATCACCAGCACGATGGCCGTCAGCGCGCCGGCCCGGCTCGAAATCAGGCGGAAGTCGCCCAGCTCGGCCTCGTACCGGGAATACTGCCCTGCAGTCCGTTTCAACATGGTAGTCAGGCCTTGGCCGGATCGGTCACGACGGCTTCGACGAACACATTGACGCCGGTGACATCGACGTACGTGCGGCCGTCGCGCGTGTTGGAGGGCAGCAGCGCTTGCATGCCCGGCTCATCGCGATAGATCAGGTACCACTCCAGCATATGTTCCATGCTGTACCGTTCCGGATTGTTGACGTGAACGTTGGTGGCCAGGATGCGTCCCTCGGGGTGCGTGCGCGACGAGAAATAATTGAGCAGGCGCGCGCAAACGCGATCCGAGAGGTAGTCGAACAGGCCGGCGCAATAGACCCCGTCGAACTCGCGCAGCGACGGATCTATCTCGATGCGCCGCTTGAGCAGCTCATGCACCGAGTGATGGACGTATTCGACATCGACCTTCACACCGGCCTGCCGGCAACTTTCCTCGATGCGCGCGCGGGTGTAATCCAGCGTTTCCTCGCTGAAGTCGAGCAGCTGGAACGACAGCCACTGCGGTTCCGGGTACTCGGCAATGAAACGGCGGATCTCCACCGCGGGCCCGCAACCGACATTGAGCAGGCGAAACGGCCTGCCAGCGGCCTTGGCCTGCTCGGCCACGCGCACCAGGAAATCGACCAGCAGGTCGATGCGGTTGCGGTGGGCAGCGGCCACGGAGGACTGCAGGAAGGTCGCGTTGACGATCTGGAAATAGGTGTTCGGGCCCTCGCGCGGATCCGAGAGAATCTGGTTCACCATCTCATAGTCGCCCGCGTAGCCGAGCGGCTTGGTGTAGGTGCGAAACACGAATGGCGAGCGCAGCAGCAACGGATGCAGCGCCGCCTGCGTGAAGGTGCGGTGCATCACGGTCTGCTCTTCCGGCACATTCGCGGCTTCGCCATCGAGCACGGCGGAATACTGGCGTATCTTCAGGGCGATCGGCGTGGCCAGCTCCTCGAAGACGTCCATGCGCAGCGTATCGCCCTCCTTGGGCAACGCGCTGGACATGTCGACCTGCTCGACCCAGCGCGACACCTCCGACAGGAATGCGCGCATTTCATTGACCACGATCTGGTAGTCGCGCCGGATATTGAAACGCTCGTTCCAGTCCTGCACGAAGCGCTGCGACTCGCGCGCAACCGAATTCGGCTCGTTGTCGAGGTTGCTCAGCTCCAGCCACTCGTCGATCAGCGTGAGTGACACGACCGCGGTCAGGCCGGTATTCACCAGGCTCATCACCACGGCCTTGCCGAGATAGGCGTTCTTTGGCCCCATGCGGATGCTGAGTTCGCTCAGCACCTCGCTGACCTGCACGATCGAATACGGATTGTAGATTTCCATCACCAGAGACTTTCTCTGGAGATTGATGATCGTGCCCCGCACCTGCTCGCCCTGCGAGTTGCGAAAGCTGACTACCGGATCGATTTGCGTTTTGGAATACACGGTATTACGCCAGGGAAATCCGAGAAAGGCTGGAGGCCATGCAGCCGGACGGACCGGGCGGCCAGGTACAGCACAGGAGGGGCAACAGGGTCGCGGAGACGCCTACCGTTTTCGGAATGTACAGCGAATGCTCATGTCGGGTGCGCGAATGCCTGTTGGAGGCTTGGTCACCGGGGGTGCTCCGGTTGCCCGCCTGTATCGGGAAGAATCTGATTCAAGACAATTTGCTGCGGGTCATTGTACTGTGGCAAGAGCGGCCCATACAACCAAGTGGATGAAACGTCCCCCGTACTCCCTGGTACATGTGTGGGCAAGCATGCGGAAAACAAAAAAGGCCGGCAAGGCCGGCCTTTTCAAATTGGGCTGCAGCGCCCAGGATTACTCCGCGCGGACGCCTTCGACCTGGATCGCCAGCTTGACCTGCGGGTTGAAGCCCATCTTCACGCCATAGTCGAGGCCGAAGTCGGCACGGTTGAACTGGCCAATCGCGTCGGCGCCGCAAGCCTCGCGCTTGAGCATCGGGTGCTGGATGCACTTGAAGTCGCGGATTTCCAGCTTGACCGGCTTGGACACGCCGCGCAGGGTCAGCATGCCCTCCACTTCGGTCGGGACGTCGCCCTTGAACTTGCTGAACTTGCCCTTGTAGCTGGCTTCCGGGAAGGCCTCGACATCGAACATGTCCGGGCTCTTGGCGTGCTGGTTCAGCTTGGAATTACCAAAGTCGATCGAGGCCGGATCGATCTTCACGTCCACCGTGCCGCTCTTGGCGGCGCGGTCCAGCGTGACCACGCCGCTGGATTTCTCGAACTTGCCGCGCCAGGTCGACAGTCCGCCGAGGTGGTCGGCTTCGAAGCTCGGGTAGGTGTGGGTCGGATCAAGGTTATAGGTCACGGTGTTGGCCGAAGCCACGCCGAAGGCGGCAGTTGCAGCAACGGCCGCCATGGCGGTCATAAGAGTACGCAGTTTCATGGGATCTCCCGACAAAAGGTTGGAGAGGAACATCAACGGGAATGGCAACAGCTGTTCAGTTCGAGAAGACCGGCGCAGCCGGGCTTCACTTCTTTGCTGCCGTCACGATACGGAACTTGATCTGCACGTCGTCGGCGACCACGGAAGTATCCTTCCATTCGCCGTCGCCGATATTGAAGGCCGTGCGCTTGATCGGCAGCACGCCTTCGAACACCTGGGCAGCGCCGTCCTGGCGATACGTAGCCGGGATGACGATGTCCTGGGTCTTGCCCTTGATGGTCAGCTTGCCGGCCACCTCGTACTTGCCCGGCGTGCCGTTCTTGATGCTGGTGGACTGGAACACGGCCTTCGGGTACTTCGCCGCGTCGAACCAGTCCTTGCCCTTCACTTCCTTGGTGGTCTCGGCGTCGGCGATCTCGAAGCTCGACACGTCGATCTCGACCTTGGCCGACGACGTCGCGAGCCTGGCGGGATCGAAGTCGACGTTGGCGTCAAACTTCTTGAACTTGCCTTCCATGGGCACGCCGATCTGGCGCGCCACCGCGGTCACCGCGCTCCTGGCGGTGTCGATCTGCGCCCAGGCAAGGTTGGCGGCGACTCCGGTGGTGGTCAGCACGGCGGCCAGCAGCAGCGAACCGGGGCGGGGAATGCGTTTCATCAATGACTCCTGTCAGTGGGCGGCGCCCTGCGCCGCGCATCAGAACCGAAAAGGGATTTCCCGAACAGCAACGACCGAAGCGACCTGCTCCGGTCGCGAGGCCTAGCGCAGGAACGGCAGCATGCGGCCAAGCGTGCCGTCGCGATCGACGACCTGGTGCTTGATGGCAGCGGCCGCGTGCACCGCCACGACGCCCGCCATCAGGTAGTTCAGCGCGACATGCGCGACCTTGAAGACGGCCTTGAGTTCTTCATTGGCCTCGATCAGGACCGGCATCTTCCACAGGCCCAGGTAGACCACGGGGACGCCCGCTGCCATGCTGTACAGGTAACCGGTGACCGGCACCACGATGATCAGCATGTAAAGCAGGTGATGGGCGCCCGCGGCGGCCTTGGCCTGCCATGCCGGCGTGCCCGGGGCAACCGGGGGCGCGGCATGCGTGGCGCGCCAGAGTACGCGCAGCACGGCGATGATGAACACGGTAACGCCGAGCCATTTGTGCCACGAGAACAGCTTGAGCTTGGTCGGCGTCAGCCCGGGGATGCCGGTCATGTACCAGCCGAGCCCGAAGGCGGCGAAGATCAGCAAGGCAATGATCCAGTGCAGGCCGATGGCCGTGGCACCGTAGCCGGTAGCAGTAGCGTTCGAACGCATCAAATTCCTCAGCCCTTGTCGCGGGCATTTCACAATCTTTGGGCAACTCTGCAACGGGAAACCTGGCCCCGCGCTTCAGATTCTCGCATTATTGCGGTGGAGTGTGCGCCGATGCAGGACAGTCCTTAATTAAGTTATTCAAATGATTTGAAGTGGCATTCTGTCGCAGGGCATGCCCCCACCATTCCGATCGAAACAAGCAAAAAAGCCACCCGATCGGGTGGCTTTTTTGCTTCAAGCGAGGAGGCGCGTCAGATCCGCTCGGCCAGAACGATAGCCTTGCCGATGTAGCTCGCCGGCGTCATGGCCAGCAGCAGGTCCTTGGCGTCCTGCGGAATGGCCAGGCCGGTGATGAACGTCTGCAGTGCCTCGCGCGAGATGCCCTTGCCGCGCGTCAGTTCCTTGAGCTGCTCGTACGGGTTGGGCACGCCAAAGCGGCGCATCACGGTCTGCACCGGCTCGGCCAGCACTTCCCAGCAGTTGTCGAGGTCTTCGTTGAGGCGTTCCGGGTTGGTTTCCAGCTTGCCCAGGCCGCGCAGGCAGGCCTCATAGGCCAGCAGGCTGTAGCCGAAGGCCACGCCGATATTGCGCAGCACGGTCGAATCGGTCAGGTCGCGCTGCCAGCGCGACACCGGCAGCTTCTCCGACAGGTGGCGCAGCACCGCGTTGGCCAGGCCCAGGTTGCCTTCCGAGTTCTCGAAGTCGATCGGGTTGACCTTGTGCGGCATGGTCGACGAGCCGATCTCGCCGGCCTTGGTCTTCTGCTTGAAGTAGCCGACCGAGATATAGCCCCAGATGTCGCGGTTCAGGTCCAGCAGGATGGTGTTGGCGCGCGCCACGGCATCGAACAGCTCGGCCATGTAGTCGTGCGGTTCGATCTGGATGGTGTACGGGTTGAAGGTCAGGCCCAGGCGCGTTTCGATGACCTGCTTTGAAAACGCTTCCCAGTCGAACGTCGGGTAGGCCGACAGGTGCGCGTTGTAGTTGCCCACGGCGCCGTTCATCTTGCCGAGCAGCTCCACGCGTTCGATGCGCTCGATGGCGCGCGCCAGGCGCGCGGCCACGTTGGCCATTTCCTTGCCGAGCGTGGTCGGGCTGGCCGGCTGGCCGTGGGTGCGCGACAGCATCGGCTGGGCGGCGTTGGCCTTGGCCAGCTCCACCAGGCGGGCCTGCACGCGCTTGAGCGCCGGCACCACCACGCCCTCGCGGGCGCCCTTGAGCATCATGCCGTGCGAGGTATTGTTGATGTCTTCCGAAGTGCAGGCGAAGTGGATGAACTCGCTGGCCGCTTCCAGCTCGGCGTTGCCCTTGACCTGCTCCTTGAGCCAGTACTCGACTGCCTTGACGTCGTGGTTGGTGACGGCTTCGATGTCCTTGATGCGGGCTGCGTCGGCTTCGGAGAAGTTATCGACCAGCGCCAGCAGCGCGGCTTCCGAGGCTGCGGAGAACTTGGGCATGTCGGGCAGGCCGGCCTGGGCCAGTGCGATCAGCCAGTGCACTTCGACCTTGACGCGGTTGCGCATGAAGGCCGCTTCGGACAGCCATTCGCGCAGCGCATCGGCCTTGGAAGCATAACGGCCATCGATGGGGGACAGGGCGGTGAGCGGCGAAAGCGAAGAGGTGGACATGCTGGCAACCGGGGAAAAATGAGGGGAGTACGGGATTGGATCGCAAGCGCGCCAGGCGCGGGGGGCACCCCGCGGGCAACTGGCAAGCGGCCGATGCGCCGCACCGCGTGGGTTCCGCGGCGAACGGCGCTGACGGGCCGGCGCCGCGCAACGGGCGATTTTACCACCCATGCCGCCGTCCCGGGGCAACGCTACAGCGTGGCCATGGGGCATCCGTGCGGGAGACCTCGTTCGCCATGCGGCGCGGGTATACTCGCGCTCGCCGTTCCACTAGCCTGTTATGAAGTGCATCGGGCAAGCGCTGAAAGCCAGGGACTCCTGCGCCGCTTGCCGCCGAGCGTCGATGCACTTCATAACAAGCTCGAGGGGAGAAAATGAAGCTGTTCGCGTCCCAGACCAGTCCCTACGCGCGCAAGGTGCGCGTAGTGATGGCGGAAAAGAAGATCGACTACCAGTTGATCGAAGAGAACGTCTGGTCACCCGATACGGTGATCGGCCAATACAATCCGCTCGGCAAGGTGCCCTGCCTGGTCATGGAGGACGGCAGCTCGATCTATGACTCGCGCGTGATTGTCGAATACGTCGACACGCTGACGCCGGTCAGCCGCCTGATTCCGCAAGGCGGCCGCGAACGCCTGGAAGTGCACTGCTGGGAAGCGCTGGCCGATGGCCTGCTCGATGCCGCGCTGCTGGCGCGCCTGGAAAACACCCAGCGCGAACCGCACGAGCGCAGCGAGCGCTGGGTGCAGCGCCAGCTTGGCAAGATCGACGCCGCACTGGCCGCCATGTCGAACGACCTGGCCGATCGCCAGTGGTGCAGCGGCAACCACTATTCGCTCGCCGACGTGGCCGTGGGCTGTGCGCTGTCCTACCTGGATTTCCGCTTCCCGGAAATCCACTGGCGCGAGCGCCATCCGAACCTGGCGGCGTACCAGGAGAAACTTGCCAAGCGCCAGTCGTTCATCGACACGGAGCCACCGGCGGCTTGAACCTGGCGCCAATGCAAAACGCTCGCTTGCGCGAGCGTTTTTCGCTTTCAGGGCACGCTTACTGCGCCGACTGGATGATGCCGCCGCCCAGGCAGACATCGCCGTCATACAGCACCGCCGACTGGCCCGGCGTCACCGCCCACTGCGCTTTGGCAAACGCGAGACTGAGCGTCTCGCCATCGACCCCATCGACCACGCACGGCGCATCGCTCTGGCGGTAGCGCGTCTTCGCCGCCATGGCGGCACCGGCAGCAGGCGGCTCGCCCGCCACCCAGGACAGGTCGGCCGCGGCCAGCGTGCGCGTGAGCAGCCACGGATGATCGTGGCCCTGCACGACATACAGCGTATTGCTGGCCATGTCCTTGCGCGCCACATACCACGCGTCGCCGTTGCCGTCGCGGCTGCCGCCCAGGCCGATGCCCTTGCGCTGCCCGAGCGTGTAGAAGGCCAGCCCGATATGCTCGCCAACCACCTTGCCATCGGGCGTCTTCATCGGCCCCGGCCTGGTTGGCAGGTAGCGGTTCAGGAAATCGCGGAACGGCCGCTCGCCGATAAAGCAGATGCCGGTCGAATCCTTCTTCTTCGCGTTCGGCAGGCCGATCTCGGCGGCGATCTCGCGCACGCGGGTCTTCGGCATCTCGCCCAGCGGGAACAGCGTGCGCGAAAGCTGGGCCTGGTTCAGGCGATGCAGGAAGTAGCTCTGGTCCTTGGTGTGGTCCACCGCCTTGAGCAGCTCGAAACGGCCCGCCGCGTTCTGCCGCACGCGCGCATAGTGGCCCGTGGCGATGGTCTCCGCGCCCAGCGACATGGCGTGGTCGAGAAAGGCCTTGAACTTGATCTCGGCATTGCACAGCACGTCGGGGTTCGGTGTGCGGCCCGCGGAATACTCGCGCAGGAAATCCGCGAACACGCGGTCCTTGTACTCGGCGGCAAAGTTCACGGCCTCGACATCCACGCCGATCAGGTCGGCCACCGACACCACGTCGAGCCAGTCCTGCCGCGTGGAGCAGTATTCGCTGTCGTCATCGTCCTCCCAGTTCTTCATGAACAGGCCGATGACCTCATAGCCCTGCTGCTTGAGCAGCCACGCGGTCACCGACGAATCGACCCCGCCCGACATGCCGACCACGACCCGCTTGCCGCTCACAATCCGTCTCCGGTGGCCAGGACGGACGGGTGCGTGTAGAGCGCATCGAGCGCAAAGCGCTTGCCGGCCAGATAGTCGTCGATACAGGCCAGCACCAGCGGCGTGCGGTGGCGCTCGGGGCAGGCGCGGATCTCGTCGGCGCTCATCCAGACGGTGCGCACGATGCCGGTATCGAGTTGGCGGCCCGCGTCGAGCGAGCCGAGGTCGCCGGTGAAGGCAAAGCGCACATAGGTCACGTCCGAATCGGTGCGCGACGACGCCGCGCGGCCCATGTAGCAGCCCAGAAGCGCGCGCGGCTCGAAGGTGTGCGCGGTCTCTTCCAGCGTTTCGCGGATGACGGCGCGGATCAGGCTTTCGCCCGGATCCAGGTGGCCCGCCGGCTGGTTCAGCCGCAGGCCGTCACGGGTTTCTTCTTCCACCAGCAGGAACCGCCCGCCGCGCTCGATGACCGCGGCAACCGTCACGCTGGCATTCCAGTCACGTGGCATGATGCACATTTTTTAGGCAATTCGGCATTTTACCGGTTGCGCGGGCATTGTGCAGCGCGGCGGCGGCGGTCCGACCCTCTCGCGGCCCCCTTCCAATACCCGACCGCTCAGTCACCAATAATCGTCGGATTCCTGTAAGCTGCGTAAAAAATTGTGCGCTGCGGGTTTCAACAACCGTTGGCGCGCAACGGGCCAGACGTCGGCCCGCCCATCAGATATGACGCCAGCAAAGGAGAAATTGACGATGTACATCGGCATCCCGCAGGAGACGCGGGCCGGCGAGACGCGTGTCGCCGCCACCCCTGAAACCGTCAAGAAGTATGTCGCACAGGGCCACAAGGTCGTGGTGCAGGCGGGTGCCGGCGTACGGGCCAGCCAGCCTGACAGCGCCTACGAGGCCGTCGGCGCCACCATCGGCAGCGCCGCCGAGGCGCTTGGCGCCGACCTGGTGCTGAAGGTGCGCGCGCCGGAAGCCGCGGAGCTGGCCCAGATGAAGCCGGGATCGGTGCTGGTGGGCATGCTCAATCCGTTCGATGTCGAGAACAATGCGCGCATGGCGGCGGCATCGATCACCGCCTTCGCGCTCGAAGCCGCGCCGCGCACCACGCGCGCGCAGAGCATGGACGTACTCTCCTCGCAGGCCAATATCGCCGGCTACAAGGCCGTGCTGATCGCCGCGCACTATTACCAGCGCTTCATGCCGATGCTGATGACCGCCGCGGGCACCGTCAAGGCGGCGCGCGTGCTGATCCTCGGTGCCGGCGTGGCGGGCCTGCAGGCCATCGCCACGGCCAAGCGCCTGGGCGCGGTGATCGAGGCCTCGGACGTGCGCCCGGCCGTGAAGGAACAGATCGAATCGCTCGGCGGCAAGTTCCTGGACGTGCCGTTTATCACCGACGAAGAACGCGAGATCGCGCAAGGCGTCGGCGGCTATGCCCGCCCGATGCCGCCCGACTGGATGCGTCGCCAGGCCGAACTGGTGCATGAGCGGGCGAAGCAGGCCGACATCATCATCACGACCGCGCTGATCCCGGGCCGCAAGGCGCCCGTGCTGCTGCAGGAAGCCACCGTGCAGCAGATGAAGCCGGGCTCGGTGGTGGTCGACCTGGCCGCCGCGCAAGGCGGCAACTGCCCGCTGACCGTGGCCGACGAAGTGGTCGAGCGCAATGGCGTCACCCTGATCGGGCACACCAACCTCGCCAGCATGGTCGCGGCCGACGCCTCGGCGCTCTATGCCCGCAACGTGCTGGATTTCCTCAAGCTGGTCATCGACAAGGACGGCCAGTTCACGCTGAACCTCGAAGACGACATCGTCGCGGCCTGCCTGATGTGCAACAGCGGCGAAGTCGTGCGCAAGGCGGCGTGAGTCTTACCGGCGCCCGCAGGCGCCGGCTGCATTCCGCATCAAGATAAGGACGTATCACCCATGCAACGCATCATGCTCCGCGCCAAGCTTCACCGCGTCACCGTGACGCAGGCGGACCTCCACTACGAGGGTTCGTGCGGCATCGACGAGGACCTGCTCGAAGCTGCCGACATGAAGGAGTTCGAGAAGATCGACCTGTACAACGTGCAGAACGGTGAACGCTTCTCCACCTACATCATCAAGGGCCGGCGCGGCAGCGGCGAGATCTCGCTCAACGGCGCCGCCGCGCGCCGCGCGCATATCGGCGACCATCTGATCATCTGCACCTACGCGCCGATGACCGAGGAGCAGATCGCCACGTACAAGCCGAAGATCATCCTGGTCGACGAGAAGAACGGCATCAAGGAAATCAAGAAGGTGTAAGCCCATGACGGCCAGCCTGTGTCGGAATTCCGTAGCAAGGGCGGCACCGTGGCGTGCCCGTCTTGGCATGCGGTTCGCGCAGGCGGCCGGCATCGGCCTGCTGGCCTTGTGCGCGGCGTGCGGGACATCGGGCGGCGGCAGTGCGTCGGGTTCCGCAAGCGCTGCCGCGACCAGCGGCCCCAGGCTGCTCGACCCCTTGCCCGCATGGCGCGATGGGGCAGCCAAGCAGTCCATCCTGAATTTCGTCAGCAAGACCACCACGCCGGGCAGCCCCGAGTTCGTCGCGCCGGAAGACCGCATCGCCGTCTTCGACAACGACGGCACGCTGTGGCGCGAAGACCCGGTGGTGGAATTGCTGTTTGTGGTCAGCCGCGCGCAGGAGCGCGCGCGGGCCGAACCGGCACTGGCCGGTCGTTCGCCCTACAAGGAATTCCTGGCCGACCCCGCGGCCTATTTCAAATCGACCGGGGAGGCAGGCGCCGTGCGCCTGCTCAACGAGCTCTACGGCAACACCTCTCTCGACGCCTTCCAGGAAGACGCGCGGCGCTACTTCGCCAATGCGCGCCACCCGAAATCCAAAGCGCCGCTGCGCGAAGGCACCTACCAGCCAATGCTGGAAGTGCTGGCATTGCTGCGTGCCCATGGCTACCAGACCTGGATCTGTTCGGGCGGCACGACCGACTTCATGCGCGCCGTGTCGCAGTCGTACTACGGCATTCCTCCGCAACAGGTGATCGGTTCGCGGCTTGCCGCACAGTTCCGCGAAAGTGGCCGCGACAATGAAATCTGGCGCGAGCCGAAGATCGAAAGCTTCAACGACAAACAGATGAAGCCGGTCAACATTGCGCTGCAGATCGGCAAGCGGCCGGTGTTCGCGGCCGGCAATGTCGGCGGCAAGGGCGATATCGCCATGCTGTCGTACTCGCAGGCGCGCAAGGGGCCGTCGTTCCAGCTGCTGGTCAACCATGACGACGCCGAGCGCGAATCCGCATATGCGGAAAACGACGGCGCGTCGCTGAAAGCCGCGGCGGAACGCGGCTGGACCGTGGTGAGCATGAAGCGCGACTGGGCCCGTGTGTTCCCGGCCCCGGGCGCGGCGGCGGCAACGCTGGCACCAGTGCGGGCGCAGGCGCCTTAAGGGCCCGCGACATCCCGGTCGTTCGCATTCCAAAACAGACAACGCAAGCGGCATCCAGGATTCAATCAAGGGAGGAGAAGTCGATGGAGATGGTGAACCACACGGTGATCAACCTGATCATCTTTGTGCTGGCGATCTACGTGGGTTACCACGTGGTGTGGACGGTAACGCCCGCGCTGCACACCCCGCTGATGGCCGTGACCAATGCAATCTCGGCCATCATCATCGTCGGCGCCATGCTGGCGGCCGGCCTCACCGAGGGCGCCACGGGCCGCATCATGGGCACGCTGGCAGTCGCTCTCGCCGCCGTCAACGTGTTCGGCGGCTTCCTGGTGACACAGCGCATGCTGGAGATGTTCAAGAAGAAAGAGCCCAAGGCCAAGGCCGGTGCCAAGGGAGGTGCGTGATGACCGAACTCGTCAGCATGAACCTTGTCACCCTGCTCTACCTGGTCGCCTCGGTGTGCTTCATCCAGGCGCTCAAGGGGCTTTCGCATCCGGCTTCGGCCCGCAAGGGCAATGCCTTCGGCATGATCGGCATGGCCATTGCCGTGGTCACCACGCTGGTGCTGATCATCAAGCTCAAGAACGAGTTCCTGGCGGCGGGCACGGCGCAGTCCTCGGTCGCCTCGGGCCTGGCGCTGATCTTCGGCGCGCTGGTGGTGGGCGGCGGTGTCGGCGCCTATGTGGCGAAGAAGGTCGAGATGACCAAGATGCCCGAACTGGTCGCGGCGATGCACTCGCTGATCGGTCTGGCCGCGGTGTTCATTGCCGTGGCCGCAGTGGCCGAGCCTTCGGCGTTTGGCATCGCACCTGCGGGCTCGCATGAGATCCCGACCGGCAACCGCATCGAGCTGTTCATCGGCTGCTTCGTTGGCGCCATCACGTTCTCCGGTTCGGTGATCGCCTTCGGCAAGCTGGCCGGGCGCTACAAGTTCCGCCTGTTCCAGGGCGCACCGGTGGTGTTCCCCGGCCAGCACATGCTGAACCTGGCGCTGGCGGTTGCGATGGTCGGCTTCGGTATCGCGTTCTTCATGACCCAGGACTGGCTGCCGTTCCTGGTGATGCTGGCCATCGCCTTCGTGCTCGGCGTGCTGATCATCATCCCGATCGGCGGCGCCGACATGCCGGTGGTGGTGTCGATGCTGAACTCGTACTCGGGCTGGGCGGCCGCCGGCATCGGCTTCTCGCTGAACAACCCGATGCTGATCATCGCCGGCTCGCTGGTCGGTTCGTCCGGTGCCATCCTCTCGTACATCATGTGCAAGGCGATGAACCGTTCGTTCTTCAACGTGATCCTGGGCGGCTTCGGCGGTGAAGCGGCAGCGGCGGGCGCGGCCGGCGCGCAGGCCCAGCGCAACGTGAAGTCGGGCTCCGCCGACGACGCGGCCTTCCTGATGGGCAATGCCGAAACGGTCATCATCGTGCCGGGCTACGGCCTGGCCGTGGCGCGTGCCCAGCACGCGCTCAAGGAACTGACCGAGAAGCTGCACGAGAAGGGCGTGACCGTGAAGTACGCGATCCACCCGGTGGCGGGCCGCATGCCGGGACACATGAACGTGCTGCTGGCCGAAGCCGAAGTGCCGTACGACATGGTCTTCGAGATGGAAGACATCAACAGCGAGTTCGGCCAGGCCGACGTGGTGCTGGTGCTCGGCGCCAACGACGTGGTGAACCCGGCGGCGAAGACCGACCCGAAATCGCCGATCGCCGGCATGCCGATCCTGGAGGCCTACAAGGCCAAGACCATCATCGTGAACAAGCGCTCGATGGCCGCAGGCTACGCCGGGCTGGACAACGAACTGTTCTACATGGACAAGACCATGATGGTGTTCGGCGACGCCAAGAAGGTGGTCGAGGACATGTTCAAGGCGGTCGATTAACCACGCGATCGACCGGAATCCGTGCAGGATACGACGCGTTGCCGCCCGCCGTGGCGGCAGCGCGTTATACTGGCCTGCGCTGAATTCCCAGCGTTGCCGCATGGCTCGAACGCACCATGACCTTCAACCCGCACGACCGGAACCTGTCGGTTTTCCATCACCCGATCCTGACCGTCCTGGTCGATGACAGCAAGTCGTTCATCGACAGCCTGGCCTTCCAGATGGACGCGTCTCGCGCGGTGGTCACGTTCACGGACCCGCGCGAAGCGCTGCAGTGGATCCGCGACGCATACGCCACCCGCTTTCCCGCCTTCCTGCCGGTGCGGGTCACGCACGACGACCTGACCTTCCTCACCGAGCGGCGCACCGTGCAGCTCGACATCGACCGCATCCACCGCCAGATCCACGACGTCAACCGCTTCCTGCAGCCGGGCGTGATCGTGGTGGACTACTCGATGCCGCAGATGGACGGGCTGGAATTCTGCCAGGCGCTGCAGGACCTGCCGTGCAAGACCATCCTGCTGACCGGCACCGCGGACGAAAGCATCGCCGTGCAGGGCTTCAACCATGGCCTGATCGACCGCTACGTGAAAAAGCACGAAGCCAATATGGTCGAGCGCCTGAGCCAGGAAATTGACGCCTTGCAGCAACAGTACTTCGCCACGCTGTCGCGCACCTTGCGCGAACTGCTGACGCGGCATTCGTACTCGTTCCTGTCGGATCCGGCCATGACCGAGCGCGTGCGGCAGATCACCGCGCGCTATGGCTTTGTCGAGTACTACCTGTACCCCAATCCGGTCGGCATCCTGATGCTGACGGCGCAGGGCCATGCCACGCTGATGGTGATCGAAACCCGCGTAGGGCTGATGAGCCAGGTGGAATCGGCCGAGGCCTACGACGCGCCGGCGGCGCTGATCGAAGGGCTGCGGGAAGGCCGCCTGGTGCCCTTCTTCTGGCCCGGCAACGGCATGTACACGCCAGCCTGCGTCGACTGGGAGCAATATTGCCTGCCGGCCGAACGCTGCGAGGGGCGCGAGGAATATGTCTACGCCCTGTTCGACCTGCCGCGCCACCTGCTGCAGGAGCCGGTGGTCAGCCAGCAAGCCTTCCTGGCCGACTTCGCGCGCAACCCGGACACGCTGACGGGCCGCAAGCGGCCCTGAGGTTCAGGCGGCCATCGCGCCGGCCCGTCAGGCCGGCTGCTGCGGCCCGCGGTTGCCGCCCCGCACCATGTCAAAGCGGAACAGGCGGCATTCGATATTGCCGTTGTAGAGCGGCGTGCGCCGCGACTCCTTCAGCCGCAGGCGCTTCGGCATCGACAGATCCCCGGTAAAGACCCAGGCCTGCCAGCCCGCGAAGTTCTGCTTGAGCGTGGTGGCGAAGGCGCTGGCGAACTGGTTGGCGGCGGCCTCCTCGGCCTCGTCGCGCGGCATTTCGTCCTGCGCCATGCGGCGCTCGCCGCGCACCACGATTCGCTCGCCATAGGGCGGGTTCATCAGCATCAGGCCCGGCTCGGCGAACGGCGGCTGCGCGAAGCGCGCATCCACCTGCTTGGTACGGGCTTCGTCGGGCAGTCCGGCGCGCGTCCAGTTTGCATGCGCCATGGCCAGCATGTCGGTAGAAATGTCCGATCCGGCAATCTGCAGGCCCTCGGTCGATGCCAGCATGCGCGCGCGCTGCGCGTCCGACTTGAGCTTCTGCCAGGCCTTCGTGTCCGCACCCTTGAGCCATTCAAAGGCAAAGCTGCGGCTGCCGCCCGGCGCGATATCCAGCGCCACTTGCGCGGCTTCGATCAGGAATGTGCCGCTGCCGCACATCGGGTCATAGAACGGGCGGTTGGTCTGTCCCTTCACCCAGCCGGCCAGGCGCAGGATGCCCGCTGCCAGGTTCTCCTTCAGCGGCGCTTCGCCCTTCTCCATGCGCCAGCCGCGCTTGAACAGCGGCTCGCCGGTGGTATCGATGTACAGCGTACAGTCGTACTCCGTCAGGTGGGCATAGATGCGCACATCCGGGCTCACGGTATCCACGCTGGGCCGTGCGCCCAGGCGTTCGCGCATGCCATCGCAAATGCCGTCCTTGATGCGCAGCGCCGTGAAGTTCAGGCTGCGCAGCTGGGACTTGGTGGAGGTCAGGTCCACGCGGATCGACTCGTCCGGCGAGAACCACTGTTCCCAGCGCTGGTTGCGCACCAGCGCGTAGATGTCGTCCTCGTGCCGGTAGCCGCGCGCGGCCACGCGCATCAGTACGCGGCTGGCAATGCGCGAATGCAGGTTGACGGCATACGCGGCCGCCAGTTCGCCCGAAAAGCTGACGCCGCCCGGCACTTCGCGATGCACCTCGAACGGGGCCACCGACGCCATTCCGGGCCGCGCGGCGATCTCGCGCAGTTCTTCGGCCAGCGCGCCCTCGAGGCCGCGCGGGCAGGGAGCAAAGAAAGCTTGGGTCATGGATTCAGGTTTCCTGCAAACAAAAACGTCCGCCGTGGCGGACGGGAATCAAATTAGCCTAGGCGACGGTTCAAGCGGCCGCCAGTGCGCGGTCGAGGAAGTCGAGCCGGTCCTGACCCCAGTAGGGCTGGCCATCATAGACGTACCACGGGGCGCCGAACACGCCCGCCGAGATCGCGTCCTGCGTGTTCTGCGCGTAGGCGGCCAGCACGGCCTGCCCGTCGCCGGCCTTGAGCAGGCTGGCGCCGTCGAGACCCGCCTCGTCGGCCAGCTGCGCGAGCGTGGCGGCATCCGCGATATTGCGCTGCTGCGCCCAGAGTGCCGTGCCAATCGCGCCAAGTAGCTGCATGGCGCGCGCCGTGCCATGCGCGAGCTGGGTCGCGATGATCAGCTTGCTGGCCGGGTCGCCGGACACCGGGAAATACGTCGGCTGCAGGTTCAGCGGCTTGCCCAGGAACTCGCTCCAGCGCGCCAGCTCGACCAGGCGGTACGCCTGGCGCTGCGGCGGACGCTGCGCGAGCGGCAGGCCGCCCGACACCGAGAACACCTTGCCGAGATCGCATGGCTTCAGGTTGACCAGGGCGCCGTGGCTGGCCACGACGGCGGCAAAGCGCTCATGCCCGAGGTAGACGTACGGAGACTGCGGCGAGAAATAGTAATCGACCTGCTTGCTCATCTTTCGCTCGATTGGGAGAGTCCCGACGGACCAGGTTTCAGAACGGCTTGACCACCACCAGGATCACCACCGCCAGCAGCACCAGCACGGGCAGTTCGTTGAACCAGCGGTAAAAGGTATGCGAGCGCGTGTTGCCGCCCGCCTCGAACTTCTTCAGCAGCCTGCCGCAGCCGTGGTGGTAGCCGATCAGCACCACCACCAGCGCCAGCTTGGCATGCATCCAGCCCTGCCCCGGACCACGGCCGATGCCATAGCCAAGGTACAGCCACAACCCGAACACGACCGCCGGCACGGCCAGCATGGTCATGAAGCGGTACAGCTTGCGCGCCATCAGCAGCAGTCGCTGCGTGCTGGCGGGTTCGGTCTCCATGGCCAGGTTGACGAAAATGCGCGGCAGGTAGAACAGGCCGGCAAACCAGGACACGACAAAGACGATATGAAGCGCTTTGACCCAGAGCATTCAGCGACGCGTGCGGCAGTAGTTGTTGTTCTTTGCGGCGGGCAAGGCTGGCCCGCCCTCGATTCTCAGGTGCGGATCTCGCCGTGGCCGAACACCACGTACTTCAGCGAAGTCAGCCCTTCCAGCCCCACCGGGCCACGTGCGTGGAGCTTGTCGTTGGAGATGCCGATCTCCGCGCCCAGGCCGTATTCGAAGCCATCGGCAAAACGCGTCGACGCATTGATCATCACACTGGCCGAATCGACCTCGCGGATGAAACGCATGCCGGTCGAGTAGTTCTCGGTGATGATCGAATCGGTATGGTGCGAACCGTATTCGTTGATATGCGCGACGGCTTCATCCAGCCCCGGCACCGTCTTGATGGCGAGGATCGGGGCCAGGTATTCCAGGCGCCAGTCGTCCTCGGTGGCATCGACGAGACCGCCAAAGCCCGCGGCCTCCAGCGTGGCGCGGGTGGCCGCGCAGACGCGCAGCTCGACGCCCTTTTCCTGGTATATGCGGCACAGCGGCGGCAGCGCGCGCGCGGCGATGTCCTGCGACACCAGCAGCGTCTCCATGGTGTTGCACGGCGCGTAGCGCTGGGTCTTGGCGTTGTCGCAGACGCGCACGGCCTTGTCGAGGTCGGCGTCGGCGTCGATGAACACGTGGCAGATGCCGTCCAGGTGCTTGATCATCGGCACGCGCGCTTCTTCCATCAGCCGCGCGATCAGGCTCTTGCCGCCGCGCGGGACGATCACGTCGACATACTCGGTCATCGTGATCAGGCGGCCGACCGCTGCGCGGTCCGTGGTCCCGATGACCTGCACGGCCTCGGGCGGCAGGCCGGCGCTGGCCAGGCCTTCGGCCACCAGCGCGGCCAGCGCGGTGTTGGATTCGATCGCTTCCGAACCGCCGCGCAGGATCGTGGCATTGCCCGACTTCAGGCACAACGCCGCCGCGTCGATGGTCACGTTGGGACGCGACTCGTAGATGATGCCGATCACGCCGAGCGGCACGCGCATCTGTCCGACCTGGATGCCGGTCGGGCGGAACTTCATGTTCGAGATCTCGCCGATCGGGTCGGCCAGCGCGGCGATCTGCTCCAGCCCCTCGGCCATGGTCTTGATGGCCTTGTCCGACAGCGTCAGGCGGTCGACAAAGGCGGCGTCCTGGCCATTGGCGCGGGCGCGCTCGACATCGCGCGCGTTGACGGCCTTGAGCTTGTCGGCGTCACGGCGGATCGCCGCTGCGATGGTCAGCAGCGCGCGGTTCTTGTCGGCGGTGGAGGCACGCGCCATGGCGCGCGATGCCGCGCGTGCCTGGCGGCCGACGCGGTCCATGTATTGGTTGAGGTCGAGCTCGGTCATGTTCGTGGCCTTCAGACGACGGCCGTCTGAGAATGTTTCTTCTCTCCCGCGAGCGGGAGAGCGGGGCAAGGATCAGCGCGCGATCATCAGCGCCAGCTGCTGCAAGCCATCCCATGGCTCCGCCGGCAACGGGCCGCTGCCCGGTGGCGGCAGGTCGGACAGACCCTTCACCTGCCGGTCCAGCCGCGCCGCCATGGCCAGCGCCGCATCGAGCCGCGCCTGCGTCAGCCGCTGCGCGGCCTGCGGCACCAGGCGTTCGCGCGGGCCCCAGACGCGCAGCTCGCGCATCAGCACGGCGGCGGGCTTGCCGGCCGCAATGCCTTGCCGGACCTTGGATAATACGCGAATTTCCTCGGTCAGCGCCCACAGCACCAGCACCGTGGCCTCGCCCTCGCCGCGCAGCCCTTCGAGCATGCGCACCAGGCGCGGTACGTCACCGCCCAGCATGGCCTCGGACAGCTTGAAGACATCGTAGCGGGCCACGTTGAGCACCGCATCGTGCACCTGGTCGAACGTCAGTTCGCCGGGCGGATACAGCAGGCCGAGCTTCTGGATTTCCTGGTGGGCGGCCAGCAGGTTGCCTTCGACCTTGTCGGCGATGAACTGCAGCGCGCGCCGGCCGGGCTCGCCGCCTTCCACGCGCTGCTGCTGCAGCCCGAGGCGCTCCCCCACCCACGCCGGCAGGCGCGTACGGTCCACGGAATCGACCTTGATCGATACGCCCGCGCCTTCCAGCGCCTGGAACCATGCCGACTTGGACGCGGCGAAATCGAGCCGCGGCAGTGTCACCAGCATCACCACGTCGGGCGAGGGCTGGGCGGCCACGGCGCGCAGCGCCTCGCCGCCGTCCTTGCCCGGCTTGCCCGAGGGAATGCGCAGTTCGACGATCTTGCGGTCGCCGAAAAGCGACATCGACTGCTGCGCCTCGACCAGGTGGCTCCAGTGGAAATTGCGCTCGGCCACGAGCACGTCGCGCTCGGAGAAACCGGCCTCGCGCGCGGTCTGGCGCAGGCGGTCGACGGCCTCGAGCACCAGCAGGTGCTCATCGCCATGGACCACGTACAGCGGTGCCAGGCCCTTGGCCTTGGCCTGCCGCAGGTGGGCGTCGAGTCCGTCTAGCTTGAGCTGCATGCCGGTGCGATGGCCCGTACTCAGATGGCCTTGACCGCGGCCAGGCGGCGCATCAGCTGCTGCACGATGTCGCGTTGCATGTCGCGGTAGAGCTGCTGCTCTTCGTAGTCCTTGGCCAGCGTGTTGGCTTCGTTGTACGTCAGGTCGCGCGTGAGGATGAGCTGCGACGGCGGAATCAGTTCCTTGCCGGCGGCATCGCGCAGGCGGAAGCTGAAGCGCTGCGTCAGGCGGTATTCGCGCACCACGCCTTCGGTCGTGATCGACAGGATGGTCTTGGTGCGCGTGTCCTGCAGCACGTCGAGCAGCGCATCGGCCTCTTTCTGGTCAGCCACGATCACGGTGTCCGAACCGCCGCGGATCGCGCGGCGCAGATCCGAACCCATCAGCGTATTGGGCGGAATGCCGATGTAGAGCCGCTTGAACGCGAAGTCGGCATTGCCGCGCATATGGAAGCCGCAGCCCGCCAGCAGGCCGGTAGCCAGCATGGCAGCGAGCAGCTTGCGGCGGCCCTTGTCCAGTCGATCCATTCTCGGCGATTCCTTCATCCGCTTATCGGTTTCCGATCCCTGCGCTTACAGCACCACGTTGACCAGCCGGCCAGGCACGACCACGATCTTCTTGGGCGCCTTGCCCTCGGCAAACTTGGCCACGGTCTCGCTGGCGGCGGCCACGGCCTCGATGGCGGCGCGGTCGGCATCGGCCGGCACGGTCAAGCTGCCGCGCACCTTGCCGTTGATCTGCAGTACCAGTTCGATCTCGCTGCGCACCAGCGCGCCTTCATCGACCAGCGGCCACGGGGCGTCGAGCAGGTCGCCGGCGGCGGCGGCATAGCCCAGCGCTTCCCACAGGCCGTGCGTGATGTGCGGCACCACCGGGTACAGCACGCGCAGCAGGATGCCGAAGCACTCGCGGCGCGCGGCCGGCGAGGCGCTCTTGGCACCCTCGAGCGCATTCAGCATCTTCATCGTGGCGGACACCACGGTGTTGTACTGGATGCGCTGGTAGTCGTAGTTGGCCTGCTTGAGCACGCTGTGGATCTCGCGGCGCAGGTCCGCGTCTTCCGCGGTCGGCGCGGCACCGGCGCCATCGCGCACGGCGGCGGCGTTGGCATAGCCGTAGTTCCACACGCGGCGCAGGAAGCGCGACGCGCCTTCCACGCCCGAGCCGCTCCACTCGAGCTGCTGCTCCGGCGGCGCGGCGAACATCACGAACAGGCGCGCGGTGTCGGCGCCGTGCTGGTCGATCAGGGCCTGCGGGTCGATGCCGTTGTTCTTCGACTTCGACATCTTCTCGACGCCGCCGATCACCACCGGCTGGCCGTCGGCCTTGAGCGTGGCGCCCAGCGGGCGGCCGCGCTCATCGGTCTGCACGTCGACGTCGGCGGGGTTGTACCAGGTCTTCTTGCCAGCGGCATCTTCGCGGTAGTAGGTCTCGTTGAGCACCATGCCCTGCGTGAGCAGGTTGGTGAACGGTTCGTCGAACTTGACCAGGCCCAGGTCACGCATGACCTTGGTCCAGAAACGCGCGTACAGCAGGTGCAGGATCGCGTGCTCGATGCCGCCGATGTACTGGTCCATCGGCATCCAGTAGTCGTTGCGGGCATCGACCATCGTGGTCGCGTCCGGGCACGTATAGCGCATGTAGTACCAGCACGAATCGATGAACGTATCCATCGTGTCGGTCTCGCGGCGCGCGGGCTTGCCGCAAGACGGGCAGGTGCACTGCAGGAAGCGCGGGTCCTTGTTCAGCGGGTTGCCGGTGCCGTCCGGCACCAGATCCTCGGGCAGCACCACGGGCAGGTCCTGCTCGGGCACGGGCACCACGCCGCAGCTGTCGCAGTGGATCAGCGGGATCGGCGTGCCCCAGTAACGCTGGCGCGAAATGCCCCAGTCGCGCAGGCGCCACGTCACCTTCTTCTCGCCGAGGCCCATCGCGCCGAGGTCGGCGGCAATCGCCTCGACCGCGGCCTGGTAGCCGAGGCCGTTGTACTTGCCGCTCTCGATGCAGACGCCGTTTTCCTTGTCGCCGTACCACTCCTGCCAGGCTTCGGTCGAATACGGCTGGCCCTTGACGTCGATGACCTGCTTGATCGGCAGTTGATACTTGTTGGCGAAGGCGAAGTCGCGCTCGTCGTGCGCGGGCACGCCCATGACGGCGCCGTCGCCGTAGCTCATCAGCACGTAGTTGCCGACCCACACGTCGACCTGCTCGCCGGTCAGCGGATGCGTGACCTGCAGGCCGGTCGGCATGCCCTTCTTCTCCATGGTCGCCATGTCGGCTTCCATGACCGAGCCGTGCTTGCATTCGTCGATGAAGGCGGCCAGTTCGGGGTTGTTCGCGGCAGCATGCGTGGCCAGCGGGTGCTCGGCGGCCACGGCGCAGAACGTCACGCCCATGATCGTGTCGGCGCGCGTGGTGAACACATACAGCTTGCCGTCGTTGATCAGCTTGCCGTCATCGCCCTGGATGTCATGCTTGAACGCGAAGCGCACGCCCACGCTCTTGCCGATCCAGTTCTGCTGCATGATCTTGACGCGCTCGGGCCAGCCGAGGTTGTCCAGGTCGCCCAGCAACTCTTCTGCGTAGTCGGTGATACGCAGGTAGTACATCGGGATCTCGCGCTTTTCGACGACGGCGCCCGAGCGCCAGCCGCGGCCGTCGATGACCTGCTCGTTGGCCAGCACGGTCTGGTCGACCGGATCCCAGTTGACGGTGCCCGTCTTGCGGTAGGCGATGCCCTTCTCCAGCATCTTCAGGAACAGCCACTGGTTCCAGCGGTAGTAGTCCGGGCTGCAGGTGGCGACTTCGCGCGACCAGTCGATGGCCAGGCCCATCGACTGCATCTGCTTCTTCATGTAAGCGATGTTGTCGTAGGTCCAGGCGGCCGGCGCCACGCCGTTGTTCAGTGCCGCGTTTTCCGCCGGCATGCCGAAGGCGTCCCAGCCCATCGGCATCAGCACATTGTTGCCATTCATGCGCAGATAACGCGCCATCACGTCGTTGATGGTGTAGTTGCGCACGTGTCCCATGTGCAGCTTGCCCGACGGATACGGCAGCATCGAGCAGGCGTAGAACTTGGGCTTCTCCTTGCCGTCGGGGCCGGTGGCATGCTCGGGCACGCGGTAGGCGTCGATCGCCTGCCAGTGCTGCTGGGCGGCTTGTTCAACGGCGGAAGGAAGATATTTGTCTTGCATGGTCGGGGACAACGTTCAGGACAACGGTCTGCGCGGCGTCTGGAAGGCCCGCATCCGGGGGACAGGAAGGCAGACAGCGGGCGCCCGCTCTGAGGGCGCCCGCCAGTCGTGCAATGCGAAAGAAGCTGATTATAACCGTGCGGCCGGGCCATCACGGCCACGCCGCCGGGCCTGGTCTTACTTCAGGCCGAGCACATCCTGCATGTCGAACAGGCCATTCGCCTTGTCGGCCAGGAAGCGGGCCGCGCGCACGGCGCCATCGGCATAAGACTGGCGGCTCGAAGACTTGTGGCTGATCTCGATGCGCTCGCCGATGCCGGCGAACATCACGGTGTGGTCGCCGACGATATCGCCGCCGCGCACGGTGGCAAAACCGATGGAATTCGGATCGCGTTCGCCGGTGTGGCCTTCGCGCGCGTAGACGGCGCACGTCTTGAGGTCGCGGCCCAGCGCATCGGCAACGACTTCGCCCATCTTCAGCGCCGTGCCCGACGGGGCGTCGACCTTGAAGCGGTGATGCGCTTCAATGATCTCGATGTCGTAACCGGTGGAAAGCAGCTTTGCCGCCACTTCCAACAGCTTGAAGGTGGCGTTGACGCCCACGCTCATATTGGCGGCGAAGACGATGCCGACGGACTTGGCCGCGTCGGCCAGGGCAGCCTTGCCGGCGTCATCGAAGCCGGTCGTGCCGATCACCATCTTGACGCCCAGGCGCTTGGCGGCCGCAAGGTGGACCAGCGTGCCTTCGGGGCGGGTGAAATCGATCAGGCAGTCCGCGCCGGCCAAGCCGGCGTCGAGGTCGTCCGTGATCACCACGCCGGTATGGCGGCCCAGCAGCAGCCCGGCGTCCTGGCCCAGCGCGGGCGAGCCCGGCAGGTCGAGCGCACCGGACAGCGAAATCCCTTCGGTGGCTAGAACGTGTTCGATCAGCATGCGGCCCATGCGGCCGGATGCGCCAGCAATGGCGATGTTCATGGTGTTTTACCTGGCGATATCGGAAAACGGCCGGTCGCAGAGCGCCGGCCGGCAATCTAGGTGCGCGGCAGGGCCGCAGCGGTGCGCGTCAGTTCGGCTGCGCTGCCGGTTCCGCTTGCGTGGATACGGCGGGCGTTGCTGTCGGAGCGGCTGGCACTGCACTTGATTGGTCGGCCGGTGCCGCGGTTGTCTCTTGCGGGACAGCTGGTGCTGACGCGGGCGCGGGCGCGGGCGCCGCCGCCTGCGTGCCCGAGCTTCCGCCGATACCGGGCTTCTGTTCTTTCAGGGCCTTTTTCATGCCGTCAATTTCGGCAATCAGCTCGTATTCGGACGGCAATTCGTCGCCGCCAAACTTCACCAGCTTGTCGCCATCGAAAAAGACAGTGAAGCGGCGCTGCTGCACGACCGGCGTATTGCCGCGGCGGAACGAGAAGACGTACTCCCAACGATCGCTATGGAAGACATCGGTCAGCAGCGGCGTGCCCAGCAGGAATTTGACCTGGTCGCGGGTCATGCCCTCGTGCAGTTGCGAAGCCGCCTCGCGCGAGACGAAGTTGCCCTGCACGATATTGATCCTGTACGGCGTGATGACGTTGGCGACCTTGCGCGAGGTGGAGTCGTAGGTCGAGCAGGCGCCGGCCAGAAGTGCGACGGCCAGCAGAGAAAACACCAGCGTCGGGCGCATGGCAGACGAACGGGATGAACGCATTGATCTCGCTTCCAGAGGGAAAGGAAAGTGCCGGCAGGGACATTTCCGCCGTGCGGCGGCTGCCTGATCTGCCACGGCATCCGGCGGGCTGAAGCCGCCTTCGCTGGCCTTGGCACCGGGCGACTTTTGTCGCCAAAACCCTTATGATTCAACTATCCAGACATTGTACTCTAGGGAGTCATGCCCATGCCGAGTCCGGCGGAGCTCAAGAATATCGGCCTGAAGGCGACCGTGCCCAGGCTGAAGATCCTTGAGATTTTTCAGACCAGTGAACAGCGCCATCTGAGCGCTGAAGACGTCTACCGAATCCTGCTCAACGAGCATATGGATATCGGCCTGGCGACCGTTTACCGCGTGCTCACGCAGTTCGAGCAAGCGGGCCTCCTTTCGCGCAACAACTTCGAATCCGGCAAGGCCATCTTCGAACTCAACGAAGGCAAGCACCACGACCACCTGGTGTGTCTCGATTGCGGCCGTGTCGAAGAGTTCTTCGATGGCGAGATCGAGCAACGCCAGCAAAGCATTGCGCGCGAGCGCGGCTTTGCCCTGCAGGAACATGCGTTGTCGCTGTATGGCAATTGCACCAAGATTGATTGTCCCCACAGACCAAAACGATAAGCCGTGCGTCGCCGTGTGCGGCGGAACCGAGCAAGAAAAAAAAAACCGGCGCCCAGGCGCCGGTTTTTCATGGGTCCGCCGTGCGGCACCGGTCAGGGCGCTTCGACGTCCTGTTCGGTCACCACGCGTAGCGGCTTGGCCGCGGGCACCCCCACGAATTCACCGACCACCTGGCGGAACAGGCCGCGCGCCCAGACCAGCATCGGGTGCGTGTTGCGGCTGCGGTGCCAGAACATATTCAGGCCTACCGTGGTGTTCAGCTCGGCTGGCAGCGGGAACGCCTTGAGACCATAGGTTTCGCAAGCCATGTCCTTGGTCAGGGCATTGACCGTGAAAATCATGTCCGTCTGCGCGGCGAGTTCGGCTTGCGCCCGCCACGAGTGCACGGTCAGCGTGGCATTGCGCTTCAGTCCGCGCTGCTGCAGTGCGTAGTCCAGCGGAATCAGCGACGGCGCAGGCCGGCCGGCGCCACCCGAGTGCGCCATGAAGATATGGCCGCAATCGAGATACTGCTCCAGCGTGCACTGGCCTTTCAGCAGGGGATGGTTCTTGCGCGCGCAGACCCACAGGCTCAGCGACGTGACCATTTCCTCGACGATTTCCGGGTGCCGCGTCGGGAACGGTGAAAACGCCAGGTCGAGCTCGTTGGCGCGCATCGACGCCACGTCGCTTTCCCAGGAATGCGATTCGACCAGCTTGATATGCAACTCGGGCGCCAGCTGTTTGATGCGCAGTACGAAGCGATTGAACACCGTATCGCCGAGTTCGGCGGCGAAACCGATGCTCAGGGTGCCCGTCGCGATCGCCGGGTCGAAATTGTCGGCGTCGCCTTCGTTGATCGACGACCACAGGTCCAGCATGTCGCGGATCTTGGGGCCCAGTTCCAGCGCGCGCGGCGTCGGCGTCAGACCGTGCGGCACGCGGATAAAGAGCGGATCGTCGAAGATCTCGCGCAGCCGGCCCAGCGAATGCGATACGGCCGGGGCCGTCATGTGCATTTTCTCCGCGACATAGGTCGCGTTCCGCTTGCTCAGCAGTTCGGTGAAAATCACAAGAAGCTTGGTGTCCACGTTCACCATGATCAGGCCCTGTTCCGATTTATTCTCATCAAAGATGGCCCCGCGACTTGCACTGGCTGCACATCAGATATCAACGGCTCGTTATCAGTGTAAGTGGAAAAAACGGCAGCGGAAAGCAGATTCGGCATTTCGCTCCTGACAATGGTCGGCGTTTTCCCGCCAGTATGAGCGAATTTCGCCTACTTTCATGAAACTCCAGCCGTGCCCGGCGGGCCCGCCGCGCAGCCGCTGTCGGCAGCGGCGCGCTCAAAACAAAAAAACGCGCCCGAAGGCGCGTTTTTAACGACAAGCGGGCTTACTTGGCCACCACGCGCGCCATTTCCAGGCACTTGTTCGAATAGCCCCACTCGTTGTCGTACCAGCTCACGACCTTGATGAAGGTGCCGTCCAGTGCGATGCCGGCTTCAGCGTCGAAGATCGAGGTGCGAGCATCGCCGCGGAAGTCCGTGGCAACGACCTTGTCTTCGGTGTAGCCCAGCACGCCCTTCAGCGCGCCCTGGCTCTGGGCCTTCATTTCGGCACAGATTTCTTCGTACGACGCCGACTTTTCCAGTTCGACGGTCAGGTCGACCACGGACACGTCCGAGGTCGGCACGCGGAACGACATGCCGGTCAGCTTCTTGTTCAGTTGCGGGATCACCACGCCAACGGCCTTGGCGGCGCCGGTCGACGACGGGATGATATTTTCCAGAATGCCGCGGCCGCCGCGCCAGTCCTTGTTGGACGGGCCGTCAACGGTCTTCTGCGTGGCGGTGGCAGCATGCACGGTGGTCATCAGGCCGCGCTTGATGCCCCACTTGTCATTCAGCACCTTGGCTACCGGAGCCAGGCAGTTGGTAGTGCAGCTGGCGTTCGAGATGATCGCTTCGCCCTTGTACGTCTCGTGGTTCACGCCGTACACGAACATCGGGGTGTCGTCCTTGGACGGGGCCGACATGATCACCTTCTTGGCGCCCGCGTCGATGTGCTTCTGCGCGCCTTCCTTGGTCAGGAAGATGCCGGTCGACTCGATCACCACGTCGGCGCCGACTTCGCCCCACTTCAGTTCGGACGGGTCCTTGACGGCCGTCAGGCGGATCTTCTTGCCGTTGACGACCAGCGTGTTGCCGTCGACCGACACTTCACCGTCGAAACGGCCATGCACCGAGTCGTACTTCAGCATGTACGCCAGGTAGTCGGGTTCGAGCAGGTCGTTGATGGCAACGACTTCGATGTCCTTGAAGTTGGCGGCGGCGGCGCGGAACACCATGCGCCCGATGCGGCCGAAGCCGTTGATGCCGATCTTGATGGTCATGTATATCTCCTGAGATGCCTGATGCTAGAAAACTGGGGCGTCGGGTTGTCCGCCGGAAAGTTATTGCAACGTGTCCTTGACGGTCCGGACCACGTTGTCGACGGTGAAGCCAAAGTGCTTGAACAGCACGCCCGCCGGAGCCGATTCGCCGAAGGTGTCGATGCCCACAACAGCCTGGACCTGATATTTCCACCAGAAATCCGTCACACCGGCTTCCACGGCCACGCGCGGCACGCCCGCGGGCAGCACGCTGGCCTTGTAGGCGGCGTCCTGCTTGTCGAACACGCTCGTCGACGGGATCGACACCACGCGCACATGCACGCCTTCGATCGCCAGCTGGTCAGCGGCACCGACAGCCAGGCCGACTTCCGAGCCGGTGGCGAGGATGGCCGCGTCAGGGCGGCCGGTCTTCGGGTTGGTACCGTCGCGCAGCACATAGCCGCCGCGGGCGATATTGGCGCGAGTGGCACCGTCACGCTGCTGGAACGGCAGGTTCTGGCGGCTGAAGATCAGGCAGCTCGGGCCGTTTTCGCGGCGCACGGCCTGGGCCCAGGCCACCGCGGTCTCGGTGGTGTCGGCGGTACGCCACACGTCCAGGTTCGGGATCAGGCGCAGGCTGGCGACGTGCTCGATCGACTGGTGCGTCGGGCCGTCCTCGCCCAGGCCGATGGAATCGTGCGTGAACACAAAGAGCGAGCGGATCTTCATCAGCGCCGCCATGCGCAGCGCGTTGCGGCTGTAGTCCGAGAACGTCAGGAACGTGGCGCCGTAGGGGATATAGCCGCCATGCAGCGCGATGCCGTTCATGATGGCGCTCATGCCGAACTCGCGCACGCCATAGTTGATGTGGTTGCCCCAGGCATCGACGCGCACCGGTTGGCTGCCCGACCAGTTGGTCAGGTTCGAGCCGGTCAGGTCGGCCGAGCCGCCGAGGAACTCGGGCAGCACCGGGCCGAAGGCCTCGATGGTGTTCTGGCTGGCCTTGCGAGTGGCGATGGTCTCGGCCTTTTCCTCGCACTTGGCGATGAAGGCGTCGACGGCGGCATCGAAGGATCCCGGCAGTTCGCCGCGCATGCGGCGCTGGAATTCACCGGCTTCGTACGGGTGGCGGTCAGCGTAGCCTTCGAACAGCGCGGTCCAGGCCTTTTCCAGGGCCTGGCCGGTGGCCTTGGCGTCCCAGGCGTCGTAGACGTCGGCCGGCACTTCGAACGGGGCATGGGCCCAGCCCAGCGCCTCGCGCGTGGCCAGCACTTCGGCGCCGCCCAGAGGCGCGCCGTGCACATCGTGGCCACCTTCCTTGTTCGGCGCGCCCTTGCCGATCTTGGTGCGGCAGCAGATCAGGGTCGGCTTGTCGCTCGCCTTGGCCTGCGCGATGGCGAGGTCGACGGCGGTCACGTCATGGCCGTCGATGCCACGGATGACATTCCAGCCGTAGGCTTCGAAGCGCTTCGGGGTGTCGTCGTTGAACCAGTGCACCACGTCGCCGTCGATCGAGATGCCGTTGTCGTCCCACATCGCGATGAGCTTGTTCAGCTTCAGCGTGCCGGCCAGCGAGCAGGCCTCGTGGCTGATGCCTTCCATCAGGCAGCCATCGCCCAGGAACACGTAGGTGTGGTGGTTGACGATGTCGAAGCCCGGGCGGTTGAACTCCTCGCCCAGCAGGCGTTCGGCCAGCGCCATGCCAACCGCGTTGGTGATGCCCTGGCCCAGCGGGCCGGTGGTGGTTTCGACGCCGGGGGTAATGCCGTATTCGGGGTGGCCCGCGGTCTTGCTGTGGAGCTGGCGGAAGTTCTTCAGCTCTTCGATCGGCAGGTCATAGCCGGTCAGGTGCAGCAGCGCGTAGATCAGCATCGAGCCGTGGCCGTTGGACAGCACGAAGCGGTCACGGTCGGCCCAGTGCGGGTTGGCCGGGTTGTGCTTCAGGTGCCGGCCCCACAGCGCCACGGCGATATCGGCCATGCCCATCGGCGCGCCCGGGTGGCCGGAATTGGCTTGCTGGACCGCGTCCATGGCAAGCACGCGAATGGCGTCGGCCATCAGCTTGGCAGGCTGGGAAGCGAAAGGACTTGTGGCAGGATGAGCGAGGGCGGACATGCGGGCGTAATGGCGCTGGGCCTGGCGGCAGGAAAACCGCAATTTTAACAGATACCGGGGGCAAATCCGGCCGTAGCGGCGGGAGCAGCCAGGTCGGGCGCGGGGCGGTAATCGCACAGGTACGGCGGCGCCCGCATGGTGCACTTTTCCCGTGGGGGTACGGACTTCGACAGCGCTCTCCGGCACGCGTAAGATGCACGCTCGCACCGCGTGCCGTTTGGCAGCGCTAGGTTTCCCGACAGGAGACGATCATGACGAGACCGGCCAACACCCCGAGGCTCACCCCTTACCTGACCGTCAGCAACGCACGCGCAGCCCTGGACTTCTACCAGCGCGCCTTCGGCTTCGCGGCGGCCAACGTGGTCGATGAAAACGGCGTGCCCACCCACGTCGAAATGCACTACCACGGCGAACTCATCGTGATGTTCGCGCCCGAGGGCGCCTGGGGCAGCACGGCACGCACGCCGCGCTCGCTCGGCGTGGAGTGCCCGCAGACCTTTTACGTCTATTGCGATGACGTCGACGCCATGCACGCGCAAGCCGTCGCCGCCGGCGCTGTCAGCCTGATGGAGCCGGCCGACCAGTTCTGGGGCGACCGCTACTGCATGGTGGAAGACCAGGACGGTTACCGCTGGGGCTTCGCCAAACCCGCAGCCGCCAACCAGGAAGGCAAGACAAGCTGATGCCACCCCGTTTCTTTGTCGGCAGCGCCGAGGCGGCGCTTGCCGCCGGTACCGATTTCGAGCTGCCCGAAGCCGTCGTCCGCCACGTCCAGGTGCTGCGCCTGGAGACCGGCGACGCCATGACCCTCTTCGACGGGCGTGGGGGAAGCCATGCCGCCACCCTGACCGAACTGGGCAAGCGCCACGCGCTCGCGCGCGTCGGCGATCACGACACGACTGAAGCCGAGCCGCCGTTCCGCGTCACGCTGGCGCAAGGATTGGCCGGCGGCGACAAGATGGACTGGCTGATCGAGAAGGCCGTCGAGCTTGGCGTAGCGGCGATCCAGCCGTTGCAGGCCGCGCGCTCGGTCGTGCGGCTGAGCGGCGAGCGCGCGCAGAAGCGGCAAGCGCACTGGCAGGCCCTGGTCGAAGCCGCCTGCGAGCAATGCGGACGCAATCGCTTGCCGGCAGTCGCGCCGGTGGCTAACTTGGATACTTGGCTGCGCGCGCCGGGCGAAGGCGCGCGATTGCTGGTGTCGCCGCGCGCGGTTCAGTCGCTTCCCGCCTACGCCGCGGCAAACCGGGAAACGCTGCTGGCCGGCGGCGCCACGCTGCTGATCGGACCGGAAGGCGGCCTGGCGCCGGAAGAAGAAGAGGCGGCGCTGCATGCCGGCTTCACCGCCGTGTCACTCGGCCCGCGCATCCTGCGGACCGAAACCGCCGGGCTGGCTTGCCTGGCCACGCTGAACGCCTTGCTTGGCGGATTTTGATGGCGGCGCACGCCGTCCTTCTTGAAGAGGAGTCGACCATGGGATTACTCGATAGCGTGCTGGGCGGAGTGCTCGGGCAACTCGGCGGCGCTCGCCAGGGCGAGGGCGAAGGCCAAAGCGCTGGCGGCCTGAACCCGAAGCTGATGATGGCGCTCGGGCTGCTGGCCATGATGGCGATGCGGCACAAGGGGGGCGGCGCAACGGAAGGCACGGCGCAGCCGGGGCAGGATGACGGGCTTGGCGGACTGGGAAGCCTCGGCGGCTTGCTGGGCGGGCTGGCCGGCGGCGCTGGTGGCGGCGGCGCCAGCGGCGGCCTGGATCTCGGCTCGCTGCTCGGTGGGCTGCTCGGCGGCCAGGGCGGCGCGCCGGCCAACAGCCAGGCGCTCGGCGCCGCGAGCGGTGGCATCGGTGCATTGCGCGATGTGCTCGCGCAGTCTGGCCTCGGCGAACAGGTCGATTCTTGGATTGGCTCGGGCAGCAACCAGCCCGTGACGCCATCAGCTTTGAGCAATGCGCTAGGCGACACTGGCGTGCTCGAATCGCTGGCCAACTCGACCGGCATGTCGCAGGACGACGTGGCGGCTCAGCTCAGCGAAGGCCTGCCCGAACTGATCGACCGGCTGACCCCGCACGGGCACTTGCCGTCGCAATCCTGAACGCTCCGCGGCCAGGTCCGTAAAAAAAAGCCAAAGCCCGCGATCGTCGGTGACGATCGCGGGCTTCGTTTCTTCACGTCCGACGGGAGCCTTCGGCCCCGCGCGGCGAACCGCTAATCAGGCAAACGAATAGAACACGCGGAACTGAACCTTGCGCTCGCCCCAGAACTCGGCCGCATCGCGGAACACGTCCAGCAGGACCTCGCGCGCTTCCTTATCGAACTTCTGCGCGATCGGCAGGCCTTCCAGCACGATCACGAAGCCCGGCTGCTGGCCGGCCTTGTGGATCATGTCGGTCAGGCAATCGGCCAGCGCGTCGAAGTTCTTGCCGAAATGCTTGGGGAACGTGAACGAAGTCGCGATGGTTTCCAGGATCTCCGCCTTGCTCGCACAATGGGCGCAGTTCGCATACAGGAAATGCTGGCCGAGCTCGGCGGCCGCCTGGGCGAGGTCAGGTACGCGGAAAGCGCGGATCGACTGGACAATGTTCGGGCGCACCGACTTGAACAGGTTCATGGCTCCCTCGGCCCCGTCGGCCCAGCTCGCGATGGCCGGCACGGCGGCCGGAGCGGCGGGCGGAAGTTTGTGCGTGAGCTCTTGGCGCGGCATCATCAGCACGTTGTCGTAAAGGTTCTGGGCCTGCTGCTGCGCCCGCTGCCAGCCATCTCCGGCGCCGCGCTCCTCGCGGGCGGCAAGGGCGTCGCCCAATCCGAAAATGTCAGTCATCATTTGGTTATCCGTTTGAAGCTGTTGTAGTGGTCTTCTGTGTAATAGCAGTCGTTCGCCGCGCGCTGGTCGCCACCGCAAACGATCCGCTTTGCTCCCCGGTTCCGGCTGCTCTGGCTCTTGACCGTATATTCACGGTAATAGCCGCGTTGTTGTTGAGGGAGGATACGTTCGTAGTTGCCGAAGCGCGAGCCGTCCTTCTCATAGGGATACGGCCCGCCGGCCTCAATGCGCTCCAGCGTCTGCCGTGCTTCATTGGGCAATTGCTGCACGGCAATGGTTCCCGGGAGCCCTTCGGCCTGCTGCCTTGCCAGTGACGGCTGAATACATGCCAGCGCCAGGACCACGCCCGACAGGGCGCTCGCCAGCGCGCGCCGGCCGCGCAACGGCCAAGTTTGCCGCTGCTGAATCAGGGGAATCTGGGAACCCACGTTGGTCTGTCTTGGTTGAACCGGAAATCGAGCCTGCCGCCTGCTGGGTAGACAAGTTGTCCGGGCCACCCTGGCCGGCTTGCTAGCCGCCGACCTCACCGGAGCGCTCGTGGCGAGCGCCTGCATCAAAGGCGTAAGGGTACGCGCATGCAGGAAATTAATCAATCCCGGCCCTCCGCCAGCGCAAAATCCTCAATTGTTTCAATGTGTTAATAGGATGTGTGCGCATACTAACAGGAAAATCCAAGGCGCAAAAAAAGCCGGGCATGCCCGGCTTTTTCGCCCCGCTGAGCCGGATTCGGCTTAGCGCTTGGCGGCGGAGTCGACCACCACCAGCGACGTCATGTTGACGATGCGGCGCACTGTCGCCGACGGCGTCAGGATGTGCACGGGCGCCTTCACGCCCAGCAGGATCGGGCCGATCGCGACGTTGTTGCCCGCCGCAACCTTCAGCAGGTTGTAGGAGATATTGGCCGCGTCGATGTTCGGGCAGACCAGCAGGTTGGCTTCGCCCTTGAGCGAGCCGTCCGGCACGAGGCTGTCGCGCAGCTTCTGGTCCAACGCGCTGTCGCCATGCATCTCGCCATCGATCTCGAGTTCCGGGGCACGTTCGCGCAGGATGGCCAGCGTATCGCGCATCTTGCGCGCCGACGGCGCTTCGGACGAGCCGAAATTCGAGTGCGACAGCAGCGCCACCTTGGGTTCGATACCAAAGCGCTTGAGCTCTTCCGCGGCCATCAGGGTGATCTCGGCCAGTTCGTCGGCAGTCGGGTCGACGTTCACGTGCGTATCGACCAGGAAGATCTGGCGGCCCGGCAGCACGAGGCCGTTCATGGCTGCGTAGACCTTGTTGGTGCCGCCAAGCACCTGGTCGATGTAGCGCAGATGCGCGGCGGTGTTGCTGACGGTGCCGCAGATCATGCCATCGGCTTCGCCCTTCTTGACCAGCATCGCGCCGATCAGCGTGGTGCGGCGACGCAGTTCGAGCTTGGCATATTGCGGCGTGACACCTTCGCGCGCCATCGTCCGATAGTAGGTATCGGAATAGTCGCGGAAACGGTCGTCGTGCTCGGGGTTGACCACGGTGAAGTCCACGCCCGGGCGCAGACGCAGGCCGAAACGCTCGATGCGGTGCTGCAGCACTGCCGGGCGGCCGATCAGGATCGGGTTGGCCAGCTTTTCATCGACGATCACCTGCACGGCGCGCAGCACGCGCTCTTCCTCGCCCTCGGCGAAGACGATGCGCTTCTTCGCCATCTCGACCTTGCGGGCGGCGGCGTAGATCGGCTTCATCAGCGTGCCCGAGTGGTACACGAACTGCTGCAGCTGCAGGCGGTAGGCGTCCATGTCCTCGATCGGACGCGAGGCCACGCCGGACTTCATGGCGGCTTCCGCCACTGCCGGGGCCACCCACACGATCAGGCGCGGGTCGAACGGCTTCGGGATCAGGTATTCCGGACCGAACGAGAGGTCCTGGATACCGTAGGCCGAGGCGACGATATCGCTCTGCTCCTGGCGCGCCAGTTCGGCAATCGCGTTGGCAGCGGCGATTTCCATCTCGCGCGTGATGGTGGTCGCACCGCAATCCAGCGCACCGCGGAAGATGAACGGGAAGCACAGGACGTTGTTGACCTGGTTCGGGTAGTCGGTACGGCCGGTCGCCATGATGGCGTCCGGGCGAACTTCCTTGACCAGTTCCGGTGCAATTTCGGGGTTCGGGTTCGCCAGCGCCAGCACCAGCGGCTTGTCGGCCATGCGCTGGACCATGTCCTGCTTGAGCACACCAGCGGCGGACAGGCCCAGGAAGATGTCGGCGCCGTCGATCACCTCGCCAAGCTTGCGCTTGTCGGTCCTCTGGCAGAAGCGTGCCTTTTCCGGGTCCATCAGCTCGGTACGGCCTTCATAGACCACGCCGGCCAGATCGGTCACCCAGATATTCTCGATGGGCAGGCCCAGGTCCACCAGCAGGTCCAGGCAGGCCAGCGCCGCTGCGCCCGCGCCAGAGGCCACCAGCTTGACCTTCTTGATGTCCTTGCCTACCACCGTCAGGCCGTTGATGACGGCCGCGGCGACCACGATTGCGGTGCCGTGCTGGTCATCGTGGAAGACGGGGATCTTCATCTTGTCGCGCAGCGTGCGCTCCACGTAGAAGCACTCCGGCGCCTTGATGTCTTCCAGGTTGATGCCGCCGAAGGTCGGTTCCAGCGCAGCAATGACCTGCACCAGCTTTTCGGGGTCTTTTTCGTCGATTTCGATGTCGAAGACGTCGATGCCGGCAAATTTCTTGAACAGGCCGGCCTTGCCTTCCATCACCGGCTTGGACGCCGCGGCGCCAATATCGCCCAGGCCCAGCACGGCGGTGCCGTTGGTGATCACGGCCACCAGGTTGCCGCGCGCGGTGTAGCGGAACGAATTCGCCGGATCGGCGACGATTTCCTCGCAGGCAGCCGCGACGCCTGGCGAATAGGCCAGGGCCAGGTCGCGCTGGTTGGACAGCGGCTTGGTCGGCGTAACGGAGATCTTCCCTGGCGTCGGAAACTCGTGGTACTCGAGCGCCGCTTTGCGCAGCGCCTCACGCTGCTGCTGTTTCAGATCGTCTTGGGACGGGGACTGCTGAGGGCTGGTCATCGGCGCATATTCCAATCGGTGGAGCCGTCATTTGACGTGGCTTCGGGATGATGGCGGACCGGCTCCACGTGCCCGCCCATCTCTTCCTCTGGACCCGGCATTTTACATTGTGAAATATTATTTCACAATAAGCATTTTGCGAGGACCAGCATTGTGATTCGGTACAATATGCCCCAAGCCGCAGGCCTTGAACAGCAAGCAACAGTCACTGCTGCCGCCCGCTGCGGTATCTTGCCGAGCCCCCTGGCAGGCAGCATCCTTGTCCCGATCCGCCTTTTTTGCGCCAGCGCCGGCCTGGCCCGCTTAATCCAATGTCCACGATCCGCCGCGCGCAGCTCTCCGAGTTCGACCTGATCCGCCGCTTCTTCACCCGGCCGGTGCGCAAAGCTGTGCTCGGCGTGGGCGACGACTGCGCGCTGATTGACCCGCGGCCCGGCCATCATCTCGCAATCAGTACCGACATGCTGGTCAGTGGCCGGCATTTCTTTGCCGATGTGCCGCCCCGGGCGCTCGGGCACAAGGCGCTGGCGGTCAACCTCTCCGACCTGGCAGCCATGGGCGCCGAGCCGCGCGCGTTCACGCTGGCACTGGCACTGCCCGAGGCCGATCCCGCCTGGCTGGAGGAACTGGCTGCAGGCATGCTGGCACTGGCGGACGCCCACGGATGCGAGCTGATCGGCGGCGACACGACACGCGGGCCGCTTACGCTCAGCCTGACCGTATTCGGCGATGTGCCGCCGCGCGCCGCGCTGCGGCGCGACGCCGCGCGTCCCGGCGACGATATCTGGGTTTCCGGCACGCTCGGCGATGCCCGCCTTGCCCTCGGCGATTGCCGTGGCGAGTGGCTGCTCCCCGAACCCGACTTCAGCCGCGTGCGCCCGCGCATGGAAACCCCCTCCCCGCGAATCGCGCTAGGCCTGGCGCTCCGCGGCGTGGCGCATGCCGCACTCGATATTTCAGATGGGCTGATCGGCGACCTCGGGCACATCCTGGCGCGCTCGCAGGTCGGCGCACTGCTTGATGCCGATGCGCTGCCGCGCTCGGAAGTGCTGGCCAGCCAGCCCGAAGCGCTGCAGCGCGAATGCGTGCTGGCCGGGGGCGACGACTACGAACTGTGCTTCACCGCGCCCATCGGCAACCGCGAGGCCATCGCCGCGATCGCGGAGCGCCTGGAACTGCCACTGACCCGGGTCGGCGCGATCACGCCCGAGCCAGGATTACGACTGGTCGACCGCCATGGCAGCCCGGTGACCTATGCCGGCGCCAGCTTCGACCACTTCGCCTCGTCCTGACAGCGGCATACGACCGTGTCATGATGCCGGCATCGTGAGCGCCGGCAAACCGGGGAGGGAACCCGGGAAACTGGCACGCAAGGCGCCGCGGACATAAAACATAAGCACACGAGCCAAATCCTGATGTCGACCTCCCCTCCCGCGGCCGCGCCGCGCGACCCCGCCATGACCCTCGAAGCCGGGCAAACCGCCAAGGTGACCCGGCCCACGGCGCGCTTCATGCTGGCGCATCCGGCGCGCCTGATCGCCCTCGGCTTCGGCTCCGGCCTGTCGCCGGTCAGCCCCGGTACCGTGGGCACGCTCTACGGGTGGCTCTCCTTTGCCGTCATCTCGCTGTGGATCGAGCCGACCACCTGGCTGTGGATCATCGGCGCCGGCTTTCTGATCGGGCTGTGGGCCTGTGCACGCACCGCGCGCGACATGGGCGTGCACGACCACGGCAGCATGGTCTGGGACGAGATCATCGCGTTCTGGCTGGTGCTGACGTTCGTCATGCCCACGGGCCTCTGGGGCCAGTTCGCCGCCTTCCTGTGGTTCCGGCTGTTCGATATCGCCAAGCCAGCGCCGATCGCCTATTACGACCGCTCGCTCAAGGGCCCGGGGCTGCGCGGCGCGTTCGGCGTGATGTTCGACGACATCTTCGCGGCGTTCTACACCTTGCTGGTGTTCGCGTTGTGGCGCTCGTTCTGACATCCTTGCCACGCTTGCACGACGGTTCACCCGCCAAGCCCCTTCCATTGCCAGGCAACTTTCACCTATGTCCATCAGCCGCTTGCTCGATCAACTTGCCATCCAGGCTGGCGTAGCCCTCGCCGAAAGATCGCTGACGCTGGCCACGGCCGAATCCTGCACCGGCGGGCTGGTGGCCGCGGCCATCACCGATGTCTCCGGCTCGTCAGGATGGTTCGAGCGCGGCTTTGTCACGTACTCGAACGAGGCCAAGAGCACGATGATCGGCGTGCCCGCCAAGCTGATCCGCGACCACGGCGCCGTCAGCGAGGAAGTCGCCAGGGCGATGGCCGAGGGCGCGCTGCTCAACAGCCGCGCACAAGTATCGCTGTCGATCACGGGCGTGGCCGGACCCAATGGCGGCACCGCCGACAAGCCGGTCGGCATGGTCTGCTTCGGCTGGAGCAACCGCATTACCACGCGCACCGAGACCCAGCGCTTCAAGGGCGACCGCGCGCAGATCCGCCGCCAGGCGGCGGAGCACGCCATGCGCGGCCTGCTCGACCTGGTGCGCAACGAAGCCTGAAACGACAAAGGCCGCGCCCGTTGGGGCGCGGCCTTTTCAGTTGTCGCGACGTTTTGCGCCTGCCCGGCGCGGTTTAGCCGTGGCGATAGCGATTGATGACATCCCGCGTCTGCATCGCCACATTGCGCGCCGCGGTCGCGAAGTCCTTTTCGCGACTGGCATAGAGGATGGCGCGCGACGAATTGATCATCATGCCGGTGCCATCCGCCGTGCGGCCGGCCTTGACGGTGGCCTCGATATCGCCGCCCTGCGCGCCAATGCCCGGGATCAGCAACGGCATATCGCCGACGATCTGGCGCACGCGCGCGATCTCGTTCGGGAACGTTGCGCCGACCACCAGGCCCATTTGCCCCGTGGTGTTCCACCGCTCCCTGGCCGCCTCGGCCACCAGCTGATAAAGCGGCTTACCATCCACCTGAAGGAACTGCACATCCGATCCGCCCGGGTTCGACGTCCGGCACAGCACGATCACGCCGCGGTCCGGATAGGCCAGGTACGGCTGCATCGAGTCGAAGCCCATGTAGGGGCTGACGGTCACCGCATCGGCCTTGTAGCGTTCGAACGCTTCGCTGGCATAGTGCTCGGCGGTCGAGCCGATGTCGCCGCGCTTGGCGTCCAGGATCACCGGGATGCCCGGATGGGCGTCATGGATATAGTGAATCAGCTGCTCGAGCTGGTCTTCGGCGCGCTGCGAATGGAAGTAGGCGATCTGCGGCTTGAATGCGCAGACCAGGTCGGCGGTGGCGTCGACGATCTCGCGGCAGAAGGAAAAGATGGCGCCGCCCGCCCCGGTCAGGGACAGCGGCAGCTTCTGCGGATCGGGATCGAGTCCGACGCAGAGGAGGGAATCGTTGCGCTGCCAGGCGGCAGACAGCTGCTCGATAAAGGTCATGGGCTACTCGATATCCTGTTGGCTCCGGCGCCGCCTGCACGGGGCGGGCGACCGGTCGCTGCGGGCTGGGGCGCTGGGACGGATAGGCCCCTCCTGTACGCAGCATATGTCGTTTCCGGCAATTTTACCCGCTGCATGCTATCGTTTCGCGCTCAAAGTCAAAACAAAGAGCGGCGTGACACGCAGCCGCCATTCACGACATGTCTCTCGATCGCCGCGGCCTCATCCTGCTGGTCATCCTGACCATTGCCTGGGGCGTGAACTGGCCCATCATGAAAATCGGCGTGGCGCATTTCCCCGCCATGGGCTTCCGGCTGCTCTGCATGGCCGGCGGCGTGGTGGCGCTGGGCCTGGCGCTGCGCGTGCGCGGTGAATCGCTGCGCGTGCCGCGCGCGCAATGGGCCACCATCGTCAAGCTGGCCATCCCGAACATGGTGTTCTGGCACTTGCTGGCAATCTGCGCGGTCAAGATGCTGTCGTCCGGACGCGCCGCGATCCTCGGCTACACCATGCCGATTTGGGCCGTGGTGTGGGGGCTGGTCCTGTACCGTGACCGCATCGGCGCGTCGGCCTGGGTCGGCATCGGCTGCGCGCTGGCCGGCACCGTCCTGCTGCTGTCCGGCGAGATCCGCGCGCTGACCGGCAGCCCGGCCGGCACCTTGCTGATGCTCGCGGCGGCAGCCGGCTGGGGCTTCGGCACGCAGCTCATGAAGCGCACGCAAATCGACATCCCGATCGGCACGCTCACGTTCTGGATGCTGACGGTCACCCTGCCCTTCCTGGCCGCGGGCACGCTCTTGCTGGAGACCGGCTGGCGCATGCCGAATGCTGCCGAATGGGGTGCCATCGCCTACAACGCCGTGGTGGTATTCGCCTACTGCCACCTGGTCTGGTTCGCGCTGGCGCGCAACCTGCCGCCGGTGGTATCGAGCCTGTCGGTCATGTTCATTCCCGTGGTCGGCGTGTTTTCAGGCATGTGGATGCTCGGCGAGCAGCCGCACTGGCAGGACTACACGGCGATTGCGCTGATGTTCGCGGCACTATCGTCGGTGATGCTGGTGCCACTGTTGCGGCGACGCCTGCAGGCGGGCGCCGCGCGTGGAGATTTCACTTAACAAGCCCCCCCGCGTTGGGCTACACTCGCGGCCATCACAATCCCGGAGAAACTACGTGGGCAGTAGCATCGGGTGTTCGAGTTGCCGCGATAACGCAGTTGATGCCGTTAACGCAGCTTCGTCGGATGCCATGTCACTGCGGGCTGCGTAGACGAACCGCCGGAGCCGCCACGCGCTCCCGCCTCGTCGCATCGCCCGCAGAATCCATGCGGGCGAGTGTTTTTCCGTATCGCCGACGGCCACCGAAGCGCGTGCCGTGCCATTGCGGATCTTCCCTCTCCCGGCTTGCCAGCCACCCCAGGCAAACGCCATCGCCTTGCGCCCGCCGGCCTGATGCCGTCCGCGCAGCGCGATCACGCTTGCCCGTGATTCCGCACTGAACCGGTCCGGACCACCTGGGATGCGGCGAGCCTGCCTGCGCTTGTCTTCGCGCTTGTCATTGTTTTTTCGTCGCAATCAGCATTAGCAATAAGGAATTCCGGGGATGATCAACCTGTTCGTCCTGCAAAAAGGCCGGCTTGCCCAGGAGCAGGTCGACGAGCGCAGCGAGCTGCTTCAGCACAAGCCGATCTGGATCGACGTCGTCAGCCCCGACGACGAGGAACTTGCCTGGATCAAGGAAACCTACGGCGTAGCCCTGCCGGAACTGGAAGACCTGGGCGACCTGGAAGCGTCCGCGCGTTATTTCGAAGGCGAGGACGAGAACATCCATATCCGCACCGACTTCCTGCTCGATGAGGAAGAGGCGTCGCGCAACGTGCGCGTGGCTTTCGTGCTCACGCGTGACGTGCTGTTCTCCATCCATGACGAGGACCTGCCGGTGTTCCGCCTGGTGCGGCTGCGCGCGCGCATGCGCCCGGGCTCGGTGCGCAACGCCAAGGACGTGCTGATGGACCTGTACGCGACGGACGCGGAATACTCGGCCGACTCGATCGAGGAAGTCTACGAACGCCTGGAAGAAGCGAGCCGCCGCGTACTGGCCGAGAACGTGACCGACGCTGCCGCCGCCGACGTGCTGGAAACCATCGCGCGCGAGGAAGACCTTAACGGCCGCATCCGCCGCAACGTCATGGACACGCGCCGCGCGGTGTCGTTCCTGATGCGCAGCCAGTTGCTGTCAGCCGAGCAGCAGGACGAGGCGCGCCAGATCCTGCGCGATATCGACTCGATCGAGAACCACACCGCCTTCCTGTTCGACAAGATCAACTTCCTGATGGACGCGACCGTCGGTTTCATCAACATCAACCAGAACAAGATCATCAAGCTGTTCTCGGTGGTGTCGGTGGCGCTGATGCCGCCCACGCTGATCGCGAGCATCTACGGAATGAACTTCAAGTTCATGCCGGAACTGGACTGGGCTGCGGGGTATCCGTGGGCGATCGCGCTGATGGCGGTGTCGGCGGCGATTCCGCTGGTGTATTTCCGCAGGAAGGGATGGCTTGGCTGAGAAGCCGCGTTACGCGACCGGATTCAATCCGGCAGCGTCGCGGCCCCCATCCGCCGCGCAATAATCCCCGCCTTCACCTTGAAGTTGACGCGCACGTTCGCGCAGTACTGCTTCTTGTCGAAGCATTTCGGCGCCGGCAGCGCTGCCGCCAGGCGCGCGGCCTGGCCCACGCCGAGCTTGCCCGCGCTGGTGCGGAAATAGTGCTGGGCCGCGGCCTCGGCACCGAATACGCCCTCGCCCCACTCGACGGAATTCAGGTAGATCTCGAAGATGCGCTGCTTGTCCAGCCAGAACTCGAGCATCCACGTGATGGCCAGTTCCTGGCCCTTGCGCAGGTAATGCTGCTCGGGCGACAGGAACAGGTTCTTGGCGAGTTGCTGCGTGATGGTCGAGCCGCCGCGCACGACGCGGCCGCGCTTCTTGTTGCGCTCCCAGGCGTCCAGCATGGCGTCGATCTCGTAGCCGGGATGGTTGACGAAGTCCGCATCCTCGCTGGCGATGACCGCGCGCTTGAGATTGCGCGAGATCTGGTCGTACGGCACCCAGCGGCGGTCAATCTCGCAGTTCCAGAGCTTGAAGCCGCACAGGCGCCAGCGCTCGGCGCGCATGAATGACGTGGACGAAGGCGCCACGTATTGCCAGGCCGCGATCTGCAGGAAAAAGTAGGCCTGCATCGCCAGGATGCCGGCCGCTACGCAGGCGATCAGGTAGCCAACCCAGCGCATCGGGGCGAATGCCGTGCCGGCGGCGCGCACGGTGCGCTGTGGGGTGGCCACGGGCGCAGGCGTTGGTTCAGCCCTTGCGCTCGGCCTGCAGCGCGGCGCGCAGGTCGGCCAGCACGGGCGCGGTGCGCGGACGTACGCCGCGCCAGATGTAGAAGGCCTCGGCGGCCTGCTCGACCAGCATGCCGAGCCCGTCGGCCGTGCGCGCGCCGCATTGCGCGGCATGGCGCAGGAACACGGTCGGCTCGGCGCCGTACATCATGTCGTAGGCCAGCACGCCTTGGCCAAGCAGGAAATCCGGCACCGGCGGCAGTTCGCCATGCAGGCTGCTGGACGACGCATTGATGACCACGTCGCAGGCCTCGTCCTCGGACAAGTGCTCCAGCGCATCGAGACCGCCACCCCACAGCTCCACGCCGAAGGAATCGGCGGCTTCCACGAACTCTTCCAGCATGTCGCTCGCGCGCGAAGCCGTGCGGTTGGCCACCACGATGCGCGACGGCCGGCATTCGAGCAGCGGCAGCATTGCGCCCATTGCCGCGCCGCCCGCGCCGAGCAACAGCACGCGCCTGCCTTCCAGCAGCGTGTCGAGGTTGTCCTGGATGTCGCGCACCAGGCCAATGCCATCGGTGTTGTCGCCGTGGATCAGCCCGTCCTCGATCCACATCGTGTTGACCGCGCCCGCGGCTTCCGCACGCTCCGTCAGGCGATCGGCCAGGTCATAGGCCTGCAGCTTGAACGGCACGGTCACGTTGAAGCCGTGGCCGCCGCCGGCCAGGAACGCGCGCACGGTCTCGGCGAACGCGTCGAGCGGTGCTTCCAGCCGGCTGTACTCGACGGCCTCGCCGGTCTGCTGCGCAAACGCGGCGTGGATGAATGGGGAGCGGCTGTGCGCAACCGGGTTGCCGACCACGACGTAGCGGTCGGCCAGCTGGGAGGATTCAGTGGATGTCATCAGCGGGCCTGCAAGCGGGTTTCCAGACCGCTGCGCGAGAACTTGAATGTGGAAATGACTTCGAGGATGTCCTGGCGTGCCGCCATCTCGGCCGTGAACGGGCCGAACGGCGCGGCAGCGCGGACGATGGCAACGGCCTGGCGGTCCAGCGCCGGATCGCCCGAGCTCTTGACCACGTCGATGGCGTCGACGTTGTAGCCGTCGCGGTTGTAGCCAAGCTTGCCCAGGCGGTTCACGTTGATCACCAGGATCAGCTGGCCATAGAGCGGCTTGCCGTTGCGCTGCGGGAAATCGCTGGTGCCGCGCGCCTCGATCCGGTGGCGCAGGCGGTCATAGTACTGCGCGTAGTCGACTTCGCGCGCGCTGGTGGCGGTGAGCTGGTAGCGCTTGGGCCGCTTGGCATACTGTTCGAGGTTGCGGCCGATTTCGGCCTCCAGCTTGGCCATCTCGTCCGTGGAGGTACGCTCGTCCTGGCCGCGCAACGGCGTGTCCTGGCGCTGCTCGCCCGGCTTGAGCGGCTGGCTGCGCACCGACGGGGCGGCTTCGCGCGTCTGCGTCATCAGGCGCTGCTGTTCCTGCTCGAGCTGCTCGACGCGGCGCTGCACCTGGCGCACCAGGTCGCCGTCCTGCGACACGGTCTGCGCCGGCAGCGGCGTGGTGGCGCGCTGCTGGTCGTGGTCGCCGCCGCCATCGAGGTTGGCCTGCGCCAGCACGGTCGGGTTGCGCGGCTTCTGCGCGGACTTGGAATTGACCAGCACCACGTCCAGCGGCGCGTCCGTGCGCTTGATCTCGAACACCTCGGGCGCCGCGATCCGTACCATCAGCAGCACCAGGTGCACGACGACCGAGATGGCCAGCGCCTTGACCAGCGTATTGCTGGCGTGCCACCAGTGGCGGGGATCGACGAGAGCGGCGTTCACGATGGAGAGCTGGCTGGTAATGGCTTGGGGGAAATCGCTTGGAATAGCCGCCAGGGCAGCATGAAGCCACGCGCCCCCGGCTCGGTGGCGGCACCGGGCCAGAAGGGCATTGTATGTGAGCCGCCAGCTTTTCCGAAGGGATCAGCCCTGGCCGGGCGAAATGGTGTCGCGCGCGGCAGACGCCGCGTCGCCACTGCCCTCTCCGGCCGGCTCGCCGGCTTCGCCCGCGGCAGGCTCGGCGCCTTCCGCGGACTGCTCGGCCGCGTTTTCGGCCGCCATCTCGGCTGCGGCTTCCGCCGAGACTTCAGCGGCTTCCTCGTCGCTTTCAAGTTCTTCCTCGGGCAACGCGCCTTCCCCGGCAAACACTTCAAGCACCCGGCACGACACATCGAGCGAAATCTCGTCGATAGCGCCAATCTCCAGCAGCACCTGCGTGCCGCGCTGCGCTTGCATCAGTTCCGGCACACGCGTGACCAGCGGGATCTCCATGAAGCGCACCGCGCCTTCCTTGAGCGTGCTGGCCATCATGCGCTCGCGTTTTTCCTGCTGCAGCCAGCGCAGGCACCAGTAGCGCTCCATGGTGGACTGGTGGTCGGCATAAGCCGCATAGGTGCCTTCGAAATCCGCCACCGCGGCCAGCAGGTCGGCGTCCTTCGGCTTGAACGGCGCCACCAGCTTGGCCGTGATGCCATGCTGCGCCACCGCCAGGATCTGCCACTGGTTGACCAGGTCGACATAGCGGCGCAGCGGCGAAGTACTCCATGCGTATTGCGCCACGCCCAGGCCTTCGTGCGGCGCCGGGTAGGTCTGCATGCGGGTGCGGTGCATGCCCCAGGCCTTCTGCGTCCGGTAGATACCCGGCACGCCGTTGTCCGCCAGCAGCTTGCCCCACGTGCTGTTGGCCAGGATCATCAGCTCGGCCACGATCTTGTCCAGCGGCGAGCCGCGCTTGCGCTGCTCGATGCGCACGCGCTGGCTGCCATCGGCCTGGTCGTCCAGGTAGAAGTTGAAGTCCGCGCGGCTGTGCGATTCGGGCCGCAGGCCGCTGGCCAGGCGGGCTTTCTGCCGCTCGTCGTGCAGTGCGCCGGCAAAGTGCCACAGCCGCGTGAGTTCGGCGCGGAACGGATAGTCGCCGGTGCCGTCGGCCAGCGACGCCTCGGTGATAACGTCATCGAGCAGGTTGTGGCGCAAGTTGGCCGCGATCATGACCATCTCGGCGCGCGTCTCGCTGCCCACCACTTGCCAGAACTGTGTCTCGACCGTCACGTAGAGCGACAGCGCGGGACACTGGCGGCCCTCCTGCAGCGTGTAGCGCTCGACCACGGCGTCGGGCAGCATGGTGATCTTGTCGCCCGGGAAGTAGACCGTGGACAGCCGATGGCGCGCGATCACGTCGAGCGGATCGCCGCGGCGGATGCCCAGCGCGGGCGCGGCAATATGGATACCCACGCGCAGGTTGCCGTCCGGCAGCTCGGTGACCGACAGCGCGTCGTCGATCTCGGTGGTGGTCACGTCGTCGATCGAGAACGCCTGCACGTCGGCCACGGGCAGGTCGGCCTGCGGCTCGGGTACGTCGATGTCCGGGAAGCCCGTGCCCTTCGGGAAGCATTCGGCGAGGAACTTGGCCTCGTGCAGCGCGCGCGCGCTGGCCACGCCGCCGGCGCTCACCATCAGGCGCATCGGCGTCATGCCGAGCGCCGTGCAGGCGGCATCCATCGCCTTGTATTCGAGGCTGTTCTTGTCCGGCTTGAACAGAAGTTGCAGCACCTTGTTGCGGAACGGTTCCGGCAGCGTCAGCGCCTTGAGCTGGTCTTCGTATTCGGTCTGCAGCAGTGCCTGCTGCTTCTTGCGCTCGACTGCGGCCAGGGCGGCCTTCAGCTGGTCTTCCGGCGCGCGCTGGTAACGCCCGCGGCCCTTGCGGCGGAAATACACCGGATTGGCATGCAGGGCCATGGCCAGCGCCGCCTGCTGCACGGGGCCGGCATCCGCGCCGTAGTATTCGACGGCCAGCTCGGGAAAGCCGAACTCGGCTTCGGGCGCGCATTCCCACAGGAAGTCGAGGTCGATCTCGGCGGTCATCTCGCCGGTCTGGCGCACCAGTTCGATCGCCGACGGCTGCGCAAACTGCAGCAGCACGTCGCGGGACTTGACCTTGGTGCGCTTGCCGGCCGGCAATTCGACCTGGTAGGCCTCGCCCTGCTGGGTCAGCACGGTGCCGGCGCGAATCTCGCCGCCTTCTTCGAACAGCAACTGCATCGATCGGTACTTTCAGAAATGCCGGGAACCCTGCCGCTCAGGCGGCAAAGACACGGGTTCCGGGGAGATAAGTGTGAGCGCCCTTGACGGGCGGGCTGGCCGCAAGTGCCAAAGTCAGAATGATACCGCACTGGTTCCCGCTGCCCGCCGGCGAACAGGCCGGCGGGCACGGCGGGGACGTCCGGTGACGTCAGAGCGACATGCCGCCGCTGGTCTCGATAGCGACGCCGTTGATGTAGCTGGCGTCGTCGCTGGCGAGGAAGGCGTACACGCTGGCGATCTCCGACGGCTCGGCCAGGCGGCGCATCCAGCAGGATTCCTTCATGCCGTCGAGCACCTTCTCCGGCACGGTCTGCAGGATCTCGGTGTTGACGAAGCCCGGGCACACGGCGTTCACGCGCACGCCCTTGGGGCCGAGTTCGCGCGCCCAGGTCTTGGTAAAGCCGATCACGCCGAACTTGCTGGCCGCGTAATTGGTCTGGCCGAAGTTGCCGTACAGGCCGACCACGCTCGACGCGTTGAGGATCACGCCCTTGCCCTGCTCGGTCATCACGCCGGCCACGGCCTGCGCGCAATTGAACACGCCCTTCAGGTTGACGTCGATCACGGCATCGAACTGCACCTCGGTCATCTTTGCCAGGCGAGCATCCTTGGTGATGCCGGCATTGTTGACGAGCACGTCGATGCGCTCATGCGCGGCCAGCACGGCGGCGACCATGGCGTCGACCTCGTCACGGCGCGTCACGTCGACGCGGAAGGCCTTGGCGACGGCGCCGTTGGCGGCCAGCTTCTCGGCGGCCTCGCGCACACGCGCTTCCTGGACGTCGCACAGGATGACAATGGCGCCTTCCGCGGCAAAGCGCTCGGCCGTGGCAAACCCGATACCGGCAGCTGCGCCGGTGATGATGGCAACGCGACCCTGCAATTTCATGATGTCTTCTCTTCTGTAATTCTGGGTAGTGTGTAAGTCAGTCGGGGCTCCGGTCTGATGGGCTACGTTGCCGGGGTCCCCGTGAAGGCCGTGCCAGCAGGTCAGGCAAGAAGACCTCTGTCACGAGCATGATGCCGGCGCCGCGCCGGAATACGGAACGGCGCGCCGGCAGCATTGGTACCGGCCCCATGGCCGGCAGGATCCGCTGCAGCGCCTGGCGCAGCGGGTGGTGCGGCAGCAGCCGCGCGAATTCGAACGGATCGCGCCGCACGGCCGGATCCACGAACAGGCGGCCGCCCAGCGGGCGCTCGCCGAGCCCGCGCAGGAATGGCCAGTCACGGCGCGCGTGGCGCTCGCGCACGACGGTGTGCGCGTAGATGGCCGGCTGCTCGTCGCAGATCAGCAGCACTTCGCGCGTCAGCGCCGGTTCACGGCCGCATTGACCGAGCGCCTGCCATTCGTCCAGATAAGGCCGCGCCGAAGCCTGCCGCAGGCGGCGCACGCGAAAGCGTTCGGAGGCGGCCATCAGCCGCGCGGTCAGCGAACCTTCGCCCGTGACCCAATGCCGCAGGTTCGGCGGGATCTCCGGGTCGAAGGGCAGGTGGCGGGTCCAGCCGCAGCGGCGCGCGAACTGCGCGCTCATGCCGCGCGGCCCGGCACTACGCCGCCGGGCCCGTAGCCGCAAAAGGCCAGCACGTCGTCGACGTAGTTGGCGAACTCGCCGATGCCGTGGTCACTGCCCGAGAGGATGCGGATATGCGCGCCCGCGCAAGCCGCGACCATCTCGCGGTAATCGAGGACTTCATCGCCCGTGGCGGCGATCAGGTAATAGCGTTCGGGCCGGGTAATGGTGTCCACGCGCAGGTCGATCAGTTCCTGCATATGGCGCGGCTCGACCGTGACGGAGCCACCGCCGTGCCACAGCGGCTGTTCGCCGATGTATTGCTGCAGGTCGGTCCACGGGTGGATGGCCGGGTTCAGCAGCACCGTGCGGCAGCCGTGGCGCTCGCCGAGCCAGCGTGCGTAGAAGCCGCCGAGCGAGGAACCGACGATTGCGATTTCCTGGTCGCCACCCGCGCGCGCCGCGCTGATGGCGGCTTCGGCCTGGGCGATCGCCTGGGCGGGGGAGACATTGAGCAAGGGGCAGGCGTAGTAGCGCCCCACGCCCCACTCGCGCATGCGCTCCTGCACCAGCCGCGCCTTGAACGACTGCGGCGAGGAGCGGAATCCGTGCAGGTACAGCAGCATGTCCGCGTCCTCAGCCGGCGGCGCCCTGGCCGAGCGCGTCCAGCAGCTTCTGGTGCACGCCGCCGAAGCCGCCGTTGCTCATGACCAGCACCTGGTCGCCTGGGCGCGCCGCGGCACGCACGGCCTCGACCAATGCGCCGAGATCGTGGAAAGCCGCGGCCTTCTTGCCCAGCGGTGCCAGTGCGCCGGCCAGGTCCCAGCCGAGCGCGTCCTTGCCGCCCGGAGCGCCATAGCCGAACACCAGGTCGGCCTGTTCGAGGCTGGCCGGCAGCTGCGCCTTCATCACGCCGAGCTTCATGGTGTTGGAGCGCGGCTCCAGCACGGCCAGGATGCGCGCGCCACCGACGCGGCGGCGCAGGCCTTCCAGCGTGGTCTGGATCGCGGTGGGATGATGGGCGAAGTCGTCATAGACCGTCACGCCGCCCGCCACGCCGCGCACTTCCATGCGGCGCCTCACGTTGGCGAAGCGGCCCAGCGATTCGATGGCCTGCGCGGGCGGCACGCCGACATGGCGCGCGGCGGCAATCGCGGCCAGCGCGTTCATGCGGTTGTGCGTGCCCTGCAGGTCCCAGGTCACGCGGCCCTGCACGGTCTCGCCGAACCAGACGTCGAATGCGTCCTTGCCGCCGTCGCCGCCTGCATCGCCTGCGTCGCTCTGGCGCCAGTCACCGACGCCGAACTGCTCGACCTCGCTCCAGCAGCCGCGTTCAAGCACGCGGGCCAGGCTGGGTTCGATGCCATTGACCACCAGCCTGCCCTGCCCCGGCACCGTGCGCACCAGGTGGTGGAACTGCGTTTCGATCGCGTCGAGATCCGGGAAGATGTCGGCGTGATCGTATTCCAGGTTATTCAGGATGGCCGTGCGCGGACGGTAGTGGACGAACTTGCTGCGCTTGTCGAAGAAGGCGGTGTCGTACTCGTCCGCCTCGATCACGAAGAAATCCGACTCCGTCACGCGCGCCGAGATGCCGAAGTTCTGCGGCACGCCGCCGACGAGGAAGCCGGGGTTGTAGCCGGCATCTTCGAGGATCCACGCAAGCATCGACGTGGTGGTGGTCTTGCCATGCGTGCCCGCCACGGCGAGCACCCACTTGCCTGCCAGCACGTGCTCGCCCAGCCATTGCGGGCCCGAGACGTAAGGCAGGTTGCGGTTGAGGATGGCTTCCATCAGCGGATTGCCGCGCGACACCACGTTGCCGATCACGAACAGGTCCGGCTCGAGCGCGAGCTGGGCGGGATCGAAGCCTTCGATCAGCTCGATACCCTGGGCCTCGAGCTGCGTGCTCATCGGCGGATAGACATTGGCGTCGCAGCCGGTGACACGATGTCCCGCCTGCTTGGCGAGGACCGCCAGGCCGCCCATGAAAGTGCCGCAGATGCCAAGGATATGAATATGCATGGGGTTCCCGGAAAGACTTGGGACCGGCCGGGCCGGTCGGCATGCCGGCGCGGGTCCAGCGGACCATGCCGGGCAGGAAGGCCCCGATTGTACCCGAGCGCTTGCGCGCTTCGCTGCACTGCGGCAGCGCTGCGCGCAGCGGCTGCGCGCCCCGCTCCGGTATCATCGGGACATGTCCCGACACGCCCTTTCCGACCCCGCCCGCCTGCGCGAGGAGATCGCCCAGGCCGCGGCACGCATGATTGCCGAAGACGGCGCCGACTACGCCACCGCGAAGCGCAAGGCCGCGCGCCAGTTGCTCGGCGACCAGCGCGTGGCCGGCGAATGGCTGCCCGATAACGACATGATCGAGGCCGAAGTCCGCGCCTATCAGGCACTTTTCCACGGCGACACGCAACCGCGCATCCTGGCGCTGCTGCGCCGGGTGGCCATCCTGGCGATGGAGGACCTCGCCGGCTTCCGGCCATACCTGGTGGGCGCCGTACTCAACGGCACCGCCACCGAGCATTCGGATATCTATCTGCAGTGCTTCTGCGACAGCCCCAAGGACGCCACCTTGCACCTGCTCAACGCGGGCGTCGACTTCGAGACCAGCGAATCGCGCCATTTCGCCGGCCGCGGCGACGTGGAGACCCTGAGCTTCCTGTGGAAAGGCCAGTGGCCCGACCGCCGCGAAGCGCGCCTGCTGGCCGGCGAGGTACGCGCCGAACTGGGCGCGCCGGTCGGAATCCATATTGCTCTGTATGATGCCGACGACGAGCGCGGCGCCGCGCGCACCGATGCAAGCGGCCGTGCGGCCAGGGCCGACCTGCAAGCCGTGCGCGCGCTGCCTGGGAACGCCGACACGTCGAACTGAAGCGCACCCGACCGGTCAGAAGTTCACCATTTGCCGGTATCGGCGCCAATACCGCCGTTGCTTACTGAAGACAACATGAACGCTACCACCCAGAAACCTGTCCACCGTTCCCGCCTGTGGCTGTGGATTGCCGTGGCCGTGGCGGCCTGCGCCGGCGGCGCGCTGGCAGGTCATTTCGTGTTCTCGCCGAAACCCGCGTCGGAACAGGCCGTCGAAACCTTCTTCCAGGCCCGCCTGCCCGACCCCAGCGGCACCGATCTCGATCTGGGCAAGCTGCGTGGCAAGACCGTGGTGATCAACTTCTGGGCACCGTGGTGCGGGCCGTGCGTGGAAGAAATGCCGGAGCTGACCGCCTTGCATGCGGAGTACGCGGCCCGCAGGGTCGAGTTCGTCGGCATCGGCATCGATTCCGCCGCCAACATCCAGCAGTTCATCAAGAAGGTGCCGGTGGCCTACCCGCTTGCGGTGGCTGGCTTCGCGGGCACGGAGCTGTCCCGCAACTTCGGCAACAACGCCGGTGGCCTGCCCTATACCGTCGTGATCGACCCTGACGGTTCCGTCAAGTACCGCAAGATGGGGCGTATCACGTCGGACGAATTGCGCGCTGTTCTGCCCCGTTCCTAGGTGCAGTCGGCGACATAAGGCGCTTCTTCGCCCAAGTTCGCCGAACCGTCCCGAAAATGCACTGTAACCGGGCGCATATTGCCGGAAATGGCTCAATGTGGCTTAAACGGCGCGTAATCGCCATGCCCGGGCGTGAAGGCTTGTATCGCCCGCTAGACAAATCGCTCTAAGCTACGGTAATCTCCGCGCAATTTCGTTGAACTGGTCGAGCCGCCGTGACTGCAACCCGCTCCAATCGTCGCTCAGCCCGCTACCGCAAGGTGCTGGTCCTGCACGGGCCAAACCTCAACCTGCTGGGCACGCGCGAACCGGAGACGTACGGGCACACCACGCTGGCCGATATCGACGCCGCCCTGGCACGGCATGCCGCAGATGCCGGTATCGTGTTGTCGTCGTTCCAGTCCAACCATGAAGGCGCGCTGGTTGACCGCATCCATGCCGCGCGCGCGGAAGGGGTGGATTTCATCATCATCAACCCCGCCGCCTACACGCATACCAGCGTGGCGATACGCGATGCGCTGGCCGGCGTGGCCATTCCGTTTGTCGAAGTACACCTCTCGAACGTGCATCGCCGCGAAAGCTTCCGTCACCATTCGTATTTCTCCGACCTCGCCGTCGGCGTGATCTGCGGATTGGGATGGCAAGGCTACCTGATGGCGCTGGACTATGCCCTCGGGCTGGAGCAGCCGCCGCCAGGGGCCTGAGGCCCACCGGCATACAAGGCTTTACCCGAATACATGACGCGCGCCGCCTGGCGGCCGCGCCCGCAGTTTGTGCAGCACGGCACTGCGGACGCGGACAGCCGGTGGCCGTACCGACGATTTTCCGCCGCTGCCCCGCCAGGGCACGCCCGGACAACCTGATTCAGGAGGATAAGAAGATGGACCTGCGCAAGCTGAAGACGCTGATCGACCTGGTGGCCGAATCCGGCATCTCGGAGCTGGAAGTGACTGAAGGCGACGGCAAGGTACGCATCGTCAAGCAACCGCCGCAAGTCATCGCCGCACCGATGGCCATGCCGCAAATGCAGGCGTTGCCGGTCATGCCCGGCGCCGCCGCTCCTGCCGCCACCGCTCCGGTCGCTGCCGCCGAGCCTGCCGCTGCGCAGCTCCCGGCCGGCCACGTGGTCACCTCGCCCATGGTCGGTACCTTCTACCGTGCCCCGTCGCCGGGCGCCGCGCCGTTCGTCAACGTGGGCGACACCGTCAAGGAAGGCCAGACCGTCTGCATCATCGAAGCCATGAAGCTGCTCAACGAGATCGAGTGCGACAAGGCCGGCGTGATCAAGGAAATCCTGGTCGAGAACGGCCAGGCCGTGGAATACGGCCAGCCGCTGTTCGTCATCGGCTGATGCTGTCCGGAGTGCCGCGCAACATTGCGCGGCACTCCGGATCTCGTGGATGTTCGCACGTTGTGGCCCGCATCCCACGCCATGAAGCGGCCCCTGGCACCGCCAGTTTGCCGGCCGCGCACCCGGTGTGCCGCTGCGGCACCTGACGGGACCGCTCCCGTTCTCGCAGAGAGAGACCATGTTTGAAAAAATTCTGATCGCGAACCGCGGTGAAATCGCCCTTCGCATCCAGCGCGCCTGCCGCGAGCTGGGCATCAAGACCGTAGTGGTGTACTCGGAGGCCGACAAGGAAGCCAAGTACGTCAAGCTGGCCGACGAAGCCGTGTGTATCGGCCCGGCCCCGTCGCCGCTGTCCTACCTGAACATGCCGGCGATCATCTCGGCTGCCGAGGTGACCGACTCGCAGGCCATCCACCCGGGCTACGGCTTCCTGTCGGAAAACGCCGACTTTGCCGAGCGCGTGGAAAAATCCGGCTTCGTCTTCATCGGCCCGACCGCCGAGAGCATCCGCCTGATGGGCGACAAGGTCTCGGCCAAGCAGGCCATGATCAAGGCCGGCGTGCCGTGCGTGCCGGGCTCGGAGGGCGCGCTGCCCGAAGACCCGAAGGAAATCCTGGCCATCGCGCGCCAGGTGGGCTACCCGGTCATCATCAAGGCCGCCGGCGGCGGTGGCGGACGCGGCATGCGCGTGGTCCACACCGAAGCCGCGCTGGTCAACGCCGTCAACATGACGCGTGAAGAAGCCGGCCGCGCCTTCGGCAATCCCGAGGTCTACATGGAGAAGTTCCTGGAGAATCCGCGTCACGTGGAAATCCAGATCCTGGCCGACCAGCACAAGCAAGCCATCTGGCTGGGCGAGCGCGACTGCTCCATGCAGCGCCGCCACCAGAAGGTGATCGAGGAAGCGCCCGCGCCGCATATTCCGCGCCGCCTGATCGAGCGCATCGGCGACCGCTGCGCCGAGGCCTGCCGCAAGATGGGCTACCGTGGCGCCGGCACGTTCGAGTTCCTGTATGAGAACAACGAGTTCTACTTCATCGAGATGAACACGCGCGTGCAGGTCGAGCACCCGGTCACCGAGATGATCACGGGCATCGACATCGTGCAGGAACAGATCCGCATCGCGTTTGGCGAAAAACTGCGCTTCCGCCAGAAGGATGTGCAGTTCCGTGGCCATGCGATCGAGTGCCGCGTGAACGCCGAGGACCCTTTCAAGTTCATCCCGTCGCCAGGCCGCATCACCGCCTGGCACATGCCGGGCGGCCCCGGTGTACGCGTCGACTCGCACGCGTATGATGGCTACTTCGTCCCGCCGAATTACGATTCGATGATCGGCAAGATCATCACTTACGGCGCCACCCGCGAGCAGGCCATTGCCCGCATGCGGATCGCGCTGTCGGAAATGGTGGTGGACGGTATCCAGACCAACGTCCCGCTGCACCGCGAGCTGATGATGGACGCCAACTTCGTCGAAGGGGGCACCAGCATCCACTATCTCGAGCACCGCCTGGCGCAGCGCGAGAAAGCCTGACGCGGCAACTGCCGCACTGCTGTACTGCTGTAGAAAAGGAAGCCCGTGGCATTTCAGGAATGTGTGATCGAAGTGGCGCAGGACCGGGCCGAAGCCTGGTCCGACGCCTTGTTCGACCTTGGCGCGCTGTCGGTGTCGGTGGAAGACGCCGACGCCGATACGCCGGACGAGCAGCCGCTGTTCGGCGAGCCCGGGATGGAGCCGACACGGCTCGCCTGGAACCGCTCGCGCGTGGTGGCGCTGTTCGGTGACGACACCGACCCGGCGCTCGTCGTCGCGGCCGCGTCGAATACGCTTGGCATCGATCCGGTGCCCGCCTACCTGCTGCGCGATGTCGAGGACCAGGACTGGGTGCGCCTGACGCAATCCCAGTTCGAGCCGATCCGCGTCGGCGAACGCCTTTGGGTCGTGCCGTCGTGGCATGAGGCACCGGAGCCCGATGCGGTGGTGCTGGAACTCGACCCGGGCCTGGCGTTCGGCACCGGCAGCCACCCGACCACGCGGCTGTGCATGCAGTGGCTGGAGCAGAACCTGAAGGCGGGCGAAACCGTGCTCGACTATGGCTGCGGCTCCGGTATCCTCGCCATCGTGGCAAAGAAGCTCGGTGCCGGCGATACGCTCGGCATCGACATCGATCCGAATGCCGTGGAAGCGTCGCGCTACAACGCCGAGCGCAACCGCGTCCAGGCGCAGTTCGCGCTGCCGGAATCCGTTTCGGAAGCGACCTACGACCTCGTCGTCGCCAATATCCTCTCCAACCCGCTCAAGCTGATGGCCGCGATGCTCAGCGCCCGCGTGCGCTCGGGTGGACGCCTGGTGCTGTCCGGCGTGCTCGAGCGCCAGGCCGAGGAAGTGGCCGCCGCCTATGCCGCCTGGCTGCCGCTGACGGTCTGGCGCAGCGAGGAAGGCTGGGTCTGCCTGCACGGCACGCGCCCCTGAGGTGAGCCGATGGCCGCCGCCAAGCTTGTCACGCGCTGCCCGGCCTGCCGCACCGCCTTCCGGCTGGTGGCCGACCAGTTGCGCCTGCGCCAGGGACTGGTGCGTTGCGGACACTGTGAAACGGTCTTCGATGCACGCGAGCATCTGATCGAAGTGCCGGTGCCGGGTGCCCCGGCCGCCGCTCGCGCGCCGCAGCCCTCGCCCGGACCCGCAGCGGCCATGCCCGCTGCACCACGTGAAGCGGAAAGCGAAGCCAGGCCGGCTTCGTCCTCCAATCACTTCGATCCCGGCTACGACCCGGGGTACGACGTGCCCGCGCTCGATTCGCCCACCATGATGATGATGCCCACGGAGGAGGAAGATGCTTCCGCCGAGGAGGAGCATGAGGCACTGGCCAGGCAGGACGCGGACGCAGCTTCCATCGAGCCGTCGCTCGCCGCCCAAGACATCGCACAACCGGCACTGCAGCAAGCCTCCGCGGCCGTGCCAGCCGATGGCGATAGCGCGCTGGCAGAGACGCCTGCCGAGCCGGGCGAATCCGACGACACGCGCCCCTCGCAAGCCGAACCAGCTGAACACGCCGAACCGGGACCCGCGGACGCGCCACAAGAGGTTGCAGGCCACCCCGACGACAATCCTGTCGCGACGGCCAACGGCATGCATCATGCCGACGAGGCAGACGAAGCATCGGCCGCCATCGTGGCCGCTCATGCGCCGTGGCCGACGCTCGATCGCGCCGCGCTCGGAGACGAAGAGGCCTCCGCGCGCGCACCCGCTTCCCACGCAGTCGAGGCGCCGGACGAACCGGCAGGCGAAGCCGCCGCCGAACCCGCGCTGCGCAGCGCCAGCGAGTTCCTGCGCGCGGAATCCAGTGACACCACCGAAGCTCCGGCCGCCAGGACGGACACGCCGGCAACAGCCGCCGCCGAAACGCCGCACGAGCCGGGCCACGACTACGGTCTCAACTATGGCCCGAGCTACGGGCCTGGCGGCGCCAGCACGGGCGATGCCTTCAGTGCCACCGCCGGCGCGATTGCGCGCGAGAACGTCGCGCGGCGCTGGACACGCCAGGAACCGCAATTGGGTCCGGCCTTCGCGCCCGATTTCCTGCGCCAGACCCGCGAGCGAGAACGCGAACGCGCGCGCGAGACCGCCGCGACCCCGGCACGGCCGCGCCTGCGCTTCGGCTGGCATATCGCCGCCGGTGTGCTGGCGGTTGGCGTAGTCCTGCAAGGGCTGTACCTGCTGCGCGGACAACTCGCCGGTCAGTTCCCGGTGCTGCGCCCGGTACTGGAAGCCGCGTGCGGGCCGCTGGGCTGCACGGTGCCGCCGTGGCGCGACATCGATGCGCTGCGCATCGATACCTCGCAGCTGCAGAAGCAGGACGAAGGCAGCGATGCCTACGTGCTCGCGGTTACGCTGCGCAACCAGGGACGGGCCACCACCGCCCTGCCGGCCATCGAACTGGTCATGACCGATCTGCAGGACCAGTTGCTGCTGCGGCGTGTATTGGAGCCATCCGAGTACCTGGAGCCGACGCAGAAGGCCTTCGCCACGCATGGCCTTCGCGCGGGCACGGAGCTGCCGGTTCGGGTACGATTCCGGACTCAGCAGGCGGCGGCCAATTACCGCGTGCTGATTTTCTATCCATAGGGCCTGTTCACCCACGGCGCATGCCTTTCACCGTGAACGGTCCCTGGATTTCGCAGGCTTGCTGCCAAGGGCCGAATCGAGTCCGGCCGCAAGCTGCGCCCCCCGAAGATCCTGAACAGGAAGGAGCAGTGATGAGCAACGTGACTCTCGGCGGCAACGCCATTGAAGTGGCAGGCAAGTTCCCGCAATCCGGCGACAAGGCCGCCGACTTCAAGCTGGTCGGCAAGGACCTGAAGGACGTGACGCTGGCCGACTTTGCCGGCAAGCGCAAAGTGCTGAATATCGTACCGAGCCTGGACACCCCGGTGTGCCAGGCCTCGACGCGCAAGTTCAACGAAGCCGCCAGCGGCCTGGCCAACACCGTGGTCCTGACCGTCTCGGCTGACCTGCCGTTCGCCATGGGCCGTTTCTGCACCGCTGAAGGCCTGGCCAACGTGGTGCCGCTGTCGACGATGCGCGGTGCGGAATTCAAGGGCAACTACGGCGTGGATATCAAGACCGGCCCGCTGGCCGGCGTGACCGCGCGCGCCGTGGTGGTGCTGGACGAGAACAACATCGTCAAGTACAGCCAGCTGGTGCCGGAGATCAAGAACGAGCCCGACTACGACGCCGCGCTCGCCGCACTGAAATAAGCAGCACCGGCATCTCGCACCGGCCGCCCGCATTCCCGGGGCGGCCGCTTCTGTTTTACGAAACCCCTCGGGCCGCACGCGGCCCGACCATCCCAAAGTACCTGGAGAGAGCATGGCCAGCCTGATCTGCGGCTCCGTCGCCTACGACACCATCATGACGTTCGACGGACGCTTCCGCGAACACATCCTGCCGGACCAGATCCACATGCTGAACGTCTCGTTCCTGGTGCCGGGCATGCGGCGCGAGTACGGCGGCTGCGCCGGCAACATCGCCTATACGCTCAAGCTGCTGGGCGGCGAGCCCGTGGTGATGGCCACGGTGGGCACGGACGCCGAACCCTACCTGCAGTACCTGCGCGACCTGAACATCGACACCACGCATATCCGCGTGCTGCCCGATACGTTCACGGCGCAGGCCATGATCACCACCGACCTGGACAACAACCAGATCACCGCCTTCCACCCCGGCGCGATGAGCCAGTCGCAGCTCTCCAACGTGAAGGATGCGCTGGGCGGCAGCGCGGCGCCGAAGCTCGGCATCGTCGCACCGGACAGCCGCGAGGGCATGCTGCACCACGCGCGCCAGTTCGCCGAGTCAGGCATTCCGTTCATCTTTGACCTGGGTCAGGCCATGCCGCTCTTCAACGGCGAGGACCTGCGGCAGTTCGTTGAACTCGCCAGCTACGTCACAGTCAATGACTACGAAGCGCAGGTCCTGCTGTCCCGCACCGCCTGGACCAGCGCCGAGGTTGCCGCCAAGGTTCGTGCCTTCATCGTCACGCACGGCGAGCGCGGCGCCAGCATCTTTGCCGATGGTCAGCAGTACGCGATCCCGGCCGTTCCGGCCGAGCGCATCGTGGACCCGACCGGCTGCGGCGACGCGTTCCGCGGTGGCCTCCTGTTCGGCATCGAAAACGGGTTAGACTGGGACACCACTGGCCGCCTGGCATCGCTGATGGGATCGCTCAAGATCGCGCAGCAGGGTCCGCAGAACCACGGCTTGCCGCTCGACGAAATCGGCAACCGTTTCCAGTCTGCATTCGGCTACCGCTACGCCTGACCTGCGGCACGGGCGTGGCACCTTTACGGGAACTGAAATGAACGACAAGCTCCGAACCGGTGTCGTCGCCGTGTCTGCCATCGCGGCACTGGTCAGCGGCTGCGCCACGCAATCGAACTCCAACAGCGTCTACTCGACCGGACAGGCACAGCGCGAACAGACCGTGCGCTATGGCGTGGTCGAAGGCGTGCGCGACGTGATGATCCAGGGCGGCCAGACCGGCGCCGGCACCCTAGCCGGCGGCGCCATTGGCGGCGTGGCCGCGGGCAGCCTGATCGGCAGCGGCAACGGGTCCGTGGCGGCCGGCATTCTCGGCGCGGTGCTCGGCGGCATTGCCGGCAGCGCGACGGAGAACAAGGTCAACCAGCGGCGCGCGCTCGAGATCACCGTCCGCCTGGAAAACGGCGAGATGCGCGCGATCACGCAGGAAGCCGACGAACTGTTCCGCCCCGGCGAGCAGGTGCGGTTGCTGACCTCCGGCGGCGTGACGCGCGTCACGCACTGATCCGCCTGCGTCCCGGCTTCTGGAAGCGCCGCGTCCGAGAGGATGCGGCGTTTTGTTTTTGCAAGGACAGTCAGCCTGCCAGCCGCGGCGACAGCGATCCCGTCGCCCTCCGCACAGCGGCAGCCCAAAAGAAAAAACCCGCCGGGCATGCGCCGTCGGCGGGTTGGCAAGACTGGTGTCTTGCAGGCCGGATACGGTGTATCCGGCCACTATGGCACGCCGTACGTGCCTGGGCGACTCCTTGCGGTAGTCGTGGCCCCCACTCGACCGAGTGAGGCTTACGGACGGTTGCCCGTCGGGAACGGCCAGGCCGCAGCCGGGTTCAGCGCGGTCTTGGCAACGGCAGCAGGCGCAACCGCAGCGGCAGGAGCCGCCGCAGGGGCAGCCTTGGCCTTCTTCGCAGCAGGCTTCTTGGCAGCGGCCTTCTTGGCAGCCGGCTTCTTCGCAGCAGGCTTCTTGGCGGCAGTCTTCTTGGCAGCAGCCTTCTTGGCCGGAGCCGCCTTCTTGGCAGCGGCCTTCTTGGCCGGTGCGGCCTTCTTGGCGGCGACCTTCTTTACCGCTGCCTTCTTGGCCGGTGCTGCCTTCTTGGCGGCGACCTTCTTCACCGCTGCCTTCTTGGCCGGTGCGGCCTTCTTGGCGGCGACCTTCTTTACTGCTGCCTTCTTGGCCGGTGCTGCCTTCTTGGCAGCGACCTTCTTCACCGCTGCCTTCTTGGCCGGTGCTGCCTTCTTGGCGGCAACCTTCTTCACGGCGGCCTTCTTGGCAGCCGGTGCTGCCTTCTTGGCGGCAACCTTCTTCACAGCGGCTTTCTTTGCCGGTGCAGCTTTCTTGGCTGCCGGCTTGGCGGCCTTCTTGGCCGCCGGCTTCTTCTTCGCAGTCGTTACCATGGATAACTCCTTCCACACTAGAGAGTGAATATCGAATGACCTAGGTTGGCGACCCGACCGACCCGAGGCGCGGCAACTCTGCCGCTACCCCAGTCGAGCGAGCGATTCATCGGCGCACGACACTATCTCCGCCGCACGCTAATGAATTCGGTAGCAGGACCGTCGCCCATGGCGACGCCCCGGAATATTCGATCGGCCCGCGCCGCCCGTCGAGTCGGCGCGCAGCCTGCAATGAGGAGATATCGGACGGCTTGCCTGCGGTGCGGGCGTGGCCTCGCGCACGGCAGACGGCATTCATCTTGAGGTAGCCGGCCCATCCCGTCAGTGGGCCAAAGGAGACTGCACGCGTTTTAAGAAGCCGGTTCGGCCTGGTCTGCGTCAAAGTTCTCGTGCTCCTCAGCTACCTGCATCACTGTGTCACTGCATCGAAGCGCGCTCGTCGTTCGATCTTGCTTCCTGTTTCGTTGCAATGAAGTGAGACTCTTGTCAAGGCGAATCATAATTCGTTTGCACGATGATGTTAAGAAAAAAGTGCAAAAAAACTTGCACGCGCGAGCGAGTCAATCTAGCCAGCGCTCACCGCTTCGCGAAGACGTCGCCGACACCATCGCGCAACCACGCCTGCATGCCTCGACGCATGTCCTCATCGGCGTCGCGAACACGCGCCTCCGCCCACGCGAATGCACGCACGCCAACACGAGCGCCACGCCGCTCGCACGCAGCGCGGCGCGCAGCGGGGCGCGCGGCGCGCTGCGTTGAAAGGCCCGTGCAAGGATCATCGCGCTGGCTGGAAACCCGCATAAACAAAGGCTCTCCGGCAAGCGAAGCAAAACCTGCGGAGGCGCGCCCCGATGCTCGCGCAGCGCATGTGTTGCCAAGCGTCGCCATCATCGTCACGGCTGAAGCACCGGATGCGACGCGTGTCACGTGCGATGTTCCATGTGCGATGACGACGCGCACGCCGGCCGCTTGCATCGATGTCTCCGACTACGCGAGACAGTGATGCGCCAACGCAACGGTTTGCATCGAAGCAACAACTTCGCGTCCACCGAAAGCGTTGCGATCCGGCAAAGCTTTCGCAATGAACGCGCGCTGCGAACGCCGAAGGCAACGATAGACATGCGCATCGACACCCTCGCGCGATGTCGCTGCCCTTAGGACAGCAACTCGCGAGACACGTTCGTACCGCGTTCGGGACGCCCGCGAAAAGCGCGCGAGATGCAAGGCTTAGAGGATTGCTTCGGGCACGCGCGTGGCGCGTTTTGCTGCGATACAGAATTCCCGCAAACGGCGTGCGCATGCGCCTTTCGGAGAAGCGCGCCACGGCGGCGCCGAGCCTGGCCGCACACGCCCGCCGATTGCGAAGCGTCAGCGGCGCCAGTAGATTGGCGAGCACGCCTGACGCCGCCAGGCTGTGCGACCGGCCACACGGCATCGCGGTCGGCATCGATGCCGACAGCCGCCACCACCCAAGAGGAGATTTCATGCGCATTCATCCCCAAGCCATCGCCGCGCGCACGCTGCTGCGCGCCGGCATGTTCGCCGCCGTCATGCTCGCGAGTGCCGCGGCACTCGCCCAGGCCACGCCGAGCGGAAGCTGGAAGACGATTGACGACGCCACCGGCAAGCCGCGCGGCCTGGTGGAGATCACCGACAAGAACGGCGTCTACAGCGGCCGCCTGGTGAAGACCTTCGGCGACGACGACGGCAAGCCGAAGGTGTGCGTGAAATGCACGGACGCACGCAAGGACCAGCCGGTCATCGGCATGACCATCCTCTCCGGCCTGCGCAAGACCGGCGACAACGAATGGAGCGGCGGCGAGATCCTCGACCCCGAGAACGGCAAGGTCTACAAAAGCAAGATGTCGCTGTCCGACGATGGCAACAAGCTCGACGTGCGCGGCTTCATCGGCATCAGCCTGCTGGGCCGCACGCAGACCTGGGAGCGCGAGCGCTGACACCGACCGGTGCGATGCGCAGTACCTCGACGGGACGTTGAAGCGCGTCAGGGTTTCTCCGCATCACCGTGCGAACGCGACGCCCGCTAACGCGCCTTGCGCGAAAGCACCGCAAGGCGCACGTCAAGAGCTGACAGCGAGTGCCGGTAACATGGTCCGGCATCCGCGGCAGAGGACAGCGTTGTGGCACCGCGGATCCATCCATCCAGCCGGAGACAACATGCGACAGATCACCGCCAGCCGCGCGCTGGCCCTTGCCTTGCCCTCTCTTGCCGCGGCCGCGGCGGTCACCATCGCCATCGTTCCCCAACCTGCGCGCGCGGCCGATGCATGGCCCAACCACCTCATCAAGTTCGTGGTGCCGTTCACGGCCGGCGGCGCCAACGACCTGGTGGCACGTGCGGCGGCCGACGCCGTCGGCAAGCGCCTGGGCCAGACCGTCGTGATCGAGAACCGTCCCGGGGCCGGTGGCGTGGTCGGCGCCGACTTTGTGGCCAAGAGCAAACCCGATGGCTACACCTATCTTGTCGGCGCGGTCGGCACCGTGACCAACAGCCTGATCCGCACCAAGATGCCGTACGCCGCGGACGATCTCGTCCCCGTGTCGCTGATCGCAGTGAGTCCTTCGGTGATCGTGGCATCGCCATCGCTGCCGGCAAACAATCTCAAGGAGCTGATCGACTACTCGAAGAAGCAAAACGGCGGGGTGAACTTCGCCACGGCGGGTAGCGGCAGCACGCCTCACTTCGTCGAAGAGATGCTCAAGGAGAAAGGTGCGTCGCTGACGCCGGTGCCCTACAAGAGCGGTTCGGAGAGCATCAGCGCGGTGATTGGCGGCCAGGTTGCGGCGACGTCCGAAGCCAGCGTCGTGGTGCTGCCGCAGATCAAGGCGGGCAAGCTCAAGGCGCTCGGCGCAACCTGGGACAAGCGCATGAGCGCCGCGCCGAATATCTCCACCACGGCGGAACAGGGCATGCCTGAAGTCCGCATCGGACACTGGGCCGGCATCTTCGCGCCCAAGGGCACCGACCCTGCCATCCTGAAGAAGCTCAATGCGGAAATGACAGCGGCCATGCAGACGCAGGAGACGCGCGATCGCCTGCTGCCCAATGGCATCGAGCCGGCCGGTGGCTCGCAGGAGAGCTTTGTCGCGTTCATCAAGGCAGAACGCGAACGGCTGGGCCGGATTGCAAAGAACGCCAAGATGAGCGCCGACTGAGAAATATTTTTAAACTGACCTACCGGTCATTTTCCCCAATGTATTGAGGCGGCCCTTCCGGCGAAGGGCCGTTTTCCTTTCCGCGCACCGGCTCCCCACCCCTTTAGCGTTGTATCGCCAGCATTTATGGCGTTTAACACACTATTACGGACTTCTTGTATTTTATTAGCGACATTAATACAGCCATATCAATGTCTGTGTCATGACCGCAACGTCAATTGCAACGCAAATCATTCGCATTTATATTCGCCGAGCCAAAATCATCGCCCTCATGACCGCGTCGTCGATCCTCGCGCATTCGCGCTGGCGGCGGCGCCGGCCGGATCCACGCCCGGGCGAACAAAAGACACACGCCATGAATCGCCGCTCCCAACGTACCCCCATCGCCACCGCGCTGATCGCGCTGTTTGCCGCGCCCGCAGCATCGCTTGCCCAGCAGGCGCCCGCCGCTCCCGTGCAGCAGTCCGCGGCGCCCGCCACGACGCTGCAGGAGGTTGTCGTTCAGGGCGCGGCCTCGCGCGACGATTTCAACGCAGGCCGCAGCTCGCTCAGCAAGTTGCCGGAAGACCTGCGCGACGTGCCGCAATCGGTCACGGTGGTGAACAAGGCGCTGATGGAATCCCAGGGCGTGAGTTCGCTGGCGGAGGCGCTGCGCAATGTGCCGGGCATCACCATCGGCGGTGCCGAAGGCGGGCAGATCGGCAACAACATCAACCTGAACGGCTTCTCCGCCCGCACGGACATCTACCTGGATGGCTTCCGCGATCGCGGCCAGTACTACCGCGACACCTTTGCGCTCGATTCCGTCGAAGTGCTGATGGGGCCGTCGTCGATGCTGTTCGGGCGCGGATCCACCGGCGGCGTGATCAACCAGGTCAGCAAGAAGCCGCAGATGAAGGCGGCGACCGAAGTGACAGGCTCGGTCACCACCAATGGCCTGGTGCGCGCCACGGCCGACTACAACACGCCCACGGGCGACACCTCGGCCTTCCGTATCTCGGCGATGGCGCAGGATGGCCGGACCAGCACGCGCGACGAGATGACGGTGCAGGACTTCGGCATTGCGCCGTCGTGGCGGTTCGGCATCGGCACGCCGACGGAAATCACCCTGTCGGCCCTGCTGCAGCACAACCACGACATGCCGGACTATGGCTTCTCGAACCTGAACGGCCATCCGACCAATGTCGACCGCAATACCTTCTATGGCTTCACCGACGACCGCACCAACCAGGACATCGCGGCGCTGAGCGCGGGCATCACGCACAAGTTCTCGCCCAACCTGCGCCTGCGCAACCAGACGCAGTTCAACTATGTCGAGACCGACGCCCGCGAAACCGCGCCCAACACGGTCGGCTCGGTCAGTGCGCGCGGCTTCACGCCGCTCACCACCAGCACCCTGCCGCTGGACCAACTCTTCGTGCGCCTGCAGAGCCACGACCGCAAGATCCGCGACTATTCGATCTTCAACCAGACCGAACTGACGGCCAACTTCGACACCGGCTCGGTCAAGCACACCATGCTGGCGGGCGCCGAGATCGGCCACGACGGCTACAACAACCAGAACTACTACCGCAACGGCAGCTGCAACGGGCAGCCGCTGGTCAGCGGCACGACCGCCGCGACGGTCGGTTATGTTGCCTGCGAACCGCTGGTCAACCCGACCTACACGGCCTCGCCCGCCAACGTGGCGACCAGCACCGGCAACCTGCAAGGCGGCTCGGCAAATACGATTGCCGCCTACCTCAACGATTCGATCGAGTTCAGCAAGCAATGGAGGGCCGTGGCCGGCGTGCGCTATGACCGCTACATCGCCAGCGTCAGCAACTCCATTAATTCATCCAACTCCGCCGGCGCCCCGTACTTCAGCACCGCGCTGGCCAGTGCCGACCAGACCGTCAACTTCACGAGCGTGCGCCTGGGTGGCATCTGGCAGCCGAGCGAGGCCCAGTCCTACTACGTGTCGTATGGCACGTCGTTCAACCCGTCGCTGGAGCAGCTGGTCGGCACCGTCGGCCAGCAGAGCCTGGAGCCTGAGAAGAACAAGTCCTATGAGGTCGGCGGCAAGTGGGACCTGATGGGCGGCGACCTGTCGCTGACCTCGGCGCTGTTCCAGATCACCAAGGACAATGCCCGCAGCCAGATCGACGCCACCACCTACGCGCTGTCCGGCAAGATCCGCGTGAAGGGCTTCCGCGCCGGCGCCACCGGGCATATCACCAACAAGTGGCAGGTGTTTGCCGGTTATACCTACCTGGACGGCGAGATCATCAACGGCATCGGCGCCAACACCACCGGCAAGGTGCCCACGAACACGCCGAAGCACACCGCCACGGCTTGGACCAGCTACTCCGTCCTGCCCAACTGGGAGATCGGCGGCGGCGCCTTCTATATGTCGGAGCGCTTTGCCAACAACACCAACACCGTGCAGGTGGGCAGCTTCGTGCGCTGGGATGGCATGGTGGCCTACCACCAGCCGAAGTACGATGTGCGGCTGAACCTGTTCAACATCTTCGACAAGAAGTATTACGATGCGCTGATCCAGTCCGATGGCGGACGCTCGGTGCCGGGCACCGGCCGCACCGCCATGCTGTCGTTCACCTATCGCATGTAAGCGTGTAAGGAAAGCCGCCATGCTGGTCGTCATCCCCCAGGTCCTCAACGCCGAACAGGTCGGCGCAGTGCGCGAGCGGCTGGAACAGGCGGGCGCAGCCTGGGTCGACGGCCGCGTGACGGCCGGCTACTCGGGCGCGCCGGTCAAGTTCAACCAGCAGATCGACGAACGCTCCGACGTGGCGCTGGAGTGCCAGCGCCTGGTCGTTGGCATGCTGGAGCGCAACCCGCGCTTCATCAGCGCGGCGCTGCCCAATATCGTCTACCCGCCGATGTTCAACCGCTACAGCGAGGGCATGACGTTCGGCGCCCATGTGGACGGCAGCGTACGCATTCATCCGCATGACGGGCGCAAGCTGCGCACCGACATCTCGGCCACGCTGTTCCTGTCGCCGCGCGACAGCTACGACGGCGGCGAGCTGCAGGTGCAGGACACCTACGGCATGCACGCAGTCAAGCTTGAAGCCGGCGACATGGTGGTCTATCCGGCCACCAGCCTGCACCAGGTCACGCCGATCACCCGGGGCACGCGCGTGGCCAGCTTCTTCTGGATCCAGAGCCTGGTGCGCGACGACACCCAGCGCGCGCTGCTGTTCGACATGGATAACGCGATCCAGCGGTTGAACCAGACCGGCGCCGATGAAGAGGCACGCCGGACGCTGGTGGGGTGTTATCACAACCTGCTGAGGCAGTGGAGCGAGACCTGAGGCGGTCCATGCAATGACAGAGAGCAAAAAGGCCGGGCGGTTACTCACCGCCCGGCCTTTTTTCCAGCTGCCGAATTCGTACTGACTTACATCCGGTAGCGCAGGGTAGCCATGACGCTGCGAGGCGCGCCCGGCATGTTCAGGTTCGGGTTGGTACCATGCGCCGAGACGATGTAGCTCTTGTCGAACAGGTTGTACAGATTCAGCTGGGCCTCGAAGGCGCCACGGCGATACCAGGCCATCATGTCGGCCGTGACATAGCCAGGCAGCGTCACGGTATTGGCGGGGTCGGCGTAGCGCGCACCCACCATGTTGAGGCCGGCGCCCACGCCAAAGCCATAGCCAAGGCTCTTGGTCAGCCAGACATTGCCCGAATGCTTCGGCGTGATCGTCGCGCTCTTGCCCTGCAGTGCCGCCGTCGACTTGGTCACTTCGGCGTCCAGGTAGGCGTAGCCCGCCAGAAAGCGCCAGCCGCCACCCAGTTCGGCCGCGCCCGAGATTTCCACGCCATCGGTGCGCTGCTCGCCAATCGGGATCAGTGCCGTGCCGGCGGCATTGGCGACCTTGATATTGGTGCGCTCCAGGCGGAACACCGACACCGTGGCGCTGGCCTTGCCGTCCAGGAAGTCATACTTGGCCCCGACTTCGGTGTTGTTGGTCGTCTCGGGCGCAAGCTGCGTGTTGTTGGCCGCGAGCGCAAAAGCCTCGCCCGACGGCTGGAACGACTTGCTCCAGGACACGTAATAGGATTGCGCCTTCGTCGGCTGCCAGACCAGGCCCGCGCGCGGACTCCACGCATTGTCGGTGCGCGACAGGTTGGGCTGGCCTGCCAGGTTCTGGCGCGTCTCCTGTTCAAAGCGGTCGAAACGCAGGCCCACCAGTGCTTTCCACTGTTCGCTGAGGGTCACCATGTCCTGCGTATAGAACCCCAGGGTATTGAACACGCCAAGGTTGTCGGTGCCCGGCGTGCCCGGGTTCACGCGCGCCAGCGTTGGCAGCACCGGACTGAACAGGTTGAAGCTACCCGGCACGGGCTTGGTGTTGTTGACCTGGTTCTTGTTCTGCTGGCCGATCTCCATGCCGTACAGCAACTCGTGCTGCATGCCGAAGAGGCTGGCCTTCTGCGTCAGGTCGGTCTGATTGAACCAGCCATGCTCCTCGCGGCCGACATTGCCGTGGTTCATCGTGAACGTCTGCGCCGCCTCGTTGACCGAGTTGGTCAGCGTGTTGTTGCGGTCCAGCGAATAGTGGTAGTAGCGCGTGGCATTGCGGATCGACCAGTTGTCGTTGAAGCGATGGTTGATCGTGGCCGTGCCCGAATACACGCGCGACTGCGAGTAGTCGGCATCGCGCGCATTGGCCGCGCCGTAGTAGCGCGAGGCCGGCACGTCGACCGGACGGCCCTTGTAGGCCGGGATGCCGAAGTCCGTCACGCGGCGGTCTTCAAGATAGTCGGCCTGCAGCAGCACGGTGGTCTCGGGCGCGATCCGCAGTTCGAGCGACGGCGCGATCGCCTTGCGATCGAGGAATTGCTGCGAGCGGTAGCTGTTGGCCTTCTCCACGGCGCCCGTCACGCGGAATGCGGCGGCGCCATCGGCGAACACGCGGCCGACGTCGGCCTCGGCGCGGCGGTCGGCCCACATGCCGTAGCTCAGCGCGAAGTCGGTCACGTCGATGCCCGGCTTCTTGGTCACGCGGTTGATCAGGCCGCCCGACGAGCCGCGGCCATAGAGCACGGCTGCCGGACCCTTGATGACTTCGACGCGGTCCACGTTGGACAGGTCGCGGAAATACAGCGCGTCGTCGCGGATGCCATCGACGAACTGGTCGGCAATCGCGGTAAAGCCGCGGATCGACACCTGGTCGCGCTGGCCGTCGCCGGTGGAGAACGACACCCCCGGCACGTTCTTCAGGGCATCCTGCATCGAGGTGGCATGCTGGTCGCGCATGACGTCTGCCGTGACCACGTTGACGGTCTGCGGAACGTCGCGCAGCGGTGCCTCGGTCTTGGTCGCGCTGACCGTCCTGGACGGGTTATAGCCACTGCCCAGGTCCTGGCTGGCATCGGCCCTCACCGTGACCTCTGGAAGGCTCTGCTGAGGCGTCGCGACAGCCCCGGCCTCCTGAGCGTGGACGATGCCGGCCAGCATGGGCTGGCAAGCGAATACCGTCAGGACGGCGCGGTGTACCGGATGCAGTTTAAGGCTCATTTCCCTGTAATTTTTTGTAATGCAATCGATAAAATGCGACGCATTATCATTTACCGGGGAGCCTTTGGTCAAATTTGCGGATAAATATCCGCTTTCGCTTTGCGGGAAAGGGGTCCGCTACGCCATATTTTTCGGGAGCCGCCTGAGCGAGCGACGCTCACCCGAACTGTTCCGCGAGCGCATTGCGCGCCGCCGCGATGAAATCCGGTTCGCCGCGCCTGGGCGGCAGCAGGAAGAACTCCGCTTCCGGCAGGGCCGGCAGGCCGAGCCTGCGTTGGCTGGCCGCATCCAGAGGCGCCACGCCCGGGCCGATGGCCGAGGCATTGAGGCAGGACAGGCCGAGCCCCGCGGCCAGCGCCAGGTGCAATCCGGCCACGCCCGAGGCCGAATGCGCGATCTCGAAGGACCGATGCTTGCGCACGAGCAGCTTCACCACGAACTGGTGCAGCGAGCACGAGTCGGGCAGCAGCACGAGCGGCAGCATCGGCGTCAGGTTGCCCGCCTCGCCCTGCGCCGTGACCCATGACAGCGACTCGCGCCGCAGCAGTGTCCCGCGCCGTGCGGCCGCCTGGCCGCGCGTGCCGACGATACGCATGCTCAGGCCGATATCGAACGCGTCCATGTCCGCCGTGGCGTCGATCACGGCGCTCTTCATCACCGTGACGTGCAGGCGCAGCAGCGGATGGCGCTCGCGCAAGCGGCGCAGCATGCCGGCGATCTCGGCGGGTCGGAAGTAGTCCGTCACCGCTAGCCGCAACTCCCCTTCCAGCACGCGGCCGCGCAACTCCTGCAGCGCCATGTCGTTGAGCGCCAGGATGCGCCGCGCATGCTCGAGCAGACGCGTCCCGGCAGGCGTGGGCGCCGCGCCCTTGCGGCCGCGCGTAAGCAGTGGCACGCCCGCGCGCTCTTCGAGCTTGCGCAATTGCTCGCTGACGGAAGACTGCGACAGGAATAGGCGGGGCGCGGCCGCGGACAGGCTGCCGCTGTCGGCCACCGTGACGAAGGTACGCAACTGATCGGTGTCGAATCCACGCATGGCAAACCCCTGATTCCTGTTGACTCGGAGAATCCGATGGTTCATATCGGAACTTCCCGCTTTTCCGATATTACACCGCCGCCTACCATGACCTTGCCAACGCAATCATCAAGGAGCCAGACATGCCCCACGTCAACCTGCAGATCTCCGGGGAGCCCGACGCAACCCTCACCCGCCGCAGCGCCGCCGCGGTGTCTGAACTCACGCAGCGCGTGCTCGGCAAAAAGCCCGATGTCATTGCCATTGCGGTCCAGTACGTGCCGCGCGAGCAGTGGATCATTGGCGGCGAGCCGCTGTCCGGAACCGGGCGCAACGCCTTCCATCTCGATATCAGCGTGACCGATGAAACCAATACCAAGGCGGAGAAGGCTGCGTACCTGCAGGCCATCTTCGAAACCCTGTCCGAGCTGATCGGCAACGTGCATCCGGTGTCGTATATCCACGTCATCGATGCGCGGGCCGCGGCTTACGGGTATGGCGGGCTGACGCAGGAGTATCGGCATCAGCATGGGTGAACCGAACGGGCGTCGGCGATGCCGGGGGGGGGGGGGGGGGCGCGGCCCCCCCCCCGCCGGGGGGGCCCCCCCCCCCCCCCCCCCCCCCCCCCAC